>CAYMUL010000011.1:59025-110014 GCA_964393605.1 uncultured Ignavibacteriaceae bacterium | reverse complement strand
AGAATTGAGAATGAATCAATTAAAAATTACAAATTAAAAATGAAAAACCTTTTGCGCCTCTGCGTCTTTGCGGCGAAAAAAATACTCTGCGTTCCTTTGCGAACTTTGCGGTTAAAAAAAAGAAGCTGGTTGCGTGGGAGAAGAAGATTAAGAGTAAGAAGAAGAAATTGACAATGGATAATGGAGAATTGAGAATGAATCAATTAAAAATTACAAATTAAAAATGAAAAACCTTTTGCGCCTCTGCGTCTTGGCGGTTAAAAAAAAGAAGCTGGTTGCATGGGAGAAGAAGATTAAGAGTAAGAAGAAGAAATTGACAATTGTCCGAAGGACTCCTTTGGAGATAATGGAGAATTGCAGATGAATCAATTAAAAATTTCAAATTAAAAATGAAAAACCTTTTGCGCCTCTGCGTCTTTGCGGCGAAAAAAAACTTCGCGCACCTTTGCGAACTTGGCGGTTAAAAAAGAAGATTGTTGCGTGGGAGAAGAAGATTAAGATTAAGAGTAAGAAGAAGAAATTGACAATTGTCCGAAGGACTCCTTTGGAGATAATGGAGAATTGAGTCCCGATCCATCGGGAGAGAATGGAGAATTGTGAATAATAAATTCCTTTGCGGTTAAAAAAGGAAATGGGCTTCGTGTTGCTCAGTGTCCTATTTAGCTAAGTGGTTTAATTTCCTTCTCACCTGATGAGACTTTTTTCAAACGAGGTCGCACTATGTTTTATTCTCACACAGATTACACGATGCAATTTATTATCGCGGATAAATTTCGTTCTACTGCAAAGAATTGTTATTTCTTTACCAGTGTCTCAGATAAATTTTCATCCAAAATTAACTTAACGAGATTTGTAACTTCATCTTCTCTTGCCATTAAATCGCTAAGAGCAAAATTACTTGTAACGCTTTCCACCGCAGTTTGAATTGCCTTCCACAACGAACGAAGCGAGCAATCAATTGTGTGTGTGCAGATGGAATTTGTACCGGCGTAATCATCACAGAATTTGCTTTCATAAAGTTTGCCGCCAAGCACTTCGAGTACTTCGGAAATTAAAATATCTTGAGGCGGACGGGTGAGTTTGTACCCTCCCGCCTGTCCTCTTGAACTATCTATAAATCCGCCCAGCCGAAGAATTCTTAAAATCTTTGCAGTGTTAGCTTGCGAAAGAGATTCCATCGCCGCTATTTCCGGTATCGTCATTCCATTTGGCGATTTGGATTGCGCAATGCGAAGCAAACATCTTAAACCAAATTCTTCTTGACTGCTGAACTTCATCGTTAATTTTTTTCCGAATAAAGTGGAATTTTACTTCCGCACATTTTTGCATGTTGAACATTTTGAAAATGTTCGGGACTAACGGAAGGTCCAACTCCTGTACATTTTTCATTGAACACTTTGATAAGATTATCTGCAATCATTTGCGCATCGCTTCCTTCAATTTGGTAGCGCGGCATAAAATATATTTTCTTACCGTTTTTGAATAGCGCAACACTCGGAGAAGAAGCCGCTTCGTCGGGCATTAAACCTCGAACCGAATCAACTGCGTCGCGATCCTGCCCGGCAAATACGGTGAAAATTTTATCGGGAATAATTCCATTCTGTAAAGCGAGTGATACTCCGGGGCGTGCGGCACCTGCGGCACAACCACAAACAGAGTTAATCATTACCAAAGCGGTTTTATCATCTTCCGCAAGCAATACTTGTTCAACTTCTTCGGGAGTTCTTAACTCGTTAAATCCAACGGCGACTAATTCATCGCGCATAGGTTGAACTGATTCTTCGTCATAAATCGGCGGTCTTTTTGATGCAATATTGAACATCTCTTTTTCCTTATTTGTTATTTATAAAAATCCTAATTCGAGCAGAGCAATTTCGCTCATCATATCTTTTGTCCATGGTGGATTCCAAACGATTTCAACTTTAACTTTGCCAATTCCGGGAATCGCCTGAATCTTAGCTTCAACTTCGGGGGGAAGTGTTCCGGCAACAGGGCACATCGGCGAAGTGAGTGTCATTATCACCATTAAATTTTTTTCTTTATCGAAGCGAAGTTCATATATCAATCCGAGTTCCCAAATATCAACGGGAATTTCGGGATCGTAACATGTTTTTATAGTTTCAATTACTTTTTCTCTTAATTCATCGAGAGTGAGTTCGCCGTTGTTATTAGCGTTCGAAACGCTATTCGTAATTTCTGTTTCGTTCATTTGATTTGAATTTTCTTTTTCCATAATTATTCCGTTGATGCAACTTTCTTTTCTTCATGAAGTGCAGTATTAAGAGTATGCCATGGCAAACTTGCACATTTAACTCGCATCGGAAATTCTTTTACGCCCTGAAACACGGCAAGTTTTCCCATTGAATTCATTTCATCTTCCGAAACTGGTTTATCTGTAACAAGATCATGAAAAAGTTTAAATATTTTTTCCGCTTCATCTTTAGTTTTTCCCTTAAGAATTTCAGTCATAAGCGATGAAGAAGATTTTGAAATAGCGCAACCGTTTCCCTCGAAAGAAATATCAACAATTTTGTCATTCTCCAAAATCAAAAAAAGTTCAAGATGATCGCCGCACAGCGGATTGTAGCCCTCGCCATGATGCGTGCAATTTTCTAACTTGTGAAAGTTGCGCGGATTTTTATTGTGGTCTAAAATTACTTGTTGATATAATTCTTGAAGTTCAGAATCCATTACTCAAACACCTTAAAAACTTTTAGAATAGCATCGCAGAAAATATCAACTTCATCCTTAGTGTTGTAAATTCCGAACGAAGCTCTTGCGGTTGCGGGAAGATTAAAAAATTTCATTATCGGTTGTGTGCAGTGATGCCCTGTCCTGATTGCAACACCTTCACGATCGAGAATCGTTCCAATGTCGTGCGGATGAATACCCGCGAGAATAAAGGCGATAACACCTGCACGTTTTTCAGGTTCGCCGATAATTCTAACTTTTGTCAGCGAAGAAATTTTTTCAAGAGCATAGTTAATCAATTCATTTTCATATTTTTCAATTTCATGGATCCCGATTGAAGAGATAAAATCGATAGCCGCGCCCAAACCAATTGCCCCCGAAATGTTCGGTGTTCCAGCTTCAAATTTGTACGGCAGTTCGTTATATGTAGTTTTTTCAAAACTAACAGAGAGGATCATATCTCCTCCGCCCTGATACGGCGGAAGTTTTTCGAGCCAATTTTCTTTTCCATAAAGAACGCCGATTCCCGTTGGCGCATAAATTTTGTGTCCGCTAAAAGCAAAAAAATCAGCATCAAGTTTTTGAACGTCGATAAATGTATGTTGAATAGACTGCGCACCGTCAATCATAACGGGAATGTTGTGTTCATGCGCCCTCGCAATGATTCGTTCAATAGGATTCACCGTTCCGAGCGAATTTGATACATGAATTACCGAAATGAATTTTGTTTTCTCGTTAATGAGTTTTTCAAATTCTTCAAATAAAATTTCGCCATTCGTATCAATCGGAATTATTCTCAATTTCGCATTTTTCTCTTCACAAACAATTTGCCAGGGAACTATGTTGCTATGATGTTCGAGGTGAGAAATAATTACTTCATCCCCTTCGTTTAAAAAATTTTTTGCAAAAGAATGAGCAACAAGATTAATAGCTTCGGTTGTTCCGCGAGTAAAAATTATTTCGGAAGATTTTTTTGCATTAATGAATTTTTGAATTTTCTTGCGTGCAGATTCAAACTCATGAGTTGCGAGTTGGCTGAGTTTATGTACACCGCGATGCACGTTCGAATTTTCTTTTTTATAGAATTCTGCAACACGTTCAATCACCGAGATCGGTTTTTGAGTTGAAGCGGCGTTATCACAATAAATTAAATTTTTCCCGTGAATTTTTTCGGAAAGAATCGGAAACAAATCTCTGATTTTCTGTACATCAAACTTCTCCATTTTCGCATCGTGATTAAGTTTATACATTTTTCTACTCTTCGTAATTAAGTTTTTGAGCGATCAAATGTTCGATGGAATCACGAACTTTTTTAATAGAAATAGAATGTACGGCATCGCTTGCAAACGCATAAATCAAGGTTGATCTTGCGGCATCTTCCGAAAAACCGCGAGACTTCAAATAGAAAAGTGCTTCTTTATCAAGTTGCCCGACTGTTGCGCCGTGCGTACATTTTACATCGTCGGCAAAAATTTCGAGTTGCGGTTTTGCATCGATGCGTGAATCATTTGAAAGTAAAATCGTTTTGTTTTCCTGAAATGCGTTTGTCTTCTGCGCATCTTTCCTAACAAAAATTTTTCCGTTGAAAACTCCGCGCGATTTATCATCAAGAACACCTTTGTACAATTCATGGCTGATGCAATGCGGCATCGCATGGTCTATCACCGTGTGATTATCAATCAACTGTTCTTTGTTGCCGAGGAATAATCCGTTCAGCGTAGCTTCACTACCTTCCGCATTGAACTTTGCGTTTAAATTATTGCGAACAATTTTTCCGCCGAGATTTATATTGTAGTTCAAGTAGTTTGAGGTGCGCTCTAAATTCGAGTGAAGATTAGAAATGTGAAAAGCGTTTTCGCCTTCGCGCTGAATCTTCACATGTTCGAGACGGCTGTTTGCACTCACATGAATTTCGGTGAGTGAATTTGTGAAATACACATTGCTACTATTTGAAAAAAATGTTTCAACAATTTTCAATTCGGAATTTTCTTCGAGGAAAATGAAACTTCGGGGATTCGTAATCACATGTGTATTGTTCGATGCAGTAAAATAAATAACCTGCAGCGGTTTTTCGATTTTACTTCCCTTTTCAGCATGAATAAACAATGCGTCATCCATGAATGCAGAATTCAACTCCGAAAAAATATTTTGCGAAGCAGAATTATTTTTCATCGAGCTAAAAAGAAGTTGTTGCTCTTTTGTATTTAAAAAATTCCACTGCGAAATCGTCAGCGCGTTTTTCTTTTCAGGAAGAGAAGAAAATTCTTTTCTGAATTTTCCGTTCAGGAAAACAATCGTATAAAAATCTTCTTCCGTAAAAAGAAGTGAACTGATGTCGTTTTTAGAAATTTTTGTTTCGATTGTAGGCAAAGTAAAATTGAAATCCAAAATCGGTTGAACATTTGTGTACTTCCATTCTTCATCCTTCCTGGAAGGAAAAGGAAGATTAACAAAATTATTCACCGCAGTTTTTCTGAAAGCATGAATTTCCGATTCTGCATTCCCATTCAACTTCTGTTCAAAATTCAGAAACTGATTTAATATCCAATCTTTAAATAATTTTTCTTTCATCGATATTCTAATTCTGTTCGACCAATTCGTTTGCGTGTTCTTTCACCCAATCGTAACCGTTCTCTTCAAGCTTAAGCGCGAGTTCTTTACCTCCGCTCAAAATAATTTTTCCATTGTAAAGAACATGAACAAAATCGGGAACGATGTAATTCAACAATCTTTGATAATGCGTTACAACGATAAAAGCGTTGTCGTTGTTTTTAACTTTATTCACGCCGTCGGCAACAATTCGGAGAGCGTCAATATCTAAACCGGAATCGGTTTCATCCAGTATTGACAGCTTTGGATCGAGTACTGCAAGTTGAAAAATTTCATTTCTCTTTTTTTCTCCACCGGAAAATCCTTCATTGACGGAACGACTGAGAAGTGATTGCGGCATATCAACATATTTCATTTTCTCTTTTAACATCGTAAGAAATTCCATTGCGTCATATTGTTGCAAGCCGCGATGTTTTCTGATTTCGTTCACTGCATTTTTTAAAAGATTTGTATTCGAAACTCCGGGAATCTCTACAGGATATTGAAACGCAAGGAACACACCTTCTCTTGCTCTATCTTCAGGCGCCATATCGAGTAAATTTTTTCCTTCAAAAAAAACTTCGCCGCCGGTAATCTCATAATCTTCTTTTCCGGCTAAAACCTGCGCGAGCGTACTTTTACCGGAACCATTCGGACCCATGATCGCGTGTATTTCGCCTTTGTTCACATTGAGGTTTATTCCTTTAAGAATTTCTTTTCCTTCAACTTTAACTTTAAGATTTTTTATCTCTAACATTTTCATCCTATCATTTCTATAAATTTATCCAACGCTTCCTTCTAAAGAAACGCTCAAAAGTTTTTGTGCTTCAACTGCAAACTCCATCGGAAGTTCTTTGAAAACTTCTTTGCAGTAGCCATTGACAATCATATTCACAGCATCTTCGGTGGAAAGTCCTCGCTGGTTCAAATAAAAAATTTGATCTTCTCCGATCTTCGATGTCGTTGCTTCATGTTCCATTCTTGCGGAGGGATTCGTTATTTCCAAATAAGGAAAAGTATGCGCGCCGCATTTATCACCGATGAGAAGCGAATCGCATTGCGAAAAATTTCTTGCGTTCGTTGCGTTCTTCCCAATCTTTACCAAACCTCTATAAGAATTATTTGAGAAGCCGGCGGAAATTCCTTTTGATACAATTGTACTGCGAGTATTTTTTCCGAGGTGAATCATTTTAGTCCCGGTATCGGCTTGCTGTTTGTGGTTTGTGAGCGCAACGGAATAAAACTCCCCAATGCTATTATCGCCTTGTAAAACACAGCTCGGATACTTCCACGTAATTGCCGAACCGGTTTCAACTTGCGTCCATGAAATTTTTGAATTGATACCTTTACACAATCCGCGCTTGGTAACAAAGTTATAAATTCCACCGATTCCGTTTTCATCTCCGGCATACCAATTTTGAATCGTGGAATATTTTATCTGCGAGTTATCGTGGGCGACAAGTTCTACAACAGCGGCATGAAGTTGGTTTTCATCTCTCATTGGCGCGGTACAACCTTCGAGATAACTTACGTAGCTCGACTCATCGGCGACAATTAGTGTGCGCTCGAACTGTCCTGTATTTGCCGCGTTAATTCTGAAATATGTAGAAAGTTCCATCGGGCACCGCACTCCTTTTGGAATATAGACGAATGAGCCATCGGTGAAGACCGCAGAATTTAATGCGGCGAAATAATTGTCGGTATAAGGAACAACACTGCCTAAAAATTTTCTTACAAGTTCGGGATGATTTTTTACTGCTTCTGAAATCGGGCAAAAAATTATTCCCATCTCCAAAAGTTTTTCTTTAAATGTAGTTGCAACAGAAACGCTATCGAAAACTGCGTCCACCGCAACGCCCGAAAGTATTTTTTGCTCTTCGAGTGGAATTCCAAGTTTGTTAAATGTGTTAAGAATTTCGGGATCGACTTCATCGAGACTATTCAGTTGTTTCTTTTTTTTCGGCGCACTATAATAAATTATGTCGTTATAATCGATTGGCGGATAAGAAACATTCGGCCAAACAGGTTCGTTCATTTTTTTCCAATGCTCGAATGCTTTCAGTCGCCAATCAAGCAACCATTCGGGTTCATCTTTTTTAGAAGAGATCAAGCGAATGATATCTTCATTCAGTCCTTTTGGTGCCGATTCGGTTTCAATTTCAGTAACGAAGCCATATTTATATTCACGATTGGCAAGTTTTTCAATATCATTAATTTCTGAAGTGCTCATTTGCTCTTTTTAATTTGTAAAATTCTTTGCGCTAAAATAATGCAATCTTTACAAAAAAGTCAAGATTTATTTTTCTTTCAAAATGAAACAAAAGGAGAATTTTCCACTCAGTTTCATCCAAAAAAATCATTAATTTGAAAATGAATTATGAATGAAAATTTAGAGAAAGAATTAGCTGTTGTCGCCCTCAGCGGTGGAATGGATAGTTGCGTTACTGCTGCCATTGCCAACCTAAATTATAATTTAGCCGCCGCACATTTTAATTACGGTCAGCGCACCGAGGCGCGTGAGTTGAAAGCTTTTCATGATGTTGCAGATTTTTTCGGAATTGAAAAAAGATTAGTAATTGATTTTTCCCACTTCACAAGAATCGGCGGTTCGTCCTTAACCGATAGCAACATTGAAGTTGCAAAAGCGGACTTAAAAAATATTGAAGTTCCAAGTTCGTACGTTCCTTTTCGCAATGCCAACATTTTAAGCGCGTGTGTTAGCTGGGCTGAAGTATTGAAAGCAAGAGCAATCTTTATTGGTGCCGTTCATGAAGATGCAAGCGGCTACCCGGATTGTCGTCCGCAATTTTATAATGCATTTGAAAAGATGGTTGACATCGGAACGAAACCGGAAACGAAAATAAAAATTGTAACACCGATAATAAATTTTTCAAAATCGGAAATTGTGAAGAAAGGACTCGAGCTAAACGCGCCGCTTCATTTAACATGGTCTTGTTATCAAAGCGAAGATATTGCTTGCGGTGAGTGCGATAGTTGCGCATATCGTCTGCGCGGATTTCAGCAAGCTGGAATCGGCGACCGGATTCCGTACAAAACAAAACCAAATTATTTGCAGTGAGGTATTTAAAATGAAAGAAATTAAAAAAGGTGAAGTTGTTATTTTCAAATCCAAAGAAGGACCGGCTATTGATGTCCGCTTGGAAGATGAAACTGTGTGGTTGACTCAAAACCAGGTCGCATCATTGTTTTGTGTAAAGAAAGCCGCTATTTCAAAACATGTTAAAAACATTTTTAATTCCGGTGAATTACTGGAAGACGCAACTGTTTCCAAAATGGAAACAGTTCAAATTGAAGGCAAACGGAGAATAACAAGAAATATTGAATATTATAATCTGGATGTAATTATTTCAGTCGGTTATCGAGTCAACTCTCAACGAGCAACTCAATTCCGTATTTGGGCAACAAGGAAATTGAAAAATCATCTTGTTAAAGGTTACACAATTAATGAAAAACGACTGCAATCAGCTCAAAAAAATTTATTAGAATTAACAGAAACAATTGAGTATCTCAAAGAGAAATCAAAGCATGAATTTATGATCGGGCAATTATACATATCATCTTCGCAGTTTTCATCAAGCGGAAATCGACGACCGGATTCCGTACAAAACAAACCCAAATTATTTGCAGTGAGGTATTCGAAATGAAAGAAATTAAGAAAGGTGAAGTTGTTATTTTCAAATCCAATGAAGGACCCAAATTAGAAGTGCGATTAGAAGAAGAATCAGTGTGGCTAAATCTTAACCAGCTTTCATTATTATTTGATACTGATAAATCAGGCCTCTCTAGACATCTAAGAAATATATTCAACAACAGGGAATTACTTAGAAATTCAACTGTTGCAAAAATTGCAACAGTTCAAATTGAAGGCAAACGGAGAATAACAAGAAATATTGAATATTATAATCTGGATGTAATTATTTCAGTCGGTTATCGAGTCAACTCTCAACGAGCAACTCAATTCCGTATTTGGGCAACAAGGACATTGAAAAATCATCTTGTTAAAGGTTACACAATTAATGAAAAACGGCTGCAATCAGCTCAAAAAAATTTATTAGAGTTAACAGAAACAATTGAGTATCTCAAAGAGAAATCAAAGCATGAATTGCTTGCAGGACAAGAACGGGAAATATTATCCCTGCTTTCAGATTACTCCAGGTCATTATCGCTACTCGAACAATACGATAAAGATAAATTAGCTGTTAAGAAAAAAGAAAAGGAAAAGTATAACATTAACTACGAAGATGCTTTTTCTGTAATTCAGAAAATTAAAGACGACTTGTTGGCAAGAAAAGAAGCATCACAAATTTTTGGTCAGGAGGATGGAAATAAATTCAAAGCAATTTTGGGGAATATTTATCAAACTTTTGGAGGAAAAGATTTGTATTCATCGCTTGAAGAGAAGGCAGCACATTTACTCTATTTTATAATTAAGGATCATCCTTTCAGTGATGGTAATAAGCGAATTGGTTCGTTTCTTTTTATTTATTATTTAGATGGAAATAACTTCTTACATAAAAAATCGGGTGAAAAGAAAATCAATGACAATGCATTGACATCGCTTGCTCTGTTGATAGCAATAAGCGACCCGAAGGAAAAGGGAAAAATGATTAACTTAATTACAAACTTACTATCATAATGAGTAGAAGTATGATTCCATTTAAGATAAAACATAATTATATTCAGTTGTGAAATGAAAAACGAATTGATAACAATTAAAGATGCGAGTAATTGGATTAGTTTAGAACTAAACAGGAATGTTACATCTTCTAATATTTCCTATCTTATTAATTATGGGAAAATTAGAAAATATGGCGATAACGGTAATATCTTTATCAACAAGCATGAATTGTTAGAATATTATCATTCGTACTATGGAGACCGTCAACTCAGTTGGAAAGAAAAACTTGGTGATGACATTGATTGGCACTTATCATTTGAACAATACAAAGAGGCAGAAACTACTAAACATGTTCATCGTCTCCATCCTTATAAAGGAAAATTTATTCCCCAGCTTGTTGAATATTTTCTTGATACTCATACTGACGAATTTAAGAAAGAAATTTATTTCAAGAAGGATGATATAGTTCTTGATCCATTTTGCGGAAGCGGAACTACTCTTGTACAAGCTAACGAACTTGGAATGCACGCCATTGGAATTGATATTTCAGCATTCAATTCTTTAATTAGCAACGTGAAAATTGGCAGATATGATTCAAGTAACTTACGCGATGAATTGAAGATCATTAGCGATGCACTCAAAAACTTCATAGCGGATTCGAACACTCTTAAATTTGAAGCAAGGTTGCTCGAAGAATTGTTCCTCTTCAACAACAAATACTTCCCTACTCCCGAGTATAAATGGAAAATAAAAAATGGCGAGATTGATGAGAATATTTATGGAAAAGAGAAAGAAAAAAATTTCTTACCGTTCTTTAACAACCTGGCAAGTGAATTTAAAATAGACATCAAGCAAAATAAAAACGAGACTTTTCTTGATAAATGGTATTTAAATCATGTTAGAACTGAGATTGATTTTATATTTGAGTTAATTAAAAAAGTAAAAAATCCTTCAACAAAAAAAATCATTACAATTATTTTGAGCAGAACTATAAGATCTTGCAGGGCAACAACACATGCAGATTTAGCCACACTCATCGAACCAATTTCTCAAACATATTACTGTTCGAAGCACGGGAAAATATGCAAACCTCTTTTTTCGTTGCTCGGTTGGTGGGAAAGATATTCTAAAGACACAATGAAGAGATTAGCAGATTTTAATTCATTGCGGACGAATACATTTCAGAATTGTTTTACCGGAGATAGCAGAACTATCGACTTGTTTTCTTCAATCAAAAAAATTAATAATGACTTCGCATCTAAAATTCAGAAGCAAAAAATCAAAGGAATTTTTTCGAGTCCGCCGTATGTGGGCTTAATCAACTATCATGAACAGCACGAGTACGCCTATGATTTATTTGGTTTTACGAGGAGTGATGATTTGGAAATTGGTCCCTTGTTTAAAGGTCAAGGCAAAGATGCTAAAGAATCTTACGTTAATGGCATTGCGTCTGTTTTAATTAATTGTAGACAATATTTGGCGGATGATTTTAATGTGTTTTTAGTTGCGAATGATAAATACAATTTGTATCCGCTTATTGCTGAAAAATCTGGAATGAGAATAGAGCAACAATTTAAAAGACCTGTTCTCAACAGAACCGAGAAGGATAAAGGAGCTTATGCGGAATCAATTTTTTATTTCAAAGGAATTTAGATGGATACGCTTAAGAAGGAAAGAATAGCTCTAGAAGTAATTAAAACTGTTAAATCAAAATTTGATGATTTTCCAGAAGATGCATTAAACAACCGCAATGCACCCTTTCATGATGCATTTTTAAATGCCTTCAAGGTAAATCTGGAAAGACATGTAAATGATATTCCGATTTTTATAAGTTTAGCAAGTTGGATGCATGGATTAAACACCAGACTTGGTCAATCTTTTTTTGAAAAAACTGCTCATATTATTTGCGATGGAGAGAAAAGAAAGTTTGAATCGTTAAAAATAAACAAACAACAGCAAAATGCTATCAGCGATATAATTGCATCATTAAAAAACTCAACACTTCATCCAAATCTGATAAATGAAAACAATTCAATTTATTCCAATCTTGAAACCGGCGAAATATATGCTCCAAATTTTTCTGCCGATGTTTTTTTTGAAGATGAGGACAGCATTACACTTATCGAATTAAAAACTGTGAAACCAAATAGTGATATCTTCAAGGAACAGAAAAATAAATTTCTTCATGGAAAAGCGGCACTTAAATTAAAATTCCAACATAAAGAAATTTATTATTATTTAGGATTTCCATTTGATCCACTCCATAGTGAAAAATGTGGTCATGATAAAGACAGGTTCTTTAACTACAGCGTAGACTTTAAAAAATATTTTGCATCTGAGGAAATCCTACTTGCAGATGAGTTATGGAACTTTCTTTCTCAGGAAGACAATACTATGCAAGAAATCTTGCACATCATAAATTCGATTGCAAAACCTGATTTTTTAGAAAAATTTAATTTCATCAACGATGTAAAAAATATCGATACTAATAAAGAAAAATATAAATCCTTTTTATCCGATTGGTTTCTTGAAAGAGAGTTAAAAATCGTCGATGCTCGTCAATCTCTCAAAGAAAAATCTGTTCATAATAAGTCATTGCAAAGAGTATTGTCCCAAAATCTTTTCGATTCAACGAACGAGTATAAGGAAAATCGAATTTCGATATTGAATGGTTTTTACAATAACAATTAGGAACAATCATGCGAAAAAACAAAGTCATTTACAAATTAGTCGTAGAAGATGTAGATACAGTTTCTGAAGAAATTCTAAACCGAAAACTCACTGATCTTGAAATCCAAAAAGTTGAAAACCACGTCGGTAAATACATCAGCTGGTATGATGCATTACAATTTACTTTTTCAGATTTAGAATTATTACCCAATAAAAAAGAAGATTAACCTATGACCCCAAAACTCACTCTTCTCGAAACTTTTCCCAATCCGAATCCGGAGAGGGATTACACTATTGTTCACACTGCGCCGGAATTCACTTCTCTCTGTCCGAAAACCGGTCAGCCCGATTTTGCAACAATTATTTTCGAATACATTCCCGACAAGATTTGTATCGAATTGAAAAGCTACAAGTTCTATTTGCAATCTTATCGCAACGACGGAATTTTTTTCGAAGCCGTTACGAATAAAATTCTTAATGATCTCGTTAAAGTTTGCAAACCGCGATACATGAAGATAACCGCTAAATTCAATACCCGCGGCGGCATTCACTCGGAAATTATTGTCGAGCATAAAAAGAAAAAATAGATTTTCGATCATGCCAAAAAAAAATTCCAAAGAAATTAAAAATTTTTCTTTAACTAATTTACGCGAGGGACTTTTCACAAACTCATCGATTGCAGGCAACCCTTTACAAGTTTGCCTCGAGTACAGCATCGAATTGGAAAACTTCATCCGTCATACTTGCGCACACAAGAAGTTAAAATTTGCAATCGCATCCGGTGGAAGTTTTGCACGGCGCGAACTTTCTCCTTATTCCGACATCGATTTACTTTTCATCATTGAAAAAGAGGACGATTGCGCCGAAGATATTTCCGAACTGTTAAAATATTTTTGGGATAGCGGAATTGAAATTTCACAAGTTACTCGGGATGTTTCCGATATCGAAAAATTTTTTAACGAAGACCTTCATTCCTTCACGCAGTTTTTTGAAACAAGATTTATCGCCGGGAATCATAAAAAATACAACGAGTGGCAGAATCAATTTTTACAATTCTTAAATATCGAAAACTATAAAACACTTGCAATTCAATTCCTACACGACGCCGAAATGCGCTATAAAAAATTCGGCTTCTCTCCAAAAGAAGTTGAACCGAATACAAAAAATTCTAACGGCGGATTGCGCGATATTCAACTTGTCGAGTGGCTTCATTTTTTGGAATCACGAATTGTAATTGATCGACAAGCAGAATCGACGCAGATAGAAAATTTTATGACCGCATTAAGAAATGATAAATTTGTTTCGAGCGATGAAATCGACAGAATTTTTTCCGGCTACAATTTTATTTTGAAAGTCCGTCACTTGTTACACATGCAACACAAAA
Source organism: uncultured Ignavibacteriaceae bacterium (assembly GCA_964393605.1). Taxonomy (GTDB): domain Bacteria; phylum Bacteroidota; class Ignavibacteria; order Ignavibacteriales; family Ignavibacteriaceae; genus CAYMUL01. The sequence continues at coordinate 96,041 of CAYMUL010000011.1, read as the reverse complement.
GAAAAGTTGATAGACTTGAAGCGGACGATCAAATTAAAATTGCAAAACTTCTTCATTACCCGAAAGGTGATTTTCTTCCTTTCATGAAAGATTATTTTGCGGCAACAAATGTCATCTCCCGATTTACAAAATCATATTTGAAGCGAGTTAGAAAAAACTTAATTGGTTATTTGCCCGATGTATTAACCGAACAACTTGACGACGAATTTTTTCAGAAAGGGGGGAGAATAAACACATTGCTAAATGAAACTTTAACCATCTCGCAAATCCTTCGCGCGTTTTATTTCAGAGGAATTAAAAATTTTTCGTTCGATGAAAATCTTCGTTCAATGATTATCGAGAGTATTCAAAAATTACAACCTCAGGAAATTTTTATTTCATCTGTTTTCTTCAGAGAGATTTTAAGATTGGATGGGAACGTCGGCGAAACTCTTGCTTCCATGCATGAACTCGGTGTTCTCGGTGCTTACATAAAAGAATTTGGTGAACTCACAAGTTTCATCCAGCACGGCGTCTATCATACTTACACTGCCGATGAGCATACTTTGATGACGATAAAAAACATCGAAAAACTGAGAGATGATAAAACTATTCTCGGGAAAATTTTTAATTCATTGAAGAAAGAAAAAGAAATTCTTTTCCTCGCTTTGCTATTTCATGATATTGCAAAACCGAATAGCGTTGCCGGTCACGAAATCCTCGGAGCGGAAACTGCTTCCTCTGTTATGAGCAGACTTGGTTACGCCGACGATGAAATCAATGATGTTTGTTTTCTCGTGCGCAATCATTTGTTGATGGAACAAGTTGCATTCCGCAGAAATTTGAATGACCCTGAAACGCTTAATATTTTCTGTTCGAAGTTTTCTTCGTCGCCGCAACTCGATCTTCTTTATCTTTTAACTTACGCCGATCTCTCCGCGGTGAATCCCGCTTTGTGGACTTCATGGAAGCATGAACTTCTAAACGAACTTTACAGAAAAGCAAAAGAGATGCTCGATCAAAAAATTTCCGGTGAAGAAATGTTAATCGCTTCCGCTTCAATTCTCCCGCAAGATATTTCAAAACACTCGGACAGAATTTCAGACGCTCATGTGCAGACGCATATTGAAGCAATGACCGACATTAGCTACGCTTCGCATTTTTCCGAAAAAGAAATTGCGCGGCACATCGAAGAAATTATTGAAGGCGAACCGGTTTCAGTTTTATTTAAAGAACTTGAAAATTTTACAAACATCACCGTCATCTCGAAAGATTATCCCGCTTTGCTTTCGCGTATGTGCGGCGCGCTTTTGATCAACGATGCAAACATTCACGATGCAAAAATATTTACTCGCAAAGATGGAATTGTTATTGACAATTTTAATGTAACGGATTTCCGCACTAACGAACAACTTGAAAAAGAGAGATATGAAAAAATAAAATCCGATTTCATCGCTGTTATTACCGGCAGGATGCAGTTAGGTAATGAAATTACAAAGCTAAAATCAAAGTGGTGGAGAATTGAAAATAAATTTTTCAAGCGCCCCGGACAGGTAAAAATTAAATTTGAAGATCATGAAAAATATACAATCATCGATGTCTTCTCCCCCGACAGACTTGGCTTGCTTTACAAAATTACAAGCGAGTTGAACGAACTCGGTTTGAATATTTATTTTGCGAAGATTGCAACTCGCGGCGATGAAGTTGCCGATGCATTTTATGTTCTCGATCGTCAAATGAAAAAAGCGTCTCCGAATTTTCTGAAGTTGATTGAATCTCATCTCATTGAAGCAATAGAACAAATAGTGTAATACAAAAATGAACTTCATGGAAAAAGAAAAACCGATTGGCGTGTTCGATTCCGGTATCGGTGGCTTGACTGTCGTTAAGCGTATCGCATCCGCACTGCCGAATGAAAGCATAGTTTATTTCGGCGATACGGCGCGTGTTCCGTACGGCTCCAAATCAAACGAAACTGTAATTGAATATTCAATTCATAACTCAGAATTTTTGATGGAGAAAAATGTGAAGGCGATTGTCGTCGCTTGCAACACTGCTTCTTCGGTTGCAATCCCCGAATTGAAAAAAAGATATACCGTTCCAATCATCGGTATGATTGAAGCAGGTTCGAAGCTTGCCGTAAAAAATTCTTCGGCAAAAAGAATCGGCGTTATCGGCACGCGAGCAACTATCGCAAATAAAGCTTACTCTAATTTTATTCATTCGATCGACCAGGCTATAGAAATTTTTGAGCAATCATGCCCTCTCTTCGTTCCATTGGCGGAAGAAGGTTGGCTCAATCATCGCGCTACATTTGAAATTGCCGAAGAATATCTCCACGAGTTGGGCGAAAAAAAAATAGATACTTTAATTCTCGGCTGTACACATTATCCTTTATTGAGCGAGGTGATACAAAAAGTAATCGGCAAAGAGGTACGGTTGATTGATTCCGGTGTTGCCGCGGCGGAAGTTGTTCGCAGTGAACTCGATAGAATAGGATTAAAAACTAACTCATCTGCGATGGGAAATAAAAGTTTTTACGTAAGTGATGTTCCTTCAACGTTTAAGCAAGTCGCAGAACTTTTTCTCGGCAATGAAGTCAGCCACGTGGAGAGAATAGATATTGAGAAGTATAAATTTTCACATCGATAATTACGCGCACACATCTATTTTCTTATCCTGACCTGGACAAGCCAGAACAAAAGTTAAACGTTCATCAAGTTGTTGCTCTTACTTTCGTAATGAGAGCATTTCAAAACAGAAAAAAATATTTCATCCCCGAACGCTTTCGGGGATTTGATTTTTTTTTTGCGTCATTGCTTTTTACTAATATCTCATCCCGATAGCTTTCGGGATTTCAATAATTAAAATATTTTTCCCGTTAGGGAAAATATATTGGTAACAAAATGCCCTGTGATAAAAAAAATCCCGTAGGGATGACACAATTTACCGTTCTCATCTTCCTTTACTTCTTGAACCAAAACCAAAAGTTGAACATTTTTCAAATTGTTGTTTCAATCCTATCAATCAAGGGTATTCAGAGAAAAAAAAATATTGTGTCAGAATTGGTGATGAATTTATTTGGAATGTATTAAAGATTTCCTTGCCTGCAAAAATATTTTAACTAATTTCGTACATCAAAAACAAATGAGTTCACAATGAAAAAAATCTTACTGCTATTATCACTTCTTAGTTTTATTCACTTCGCACAGAATGAAAATTTAAGTCCTCTTTTATCAAACACGATCTATAACACTGCATCGGATGAAATCAAAAAGACAAAAGCATTTTCGCGCGAGTGGACGTTCTTCGAAGAGCGCGCATTCCCTAATAATTTCATTCCAAAAAACGCTTATGCAAATGCGTATCAACAAAAGAAAAATTTGAAAATCAAAAACGGAAATTTCCGCGAGGATATTACGTGGGTTAGTTTAGGTCCCACTCCCGGTTATTATTTTAATTATGGAAACATAACTTCAAGAATTGTAACCGGCGCATATCATCCATACAATCCGAATATTATTTATGTTGGTGCGGCAAACGGCGGAGTTTGGAAAACTACAAACGGCGGAACTTTTTGGTTTCCTCTCACCGACAATCAACCTTCATTATCAATGGGGGCAATTGCAATCGATCCGACCAATCCCGAAATAATTTATGCAGGCACAGGCGAGGCAACTTACAGCGGTGCATCTTATTACGGAAGAGGTTTATTGAAATCAACAGATGGTGGAAGCACGTGGACTCACTACACTTCAGGATTACCCTCCTCATCATATTTTTCTCGGTTAATAATTAAGCCGGGAAATTCAAGCGTACTTCTTGCCGCGCTTGGTAATAGTGGGTTATATCGAAGTAGCGATGCCGGTGCAAGTTGGTCACAAATTATCGGCGGAAGAATTGACGATGTGAAATTTTCTCCAAGCGGAGATACGGCATTCGTTGCAGGTAACGGAATCGGTTTCCGCAGATCGATTGACGGCGGTGTTACATTCCAAAATTTTCAAACAGGATTGCCCGATGGTACAAGAACTCATTTCGATTTGTGCCGCGATAACACTGCATATATGTACGCCGCAGTTTACCATTCATCGGCAGTTAATGTCTATAAGTCTTCAAACTTTGGAGTGAATTGGAGTAACACAACAGGCTCCACAGATTTCAGCGGCTCGCAAGCGTGGTATGATTTGCACATCGAAGTTTCCCCTTCCAATCCGAACAATGTTTTTGTTGGTTGCATCGATATATTTAGAACGACGGACGGCGGAACATCTTTTCAAAATATAACTAACGGTTATTCAGGGGGGAATGTTCACGTCGACCAGCATTTTCTTTTCTTTCATCCGACAGATCACAACACAGTTGTTGCATTGAATGACGGCGGCGTTTGGCGTTCGACTAATAACGGTTCATCTTTCGAAAACTTAAATACGAATTTAACTTTAACACAATTTTACAGAATCACTTCAAGCCCTTTTAATCCTTACAGAATTTTAGGAGGAACGCAAGATAACGGAACGCAGGAAACACACTCAACATTAAATTGGGCGGCGGCGTTTGGTGGTGATGGCGGCGAAGTTACTTTCAATCCTCTCAATGCAAGTTACATTCTCGGCGAAACGCAAAACGGCGGATTACGACGAACGACTAACTCCGGCTCAAGCTGGTCTAGTGCAACGAGCGGAATTACAACTAACGAAGGTGTTACTTGGGTCGCGCCTATTATTGCTCATCCAACCGAAAGCGGTGTTTTCTTCACTGCACGAACAAGAGTTTATAAAACTACAAACAACGCACAAAGTTGGACCGCAATTTCATCTAACGTCAACGGAACAACCGCAGTGCGCGAAATGACAATCAGCAAAACGAATCCGCAGTTGTTATATGCCTCCTCAAGCAATAAAGTTTATCGCTCCGATGACGGCGGTGCTACGTGGACTAATGTTTCCACTGGACTTCCTTCTAAAACCGTAACAACAGTTCTCGTGCATCCCTCGCAGGAAAATATTGTTTATGTAACTTTTTCAGGATTCGGCGGAAGCAAAGTTTATAAGTCAATTGATAAAGGAACAACCTGGATTAGTATTGCCGGAGATTTGCCCGATTCACCTGTGAATGATATTTGGGTTACAGATCGCGATGCGACAAATCCGAATTCCTATTTTGTTGCAACAGACGTCGGAGTTTTTCTTACCCGCAATGATGGACAAACGTGGGTTGACCTCGACAACGGTTTGCCGAATACTGTAATTAAGCATCTTGATTTTTCCGAACCGACGGGAATGTTACGTGCAGGTACACACGGCAGGGGCGTTTATGAAGCATATATCGATTTTGCCGTTCCTGTTGAACTCGCTTCGTTCGCCGCAAAACATAATCATCATTTCGTCGATTTGAATTGGGCTACATCAACCGAGACAAACAACAGAGGTTTTGAGATTGAAAGAAAAATGAAAAATCACGAATGGATTACTATCGGTTTTAAAGATGGAAACGGAACAACGCTTGAACAAAAAAATTATTCCTTCGCCGATAATATTTTTTCACTCAACTACACAGGGAAAATTCTTTACAGATTAAAACAGATTGACAACGACGGCACTTTCAAATATTCAAAGATGGTTTCGGTTGATGTCATTTCTATTCCCGAAAGAACTGAGTTAGAACAAAATTTCCCAAACCCGTTTAATCCGAATACTACAATCACATTCAGTTTAAAGGATGAAAGTTTTGTAACGTTGAAAGTGTACGATCTTTTGGGAAGAGAAATTATAACTCTCTTCAACAATGAATTAAAAGTTGCAGGGAGATATCAAACGCAATTTTCCACTTCACAATTGAATACTCGTTTAGCGAGCGGCATTTACACCTACGTATTAACCGCGAAGGAAGCGAACTCAAACTCACCGAAGACGATTGTTACTTCGAAGAAAATGATTTTATTGAATTGATTTGTTAAAAAGAATTCTTTGATTAAATAATTTTTTTGAACTCCGTTTGGTTTTTGGGAATGAACTAGGGAATTGAGGCATTCTAAAATTGTTTTTGTAGAAATAAATAAAATGGTAAAATTCAATCAGAAAGAAATTTATTTATTTTCTTTCGGAATTAATTCAAACGATACCTTTACCGATTTGGATTAAAAAAAACGCTTCACTTTATTTTGGAATGAAAGGATTTTGAAATGCTGTACATAATATTTTTTGTTCTGCTTTTTTCATCGAGCGAGAATTTATTCGCTCAGTTTCCGCGGTATTATCATTCTGCCTCAATAGATGCGAACAACATCTTCATACCTTTATGCAACTTTGGCAACATTGAAGAATCTCCTCCAAGTAATTGGTTGATTCCAAATATTTATAACCGGGAAATAATTTATGATTACGGTATCGGTTTCATCGGTAAAGTGAATAATTCGAGAAGATGGGCTCTCGCACAGTGGGGTTCAATGTATTCCCCCGGACCGATAATCAACGGCGAAGCGGCAATGGTGGCTAATCCGGCGGACTCGTTAAAGTATAGAGTTTATAAAATCAATCGTGGCGATGATAATTCCAATCCGGATTACGCGCAATGGCCCTCTCAATGGGGCGCACCTATTAACAATTCAGGTTTGCCTTTACTCAAAGGCGATCAAACTCTTTGGTGTGTCTACAATTCTTACGATACAACAATGTTTCGGAACAACTATCCGTACTACCGTGTTTTTAACGAAACCGGTTTAACTTCCGTTAAACTTGAGATACAACAGACTGTTTTTGCAAGAAATGGAAATCTATCCGACTCGATGGATATCTTTTCAAATGCATTATTTTTCGAGTGGACAATAATCAATAAGGGTAATGAAAATATTGATTCTGCATTTTTTTCTTTTTGGGTTGATGTTGATTTTTCTGATTTGCAATACAACGCGCCGGGCTTTTCGAAATCGGAAAACCTTGCATACAATTGGATGAACAAAGAAATTGCGAATTTGGCTAATCCTCCGATGGCAGTTGGTTTCGCTAACATTTACTCTCCGATAAAACAATCCCCGGGCGATACGGCAATTTTTTTGGGGAAGAAAAAGCCGGGATTCAAAAATGTTCCCATAAATTATTTTTGGCCGGTAGCTGATAGATCATTTTCAAATATTAATTTTAAACCAGCTTACTATGATTCCACTTTCTGGAATTTAGTTCGAGGTTTCGATACGTTTGGAAATACTGTAATTGACCCGACAACCCAACAAAGAACTTTCACTCCGCTCGATGGCGATCCCATTTCTCAATCCGGTTGGTATTGGGATCAATCATTAACAAATGGCGAAGCAGGTTTTTATATATTTTGGGGACCGTTTAATTTTGCCGCTCAAGATACTCAATGGATTATGACTGCACTTCTTCCCACGCTTGCCGGCAACAGATTTGAAAGCATCAGACTCATGAGGGAAAAAGCAAAGTACTTACAAAACTTGAGCTACGATAGCATCGCCTTCGGGCGAACACCACACGGCATCACAGACATAAATGGAGATGTAACTCCTCCTTCCGAGTTTATATTAAATCAAAACTATCCTAACCCCTTCAACCCAAATACAACAATTTCATATTCAATCCCCGTTGCGAATTTTGTTACACTAAAAATTTACAACACACTCGGAGAGGTTGTTGCGACATTGATTAACAACGAATGGAAAGAAGCTGGCCATCACAATTATCAATTATCCACTATCAATTATCAATTACCAAGCGGAGTATATTTTTATCAGCTCCATGCAGGAGAATTTATTGAAACAAAGAAGATGGTCTTGTTGAGATAATATCTTAGGTGCACAAATATAAATGACGACAAATTTTATTATTATTATTTTGCAATTTGAAACAATTAAAAAATAATCATTCATCTTAAAGGAGCTATGGAATGAAACAAATATTTACTTTTATCATCTTCCTTTTATCGTCATCAATTTTTGCGCAGGACGTTAGAATTGAAGATATAAAATTTACAAACCCAGAATTGATCGAATGGGGCGTTGACCAAACAATATTAAATAATGCGGCGGTGGGACAATTCTCCGGTGTTCAAACTTCTAATCAGACAATTTATGTTGCGATAAACGATACACTATCAACTTCAAATTTGGGTTTGGTAATTTTAACATCGACAAACGATGGTAATGATTGGTCGGCTTTTCCCCAAGGCATTACTCATCGCGGCTATTATGATAAAATTAAATTAGTAAGAAGCGGACTTGATTCTGTCTACTGTATTTTCCAGATATCCGGTCAAATTTATATATGGAATTTTCTCAGCAGTGCAATGAACATCCTTGCAAATGAACCCTACCGAACATTCGACGCAGCCGCAACTTCTACAGGAAATCTTCATGTTTTTGTGGATGTTCTCTCGGCTAATCAGATCAGAAGATTCGGCTCGACAAACGGAGGTGCGGTTTGGGCTTCTACCGGTCTTGTTACTTCTTCCGGTGCAGTACCGAAAGTTTTTATGTCGGGAACCGGTGATACATTAGTATTAAATTATTACGGACCAGTGCTTGCAGATACTTCAACGTCTATTATCAGAGCCGCACGATACAGAGAAACCACTCCGGGACAATTATCTTCCGCCGGTTTTCAAGATGTAGTTACGGATAATGTTCCAAAGCATGAGTTCATGAGCGTGATAAGTAATAATGAAGTTTATTTTTTATATACATCCGGGAATCCGGGTGTCCGAGATATTATGTATAAAAAAAGTTCAGACAATGGAGCAACTTATGGAACAGCTGCACCATTGGCTAATAATCCTAATGTTGATGAATATGGCATTGACGGTAATTTTTATAAGACTTCAGATATCTCCGGTTTTGATTTTGTTTTTTACAAAGATAGTATTCAAACGGGAACACCCACAAATGAATCTGATGCAGTTATCCATACAAGCGTTAGTCATGGTTCAACTATTTTTACTTCCTCTGAAAGAGTTAGTGATTTTCCTCCGACTTATTCTGAAAATTATTCTCCTAAAATTGTTCCTTTACATTTCAGTACAGCAGACGCAGGAATTATTTGGGTTGGAAACAATAAAACTTCTTGGGATAGACGCACCGCTGTAATTCCGGTTGAACTCGTTTCGTTTACAGCAAACACGAACGGAAATGTTGTTGTATTAGGTTGGTGTACTGCAAGCGAAACAAACAATCACGGTTTTGAAATACAGCGTTCTTCGATAAAACATAGCTCAGGTTCAGCAATTAGAAATCAACATTCAGATTGGGTAGTAGTTGGATTTGTTAAAGGGAACGGAACGACAACCGAAAAACAGAATTATTCCTTTGCCGACAATAATCTTTCGGTAGGAATATATTCATACAGATTAAAACAAATTGATTTTGATGGAACAATCAATTATTCAAATGAAATTGAAGTTGACTTTTCACTTCCGACCGAATTTGCACTGCATCAAAATTTTCCTAATCCATTCAATCCGAATACAACAATTTCATATTCGCTCCCCGTTGCGAATTTTGTTACACTAAAAATTTACAACACACTCGGAGAGGTTGTTGCGACATTGATTAACAACGAATGGAAAGAAGCTGGCCATCACAATTATCAATTATCCACTATCAATTATCAATTACCAAGCGGAGTATATTTCTTTCAATTAGAAGCAAGAGGAGTTGACGGAAAGAATTTCAGTTCCGCAAAAAAACTTACTCTGATGAAGTAATTTCATAATTCCATACTTTAAAAAAGCCCGGTAGGATTTTCTTCCTATCGGGCTTTTTCATTTTTGCAATTCGAAAACCAAAATCTGATGGGGACATAAATCATTTTTAACTTAAAAGTTTATGCGGCTGTGAATTGTTAAAAAATAATTTCACTGTTAACGCTGTGTTGCAAATATTTTTATTCGGGAACCTCCTTGAAGTAAGATAAAAATCTTAAGGAGGATAAAAATGTTGCAAATAATTTTACATTTTTGAGGAAATATATCTCGTTATTGAATCATGGGTGAGTGAATAAACTTGTTTCAAAAATTGAGATTGTTTAACGTTGCGCAAGAGTTTAACAAAGAAAATTAAATACAACTCTTGACGTGATAAAAAAACTAAGGTTTTTTTGGGTTGTAGAATGTAAACATAATCAGTGAACTAATAACTTAATCATTATGTAAGGGCACACTCATGAAGAAAAAGTTTCTATTTTCAACTCTGCTAATACTTGCGCAAGCGCCGAATGCTTTACCGCAAAGTTCTGCGGAAGTCAGTTCATATATCAGTTCTCAATCGGTTGTAAAAAACGAGATAAATCCGATTGAAACTTTATGGGATATTCAATTCAATTACGACTTGCAGGCTGCAAGCGGCGGTTCGCTTGGCAAAGCCGGAGTCATCTATCTTCCGCCACCCATCGATAAAATCTGGGTTTCATATTGGAACTCCACGGTCAGTCAATACATTCTCGTATTTAATACCGCGGGAGTAAAAGTTGATTCATTCACACTTACCGCATCAGCCTGGCGTGCTTTCACATTCGATGGAACACACGTTTACGGTGGAAACAACACAACAACTATTCATAAGATTGATCCGGTTACGAGAACAATTGTTGGAACTGTTCCAGCACCGCAAACCGTACGTTATTTAACGTATGACAATACTGCCGATGGCGGTAACGGCGGTTTCTGGCTTGGTAATTTTACATCGAACCTTCAATTGATAAGCATGACCGGCACACTGCTTCAAACATGGCCTTATGCGCAACTTGGGGTTACAAGTATTTATGGCGGTGCGTTCGATCCAATTTCAATTGGAGGTCCATTCCTCTGGTTGTGGGGTCAAGGCGCCGGAGCCGGAACTCCGCAAAATATTGTTCAATTAAATCCTGCAACAGGATTACCCACAGGTGTAATGCATAATGTAGCATCCGATGTTGGCGTTGGAAATGCTGGAGGAAAAGCTGGTGGTTTATCACTAGCAGTTAGCATGATTACTGGGTATGCCTCTCTACTTGGAGTTTTGCAAGGAACACCTGATAGATTATTTGCCTACGAACTTCGTGCATTGGATGCCGGTGTTCTTCAACCGTTTAATTTAACAGCTCCCCCAAACGGTTCACGTCTTGTGTCATTCCCAAATTCTGCGACCCCTTTCTCTGCAACATGGGATACTTCCCGCGCAAACGCAACTTACAAATTTATTTTAAGCAGCGGTACAAATGTTATCGTTAATGAACCGACCGGCATAAATAATGTAACACATACTTTAGGCGAGCTGGATGACCTTCTTGCTTCCATCGGATTAAATCCCGGCGATTCTATTATCGCACAATGGGATGTTTGGGCATATAGAAATAATTTTCCGGCTAACGATTCTTTGAAATCAACTAACGGTCCCTGGGCTATAACACTTAAACGCGGACAACCGGTTGCAAGTCCATTCAATCTCGTCGGACCTCCAAATAATACAACAATTGTAACCTCCGTATTTAATCCGGGACTGATACAATTCTCATGGACGTCATCAGGTCCCGGATTAAAATATAAATGGAAATTCGGATCGTCGGTTGAAAAGGGCGAGACTACACCTCATTTTGTTTTCCCGTCTGACGATGGTGGATATGGGACGACATTCACAATCTCCAATTCAACGCTTGACGGAATACTCGCAGGCGCAGGTTTATGGCAAGGAAATTCTGCGGCAGGCGTTTGGGCTGTTTATGCTTATGCAGGTTCGAATGATTCTCTAAAATCCGTTGAAACTTGGAATCTTACTTTCAAGCGTCAGCTAATAGGTGAAAACCTTGTTGTTTATGATTCATCCTCCATTAATGGAAGAGCAGGAAAAGATTCGGTTGTTATTGCAATGGTCGAGTTAGGTCAAACATTCGATTTATTTAACCGAGGAAATAATAATTCTACAAAAATTATTTCATTTCGAGGTTATAGAAAGTTGATCTGGTTAGGTAACAGTGTAAGTACTTCTACTTTAGCTCAAAGAGATTCATTGAAATCATATTTGAATAACCCACATCCTTACTTTAAATCAAACCTAATAATCTTTGCAGAGGATTTCGGATACATGCATGGAAGAACCGGTTCATCATCAATAGATCTTGATCTTTGCAATAACTATCTCGGATGGAATTATCTAGCCGATCGACCACCTTCAGGCGGGGCACAAGGGCTGGTAAATTATTATTTCCTCCAGGGTCAAACTGATAGCACAATTGGTTATTGGCCAGATGTCTTAGTTCCGGTTACTAATCAGTTTTTTAATGATATTCTTTATCGATATCGTTCCGATAGTACTGTTCATGCTATTGGTAAAGTTGGCACAACGTGGAATGCTGTAACCTTTGCAACAGATGTACATGCGATCAGAAGAGCTTATGACAGCCCTCCGGGTTCTCCTATACGCAGAATTTTAAGTTTCGCATTACTATACGTTGATTGGTATTCATGGCCTGTCGAGTTAACTTCCTTCACCGCATCTGCAAACGGTTCTACAGTTAGCCTTAATTGGTCAACAGCAACCGAGTTGAACAACAAAGGATTTGAAGTTGAAAGAAGATTGAACGATGGTTCTTTCGCTCAAATCGGTTTTGTGAACGGACATGGAAGCACAGCTGAGCCGCAGAATTATTCGTTCTCGGATAACCCCGGCGCAGGCGTTCATGTTTACAGATTGAAACAAGTTGACTTCGACGGAAGTTTTGAATACAGCAATGAAGTTGAAATTGAAATCGTTATTCCGGCTGAGTTTTCTCTCGGTCAGAATTTCCCGAATCCTTTCAACCCTTCAACCAAAATTAATTTTGGCTTGGCTGTTGATTCGAAGGTAAGTTTGAAGCTTTATAATTCACTCGGACAGGAAGTTGCAGTTCTAATTAATACGAACATGCAAGCCGGAAGCCACGTTTACGAATTCAACGGAAAGAATTTTGTGAGCGGAGTTTACTTCTATCAATTAGAAGCAACCAGTTCTGACGGAAAAAATTTCTCTTCAGTTAAGAAACTTGTTCTTATGAAATAATTTCATAACCCCATCCCTAAAAAGCCCGATTGGATTTTTCAATCGGGTTTTTACGCGGGAAAGTTTATTTCCTGAATACATTCTATTCATAATGCGTCCACATCCGTATTATCTTCACGACTTTTTCCTCCTCAAGTACTTGATAGACAAGTCGATGACGAATATTTTGCGACGAGAATAAGCACCGGATAAATCACCGACAAGCGTTTCATACCTTGGAGGATTTTGGAATGGATTCGTTTCGAGAATTTTAATTAGTTCTTCTGCTTTAATTCGTAGACCTGCCGAAGAAAGTTTTTTAGCGTCTTTTTGTGATCGCGTTATATAAACAAGTAACCATTTTTTCACCAGAGCAATTCCGAACTACATTTCTCAATTGGAGTTTTCAAACCACGCCGAATTGAATTACGCATCTTTGGTATGGAAAGCAAGTATAACGTTTCTTGAATCGATAGCCAATCATTTATCGAAATTAAAACTCCGGCATTATTTTTATCAATAATTTGAATTGGTTCGTGCGATTTTTCCGATTCGGCAAGCAATTTTGAAATCTTAGCTTTTGTTGCGAGAACAGTTCTCATCTGAAGTTTTCCTTTTGTTCAGTTAATTAGTGTCAAACATAATTGCTGGATGTGATAGATTCAATTTAAAATTCTTTTCAAAATATTTTTTCGCTGAAGAGGCGCGCAATTATTGTTTTTAAATTATCTTTTTTTCAGAGGTGCATCATACTCCAGAATTGTATCGTCTTATCAGAGATTTTAATTTTGAATTGCATCGCATAAATTTTTCATTGAAATAAAGCTAGAAAAAATATTATGAATATTTATAATATTTCAGTAGTTGTTGAAAAAGATAAAGATGGATGAGTCTACTATAACAAAGTCAGAAACGGTTGAAACCGTTTTACTATTCAGTGAGCATTTCCTTTAACCAACGGCTTAAGCTGTTGGTTAATAATAACTTCAAGAACAGCCAACCGTTTCACCTGTCCCTTTGGGAACGGTTTATAATTCCTTTCCAATTTTAGATTAATGATCTTTTTTGGGTGAACTCATTGATATTTTACTTTCTGTCAGGAACTTCAAGGATTTTACGCAGACAGATACTTAGGGAGATTCTGACTTTTCAATCGATGAATTTTGTGAATAAATGTAGTTTCTAATGCAAAATTTACTCTGAAGAAATCTTTTATCATCTTCTAATAATGTTCGCAATAAAACTGAAGACGATAACAATCAGACATCCTATTAAGTTATACCAGAGAAAAGAAATCGGTGTAAAGAAATAGCAAAGCAATACAGCGGCTTCCGCGGTTATCGCCGCATAAAAGACAATTGTACCACGTACAGATTTTATAAAGAAGGCGGTGAGAAAAATTCCGAGTATCGTTCCATAGAAAAGTGAGCCGAGTATATTCACTGCTTCAACCAATGTTCCAAGATTGCTCGCAAGGTCGGCGAATGCAATTGCGAATAATCCCCACACTATCGTTGAAATTTTTGCCGCACGAACGTAATGTTTTTCAGATTTATCTTTTTTAAAAACTCTTTTGTAAATATCCACAACCGTAGTTGATGCGAGCGCGTTTATCTCCGAAGAAGTTGAGGACATTGAAGCAAAAAATATTGCGGCAAAGATCAACCCGATTAATCCGACAGGGAGATACTTCAACACAAAACTCAAAAAAATATAGTTTGAATCATTTGTATTTGCGCTTGGATTATATTTTGTCAAAATATTAACTGCTTCGTTTTTTAGTTGCATCATTTCTTGAGAAGAAAGTGCAAGTTGAGTTTTTATTCGTTCTGTTTGGCGATCGTCATTCTTTTCAACGGCATCGAGCAGGAGATAAAGTTGCTCTTTTCGCTTCGAAAATATTTGCTGATGCTTCTCCTCAAGTTGAGAATAGACTTCTGCGTAACGGCTTGATTTTATTTTTGCTTCTTCATTCGCATTAAAAAATAATGGTGGTGAAGTGAATTGATAAAACACAAACAACATCGCCCCAATTAACAAAATAAAAAACTGCATCGGAATTTTTACGATTCCATTTAACAGCAAACTTATTCTACTTTGTGCAACCGAGCTTGCAGTCAAATATCTTTGTACTTGCGATTGATCCGTCCCGAAATATGAAAGCTGTAGAAAAAATCCGCCGATTAATCCCGACCAGAAACTATAACGATTATCGAGATCAAAAGTGAAATCGATTGCATTAAGTTTGTTCGACTTACCTGCGACGGTGAATGCATCAGCAACAGAAATATTTTCCGGCAACAAATAAAATATCATTCCGAAAGCGGCAAACATTCCAAGTGTAATAATTATCAACTGATGAAATTGAGTCCAACCGACTGCGCGCGTTCCGCCGAATGTTGTGTAAATTATTACAAGTCCGCCGATGAGAATATTTGTGATGAGGAGATCGACATTTAAAATAGTTGAAAGAATTATGGATGGAGCGTAAATCGTGAGTCCGGCGGCTAATCCCCGCTGAATTAAAAATAACAGCGCAGTAAGAATTCTTGTTTTCAAACCGAGTTTGGTTTCAAGGAATTCGTATGCCGTGTACACATTTAGTTTGTGAAAAATCGGTACAAAAACTACTGAGATTAATATCATCGCGGCGGGTAGCCCGAAATAGAATTGCACGAAGCGCATTCCATCGACGTATGCCTGTGCAGGTGTGGAGAGGAATGTAATCGCACTTGCTTGCGTTGCCATGATTGAAAATAGCACAGTGTACCAGCGCATATCGCGATTCGAGAGAAGATATTCTTTCATGTCGGAATTTTTCTTTCGCTTTGCAATGCCGTAAATGACAATGAAGGAAAGAAAAAAAATCAGAACCAACCAATCAATGTTGCTCATCTGCAATTAAATTTTTGTGTTGAAATTTATTACTTTATGATACACTTCAATAGCACACAGATAACACTGATGCGACTGATTTGCGCTGATCGAATCTGTGAGTATCTGTTTAATCTGTGTCATCAGTGTGCTATTAAAGTACTATTCAAAATATTTTGTGAAGAGGTAGAATAGAGTAACAGAAAGAAGAAAGCAGGTAGCAACAAGCAGATACCATCTCCGCCAAGTGTTAAACAACGGGACTTCTTCTTTATTATTATTTAACTCATCAAGATTATTTTTTGTCATTTGCGTGAATCATATTTTGAAATATTTTTATCGCCCCCGTATTAAGCACAGGCAACTGTCTAAAAAATGAAAGTGATGTATAAATAAATTTTCCGCTACCGTAGTTGGCAAACAGAATCGCACCCGACAAAGGTTTTTCATTCTTATCATTTATCGAAAGAAGAGTTTCATATTTTTCATTCCACTCCGAAGGAAAATACAAACCACGCTCCTGCACGTAACCATCGAAATCACTTTCAGAAATTTTGTTCGGAAAATTTAGTAACGGATGTTCGGGATTTGTAATCGTTACGCTCGCATTTTCCTCGGCGACACGCTCACGACCAATCTTCAAATCATACGCGCCAAATCTATCTGTCTTTAATGTTTGCAAAGTATTGTATTGATAAATCAGCGTTCCGCCGGTTTCAGCGAATTGAAAAAGTTGCGCTTCAATTTTTTTGATGCTTGAATTTGTATTTAGAAATCGAATTCCCGCAATGATGCAATTGTAATTTTCAAATATTATGTTTTGAATTTCCACATCAGAAAAAAGATCAACACGATAACCCAACTCACGCAACACTGCGGGAATTTCATCGCCGCTACCGGCAAGGTATGCAATGCGAAAATCACCTTCTATTTTATTGAATGATAAAACATTTGCTCGCGCCCGCTTCAAATAAGGCTGCGGAAGGAAGTGTGAATATGAAATTCTCTTCGGCGAAAAACTATATTTTTGACCGCCCGCGCAAATTAGTTCTGCATGAATCTGCACGGTTTCATCAGATTGCACATTCAGTTTTATCGGAACAACTTTTTCTTCATCCTTCTCCAAATCAATTTCAATAGTGGAACTATCTGCGTGCTTCTTTGATGAATTGACAACAAGTTTTCCGTTTATTTTATTACCACGATTTTTTAACACGACATTAATCGCATTATCTTTTGAAGAGTCGATGATGAAAAAATCTTTTTCAAACTCAACAAAGATTGAAGGCAACACTTCAACATCGCGAAACATTTCTCCGTTGATTGGATCTGTCCAACGATAGTACACAGGAACTTCATAAATTATTTGCACGCCGTTAAATTCAGCAACATAATTAGCATTGAAAACATTATCGGAATTAGCTCTCCCGACATCTTTTAATTCAATGCTAAAAAGATTTTCATTACTCTCTTCTTTTAGCCAAAATGGTTGTGAGTATGGAGTAGATTCAGTGATCGGAATTTCAAGATTCGTTTCTGCAACTTGCATCGGAAGTAACTTGTAATCTTTGATAGGAATATTCACTTCATCATTTACGCTTGCGCGACGCAGGTGAATAGTAATTCCCGATCTGTTCACAACTTTCAAATTAACTTTTAAAGTTTCACCGCTTACGATTTCAAATTTATCTGCAGTTGCTTCCAACCATAAACCCGAGCAGTGTTTGATCAATTCTTTAACTTCTTCCATTTTAATTTTAACGTAAAAATTTTCTTCGGGAAATTTTGAAAGAGACTTCCACAAATTTGTTAAAGCAGAAATCGATTTTTCCGGTTTAGCGAAATCATATTCGGAAATAATTTTATCAATCGCCGCAGAAATCTTTTCGGCACCCTTAATTTTTTTCCAACTTCTATTAATCCCCTTGAATAAATTTGATGTGTCGTTCGGTTCGTCAATTCTTAAAAAATAATTTATGTTTGCTTCTCGACGAGCAACTGCACCGAAGCCCTGACTTTTATGCATGCTTCTACTTTGTGAAGAAATTTCGGTGTACGATCTGCCGAGCAATGGATTGTATTTCCCAACATCAATCTGTGCAACTTTGGCGAGATCGATTTTTCTTTCCGTTAAAAGTTGAGGCCACGCATTCCAAAAAAGTTTTTGAGTTTTCCAAGTGTCAACAAAATTTAACTGCGCGGAAAATTTAGTTGAGTCCGCCGCCGCATAAAATGCCTCTTCGGCAAGTATTGCAGAAGCAGTGTGATGACCGTGTCCGCCGCTTCCGTTCGCAGGAAATCTTGCAACGATAATATCAGGTTTAAAATTTCTAATTACCCAAACAATGTCTGCAAGTATTTCATCTTTGTTCCATTTGCGGAAAGATTCTTCGGCAGATTTGGAATAGCCAAAATCAATTGCCCGCGTAAAGAATTGTTTTGCGCCGTCAATTTTTCGCGCTTCAAGTAATTCGTTCGTTCGAATTATACCGAGCGCATTTTGCTGTTCATTGCCAATCAAATTTTGTCCACCGTCTCCGCGAGTGAGAGAAAGATATCCTGTGCGTGCAAGTTCATGTTTGGAAAAATATGTTAACGCCGCAGTGTTTTCGTCATCGGGATGCGCCGCGATGTATAAAACGCTGTTCAGAGTTTTTAATTTATTTAATGAAAGAAATATTTCGGAACTGTTCATGTTCAATTCGGGTTGTGAAAAAATTAAGTTGCTAAAAAGTGTAAAGGAAAAAAGCGTTTTGTAAAAATTTAATAAGAAACGTTTCATGGTGCTCGAAATTATTGGAGTTGAATTGTACCTTCGCCGGAGAATGCAGTCCAAACCAAATGAACAACATTATCCGAAGCGAGAATGTTTGTGAGAAAATATCCTTCGGCGGCTTTCGTTATAGTTATCACCGCGCTGTATGGATATTCATTGTGAATTACTTCAACGAGTGCAAGATAATAACCTTTATATCTCAAAACTCCGTGAAGTTTAAGATTTGTAATCTGTCGAACAAATTTTTTGTTTTTTGTTCTAATTTTTTCGTCTGCAAGCATTTCGCTAATATTAGATTGATCGTTGATTGACCAATTGGATAAAATCATTTCTCCGTTATCAATTTGGTTTGCGTAATGATCATTCGAAAGAAGTGATTCAATTTTACTTCTGTCATTAAAAATTTCCGGAGAGAGTGGAATGTTTTTCGCTGATTTATAAAATGTTCCCTCTAAAATTATTGAAAGAGAATCGTTTTCTTTTTTAATCAATTCATTATCAAGCATTAAATCTTCAACGGTGGATTTGGGAACAAGAATTTTTACTTTGCCAAATGAAGGTTCGCCGGATATTGCTTCTTCATTTTTGTTACAGCCGGTTTGCAGCGCAAAGATGATTAGAATTATTGAAATATATTTTGTAGCGGACAAGTAGAATTAGTTTCTTTTTATTCGAAAGATAAGAAAAAATAAAGGATACATTCAGAACTTAATGTTGATGATACTTCGACTTTTATCTTGACGAAAAAGTTTTTCGTAAATATTTCAATTAATTCTCTGCTTTATAAATTCATCACGGCATCTGTTCAATTTCATTATATTTGCACCCAAATTAAAATTAAATCTCAAATGACAAACCAAACCACTGAAATCCCAAAAGCATACGACCCTTCCGTTGTTGAAGATAAATGGTATTCGTATTGGGAGAATAAAAATTTTTTCCACTCGGAAGCGGATGAATCTAAAACACCGTACACCATCGTAATACCACCTCCGAATATTACCGGAATGTTGACGATGGGACACATTTTGAATAATACAATTCAAGATATTCTCATTCGCATGAAAAGAATGCAGGGCTTTAATGCATGCTGGGTGCCGGGAACAGACCACGCCTCCATTGCAACCGAAACGAAAGTTTATAATTATTTGCTCGAACAGAAAATCAGCAAATGGGAAATCGGGCGCGAGGAATTCTTAAAACATTGTTATGTGTGGAAAGAAAAATATGGCGGAATAATTATTCAACAACTTCGCAAACTCGGTGTTAGTTGCGATTGGAAACGCGAACGCTTCACGATGGACGAGCATTACTATCGCCGCGTAATTGAAACTTTTGTCGAACTTCACCGCAAAGGAAAAATTTATCGCGGTTTCAGAATGGTGAATTGGTGTCCTGTTTCTAAATCCGCTATTAGCGATGAAGAAGTTATTCCGCGACAAGTCAACGGAAAATTATGGCATTTAAAATATCCGATAATCGGAACAGATGAATTCATAATTGTTGCGACAACACGCCCCGAAACGATGCTCGGCGATACAGGCGTTGCCGTTAATCCGAATGATGAAAGATATCAACATCTCATCGGAAAAAAAGTTGCGCTTCCGTTAACCACAAGAGAGATTCCGATTTTTGCAGATGAATATGTTGATAAAGAATTTGGAACCGGCGCAGTAAAAGTTACTCCCGCACATGATGTAAATGATTATCAAATGGGGCAACGGCACAATCTTGAAGTCATAAATATTTTTAATGAAGATGCTTCAACGAATCATAATGTTCCCGAAGAGTTTAGGGGTTTGGATAGATACGATGCGCGGAAAAAAGTTGTAGCTCGTTTAACAGAATTTAATCTCATCGAAAAAATAGAAGAACACACTCACAACGTTGGATATTCCGAAAGAGGCAATGTTCCGATTGAGCCATATCTTTCCGAACAATGGTTTATGAAAATGAATGAACTCGCCAAACCCGCATTGGAAGCGGTTCAAAAGGGAGAGATAAAGTTTCATCCGGCACATTGGGTGAAAACTTATGAACACTGGATGGAAAATATTCAGGATTGGTGCATCTCGCGTCAACTTTGGTGGGGGCACCGAATTCCTGTTTGGTATTGTGTCGGCGATGATCATTGCAACCTTGAATGTAAAAATCCGATTGTCTCGGCTACTACTCCTGAAAAATGTCCGCACTGCGGTTCAAAAAATATTAAACAGGATGAAGATGTGCTCGATACTTGGGCTTCAAGCTGGCTTTGGGCTTATGATGTTTTTAAAACTGATGAAGAACAAAAATATTATTATCCGACAGATACACTCGTAACCGCGCCCGATATTATTTTCTTCTGGGTTGCACGAATGATTATTGCAGGATTGCATTTCAAAAAAGATATTCCTTTCCGCGATGTTTATTTCACGAGTGTGATTCGAGATATACAGGGAAGGAAGATGAGCAAGTCTCTCGGCAATTCTCCCGATCCCCTTGATGTTATTGCAGAATATGGCGCAGATGCACTTCGCTTCACCGTAATTTATCTTGCGCCGCTCGGGCAGGATGTTTTGTTCAGTACTGAAAAGTGCGACCTTGGCAGAAACTTTGCGAACAAAATCTGGAACGCAGGTAGATTTCTCTTAATGAATAAAGAAAAAATTTCCGTCGATGAAAATCTTCTTCATTCACATAAAGATTTTATAGATACATGGATTGAGTCCCGCTTGAATGAGACCGTCGAGAATTTTTTGCGAAGCATGGATAAGTTTGAAATTAATAATGCATCGAAAATAATTTACTCTTTCGTGTGGAATGATTTCTGCGATTGGTATGTTGAACTTGTAAAGAATAAATTTTATTCGGACAATAAAGAAATACAATCAGCCGCATTGACGCGCGCTCTGAATGTATTTGAAAAACTTTTAATGCTCGTTCATCCTTTCATGCCTTTCATTACAGAAGAGCTGTGGCATTTAATAAAAGAACGAAACGAAAATGAAAGTATCTCGATCTCCGAATTTCCAAAACCGGATAAAAGTTTAATCGATCGAACAATTTCGGAGAAGATGGAATTGTTTCAAGATGTTGTCGGCGCAGTCAGAAATATTCGCGGTGAAATGAACATCGCTCCATCAAAAAATATTTCCATTTTACTCAAAACAAATTCTTTCGATGAATCGTACATCGATTACTTGAAAAAACTTACGCGCGCAGAAAATATTATTGTTGGGCAATCTCTCGATAAGCCCGAAAAATCAGCTTCCGCCGTTGTTCGTGGTGTCGAGATTTTCATTCCGCTCGAAGGTTTGATTGATCTCGATTTGGAGAGAAGCAGACTCGAAAAAGAAATTGAACGCCTGGAAAGTTCGCTGAATGCCATCGAGAAAAAACTTTCAAACAAAAGTTTTGTCGATAAAGCTCCGAAGGATATTGTCGAAAAAGAATTTCAAAAGAAAAAAGATTGGGCGGACAAGCGGCAGAAACTGCAAACAATTTTGAATGACTTAAAATAATATTTGCCATGAAAGAGCCGCTCGATTTTTGCCGCGTAAAAAAAATTGACGAAAAAGGTTTCGGCTTTCTTAAAAGTCTTCACTATCCTGTTGAAGTATTTTTTCACTTCAACCAGATAAAAAAAGAAGAGGTGAGGGACTCGCTAAGCAAAATGAAGCGAGGAGATTTTTTTCTTTTCTTCACATCGAAGTTAGTTCAAGAAAACCGCCGCAAAGCCGATAAAATATGGTTCGAATTGGCTTCGGTTCCTTCGGAAATGTTCAACGAATTCTGTACAAAAATTATTTTTGAATTGAACGAAGGTAAAACAAATCTGTTCGATTTAATTTTTGCAATCGATGAGTTGAAGAAATTAAATGCAATCGACGAACAACAAATTGATGCGATTCTCCGAAGCAAAAAAATTATGAATCTCCCTACAACAATTCTTCCCCACTTGAATGATAAAGAGTTCGAACACTTCTGTGAAATTCTTAATTTAAATTCTTACGCGAGTTTGGATAAAAAACCTTTTTGGTATGATGAACTGATGAAGAGAAAATTGGGAAAGTGATTTTATAAATCACAAATGACACTGCCGGATGATTGTGCGGCAATGTCATTCGCGAAAAACAAAATTATTTTTTCCATTCGGAAAGAAGCTTTTCCATTTCAGCTTTATCAAACGGCGCAGAAGCCATCTTTGAAGCATAGTCCATCGCCTTCTCCATTAAGGAAATTGCAGATTTATTATTTCCGTTTTTTGCTTCAAGTTGAGCTTTAGTTCTCAAGTTCCAATAGTTTTCTTCAATCGAAATTGAAATATCAATCCACTTCATCGCTTTGCTCAAATCGCCGCCGGCGCGTAAAGAATAATTTGCCGCATTCATCGGCGTTTGCCATTTGATTGCTTCATCAAATTTTTTCATTACCAAAGATTGAGTAGCAAATTCAACGGAGAAAGCGACTTGCAATTTTTCCCATCGCAAAACCACATCGGCTTTTTCATCCGTAATATTCTGAAAATCGAAAGTCATGCGTTCGGTGAATTCAGATATTCCCGGTTTAACGGAAATACGCAGAGCATCGTTATCTTTTTTATAACCTATCGATCCCCAAAGCGTGTTGTCTTTACTGAAAATAATTGTCCACTCTTCTTTGCCGGGGATAGCGTGAATGCCGTATGTTCCCGCGTCAAGTTCGTTGCCGTTGATTTTTGCTTTGTCGCTTAGCGTGATTGTTGTATTTGCATTAGCGCCAACTCTCCAAATCTCGTTGAAAGGAACAAGCTTTCCCCAAATTTCTCTTCCTTTAACTCCGGGACGGGAATAGACAATCTTCACTTCAGAAATTCCAATTTCCTGAGTGAGTGTACTTTTAGGGCTTGGTTGCGGTGTAACTTGAGTATATGAATTTACTCCAAAGAAAAATGCTACTGATATTATTATCAAAATGTTTTTCATGATAGCTCCTGAATTTTTGTTGAAATGTTAATTGCAAAATGTGAAGTGCAGATTGATTTTGCAATCTTAAAATCAAACTGAGTAAAGTAGATAACAACTGTGGCGAATGGAAAAATATTTTGTGAAAATGATTTTCACTACTACGATTAAGATTGGCGCTCAGCCCTTCAAAATTTTTTCTTGATAAAAATTAAAGAAAACTATTTTAATTTCATCTCTTACTTTTCTGAAAACGGCAAGTATTTCCTCTTCCGTTCCGGTTGCATCGGCAGGGTCTTCAAATCCGATGTGTAAATTTTCTTTCACTTCGCCGATGAATAGAGGGCAAGTCTCCTTCGCATTTCCGCAAACTGTGATGACAAAATCAAACTGCCGGGTTAAATATTGCTCAACGTTTTCCGGTTTATGTCGGCTAATATCAATCCCGACTTCCCGCATCACTTCAATGGCATTGGGATTAACACTCTGTGCCGGAAAAGTTCCTGCCGAAAATACTTCAAGATTTTTATCGAAAGATTTTAAAAAACCTTCAGCCATCTGACTGCGGCAACTGTTGCCCGTGCATAAAATTAAAATTCTATTACTCTTTTCCATATCTTTTTTTAGTATTCAACTTTTTTGATTTTATTTTGTGTCGCAAAGATAAGACTGAAATGACGAAGCAGGGAAGCGTGAGAAATTAATTTATAATTAAAAAAAGGCGCACCGGTTAGGATGCGCCTTAGTTTTTGAAAGTTAAAATATTATCTGCCGAACAACATTTGTCGCTATCTGAGCAAAATCATTTTCTTTGTTTCAATGAATTGATCCACCCGCAACTGGTAGAAATAAACACCGTTCGGTAATTTGGAAGCATCGAACTCAACTTTATAAACTCCGGCAGATTTTTCTTCATTCACCAATGTTGCAACTTCATTGCCAAGAATATCATACACTTTCAGAAATACTTGTAGAGACGGGGCATGCCCCGTCTCTACATTCGGAATCAGAAATTTAATTACTGTCCCCGGGTTAAACGGATTGGGGTAGTTTTGTAACAGCTTAAAATCGGACAAGAATAGTTTTTCATTTTTTACGGAAGTAATCTTGTCGGCATTTGTTGATCGGAACACTTTTCCCCAATCGGCAAGCAACCAACCGGTGGTCACATCAGAAAATTCAATATCTCTAAAATAATAAGGAGCTGGTGTCACTACTTGTTCATTCCAGGTTTTTCCCGTATCGGAACTAAAAAAGAGATTCTCAATTGTAGCCATCCATAACTTTGATGGATCTCCCAAAATAAAAGCGACATCGCTGACGAGTTTAGTAATAGTTGTTTGGATTTGTGACCATGTAGCTCCTCCATCAAATGTTCGATAAATTACTAAAGGCGTTTGAGACGAAACACAAATACCGATTTCTGAATTGTAAAATTCCACTAAGGCAAAATTATTCGCATTTAGCGAACTCACAACATCCCATGAACTTCCTCCGTCAGTCGTCTTGTATAATTTTCTATCATTGCTCGTATTATAATTTGAGTGCCGGTAAAAACCGAGTTGAGAATTAACAAAGCTGATTGTATGGTAGATATTAAATGAAACTGCGCCGATTAAATTCGAAGTATTTACGTTAACCCAGTTATCGCCTGCATTCGTTGTCTTCAATACAATTAAAGGTGTGTTTGCATTAATCGCATCGCCGACTGCAATTCCATTCTGTGAATCAAAGAACTTTATATAATTTAGAAACGTGGTTTCCTGGTTATTTGAATAAACTAAACTCCAGCTGCTGCCTGAATCGGTTGTTTTATAAATCTTACCCATATCAGTCGCTGCGCATATTGAGTTTGAAGAAAAGCAAAATAAATCAATAATAACTTCGGTAGTTGAAGGTGTGTTTATGTGTTGCCAACTCGTGCCGCCGTTTGTCGTAATTGCAAGTTTGTTCACAGAATAACTACCGTATGAAATCACAGCCATGTTGTTGTCTATGGTATAAATTTTCCATGAAAGTTGGCTGTTGGTTAACAATCCGTTATTGGATAACAGCCACTGCGCTTTCCCGCCGGAGGCGAGAAGAAGTATTGTAACGCATAAAATAATTCTTTTCATTTTTATAGCTCCTATTTTTTAATTATCGCCTTTTGTTGGATTTTCGTCGCCGTAGTATCTTGTGCCATCCGCAAGAATGCAATACGTCTGAACAGGATCATTACAAACCTCGCCTCTAGCCGAATAATAGATGCATTGATAACAAGTTAAAATAATATCATCTTCACAAGCACTACTTTTTAGCCCTATTGACGATTGAGATGAACATGGCGCTGCATTACACATAGCCCAATTGCAACATGGTGGCAACGATGATAAAATTTCATTCTTGTAGCTTAAAGAATCGGATGAATTCAAGAATACCACAAGAAGTAAAAATAAAATTGGATATTTTAACTTATTCATTTTTTTTCCTATTACTTATTAAAGTTAGTTTTAATTTTGATATTAAATTATCGTCCGGTGTTCCCGATTTCACTTCTATTACCTCCTTTCCTTTCATTAGTATGGTTTGTGGTGTTAAATTGATTTTAAAGTTATCTCTAAATCTTGATGTTGATAAAAATAATCGTTCCCCCGGAATAGTATTAATCTTTCCATAAGTTTTTGTTTGTTCACTTGAGTCTAATGAAACATAATAAATATTTGTCTGCATCTCCGGGAGATCAATAAATAGGTTATTCCAAAGCGGAATTGATTTTGTGCATGCTTCGCACTTTGTTTGTAAAATAAAAAATAAACTATAATTCTTGTCCTCAATTTCAATCGATACTTGATTCTCTTCCAAGTCAAGTAGTTCCATATCGTTTATAATAGAACCGCTTTGCAATAAATTTTTAGGCGGCATTAAATGCGCCGCTATATTTTTTAGTTCTTTGTTTTGATTGGCGAGGGAGAGATTTTGGAAAATTATTCCACTAAAAAGATACAAGAGAATATATTTGAAGGCATAGGACTTGAGGATATTATTTCCAGCCGTAAGTAAATTTTCGTTGCCCGATTTGCACTCATTCAAGATGATAGTTACAAATCCAACTACAATGAATATAAAATTACGTACGATTGAATAAAGAGATAACTCGGAGTTATCCAAAGCTCCAAAGCATCCGCAATTAACTTTACTTCCTTCAAGTAGTTTAATAGTTATAATCGAAGTAAAAACTAAGAATAATATGCATCCAAAATTGTTAAATAAAGGTTGTTTAATTCCGAAAATAATTCCCAGCCCAATAATCAATTCTGATACTGGAATTATAATCGTCAAATACTCGTTGAAACTATTAGAGAAAAACTTAAAATTATTCAGCGCCGCGTAGAAATCGTATGGATTAAGAAGCTTTTGGAAAGAAGAGATCATGAACAAGCTTCCGAATAAAAGATTTAATATTACAATGAAGATTTTCATAAATTTAACCTCGCGCAATAGTAATAATAATAATAGTCATTGTCAATAAATCAATAATTAAAACTTTTCAAAATAAAAAAAAGGCGCACCGGTTAGGATGCGCCTTAGTTTGATTGCAGAAGAGAGGGTTTTACTTCTGCAGGATCATTTTCTTTGTAATCGTTTGGGATCCTGCATTGAGTCTATAGATATAGATACCGCTGCTTAAGCCTCCTGCATCGAAAGTAATTGTATGCTGTCCGGCTGATAATTGTTCGTCAACTAATACTCTTACTAATTCGCCGAGTATGTTGTAGACACCCATCGTAACTTTTTGAGTTTCGGGCAGACTGAATTCAATCACTGTTGAAGGATTGAATGGGTTTGGATAATTTTGTTTCATGTCGAATTCGAAAGGAACTATATTTTCATCTGCAGATGTTGTGTTGGAAACCATCATATAGATTTCTCCGTTCTTTGTTCCGGCATAGATTGTTGAAGCATTCGGGTTGACAATCATCGTGCTTACGCCGAATCCATTCATACCGACATTCGTCCATGTGTTACCGTTATCGCTTGATGCATAAACACCGCCGACATAAGAAGAAGCGTAGATGTTATCTGATGCATCAACAACTAAAGAATAAACATGAGGAACGCTGAGTGTAACTTTGTGGAAATTAGCTCCGCCGTCTGTTGAACGATAGAGACCATCGCCGTAAGTTCCTGCGAAGATTGTTCCGGTAGAAGTAGAAGCCATTGCCCAGATGTGCGGGTAAGGCATATTTACGAAGTTCCAGTTTGCGGCAAAGTCCACCGTTTTAGCAACGCCGTTTCCAATTGTTCCGGCAAAGATTTCATCCGAAGAATTCTTTGTCATTGCTTGAATAACTTTGTAGAAAGAAAGTCCGTTGCTGTTTTCGGTCCAGTTAGCACCACCGTCAACTGATTTGAAAACGCCAGCTCCGCCTGTGCCGGCATAGATATTACCAAAGCTGTCTAATTCGAGAGCGCGAACATCTTTACCGCTTAAAGTAAGAGTCCAGTTTGCGCCTCCGTCTGTCGTTTTATAAACACCCATCGATGTTCCAACATAAATAGCACCAGAGTTAGCGTCAACTCTTATTGTCCAAGGTGTACCTGCGTTCCATTGATTGTTTATGCGTGTCCAGGTTGCGCCGTTATCACTTGAGCAATAAACATATCCGCAAATTGAACCGACATACAATTTACCATTCGGACCGCCGGCGATAGACCAAACAATATCTCCACCCGGAAGTGAGCCGAGTAATTGCCAGTTGCCGTTTCCGCCGCCGCCATTACCACCACCACCGTTTCCACCACCGTTGTTTGCTGAAACGGTTACGGATACGCATGAATTATTGTTGTTAGAATTTGGATCAACAATTGGTGCAGGTGTAGATGAACATGTAAAATAACCGAGGTTGCTGTTTCCATTATCGAAGTTTTCATTTATTGCAGTTGCAGCCGCGTTGATATCGCTCAAACTGTATGCAACTGATTGTCCGCCGAGAGCGGCATTTGCAATCACTAAGAAATCATTTATCGTCATTCCCGAAAATGTACCAGATGAAAAGAGTAACTGTCCGAGCGGAGTTGCATTCGTTCCGAGGAAGCCTGCTTGGCTGAACTGAACATTCAGAGTTGCAGCAACAACTTGTCCGGCTAATACTGAAATGTTTGAACCGCTTGGATCAACATAGTTTTGTGTTAATGCTTGCGGTGTGCTTCCTTGCGGAAGGAAATTCTTTACCGCAGTTGCGGAAGTTAATGTGATTGTATTCGGTCCGCCAACTACTAAACCGGCAGGAAATACTGTTGCAAAATATGTATCTCTAACTTGACCTGGTTGGCTATTGGAAGGACTTCCCCAACCGCCTTGAGTATAAGTTGTATATCCGGTAAGATTACAATTTCCTTGCATGAAGAAAGAAACACTCACACAGTTTGTAATTGTTGTATCAAGCGGAAGTACGCCGGTGAAGAGTGTGTGGTTGAATTGTCCCGGACCCTTTAATGATTTGCACATCATCTGTCCGTTTTGAACACCACTGACAAAATTTACATGTGTTTTCGGAGCCAAGATTGATCCGCGAACATCGATACCTTGAATTGTTAAAGTATCGGCTTGATAAAAATTATAAAGAACGTTACTGATTGTAGTTCCGTTCACATTCAAACCACCGCCCCAGCTTACATTCTGTCCGTCAATATTTATTAACGCAACCGAACCTGCGGGAACATTAAGATCAAAATTGTTTGCGGAAGAAAGTTGTGCGCCCGAAACAAAGAAAACGTTCATTAAAGGATTTGTACCAACTAATGATAAACCGCCCCACTGAAATGTTGTCGTTCCGTTAACTGTGTAGTTTGAAAGATTAACTGAAAGCGTATTCAAATAAATACCTGCGGCGTTAAAATCAATTGGTGAACCTTGAATTAAAGTTCCATGATGAATTGTTACGGCTGAAATCGGGAGGTTTGTAGAATTTCCATAAACAACGTTTCCGCCTGTTACTGCGCCACTGATGTATGTAAGATTTCTTCCGACAACTAAAACATCAACTGTTCCGTTTGAGTTGGGGAGAAGATCTCCAACGCTGTAATTTGCCAAATATGCATCGCGACCGATTGCCATTTTCCCTTCGGTATCTGCTGAAGGTTGGAATAAATCTTCCAATACAAAAACGTTAAAACCGGTTGCGGCACCTAAACTTAATGATGCCTGATTCAGCGCTTGTACCGATACATTGACAGTAATTGTTAAAGTTGCAGTTGCACCGTTTGCAAGTGAACCGACATTCCAAATTCCTGAATTTACATTGTACGTTCCTTGCGATGCATTTGATGATACAAATACAAAAGCCGGAGAAAGAACTTCGGAGACTGTGATATTGCTCGCGGCGTTCGGTCCGTTGTTTGTTACAACGATTGAAAAAGTTATGTTATCGCCGTTGGAAGGATTTGCATCGTCAACAGTTTTTGCAATGCTTAAATCAGCCGAAGCACTCCATGTTACAATTCCGTTTGTTTGAACCGGAGCGTAAGTCGGTGTTGCCAAAACCAATTTTTGTTTTCCGCCGGGATTTGTTTTATGAAAATATTTTGTTCCCTGCGGGATAACAGCAGTAGCAGTTGCGGTTAATAAAGAAGTATCCGCACTTGCTTGATTCAATGTGAAAGGAGGAGTTAAACCACTTAATCCGGTTACGGCGCTTGTACCGCTTAATGAGCCGGTGCTTGCAGAAACATTAACCGTGATGCCATTCAATGGTTGTCCGTATTGATCAACTGCTTTTACCTGAAAGCTTGCGGGTGTTCCATTCGGAAGTGCCTGGCTATAAGGTTGAATTAAAAGTGTTGGCACGGGAACCACGTTTGCGTGATTTGCGTTTGCATCTGCGATTATTGCAAGTGCACGATTCTTCACATCTGAATTGGTAATTGTGTTTGCATTCATTCCATCACTAAAATGCCAAATTGCCGCTTGAATTGAAGCAGCTTCTTTTTCTACTGTTGATGCGCTGCCTGTGTACGGGTAAGGTTTGAACGGGAAGTAGTTATTCAATATGTAGGTGATTTGTGATGGAGTTGTTAATGAATCCGTGTATCCTTGATTATAAGCGATGTAGTTGCTTATATCGACACAATAAAATTTTGCAGGATTTCCATCTATTGTACCCTGGAAAGTTCCTGCTGAAACAGACATTGTGTTCGGTGGATTGTATGGATTTTCAAAAGTGATGTTGGTGTACTTGTGTAGACCTGTTACAATTGCGGTACTTAAACCTTCGGGAGCGGGGTTACCGCCTCCGCCTGCTAAAGTGATATTTGTAAGTACTGCAAAAAGAACGAAAACAACTACGGAAAAATTTCCGAGCGAGAAGAGTTTTGTTGAATTTTTCATTCTGTTATTCCTTTAAATTAATGATAATTAGAAAATTTGGGCTTCTACAATCATTAATTATGCCACAGAAAAATCTTGCTTTTTCGTTTGTTTTGAGGGAATTTTTAACGTTTGAATAAATTTTCCGTCTCATTGTGAGGCACGTTTGCAGAATGAGATTATCGGAGTTCTGATGTGCCGCTTTATGATTTTAGGGATATGATGCTAAGAAGAAACTCAAATAAAAATCAATTCTGATATACCCTGCTCGATAAGAAATACAGGTTGGTATTGTTCTAAATTTCCTCCAAATAAAAAACCCGATAGGAAGAAAATCCTACCGGGCTTTTTTAAAGTATGGAATTATGAAATTACTTCATCAGAATAAGTTTTTTTGCGGAACTGAAATTCTTTCCGTCAACTCCTCTTGCTTCTATTTGATAAAAATAAACACCGCTTGGTAATTGATAATTGATAGTGGATAATTGATAATTGTGATAACCTGCTTCTTTAAATTCGTTGTTAATCAATGTTGCAACAACTTCTCCTAATGAATTAAATAATATCATCGTTACTTTTGAATCAACAGCCAAACCAAAATTAATTGTGGTTGACGGGTTGAATGGATTCGGATAATTCTGACCGAGCGAGAACTCTGCCGGAACTTCTATTTCCACTTCAACTTCATTGCTATATTCAAAACTTCCGTCGAAGTCAACTTGTTTTAATCTGTAGATATGAACACCTGCGCCGGGATTATCAATGAATGAATAATTCTTCGGCTCAACGGTAGTTCCGTTTCCGTTCACAAAACCGATTTGAGCGAAAGAACCGTCATTCATCTTTCTTTCAATCTCGAAACCTTTGTTGTTGAGTTCAGTAGCAGTTGCCCAATTCAATGTGATTGTTGAACCGCTGGTTGATGCAGTAAAGGAAGAAAGTTCGACGGGTATTACATCTGTACCATTAATTTTTACGACTGCAAAATTTCCTTGTGAGCCACTCGTGGCAGTATTACCCGAAGCCCATGCGGCACTAAATTGTGTTGCATAGCCGGGTACGGTGGTACCGATTGCATCGACAGCACGCGAAGTGCCGGTGTAACCGGTATGTCGAATCTCAATAAGTAGGTGTCCGCCGGGATATAAATATGGATTAATAAAATCGATTCCACTCCCCCATGCATTTGGAGAACCGCCGAAAGGGTAGGAATTTTCATGTATGCTCAATGTTCCGGTACGAACTTGTGTTTGCACTCCAACAACATTTTGTGCAAAGGTTAAACTCCTATTTGCAGGCGGAACGCTTTCGCTTAGATAAATATCGTAAGAAGTAACTTCCACCGGAGCGGCTGGCCATGCGGCTGTAGCACTTGTCGGTAATCGAAAGTCTATCGATGTAAGAGATTTTCCTACAAGCTCGGCTAATTGATCTTGATGAATGAGTAATTGGTAAGTTCGCGCAGTAGTTGCGAATGGTCCCGTAAATGAAGCAGTGCCTGGCGTTGCATTATATGCGTTGGGTACAACCACGCTTAATGATGTGTCTTCGATTGCACTATTTGAGCGATCATCTGATTGCGCATTTGTAATGGCGCAAAATAAAAATGTCGAAACAAAAAAAAACGCGGAAAATTGTAAAATTCTTTTCATGAGTTAACTCCTTTATTAATAAAATATTTATCTATCTCAAAATTGAATTCCGATTCTAATTTATATTTTTTCAAAACCAATGACAAATAAAAAAGCCCGGAAGGTATGACCAACCGGGCTTGAGAATTTTTTAAGAAGATTACTTTAAGAGAAGTAATTTCTTTATTGAACTGAAATTCCTTCCGTCAACTCCTCTTGCTTCTATTTGATAGAAGTAGACTCCGCTAACGAAATTTTTTCCATTAAATTCATATTTGTGATTGCCTGCTTGCATACTTTCGTTCACAAGTGTTGCAATCTCTTGTCCGAGTGTGTTGAATAACTTCATCGTTACTTTTGAATCAACAGCCAAACCAAAATTAATTGTGGTTGACGGGTTGAATGGATTCGGATAATTCTGACCGAGCGAGAACTCTGCCGGAACTTCTATTTCCACTTCAACTTCATTGCTATATTCAAAACTTCCGTCGAAGTCAACTTGTTTTAATCTGTAGATATGAACACCTGCGCCGGGATTATCAATGAATGAATAATTCTTCGGCTCAACGGTAGTTCCGTTTCCGTTCACAAAACCGATTTGAGCGAAAGAACCGTCATTCATCTTTCTTTCAATCTCGAAACCTTTGTTGTTGAGTTCAGTAGCAGTTGCCCAATTCAATGTGATTGTTGAACCGCTGGTTGATGCAGTAAAGGAAGTAAGTTCAACAGGAACTTGTCCATCGGTATCAACATAAAGCAATCCGCCAGCTAACATTCTGATAATCGGAGAACCAGGTGGGCTATCAACTGCTCTTCTGAGTGCATGTGCATCTGTAGCAAATGTTACCGCATTCCACGTTGCGCCAACTTTACCAATACCGTGAACAGTGTTATCCGAACGATATCTGTAAAGGTTATGCGTTGTTGCAGGATCAAACTGACTTAATACATCGGGCCATGTACCAATTGTTGAATCGGTTTGAGTATAGTTCAAGTAATCTCCTACAAGCCCTTGTGCCGCACCTGATGGCGGACGATCGGCTACATAATTCCAACCGAGATAGTTATTACACATATCGAGATCTAAAACTGTAGAGCCGGTTCTTCCATGCATGTAACCAAAATCTTCGGCAAAGATAATAACCTTCGATCTATGTGTCGGAGGGGGGTTATTCATATATGCTTTCAATGAATCTCTTTGAGCGGGAGATGAAGTACTTGTTGCCGTTCCAAGCCAAATTACTCTCTTATAGCCACGCATCGGAAGAGCATTTACTGAAGTATTTCCGCCGCGGTTGAAGAGGTCGAATGTCTGTCCTAAAATATTCATAGCCATAACGACTGAATCTTTACATATTCTTCCGTTCGCTGAGGAAGAATCATAAGCAATAAGGTTTTCACCTTTTGGTTGTCTTTTGAAAGTTATATTCCAGGTTTCAACTGATTTGAGGGAATCGTTTGGACCTGCACTTGCGTAGACAGCCCAAACACCTGAAGCGGAATCACCGGGTAATAAACCGGCACCTGCAAGGATACCATCTAATGCCGCATTAGGAATTGTAAATGAAGTTCCATATCCGCCGCCATCTGATGGGAACACCAAATGCGGTACGGTTTCACTATTCTCGACAGACGGTCCGAATTTCCATCTATATTTTAATCCTGGTCCTGAACTTGACCATGTGAAACTTACGGGTCCGGGATTGAATACAGAAGTAACAATTGTTGTGTTGTTCGGAGGAGTCAAAAGGTTGAAAGGTCCTGCAACCGGAACACCACGTTTCAAAGTTACAGTCCATGGTCCGTTAGTAGATTTTAAGGAATCGTTTGTAGGCATATTATTTCTAAAAGCCCAAACGTCCCAATTCACTATAATGGAATCTCCGGGATTCAAACCGAAGCCTGCAAGTAAAATATCAAGATCACCGAGTGTGTGTGTAATGTTATTTACACCGGTCGGTTCAACCAACAATACATTTGTTCCTTGCGACATGATGAATTTATAAGTTGCATTTGCTCTGGAAGTATCCCATGTAATTGTGAAAGGAGTTGATGAGTTTGGGAACGAAACAAGTCTTGAACCATTCGGAGGACTTGTTAAATTAAATGGTTGAAGCACGCCTGCATCTAAAGCACGAAGTTCGTAAGCAAACAATCTATCGGGAGTTCCTTGAAGAACACCGAGCAGAGATGCAAAGCCAGGAACCATATTTACGCCTAGCGCAAGTCCGCCTGCAATCGCTTGAGCATTACCAACACCAACATCTAATACAGCGTCATGCGATACACCTGTTGGAAGGCCTGTAGCAGGATTTACCTGAACAATATTTTGAGGTGTTCCAGCGCCTGTACCTTGTCCCCAAAGCCAGAGGAAAGGTCCGCCGATAGAAATCGGATCGAATGCGGCACCATAAATACTTGTAACACCAAGGCCGGCATAAGGCCATGTTTGTAATGTAGCACCTGTCATACTAATCAATTGAAGATTGGTTGAAAAGTTACCGAGCCACATTCCGCCTGCGCCGCCATTAGCGGTTTGATCATATGTTAAGTAACGAACAGTTTGAGGAGCCGGAACAGTTCCGACAATCGTTCTTGTTACCGGATCAATTTTTTGGATTGTGGTTGTGTTGTTTCCGCCGTACACATGTGTTCCGTCGAAAGTGAAACATCTCCAACCTGATTGAGGAAGTGAGAAGGAATCAACTCTCACACCGGCAGTATTGAATACGAGAATGTATGTACTGACAGCAGTGTTCCAATATCCAACCCAGATTTTGTCAATAGGTGGGGGGAGATATACAACAGCCGCTTTTCCAAGCGAACCGCCGCTTGCCGCTTGCAAGTCGTAATTGAATTGTACGTCCCATAAAGCTTCAATCGTTCTTGCATCTTGTTTAATGATCGACTGAGAGTTTATGTATGGACTGATCTCTGCAGAACTTTGCGCTAATGTGTTTGAAAACAGCGCAAGCACAAACAGAGCTGAAAGTAGAAGTTTTTTCGTCATGATTGAGCCCTTACATGATTAATAAGTTAGTTAATTAGTTGATTAAGATTTTAATTATTCATTCGGTAAAGTTCTTACCAAATTTTTTTTGTACAAGGGTTGAATTCAATTTTATTCGATATATTCGCGGCAACATTAAACATTTTATAATTTTAAAGCAAGTTTTTTTTTAGTTCTCTTTTAAAGATTTTTAAGATAAGTTTCAACAAAAATTGAGTAACATTTTACAATATTGCCATCCTCATTAATGATAAAAATTCAATTCAATCCTAACAATTTTTTTATATTCAAGATTCACAATGAAACAACATGAAGCGAAAATAAAAAAGAGAGCGGCAATCATTTCACTGGTGATTGGATTAGGAATGTTCGTTTTCAAAATGGGTGCATACATGATTACGAATTCCGCCGCAATTTTTTCTGATGCGTTAGAGTCCGTCGTACACATCGCAGCAACGAGCATGGCACTTTTCAGCATCTATTTAAGTTTAGAACCTGCGGATGATTCGCATCCTTATGGACATGGAAACATAGAATATTTTTCTGCAGGGCTTGAAGGATTATTAATCATAATAGCCGCAGCAGCTATTATTTACAATGCTGCGCACGCATTTATCGTTGGTATTGTATTAGAGGAACTTGATTTAGGTTTTTGGATCATTCTCTTTGCAGGAGTTGTGAATTTTTTTCTCGGATTTTTTTTAATCAATACCGGAAAGCGAACAAATTCATTAACACTCGTTGCTGATGGGAGACATGTTTTAACTGATTCAATCACAAGTCTTGCCGTTGTGGTTGGCTTGTTACTTGTATTGCTCACCGATTATGTTATACTCGATCCGGTTGTAGCAATCTTAATTGCATTCAATATAATATTTACAGGTTATAAACTTATTCGTGAATCGGTTGGCGGATTGATGCATGAGACTGACACTGAAATGTTAAATGAAATTGTCGTAAAAATTGGATCAATCAAAAAAAATTATTGGGTTGATGTGCATCACTTACGTTTTTGGAAATCTGGGGAAAGAATATTTATTGATATGCATCTCGTTCTTCCCTTCTTTTTTACAATAAAACAATCGCATGATGAGGATTCCTTTTTAGATTCGGCAATTAAAGAAATTTCAAAAAATGCTGAGATAAAAATTCATCTCGATTATTGTTTGCCAGACCTTTGCAAATATTGTAGCTACAAGGAATGTTCTGAAAGAAGTGAACTGAAAACAAAAACACTTGATTGGTCGGCTTCACGCTTGACAGGCAAGCCAATCGTAAAAATTCATGAGGATGATTGATGATGCGAATAATAAATAACCCTTTGGAAGATTGATTCTTTACTACAAGTTCATAGCAAGTATAAAAAAATTATCTCGATCTTTTGTGCTTATTGCAAGTTGCATCACATCAGATTTCCCCTTGTGAATCCTCTACGAGGATTTATTCTATTCGGTTGTTCATAGTTCTACAATA
>CAYMUL010000011.1:0-58925 GCA_964393605.1 uncultured Ignavibacteriaceae bacterium | reverse complement strand
ATTTATTCTATTCGGTTGTTCATAGTTCTACAATAATTAAACCTCTACGAGGTTTGAGGAGGTTTGTTGTCAGTCTGTGTTTCTCAATTTTATTTTTCATTTTGATAAATAATTTCGTGAATTAAAAAGAGCGCAATATTTTATCCGTTTTCATAATCCTCGTAGAGGATGTATTATTGTAACAACTCTCGTCCCCGCAATCTTAATCCCCGTAGGGGATTCATTATTATTTCTATTCGTTGACAACTTCAAATTAAAATTCTGCAAGAGTATTTCCTCTTGTGAATCCTCTACGAGGATTTATTCTATTCGGTTGTTCATAGTTCTACAATAATTAAACCTCTACGAGGTTTGAGGAGGTTTGTTGTCAGTCTGTGTTTCTCAATTTTATTTTTCATTTTGATAAATAATTTCGTGAATTAAAAAGAGCGCAATATTTTATCCGTTTTCATAATCCTCGTAGAGGATGTATTATTGTAACAACTCTCGTCCCCGCAATCTTAATCCCCGTAGGGGATTCATTATTATTTCTATTCGTTGACAACTTCAAATTAAAATTCTGCAAGAGTATTTCCCCATGTGAATCCTCTACGAGGTTTGAGGAGGTTTGTTGTCAGTCTGTGTAGCTCAATTTTATCTTTCATTTAATAAAATATTTCATGATTAGAATGTCGCACAAATATTTTATTCGTTTTCAAAATCCTCGTAGAGGATTTATTATTGTAACAACTCTCGTCCCCGCAATGTTAATTCCCGTTGGGGATTCATTATTATTTCTATTCGTTGACAACTTCAAATTAAAATTCTGCAAGAGTATTTCCTCTTGTGAATCCTCTACGAGGATTTATTCTATTCGGTTGTTCATAGTTCTACAATAATTAAACCTCTACGAGGTTTTTTTATGAAGGTCATTACTTGCTTTGACATTTTCTCTTCATGACTGAAAGACCATAAATAACAGGAATGCGATTGTAATGAAGTAGTAGTGCATCAATCTAAATCTAATTTATAATAATCTCATCGAGATTACGCATCTGCGTCATCAGTGTGCCTTTTTCATATTGCGTAACTTCATTTATTTAAAATAAAAAAGGTCGAACTATACGTCCGACCTTTTTGAAATCATAATCTCAACTAATCAAATTGTGATTGGTCGAAATACAAATTACTTCGTAAGGATCATCTTCTTTGTGAAAGTGTAACCTTTACCATCAATGCTGTTAGCATTTAATTTATAGAGATAAATTCCTGAGTTCAACTTTGAAGCATCAAAATTAATTGTGTGAACGCCTGCAGAATATTTTCCGCTTGCGATAACATCAACAACCTGACCGATTGCATTATAAACTGTTAAAGAAATATTGCTCTCGAAAGGTAAAGAGAATTTAATTGATGTTGAAGGGTTGAATGGATTTGGATAGTTCTGATGCAATGAGAATTCTGTTGGGTTAACAACGTCAACTTCTACAGTTGGCGAGTAAGTTGAAGTACCATCGAAATCAACTTGTTTCAAACGATAGAAATATTTACCGCTTGCAAGTTTGGAATCGCGATAAGTGTACTCTTGTTGTTCGGTGGTTGTGCCTTTGCCGTTAACAAATCCGAGCACTTGATAATTTCCGCCGTCAATTTTTCTTTCAACCTGAAAACCGCTATTATTTTTTTCGGTTGCGGTAATCCAATTTAAGTTCACAACATCTTCATTAGCTTTTGCAGTGAAGGAAGCTAATTCTACAGGAACAATCGGTCCGGTAACCATGAACATATCCATTCCCCAATAGTCAGAGGAATTGCCGCTGGGACCGCCGTCATACATCAAGTATTGAACTGCGAATCTTACGTTACCACCGGTTGGTATAACAAATACCTTTCTCGTCCATGTAGCAGGAACCAAAGATTTTCCCCAGTCAACAGTAAAATCTGCGGGAGTGCTTCCGCCGGTTGGAGAGAATTTTACGGCAACAGAATCTGGCCATGTGCTACCTGTACCTCTGTACCAAAAACTCATTGTATCGCCTGCGGCGACAGCAATAGAAGGTGTAATTAACCATTGATTGATATAAAAACCGTTTGCACCGTTATAATTTTGGGCAACAAATCCAGCCCCTTCAAAAGGAGGAAAAGGAGATGTTGAGGAGCCTTGAATTGTTGTGGTTGTTCCACCGCCATCAACGTTAACGAAAATCCAGCCACGAGCAGTTAATCCCGGCTCTGTGTTATCGCCGTTAAAGTCATCTTGAAATACAACGGTTTGTTCAGCGCCGGTATATTGACCGATACTGTTTTTATCATCTTTATAAACGCTTCCTCTCGTGAGCGAACTACCGTCTTGTGCAACAAGAATTCCGCAATAAAGAATTGCGAACATGAATGCGAAAAGTTGTTTCATAATTGAACCCTTTTGTTTGTGATTTGATTGTGTTAGTGATTTAATAAGTTTCTTTGAAACTGATTTCAGTTTAATAAAAAATAATTTTGCATGCAACTACTTGCACAAAGAAAATGATTGCATGTGGCATTCATACATGCGCATTTAGATACTTAATTCGTTCCGCATCTTTTCAAAAGATTCTTCAACTGCGATTGCTTTAAATCCTAATTCTGTTTCAGCTTTTAATGTGATTAAACCGGAACGAAGCGGACGCTTTGCAGGTTGATTTAGTTCCGATGTTATTATTGGATTTACAAAACTTTCATCCAGCTTAAAATATTTTGCGATGCGAAGTGTAAAATCATAACGATTCAAAAATTCTTTTCCGCCGATATGATATAATCCAAACTTCTTTTTTGCAATTACTTTGCTAATTGCGTGTACAAGATCATCAAGGAAAGTGGGATTGTTAAATTGATCCGTAACAATATTAATTTCTTTTCCACCTCGGATTGAATTAATAACCCATCTGACAAAATCTAATCTTCCGGTGGTGATGATGCCATACAAAACATTCGTTCTTAATACAGTGCTAAGTGCGCCTGAAATTTTGAGCGCGTTCTCACTCGCGAGTTTTGTTCTTCCATAATAAGAAATAGGATTCACTTTGTCGCGTTCGGAATATGGTCCGTCCATGCCATCAAAAACATAATCGGTTGAGATATGAATAACGTGAGCATCGATAACTCGCGCGGCATCCGCAATATATTCTACAGCTCTGACGTTCGCTTTCCATGCGAGTTCGCGCTGCGTTTCTGCGCCGTCAACATTTGTGTACGCGGCGGTGTTAATTATTACATCGGGATAATAATTATTTATCAAATCTTTCACTTCTTCGCGGACGGTGATATCAACTTGTTTGTAATCAACTTTTTTCTGTATGGATTCTTTTTCAACAGAAGAACAAAGAATCGTATTGCCATCAAGTTTGCAAAAAAATTCATAAACTCTTTGTCCAAGCATTCCGTTGCTTCCAATTATTAAGATTCTTTTATTCAGATAATTTTCTATTAACATCTTTCTTTAAATTTTCTAAGGATGAATGTGAAGGGTAGGATGTAACGATTCCGCCCGCACAATTTGCAACTCGTAATGAACTTTGCAAATTTTGAGTCGAAAGATAATTGTAAAAGAAAACTGCGCCAAAAACATCGCCGCAGCCAACTTTATTAACACAGTTTATTTTTATCGCAGGAATGAAAATCGATTCAACTTCATTTCTTCTTTTCATGAAGCATCGAACGCCCTTCTCCCCTTTTGTAATCAATATAATTTTTATTCCATGTTCGATAAGTTCTTTTGCAATTTCGTACATCGAATTTGATTTTGAAGATAAAGTTAGAAATTCATTTTCATTTGCTTGCAGAATATCGATGCATTCAGCCCACTGAGAAAATTTTTCTATCGGTCGAAACTCGCGTTTCATATTTGCATCCATTCCGCGTGCGAGTGAATGAACATCAAAATAAATTAAACCGGTAAAATTTTTTCTGAGTGTTTGAAATGTTGAGAGATCAAATTCAAATCCCGTAATCATGTTAATTAATATTCCGTTGTAATAATTCAAGTATTGAAAAGGAATTTCAACCGCGCGGGAGATGTTCTCATATCTCTCCTCCCGTTCTTTGTCGGGATGAATAGTAAGATGTATCGTTGGCACTTCGGAAACAAATTGTAGAAATTTTTTATCGAGTTTATCGAAAACGGCAGAAAAAAAATTATAACTGTTTTCGGAGACGAGTGTCACCGGCGAAATTAAATCATCCTGATTTTTCCAATGCGCGAGCGCGGCAGCGGTGTAATACAAGCCGCCCGGCTGATTTCGAATTTTCTCACCCTCATGAATAAAATCGACAACCGAATGTCCCGCTAATAGTATTTTCATTAAAAATATTTTTGAAATTTCATGAGATAAATATATCGTAAATGATTCTTTTGTCGAGAGAGGAAAGAATAACACAACATTATTTTTCCTTACATCATTTGAGAATAGTTTGAAAAGATGTTAATCTTTATCTTACGCAAGTTTTTAAATGAATTCTAAAACAAAGAGGAATAAATGAAGCGAAACATTGGAATAATTTTTCCGATACTACTAATTTTCGGATGCAGTTCATCAAACACAGGCGATGGCGGTTTTGAAAATTTTCAAACAATCATAAACCAATCCAACATCGAATCAAACTTGAAATTTCTTGCTTCCGATGAACTCGGCGGGCGCGAAGCGGGTACACAATCAGAAAAAATCTCCGCACTATTTCTTGCTTCCGAGCTTGAAAAATATGGCGCAAAACCGCATCCACAATTCGGAAGTTTCCTCGTTCCGTTTCCTCTTGAATCAAGAGAATATCTTTCTAATTCATCAATTAAACTTACTGCCGGCAGCGAAGAGAGAGTATTTAAAATATTCGATAGCTTTGTCCCTGTATGGACACCGCAAATAAAACTTGAAAATTCTTCGGCTGTGTTTGTTGGTTATGGAATCACAGCGAAAGAATTTGATTACGATGATTACAAAGACATAGATGTAAAAGATAAAATTGTTTTCATGATTTCCGGCGAACCGAAAAGCGATGATGACAAATTTTTTGCAGGAGAAGAAGATACTCGCTACTCGAATTTTCAATCCAAAATCAGAACTGCGCAATCGCTCGGCGCAAAAGCGGTCGTCCTGGCTTCATTTGAAGTTGAAGAAGATTTTTTTGAAAGCTGGAAAGAAAGAATGAAGGGTCCGTCAATCGGAAGAAAAAGTTCGGGTAATCAAGAACAACAAACCTTCGGAACATTTTATCTTTCACGCAGCGCATTTCTTTCGATGATTGGAAAGGATGATACACAATCAAAAAATTTTGAAGAATCTCTTTACAAAAAAGAAAAACTTGCAAGCTTTAGTTTAAATGGAAATCTTTCCATAAATCTTGAAAGAAACGCAACAGAGATAAACGGTTACAACGTTGTTGCAGTAATTGAAGGTAACGACGAAAAGTTAAAGAACGAATATGTTGCCATCGGCGCACACTTCGACCACGTTGGTATTAGCGGCGGTAAAGTGTTTAACGGCGCAGATGACGATGGTTCGGGAACTGTTGCCGTCCTCGATATTGCAAGAGCATTCGCACAAAGAAAAGAAAATAAACGCTCTATTTTAATTGTCTTTCACGGCGCGGAAGAAAAAGGATTGCTCGGCTCTTCACATTTTACGGATAATTTTTCGGAGATGAACAAAATAGTTTCGCAAATAAACTTAGACATGGTTGGCAGAGAACATATTGACACAATTTTTTCCGTCGGCTCGGATAAGTTGAGCAGCGAACTGAAAACTATTGTTGAGAATGTAAATAAAAATTCCGTGAACTTCGTTTTCAATTATATGTTTGATGATCCGAATGATAAACAAAGAATTTACTATCGCAGTGACCATTACAATTATGCAAAGCGGGGAATTCCAATCGTTTTCTTCTACGATTACATGCTCGAAGATTATCACAAACACTCCGACGAAGTGGATAAAATTAATTTTGCAAAGATTAAGAAAACCGCAACTCTCTGCTACTTGATCGCTCGCGAAGTTGCCAATAAACCGGAAAGACTTTTAGTTGACAAAAAGGAGAATTGATTTCAACTAAATTTAGTTCTGTTAATGAATTAGTTTTTATGAAATTAAATATCGAATAGAGGAATAATTTTGAAAATAGGAATTACTTGCTATCCCACTTACGGCGGAAGCGGAGTTGTGGCAACCGAACTCGGCAAAGAACTTGCATTGCGCGGGCATCAAGTTCATTTCATCAGTTATGCAATCCCGTTTCGCTTACCGCATTACGTCGAAAATATTTTCTTTCATGAAGTAGAGATGAGCGCATACCCGCTTTTTGAATTTTCGCTTTATGCACTCGCGCTTACGAGTAAAATGGTTGAAGTTGCAACTTATGAAAACCTTGATCTGTTGCATGTTCATTATGCAATACCTCATGCAACAAGTGCGTATCTCGCAAAAAAAATATTGGAGAAGAAAACAAATATTAAAGTTGTTACAACTCTACACGGCACAGATATAACTTTGGTTGGATTGGAACCTTCATTCGTGCATCTCGTAAAATTTAGCATTGAAGAAAGTGATGGCGTTACTGCCGTTTCCCGATACTTAAAAGAAAAAACAATAACCAACCATCGTATTCATAAAGATATTGAAGTTATTCACAACTTCGTTGATACGAATGAGTTTAAACCAATCGCTAATCCCGAGTTGAAAAATCGCCTCGCCCCAAACGGAGAAAAACTTCTCGTACATATTTCAAATTTCAGAAATGTAAAGCGCGTTCCCGATACAATAAAAATTATAAACGCAATAAAGAATGAAGTCAACGCAAAACTTGTTCTCGTCGGCGATGGACCTGAGCGCGCCGAGAGTGAAAGACTTTGCCGCGAATTAGATTTGTGCGATCGTGTAATCTTTTTGGGAAAGCAAGATGCACTTGTGGAAATTTTAAATTGCGCCGATTTATTTCTCATCCCCTCGCAGTCGGAAAGTTTTGGATTAGCGGCACTTGAAGCGATGGCTTGCGGCGTTCCGGTGATTTCGAGCAGTGTTGGCGGGCTTCCCGAACTTATTGTTCATAACGAAACGGGTTACATTGCAGAGATCGGTGACATTGAACGAATGGCGAAATACACAATCGAACTTTTGAACAATGAAAAAAAATTCAAACTGTTTTCGGCAAACTCGCGCAAGCGTGCTGTCGAGTGCTTCGATACTTCCGTCATCGTTCCGAAATATGAATCTTATTACGAAAAAATTTTGAAGCAATAAATATTGAACGAAAAAGATTTCATTCAGAATAAAGTTGAAGAGATTAA
Organism: uncultured Ignavibacteriaceae bacterium; assembly: GCA_964393605.1. Classification (GTDB taxonomy): domain Bacteria; phylum Bacteroidota; class Ignavibacteria; order Ignavibacteriales; family Ignavibacteriaceae; genus CAYMUL01. The sequence goes on along the minus strand of CAYMUL010000011.1, from coordinate 51,637 downwards.
ATCCGGATTAAAAATATTTCCGTCGGATTTTTTAAACGAGAACATTTCTGTAAAAGAAATTTTACTTCCCGGGAAAATTTTAATTATGGGAGAAGAACTTTTCGGCAAATATGAGATTGTTACAAAAGAAGGAGATTCCGTTTTTCAGGCGGACAATTATAACGCGGCAAAGTATTTAGTTTATGCGGGCAGAACCAAACCCTTGAAAATACAGCTTCCGGTTGATGATACAGCAACCGAAAAAATTGTTCGCAGTTATGAAAAATATCTTGATGAGTTAGTCCGCACAATCCAAAATGATTATCGCAAAAATTTCCCCGAATCAAAAAATATGAACGCCGCAGTGAACGAAATATTTCTCCGTGCAAACCTCATCCGCTATTGAAAAAAGAATTCAATTTACTTTCCGAAAATATTCAAAATTATTTTTTAACTCACTTCGGCGAAGGGTGGGTTAATGAGTACAATAATTTTATAGCGCAAGATCAAAAAACTTTTCTGCGAATGAATCCGCTAAAAATTGATTCGGAAAAATTACGCTCACAGTTAAAGGATAATTACGATATTACAATCTCTCCAATTCAAAATATCGAAAACGCTTTCGCAGTTGAAGATAAAGCAAATCAATCGGGAAAAACTTTAGAACATCTTCTCGGATATTATTACATCCAAAGTTTGTCCTCGATGATTCCGCCGCAAATATTATCGCCACAAAGCGGAGAAAAAGTTTTAGATCTCTGCGCCGCACCCGGATCAAAAACTACTCAAATATCCGCGATGATGAAAAACAACGGAACATTAATCGCCAATGAAATTCAGTTGAGCCGCGTGAAAATGCTCGTCCACAATATTGAACGAATGAATGTAATTAACTGCGGAGTGAGTCATCAAAAAGGTGAATGGTTAACAGAAAATTTTTTGAACTACTTCGATAAAGTTCTCGTTGATGCACCATGCAGCGGTTTGGGAATAATTCAGAAAAAAGGTGAAGTAAATTCGTGGTGGAATATTCAAAACGCTGAACGGCTTGCGGATATGCAATATCGCCTTCTCGTTGCCGCAATAAAAATGACAAAAGAAAACGGAACAATTATTTATTCAACTTGCACGATGACTCTTGAAGAGAATGAACTTGTGCTTAACAAAATTTTGCAAAAACATCCCGTTGAATTGGTTGATATTAATCTCCCCGTTGAATCGATTGAAGGATTTACGTATTACAATAATGAAAAACTGAATGAAAGTTTGTCAAAGGCAAGAAGAATAATTCCGTGGAAAATTAATTCGGAAGGATTTTTTATTGCCGCGCTCCGAAAAGTAGAAAGCACCGAATCGAAAGTCGTAAAAAAAATTGTTGATCCTTATCCTTTCATAAATTTTTCAAAATCAAAAAAGTTTTTGCAAAAGATAATTCTTGATTTTGGAATTGAAGAAGATGAACTACAAAAATTCAATTTCCGTTTTGCAAAGGATACAGTCTATTTTATAAATAGTAATTTTGATTTCACTTCAACATCACAACTGCACCGCACGGGAATAAAATTCGGTACTTACGAAAAGAGCGGACAAATCATTTTAGCGGCACAAGCGGCGCAAGTTTTGAACGGCTCATTCAAAAAAAATATTGTCGAGCTTTCCACTCACTCCGATTTGAAAATTTATTTTGAAGGTGGAATTATAAAACGGAATTTCGGATTTTTCGGACAAGCCGCTATCAAGTATCGAGAAGATATTATCGGGACGGCGATAATTACAAGAGATGGATTGAAAAGCCGCTTCCCCCGCGCCTACCGAACGCAGGAGATAGTATTTGCAAAATATTAAAGCTCTATGCTAAATTTTTTATTGAGATGAAGTTTGATTGTTGATACAAAAAGTTTCGCCTTTTCAAATTGAAGTATTGCTTCACCTTTCGAAACTAAATAAAAATCATGATAATCACTTTTGTTTCTTTCCGACTCCGCAGTTTTAATAATTTTGCCTAACTCTATTGGAAAGATACCTCGTTGAATATAGTTTTTGATAAAATAGGCAATGACGGAAAAGTGTTTTTTAAAATCGATTTTCTCTACGGCAAGTAATGCTCTTGCCGAATGAAAAATAGCATAATAGGAACAGTTTAGTGACTTCAAATATTTTTTTGAAGAAATACATATCTCCCCTAATTCTAATTCATCTTAAGATTTACTCATCCGATGATCGATTAGACTAATAGTCTGCTCATCCATATAAATTAATTCCTTCAGCTCTAATATTTTTATAAAAGGGTAACCATGAATATTTATCAACGAATTCTTCAGTTTCAATAAGTATTGAAAGGTAGATATTAAAGCTCATAAGTATTTCCATCTCAATGCCTGCGATCTCTTCTTTCTCCTGTTCTGTTAAACTTTCAGATGTTATTAGAAGTAAGTCAACGTCAGAAAATTCATCGAAGTTATTCCGTGCAACCGAACCGAACAAGATTAAACTCTTAAATTTATTTTTAAGAAGAGTTGATATTTTGCTGTTGATATCTTTTACAATGTCTTTTGAGAAGAAGGACAATTCAACAAGATTTTTCTTTTCTAATTCCATGATGTTTCTATTTGGTAATAAACTTTACTGCGAAATTACTTAACTTTAATGTAAGTTAATAATAGCGGTTCTTCGAATCACAATCGAAAAAAAACTACGAGCTCTAAATATTATCCCCATCTCTTAAAGTCTTTTATCTTGATGAAAATATTTAAACTTAGAGGGTGCTTGCCCTTAACTAAACAGATTTTATGAAAGTATATGGCAACCTGAGCAATAAATTTTCATCTACTTTTACAACTTTCGCCTCAATCTACTATAACGGCATTTGTCGCTATCTCATCAACACCATCTTCTTTGTCGCGACAAAATCACCGACACGAAGTTGATAAAAATAAACTCCGCTCGGTAGTTGATAATTGATAATGGATAATTGATAATTGTGATAACCTGCTTCTTTCCATTCGTTGTTAACCAATGTTGCAACAACTTCTCCGAGTGTGTTGTAAATTTTTAGAGTAACAAAATTCGCAACGGGAATTGAATATGAAATTGTTGTGCTTGGGTTGAACGGGTTCGGATAGTTTTGATTTAATGCAAACTCATCCGGTAATGTTGTATAACTTTCTTCATCATTCTCCGTTAAAATATTCGGTTCAGGCGTGGGAAATTTCTGCGTTGAATAAATTCTCAATTCGCCAGCCTGCAAAGTGAATTGCGCGTTCGGATCTGAAACTGTAATACTATCGCCGCTGAAGAACTCATACCACTTCCCTGTATTTTGGAAAGAAGGAGTAATCGATTGCGAAACTACATCAAAGTTGCCAAGCACAAGCACATTCATCGAAGAATGATTCAGCCAAATTCTTTTTGTTGCACCGTTGAGTTGCATATTAAAATCATTTGTGCTGAAGACATCATAATTCGTTTTCAAGTTGATGAGTGCTTTATAAACTTTATAAACTGTATTGCGTTGGGGATTGGAATAATAATCCCATCGAATCGGTTTGTTTCCGGTTTTGCATGCATCGTTTCCGCACGGATAAAAGATTGAAAAATCATAACCGAGTTCGCCGAATTGCCAAAACATTTTTGGTCCGGGAATAGTGAAGAAGAAACCTGCGGCAAGTTTCATGCGGTTCAAAGCTGTATTTAAATTTTTAATGTTATAACTTCCACTCGAATTTCCATATTGAAGATTTTTATACATCAATCTTTCTTCATCGTGGCTTTCCATATATCCAATCAGATGCGGATTGCTCCATCCCCTATTTTTATGAGAGACACCGGAGAAATCACTATTGCTCAACCAACCCATTGTAGCTTCGTTATAATTATAATTCATGTTTCCCCAAAGTAACATACCATAGTTTGAGAGAACAATCTCTTCGCTGTTAGCGGCGAAGTGTTCGAGAATTACATACGCAGTTGGGTCTGTCAACCAAATTTTATCCGCCATTCGTTTCAACAAGTTTATTCGCGATTGATCATACTGCCCCCACAAGCCGACATCGCTTCCGCTGTAAGTTTGTGTGAACCCTTTGCTCAAATCATATCGGAAGCCGTCAATCTTAAATTCTTTAATCCAATATTCATTGAAACGATCTAGAAAATATTGTGTTGCGAGACTTTCATGATTAAAATCATATCCAACATTAAAAGGATGACGCGGAGTTTGATTAAACCATGGGCTGTTCGCCGCCGGTCGATTGTTTGCCGCATCCCAATACATTTTTACAAGTGAAGAATTTCCGAATTGATGATTCAACACTGCATCAAGTATCACCGCTATTCCGTTTTGATGACATGCGTCAATAAATTTTTTCAATTCATTTTTCGGTCCGTAATATTTATCCGGCGCAAACATGAACATTGGATTGTAGCCCCAACTTTCATTTCCTTCAAAATCGGTGAAGGGCATCAGTTCTATTGCATTCACGCCGAGCGTCTTCAAATAATTCAGAGTGTCTTTCAACGATTTGTAAGAGTGTGAAGAAGTGAAATCGCGAAGCAACAATTCATAAATCACCAAATTAGTTTTGGAAGGTTTCTGAAAATTTGTAACCTGCCATTGAAACTGTGCCTGTGCGGTTTCAAGTACGCTAACGATGTTTGTAGTTTTTCCCGTCGGATAAGCTTTTAAATTAGGATAGACTTGCGAATTAATGTATTGATCATTCCATGGATCGAGAATTTTATCTGCGTACGGATCTGCAACGCGGAGATTTCCGTTAATCAAATATTGAAAAGCATATTCATAAGCAGGAGTTAAACCGCTCATTTCCAACCAATATCTTTTTCCGTCCGATGTACGCTTCATATAAAAATTCGGATCAACTTCCCAATTATTAAAATCGCCGATGACATAAGCGAATTCCTTATCCGGCGCATAAATTACAAGCGTTGATGTAACAGGAGAAGTGTAGTTTATTCCGTCTTTTACATTCGCGGGCAAATCTTGAACCGTAACGGAAGGGCGAACAACAACATAAAAAGAATCGCGCGCAGTTGAACCGCTTGAAGATGTCGCAATTGCTTTCACCCATTTTTTTCCGATAGACATAAATTGAATTGATGTTGAAACTGTTGTTCCTGCTGTTTGTGTGATTAACGAACCATCGAGATATAATGCAAGATTAGTTGAGTTTGCCGACACAGCCTGAACTTGCAAACTCTCGCCGACTTGTTTTATCTGCGGAAACTCAGTCGGATTAATAATTGCGACATTCAATCCTGCGGTTGCAAGAGGTAGAAATATATCGCTGTTGTCCGCCGTTTTTCCTTCAAGATAAGGAGCGGTTGCGCTACGGAAAACAAACGCAATGTTAGTGATACTTTCGTTGACGGGCACACTGTAAAAACTTCTCACACTCGGTTTAATTTTAAATTCGTAAAGATCTGTTCCGATGCGGGTTAATTTTGTTTCGGGTGTGTTCACTCCCCAATTTGTTTTAACATAACGCCAATCACCTCCGCCGCTGCTCAGGTTAGTTAGAACTCCGGTGTGAGCATAAACATCGCCGGTGTAGCCCATCAAACCTTGATTGCCGAGTGCCGCATTGAATACAACGGTGATTGAATCGCTGTCGAGCGGAAAGTTCGGCGTCCACGTTAATAACTGCGGTAGCGATGAAGTTTGGAATAATAATATTATAAATAGTGTAGAAAATATTTTTTTCATTTTCATTTCTCCAAATTAAAATTTTTGTATTCAGTTGAACCAACAACAAATAAATTAGCGAAGCCCTCGTTCAATTTCGAATTGTGAAGAATTTCTGAGACTCTTTCGGTAATATCAATCATATCCGAATTGCCCTTTGAATTGATATGAATTTCTTCAGTTATAATTTTCATGATGCAAACGGGATGATCAAATTGTTTTATTCTTAACTCAAATAACTTTCGAGAATTTTCTTTGTTGATTCAAAATTATTTTTGAATTCGATAAAAAGTTCATGGAGTAACGAGGTATCACTTTGCTTGGAAATTTTTTCAATTGTAGAAGCATCTTGCGCAAGCTGTTTAGCACCTAAAGAATAAGATGCCCCTTTTATGGTATGACTTTCCGATAAAATCCCTTCGATATTTTTTTCGGAAATGTAAGTCTCGAGATTGTTCAATCGCTCAATCATATCTCCGACGAAAGTTTTAATCAGATCAATCTGAAATTCTTTGTTTCCCATGCTAACGGCATTGAAATGAGCATGATCAAAAAATTTTCCATTCTCCTCATTTATTGTCTGAATTTCAGGTTCGGAGACAAATTCAATTTTTAGATATTGATCAATTAAACCGATTAATTCATGTTGTTTTATTGGTTTTGTGATGTAGTCATTCATTCCCGCGGCGATACATTTATCTTTATCTCCGGCGAGCGCGTGAGCAGTTATAGCGATGATCGGCAGATTTGAAGCGGCTTTGCCCGATGTTCTGATTTTTTGTGTTGCAGTAAATCCGTCCATTTCCGGCATCTGAACATCCATTAGTATTAAGTTGTAATCTTCATCGGTATTAAATTTTTCCAGAACATCTTTTCCGTTCACAGCCGAATCGACTTTATAACCGCTATCGATCAACATTTTAGTAATAACTTTTCTGTTCACAAGATTATCTTCGGCGAGAAGAATTTTAAATCGTTGTCTCTTACTCTTGACAACGTTTTGGTCAATTGGTTTTTGTGGTAGCTCAGTTTTTTCTTTTTCAAAATTAATCTCTTTTGCCTTCGAGAGATTTTTCAAACGAGAAATGAATGTGTTCTGTTTTTCAAAGTTGACGATAATGTTGAAACAAAACTTACTTCCTTTTCCCTCTTCACTTTCCGCCCAAATTCTTCCTCCCATTAATGAAACAATCTCGCGCGATATTGCAAGCCCCAATCCCGTTCCGCCGAATTTGCGTGTGTATGATCCATCAATCTGCGTGAACGGCTGAAATAACATTTCCAATCTATCTCGTGGAATTCCGACTCCGCTATCTTGCACAAAACAAGATAATGTTATCGAGTTATTTTCTTTGTTAATATTTTTAAAACCGATTTTTATTCCGCCGCGATGTGTGAACTTGACTGCATTTGCGAGTAGATTTATCACTACTTGCCGCAGCCTTGTTGAATCGCCGATCAGTTCAAGCGGAATTGAAGGATCAATTTCAACTTTCATCGAAAGATTTTTTTCGTTCAATTTAGGAATCACAGTTGCAACAGCAGATTGAATCAGATGCTTCAAGTTAAATTTGATTGATTCAAGTTCCAACCTCCCTGCTTCAATTTTTGAGAAATCCAAAATATCATTTATCAGATCAAGTAAAGTTTCGGCTGACGTTTTTGCAGTGGAAACAAATTCCAAAAGTTCTTTTTGATCTTTGTATGATCCTTGTTCGATGAAAGTTAGGAATCCGATGATGCCATTGATTGGAGTGCGGATTTCATGACTCATGTTTGCAAGAAATTGACTTTTAATTTCACTTGCTTTTATTGCCTCTTTTGCAAGACGATCTGATTTTAATTTTTCTGCTTTAAGTTCTTCCTCCGCTACTTTTCGCTTCTCTTCTAAAAGAACTCGTTCGGTAGTATCCTGCAAACTTCCTTCATAAATAATTCTTGCGCTTGATTCATCGCGAACAATCTTACTATTTAGAAGAACGTGTACTGTTTCGCCATCGAACTTTTTTAATTTCATCGGGAAGTTTTTTAGTTCTCCACTTTCTTCAAGCTTCGTTAAAACGACTTCTCGTTCTTCGGGAGTGAAAAAAATATCAGTCGCAATGTTCACATCCATTAAAGCCACTTCGGAAGGATAGCCGAGAATTTTTACGAGCGATTCATTTACGGTAAGAAATTTTCCCTCGGGCGAACTTTGAAAAATTCCTTCCGCGGAATTTTCAATGATCGATCGATATTTTCTTTCCGATAATTTTATGCGCATCGATTTTTCCGCAAGTTCAATTCGTAGTTTATAATTCACTGCGCTTCCGATAACGGAAATGACAGAGAGAAATAAAACGAACAAAACCGATTCAAACATATTTGGAAGAAAATAAATTTGAGAATCGGATGAGAGTATCGCCGCCGCAAATACAATGTTATAATAAATGGCAACGATAATTTGGTTCTTCACTTCCCAGCTTAAAAAAAGTGCTGATGTAAAGATCATCAACCCGACTATTTGCGAGTTCACTATTAGAGTATTCGGCATCAAAAAAATCATATATCCGCTTGAAGCAATAATAGTGATCAGTAAAATGTGAACGAGCAAGACCGGTTTTTTTAGCGCGTGTTTTGTGTAGAGAATAACTAAGACACCAAATGAAATAGCAGTTGCCGCAAAGCGAGTTAGATAAACTTGAAATGAATAAAATGAAAAATACCTCACTTCAAACACCATCGCGAACAACCCGGAAATGGCAATCAATAAACTGATTACTTTTAACGGCGTCAGAAGTACAGATTCTGTCTCGGTGCGTAAATATGTATGTTTGCGCAATTCAATTGCCATTTCATCATTGTAAATGAAATCAATTACTGTTGCGTTGGTTTTGATTTTTTCGTTTCGTTCCATTAAAATTTATTTGTGTACAACACTACTTTTAATTTTTTTAACGTCAAAATATAGTAATTTTGTTCAGTTTTTTTTGATAGATAAAATACGATTTATAATATGCTTGACTTTTTCTATTCGATCGACATCTCGATCTTTTATTTTTTCAATCATTCCCTTTCTGCGAAGCCGCTTGATAAATTTTTCTCGATCATCACGAATGTGAACAATTGGTATATCGCCTATCTGATTTTACTCGGTATTCTTTATACTAAAGGCGGCAAGCGTGGAAAATGGGCTGTGCTTGGAATTATTTTACTAATCGCAGTTGGCGATCAACTCGGACATAAAGTTTTGAAAGAATTTTTTCAAAGAGTTAGACCGTGCAATGCTTTACCCGATGCCCTCACGCCACTCGGTTGCAACGGAACTTTCTCCTTCCCTTCAAATCATGCGTTGAATAACTTTGCCGCCGCGACTTATTTTTATCGACTCTTTCCGAACTACAAAATAGTTTTATTTGTTACTGCGATTCTTGTTTCAATCTCGCGAGTTTATCTCGGCTTGCACTATCCATCGGATATTCTTGCAGGTGCGATTATCGGTAGCGCGTTGGGTTGTTTATTTTCATACCTCCATTTGATGCTCGAAAAAAGAGCATCAAACAGAGATTGAAATTTTTTTATGCTTTAAAAAATTCTGCTATCGTCGTAACAACGTATTCAATTTGCGATGCACTCAATTCGGGATAAATCGGCAGTGCAACGGAGTGTTGAGCAGAAAATTCGGAGAGGGGGAACTCACCATCTTTGTATCCAAGATATTTAAAACATTCTTGTTGGTGGAAAGGAACGGGATAATAAATTTCAGTTCCAATATTTTTTTCGGAAAGATATTTACGAAGTTCATCACGCTTTTCCACACGGATACAATATTGATTATAGATGTGATGATTTTTATGTCCGCTATTTTCATAAACAGCCGCGGGAAGTAAAACTTTTTCCGCAGAAGAAAATTTCGTTCCTCCCGTTTTTGTTGCGAGAGAATTTTCAATAAAAAGTTTTGTGTAAAGATTTGCATTCTTTCTTCTTCCTTCCGACCAGGAATTTAGATGAGGCAGTTTAACACTAATGATTGCCGCTTGAATTGCATCCATTCTAAAATTTCCGCCAATAACTTTATGATAGTATTTTGGATCTCCGCCGTGAACTCTCATTATCTTCATACGATACGCAAGGTCATCATCGTTGGTTACAACCAATCCGCCATCTCCGAAACAGCCGAGATTTTTTGAAGGAAAGAATGAATAACATCCGATATGACCGATTGTTCCTGCACATCTGCCATCTTTATATTGTGTGCTGATTGCTTGCGCACCGTCTTCAATGACGTAAAGATTATTTTCATTTGCGATTTGCATAATCGCATCCATATCGGAACTTTGTCCGTAAAGATGAACCGGCACAATTGCTTTTGTTTTGTCGGTGATTTTTTTTCTAACTTCTTCGGGATCGATATTAAAAGTAACCGGATCGACATCGACGAAAACTGGTGTGGCATTCAAACGTGCAACAACTCCTGCAGTTGCAAAGAAAGAATAAGTCGGAACAATTACTTCATCTCCCTGCTTGATATCGAGAGCCATTAACGCCAATAGTAATGCGTCCGTTCCCGATGAAACGCCGAATGCATATTTGCATCCGAGGAAATCGCAAAGTTCTTTTTCCATTTTTTGCATGTCCGGTCCAAGAATGAAATATTGCGATTCTGCAACACGAATTAGTGCTTCATCAATCTCTGGTTTAAGTGATTTGTACTGTGCTTTTAAATCTAAAAGTGGTACGTTCATAAGTTTTTAATCCTTTCGTAAAAATTCTTTTAAAGAAGAATTCCTTTAAGTATCGTTATTGAAAATGAAAAATAAATTACAAGTCCTGTAACATCTACCAAAGTTGCGACAAACGGCGCAGATGATGTTGCAGGATCAAACCCCATTCGCTTTAATAGCAGAGGAAAAATTCCTCCCATCAAAGTTCCCCACATTACTACACCAATTAATGAGAGTGAAACCGTCATTGCAATCGGAAACCAATACTGAGAAAACGGATGAGCAATAAATTGCCACATAGATATTCGCAAAAAACCTAAGACAGCTAAGATGCAACCCAAAACAAAACCGGAAATCAATTCTCTCTTTATCACAAAAAAAATATCTTTAACCGTAATTTCACCCAATGATAATGCGCGTATAACCAATGTTGCCGTTTGTGAACCGGAATTTCCTCCGCTTGAAATAATTAACGGAATGAAGAGCGCAAGCACTACCGCTTTTTCAATCTCGTTTTCAAAGTAACCCATTGCAGAAGCAGTGAAAAGTTCTCCGATGAATAATAAACTTAACCAACCGGCTCGCTTCTTAATCATCTCAAACACAGGAATAGTAGAGTATGGTTCATCCAGTGCTTCAACTGCACCCATCTTTTGAATATCTTCAGTTGCTTCTTCTTCGGCAACATCGAAGACATCATCAAATGTAACAATACCGATGAGTATTTGATGTGTATCTGTAACAGGCAATGCTATTCGATCATATTTCTTAAAAAAATCTACAGCTTTTTCTTGATCATCATCGGCTTGAAGAAAAATGTAAGTACCATCTAATAATTCAAATAACCGAGTTTTAGGATCGGCGAGCAAAATTTCTCTAATTTTAATATCGTCCACAAGTCTTCCCCGTTCATCGGTAACATAAATAATATTAAGAGTTTCGCTACTGCTACCATTCACTCTGATGTAGTCGAGAACTTCCTGCACAGTCCAATTCTCTTTCACTGCGAGATAGTCGGGTGTCATTAATCTTCCGATACTATTTTCGGGATAGCCAAGCAGAGAAAGTGCAACATGTCTTTCTGAAGGTGAAAGCATCGAGATTAATTGCTTTGTAATTGTTGCGGGGAGTTCTTCTAAAAATGCAGTACGATCATCGGGAGACATATCATTCAGAATTGAAGCTACTTCTTCATTCCCCATAGCTTTTAGCAACTCCATCTGCGCTTCCAATTCGAGATATTCAAAAGTTTCCGAAGCCAAATCTTTTGGCAAAATTCTGAATACGACTGCTTGTTCGTTCACATGCAAATCGGAGATGAGATCGGCGACGTCAACGGCAGTCCATTCTGCGATTTCTTCGCGCAGAGTGCCGAGTTCTCTCTTCTCGATCAGATCCAATATTTCCGGTTGTAAGATTCGTCCAAGCATATTTTAAGAAGTGAAAATTTATTAATTAATTTAATCTGCTATTTTTTTGCAAAAACCGATGCAAAAATAGAGATTTTTTTTCAGAACTCTTTGAAAACTTTTGGTTGCATCGTATTTTTGTGCCTCAAATTTTAGAAACCCCGAAGCAACTTTTATCTTCCCCCAAAATGAAAATATAAGTTAATTAAATCGGGCGCGTAGCTCAGGGGTAGAGCATTCCGATTTTATCGGAAGGGTCGGTGGTTCGAAATGAAAAATTTCGAATGAGATAATGATTCGAAAAGGAAATTTTTGAATATTGATTTTTAACACGAGGGCGCGTAGCTCAGGGGTAGAGCATCTGCCTTTTAAGCAGAGGGTCGGTGGTTCGAGCCCACCCGCGCTCACAACTCGATTAAATCCCGCTTCTTGCGGGATTTTCTTTTTTAACTTGGATTTTATTTTTCACAGTTATTATGTACTCAGTCTATATCATCTATTCCGCCAAGTTCGATATTCATTATATCGGACATACTTCCAATATCATCGATCGTTTGAAGAGACATAATTCTAATCGTAGTTCTTTCACCAAGAATAAGGGTCCATGGAATTTGGTGATTTCCTTTCCTTGCAAATCCAAATCTGATGCCTACCATCTTGAACTTAAACTCAAATCTTTCAAGAACTCTAATAAAGCAATTGAATATTTATCAAAATTAAAAACTCAGGAGTAGAGCACTCCGATTTATCGGAGGGGGCGATGGTTCGAGCCCACCTCCCGACTGCGTCGGGACAAGCTGCGCTCACAACTACTCGTTTAACTTTATTTATGTAGAATTTCTAATAATCGCAAATTCATTTTTCTAAAAAAATATCAATCTCCTTTACAACTCGTTCCATTTCACAATTGACGGAAAGATGTCCGCATTCGCTATCGAGAAGAAGAATTTTTGTATTAATCATTTGCGCAAATTCTTTCGCCGGTGAGGGGTGAAGTATCATATCTCTTTCCGCAATAATCATGAACATCTCCGAAACAATTTTCTCCTTTATATTTTCTTTTGTGATTCCGGGAGTTAATAGAACATCATGATTAATCATCGCTTTAAGTTGATACAAATAGTCCAAACTCGTAAAAATTTTCGAAGGTTCTTTATCGAATTTTTGCATATAAGTTTCAAAATTTTCGCGCGGATTATTTTTCACAAAGTGATCGGGAGTTCTTGCAACTGTTTGTGTAAGCATGTTCAGAATGCTCATGATTTCTTTTTCGGAAACATTATACTTTCTTGATGTTTCGATGAATTGATATCGGGTTTGCCAAAGTAATTTATCATAACTACTTGCCCATGGAGTTGGAACATAAGCTACAATTTTTTTTGCAAAGCCGGGATAGCTAGCGGCAAATTGCAGAACCTGCATTCCTCCCATCGAACCTCCGATTGCCGCGTGTAGTTTTTTTAAGTTCAATATCTTCGTTAATAAAAGATATTCAGCATTGACAATATCCCTCATTGAAAAATATGGAAAATTTTCTCTTAAGTCAGAATTTCCGGGTGAAGTTGAAATTCCATTTCCGAACGCATCAACTGCGATTACAAAATATTTTGAACTGTCAACCAATTTCCCCTGACCGATAAGCGGTGCAAGCTGTTCGCTAAAACCGGCAAACCAGGTTGGATACATAACAACATTGGATGAATCTGAATTTAATCTTCCAAATAATCTGTAACCGATTCGACAGTTTGAAATCTCTTCCCCGCTTTCAAGTTTTAATGTTCCGATTTCGCCATACAATTGTTGGGCATAAAATTCGAACGAAAAAAGTAAAAATGAAAAAAATATAATTATTGTTTTAAAGTAAGGTTTTCGTTGAATTGTCTTGAGTGCTTTCATAAAAATTCCTTATGTTAGTGTTAGCAATTTAATTGCAAATATAAAAACAATCACAAGAGATTAATAATTATGGCACGAAAAAATGTAATCATAATGGGCGCAGCAGGTAGGGATTTCCACAACTTCAATGTCTATTTTAGAAAGAACAAAAAATATAATGTCGTTGCATTTACCGCAACTCAAATTCCGAATATCGAAGGAAGAATTTATCCGCCGGAATTAGCAGGCAAGTATTACCGTGACGGAATCAAAATTTATGAAGAGAAGAAATTAACTTCTCTAATTAAAAAATTCAAAGTTGATGAAGTTGTTTTTTCTTACTCCGATATTCCGTTTAACTATGTAATGGAGAAGGCGGCGATAGTGAACCGAGCCGGCGCCGATTTTAAATTACTTGGCGTTGAACAAACACAAATCAAAAGTAAAAAACCGCTCGTATCAATAATTGCAGTTCGCACGGGATGCGGCAAATCGCAAGTCTCACGCAAAGTTGTTCAAACGTTAACCAATGCAGGAAAAAAAGTTGTTGCAATCCGCCATCCAATGCCGTACGGCAATCTTGCAAAACAAAAAGTTCAACGATTTGCAGAATACTCCGATTTCAAAAAGCATAAATGCACAATTGAGGAGATTGAAGAATATGAGCATTACGTTGCTAACGGTCTCGTCATATATGCTGGAGTAGATTACAAAGCAATTCTTCGCCAAGCTGAAGAGGAAGCCGATGTAATTGTTTGGGACGGCGGAAATAATGATTATTCATTTTACCGTTCCGATTTAACTTTCACCGTTGTTGATCCGCATAGAGTTGGACATGAACTTTCCTACTATCCGGGCAATACATCACTTCGCTGCGCTGATGTTGTAATTATTAATAAAATTGATTCTGCTCAAAAGAAAAATATTATAAAGCTTGAAGAGAATGTTAAAAATGTAAATCCTTCCGCGAGAATAATAAAAAGCACTTCGCCGTACGTTGTTGATAAACCGGAGTTGATTGAAGGAAAAAGAGTTCTTGTTGTAGAAGATGGACCAACATTGACGCACGGAGAAATGCTCTTCGGTGCCGGAACACTCGCGGCAAAAAAATATGGTGCATTGGAAATTATTGATCCGCGTCCATTCACAGTGGATTCCATTTCGGAAACTTTTAAGAAGTATCCTCACATCGGAATTCTTTTACCCGCAATGGGCTACGGCAAAGCACAGATGAGAGATCTCGAAACGACAATCAATCAATCCGATTGCGATGCAGTTGTTATCGGAACACCGATTGACCTTGCACGTTACATCAACATACAAAAACCGAATACACGTGTGAGTTACAGTGTTGAGGAAGTTGGTGATTTCACAATAGAGAAAGCTCTTCGCTCAAAAAAAATTATTTGAGTTTGGTTACTCGGAATCTAATTCCAGATTTAATCTTTTCATCAATCTATTTTTTTCGGTTTGATCATCCGAAAGCCCAATGAAAGCCATCGAATACTCGATGGCTTTTCTATAATTTTTCAATTCCAGATAAGTTAATACTGCAAACTTAGCGTAAGTTCGCGAATCCATTATTTCTCCCCAACCGGGGCTGTTATTCAAAATGTTTTGAACTTTTTCTGTATACATTTGTGCGAGTTCAAGTTCGCCGTTTTCGTAAAACATTTTCGTAGCTAAAATTGAGATTTGTAAATATTTCAACGTATCCTTATTCACAGAGTTGGAAAGATATTCGAACTCTCCTTGCAACGAGTTAAATCCTAAAAATGATGACGCACTTGATTTGGCAAGTAAGGATTTATCTATTAAGAAAGATTTCGCATCTGCGTATGAAACAGAATCTATTTCATTCAAGCTAAACATCGGTTCTACAATGCCTATTTCGTTACCGGCTTTTATTTGAAGAGATTTTATTCTCAAACTGAATTCTGTTTTCAGAAATTCGGTGGCGAGCGCATAAACCAATCTACTATTTGCGGCGGCTTTGTAGTGATACAAAAGCGCGTCGTACATATCTTGTTCTGAAATATTCTTTGTAAAACTTGAGATGGAAATGAACAACTCATTTTTGTTATGGCTGATTCGCTGGTCATAATCTTTAACAAATTTTGCATTGTCTTTTATAAAGAGTGAACGGGGTGCAAAAAATTCAAGAATCGGTTTCAATTCACTGTTCAACAATTCATCATCGGTTAAAGATGCGAAAATTTTCGGAGTTAACATTTGTGTGGACAAAAATGTGAATAGATTCTTTACATATGCACGTTCGAGATTACGTTTAACTTTTTCTTGTTCGAAACGCCTGACTAATTCACTCTCATCAATTTTCAATTCTTTTTTACTTGCAACGATTAAAAAATCATTACCCGAACCGACAAAGAGATAAGCATTCGGGAAAACATGTCCGACCGAATTTAAAACAATTGAGAGAAGTTGATCGCTTGATTCATATGCATGAAACCATTGTACCATCAGCCCATCGTCGTTTAATTTTTCTTTGCAGTTCTGAAGAAATTCTACGGTGAACAAATTACCTATGCCTGCTATCCAGGGATTCGAAGGTTCGGAAATTATAACATCATATTTTTTATTCGTCGATTTGAAATAACTCAAGGCATCATCAATCGTTACTTTCAATCTTTTATCTTCGAGACAATTTTCATTCTGCACGTGAAAATACTTTGCGGCATCGATTACTTCTTTTGTAATTTCTAAACAATCAACCGATTCGACATCGTGCGAAAGAACTGAACCAACTGTAACTCCGCTTCCCATTCCAATTACACAAACCTGTTTCGGATTTTTGTGAAGCATCATCGGTATTTGTGCGCTCATTATTTGAGTTGTCATATCAATACCGGTGCTGGCATCTGCTTTACCATTTATAACTAAAGTAATAATTTTTTCTTTCTCGCCGGTTTCTAAAATTGCAACATTGGCATTTATTCCCTCTTTATACATTAAAATTTTTCTTCCACTCATAAGCGCACTGAATTCATCGAAAGTTTTTGGTGCTTCCCTGCTGAAATATCTAAAAACTCCGCTAACGGAAATATTCGCATCAAAGTTTTCCAATGCCACATAATGAAAAATTAAAAATATAGCCGCAACTCCTCCGAATAAATATTTTTTAAAGCCAGAAATATTATCGGACATAAATAAAAGCAACAATGCGCTGAACAAATTCAAAGCAATGCCAATTTCAAAAGTTCCACGAACACCGAACATCGGAATGAAAACCAATGCCGTGAATATGACTCCCAACACTGTGCCTATTGTGTTCACTGCAAAAACTTTTCCGATTGAATTTGAAATTTCATCTTTGCCCGTATTAACAACTTCAACGATAAGAGGGAGACTCATCCCCATAAAAATTGTTGGAATAAACATTAACGCGAAGCAGATTAAAAATTCGAGAATTAAAAATATAGTGAATGTCGTAGCACTCTTATTAAATAGTGAACCGAGTTGCCACAGAAAATATGGAAGACGATCAAAGATTGGTAGCGCAATCAATATCCCCACGGCAATTAATGCTTGCGAGATGATAATCAAATTCAGTTTATCGAATCGTGAAAAATATTTTAACGAGATGATGAAACTTCCGAGCGCGATGCCGCTGATGAATGCCATTAACATCAATGAGAAAGCGTATGTCGAGGATCCAAAAATATTTATCAATAATCTCGTCCATAACATTTCGTAAGAAAGCGCCGCAAACCCTGATAAACCTGCAATCACAATAATTAATAAAATATTTTTCTTTGGATATTTTTTTGTCTCCAGAGATGTTGATTCGGGTACATCAACTTCAACGGGTTTTTTAAAATCATGCTTTATGAATAAAGCGAAAATTCCGATTGCGAGGTTCACAATTGCGGCAGGTACAAGTGTATCTTTCAATCCGAAAGTAGGAATTAAAAAGAAGCCAACGAGCAAAATTCCCCAAACAGCACCAAACGAATTTAGGAAGTAAAGTGTTGCAGTTGCTTTTCGTGTTTGCGAATCATCCTCCACAAAAAATCTGCTTATAGTCGGAAACGTACCTCCCATTGCAATCGTTGGAATTATCAACAACGATGCGCTGACAAAAAATTTCATCACAAGCACGATTGTGCTATCGGGTGCCGCATCAAGGTTTTGTACTGTTGAGAAAAATAATTCACTTACATTAGAAGTCAACCAATGATAAAGAAGGCAATAAGCGCCGATGACTAATTCTAAAATTCCATAGATAACGACGGGGTTTTTAAATTTATCTGCAATCCTTCCGAAAATAAAATTACCGATTGCAAGTCCGCCTAAAAATGCAACGAGTACAACCATCTGTGCATATGTTGTATTTCCTAAAAACAGACCGAGATACTTAAACCAAATTATTTGATAAATTAATCCGGTAGCTCCGGAGAGTGTATAAAAAAGTGCCGCAAAACTTCTTTTAGTTTCAAGATTCAATGATTACCTCTTTGAGTTATAATAGCAAGTAGTTGATTTATATTATTTTAATATGGTTAGAAAAAATCCAAGCATGATTATCAAGATATATTTCCACTCGATAATTTCCTTTGCTTTTAATCATAAATTCTGCATCATGTCCAATTAATGAATCCTTGATTTGACCATCGCACAACAATCTTATTTCGGCTGAAGGACCGGGAAGAATAACCCGTAATTTCACTAACTCCTTTAATTCAATTTTAGCCCCCATCTGGAATATTTGATTTCCCGACTCGGCAAAGAACCTGAAACCGCGCGCATCTCCCCGATAATAATTTGCAACGAAGCATCTCCCCTCTTTCAATGCTTCTAAAAATATTTTTTTGGATTGAAGAATATTATCGCTGTCATTCGCTGTAGTAATTTTTTTATCAACAAGAATATGGGTGCGAATGGATTTGAATAATACTTTGTATGGAAAAACTTCCACTTCAAAAAATCCGAGTAAATTTATTTTATGAGCATGAGCATCAACTCCTCCGATGGCAACAACCTTTGCATCAACATTAAGTTCATCCCAAACTTTTAATGTAACTTCCTGCGGAGACGTAATTGTGCTAAGCGGATGAATAAACGAAATGTATTTATTTTCTTCCGTTAAGTTTTCCATCCACTCGGACATGTGATTCCAAATTTCAATACCTGTGAAATTTTTCGCATCCCATTCAGTCCATGGATAAGGCGGATGTTCCGGCATCGAATTTCTTTTTTCGTGAGGATGTGCGATAAATCCGATTCCACCTTGTTCATTAACAAAATCAATATACGCTTGTGTTGATATTCTTCTCGGTGGCAATTTATCAATTCCGAAAGCGAGATAATGATTCAAGTTTTTGTTGTCGTTAATTTCGCAACCAACAATGAGAAGCGTATTGCCGTAAAATTTTTCAAGCCCTTCCTGCTTTGCGCGTAGCGTGTTGTGATCCGTAAGAATTAAAAAATCTAAGCCAACTTCTCCGCCAATTTTAGCAATCTCATCCGCATTTCCCGTACCATCGGAAAAAACCGAGTGAAGATGAATAGCGCCTACATATTCGATCATGTTATGAGTTCGAAAAGTTAAGCGTCTATTTGTTCGATTGCGGCTTTCGCCATCTGCGCGGCTGGAGAAAGTGGATTATCTTTTATGATTTTATTCCAAATATCTTTTGCTTCTTTTTCTTTTCCGCTTGCGGCAAGGATTGCACCGGAGTTATAAAGTGCATCAAGATTTTTCGGATCGTATTTCAAAATTTGATTATTATAAAACGCGCTTTTGTCGAGATCAATTTTATTGTAATAGATAAAAGTAAGAGCAAAAAGTACATCTTTCTTTTTAGGATCTACTTTTAAAATATTTTCATAAATAGCAATAGCGGCATCCGCTTTGTGCGCGGCGGTGAGATAGTCCGCATACTCTCTTGCTTTGGAAGTGTCAGATGTATTTTTTTCATACTCTGTTTTAAGTTCAGCTAATTTCTGCTGAACTTCTTTAGAGACATTCATCTGTGTTGGAGAATGAGGATCAGATTGGATACCGCGATGAACGTCATCATCGGGCATCGAATCTGTAATATTTTTTGCCGGTTTTTCTCCCGATTCAATTGTGTACACAATTAAAAAAGTTACGGCAATAAGAACAACTAAAGCCGGATAGATATAAAGTGGTTTAAATTGAAATTTCATAGTTCAACCTGATTATGTGAATGAATTATTTTGCACCACTTTTAGTTGACACACATTATGCTTCGATCGGCTGAAAGACAAGTTCGTTCAACGTAGTATATTTTGTCGAGCCGTGAACTTTTAAATTTTCAACTTTCGAAAGAAGAATATTTACGCGCTCATTTTCGCCGTCTTCATATTTTTCGTATGCTTCCATCGAATTGAAAATGAAGAGTTCGCCGAAGTGATTTTGTTTTCCTTTCACTTCAAACACAGCATATTCTATCAATCCTTCTGCAGCGATTAATGATTTTAATTCTCGTATCGAGCTGTAATATTCAATAAGATTTTCATTTTGAATTTCATACTGAACACTAAAAATAACTTTGCCCATTTTGTTTCCTATTTAATTAAAGTAGTCGTTTATTAAAATTTCCCCTTTGAAATTTATCTCAACATGCCCTGTTAAAGAAATATTTGTAAAATCTTTTCCGTTAAAATTAACAGTAAGAATTTTTCCGCTCAACGTTTTAATTTGAATCGGCGGTTGAAGATTTAAAACATTTAATGCCGTTATTGCGGCGGCAACCGAACCGGTTCCGCATGCAAGAGTTTCAGCTTCAACTCCTCTTTCATATGTGCGAATTTTAATTAGTCCATCCTCTTCCTGTATAAAATTCACGTTTGTTCCTGCGGGTGAAAAATCTTTATGATAACGAATTTCTTTCCCAAGATTTTCAACCGGAAAAATATTCATATCAGAATAAAATGATTTCAAATCATTTGGTGCTTGTAAAACATCATCAATAAAAATAACAACGTGTGGCGAACCGGTATCGACATAATGCGCCGTCATCAACTGCGTTGCCGCTTTCAACTTGAAATTGAATTTCATCTTGCCGGGACTATTGAGGAAAAATTCAACAGATTTTTCTCCTTTTATATTTCCGTTGTAAATTGAATCCTTCACCGAAAATGTTGCAGAGTTGCCGGAAAAAATTTTTTCATCGCTTGCAAAGTAGAGAGCACATCTTGCGCCGTTACCGCACAAAGAACCTTCGTGTCCGTCAGCATTGAAATATTTCATATCAAAATCATATTTCTCGCTTTTGCCAATACAGATTACGCCATCTGCACCGATGCCGAACTTCCGATCACAAATTTTTTTAACTGCATCTGGTGAGAATAGATTTGCATCGATTTCATTCAAATTAAAGACAACGAAATCATTTCCCGCGCCATTCATCTTAGTGAAAGAAATTTTTTTCATACTGAATTGAAAATTAGTCTTTGACCGTCAGCTATTCAAGGAAAATAAATGTGAATCGTTTAACAAAAGAGAAATTTATTTGTGGTGATTTAAATAATTGAGAAGCAGTATTGTTGCAATTGATTTTTAGAATAAAACGATAGTTGATGAAAATTAATTTTTTTTCACATTTCTCATTTAACTTGTTCATGCAAAACAGCAGTGGTAATTTTGAAAAGGAATTATTAGTCTGATTTATGAAAACATCAATTATTTACGAATATCAACTACTGTATAAAATGAACCGAATATCGGAACGCCCGTATATTTACTGCTTCCAGACGACCCACTCCAATAATTTTTTTACCAAAAAATCCACTTATAAAAACTCTACAAAAAGGAAAAACAAATGACAAAAAAAATAATTTCTATTTTTTCATTAATCATGTTCGCCTTCATCATCGGATGCGGCGAAGGAGAAAAGAAAAATGATGCGCCTGCCAATGATCAAACTAATGTCGGTGGACTTTCTGCTTTCGAATCGGAAAACGGTGTCGGTCCCATTAAAGCAAAATTAGATCTTGCAGCTATTGATAATGAAAAAGTCAAAAGCGGTACAACGATTTTTGAACAGAAATGTTTTTCATGCCATAGATTAGACCAAAGATTAGTTGGTCCTCCGTTGAGAGAAGTTACAAAAAGAAGAACACCGGAATTTGTTCTTAATATGATTCTCAACCCGCTCGAAATGCAAGAAAAACATCCTGTTGCAAAACAACTATTAGCTGAATACTTAACGCAGATGACTTTTCAAAATGTATCAATGGAAGAGGCATTTCAACTTCTCGATTATTTAAGATCGGAATCTGAAAAGCCGGCATCAACAACTAAATAAGGAAAACAGCTTATGAAAGCTCTCTTTAACAAAAAACTTATCTTCTCCCTCGGCGCAGTTTTAATCCTGAGCTTTTTATGGCTCGGCTGTCCGAAGGACGATTTAACACAAGGCGATGCTGCCTCACGTGTCTACGTTGCACCCGGCAGCTATGATGAACTTTATCTTTTCACTTCAGGTGGATTTAGCGGACAGGTTGGAGTCTACGGTATTCCCTCGGGAAGACTATTCCGCGAGATTCCAGTTTTCTCTCAAGATCCCGAAGTTGGTTACGGTTACTCCGAAGAAACTAAAGGTATGCTGACAACTTCATACGGATTTGTTCCGTGGGATGATGCACATCATCCAAAGTTATCGCAAACCAAAGGTATTACCGATGGAAGATGGTTATTCATCAACGCAAACAATACACCGCGTGTTGCAAGAATTGATCTCCACAGTTTTGAAACTGCAGAGATAATTGAAATTCCCAATTCAGGCGGAAACCATGCTTCTCCTTTCTTAACGGAAAATACTGAATACGTTGTAGCATCAATGCGCTTCAGCGTACCGATACCTAATAAGGACGTCGCAATAAATTCTTACAAAGAAAATTTCAAGGGATCGATTAGTTTTATAAAAGTTGACCCGAACTCGGGAAACATGAATTTGAATTTTCAGATTTTAGTTCCCGGATTTAACTACGACCTTGCACATTCTGGGAAAGGTCCATCGCACGGTTGGGCTTTCTTTACGAGTTACAACACAGAACAAGCGCACACTTTGCTCGAAGTTAATGCATCGCAAAAAGATAAGGACTTTATCGCGGCGGTGAATTGGAAACTTGCAGAAAAATATCTTGCCGAAGGAAAAGCAAAAACTTTCGACGCAGAATATTATCACAACCTCTTCAGCGAAAATTCTCACAGCACAAAAACTACAGTGAATAAATCTGTTAAAGTTTTAATGCCGCAAGATTGCCCGGGCATGATTTATTATCTTCCTACTCCGAAATCTCCGCATGGAGTTGATGTTGATCCTTCGGGAGAATATATCGTCGGCGGAGGAAAATTAGCCGCAGTTATTCCTGTACATTCTTTTTCTAAAATGCTCAAAGCTATCGAAGAAAAGCAATTCGAAACAGAGATTGACGGTATTCCTGTTTTAAAATATGAATCTGTTATGGCAGGCGAAGTTCAAAACGCAGGATTAGGACCATTGCACACCGAGTTTGACGGAAAAGGATTTGCGTACACTTCTGCATTCGTCTCTTCCGAAATTGTTAAATGGCAGTTAGGAACATGGCAAGTAGTTGATAGAATCCCTGCTTACTATTCAATCGGTCACCTGAATATTCCCGGTGGAGATTCAAGAGAACCCTACGGAAAATATGTAATCGCATTAAATAAAATTACAAAGGATAGATATCTCCCAACCGGACCGGAGCTAACTCAAAGCGCGCAACTGATTGATATTACCGGTGAAAAGATGAAACTTCTTCTCGATTTTCCGACGACAGGCGAGCCGCATTATGCACAATCAATTGCCGCAGACAAGATTATGAAAAATTCTAAAAAGATTTTCAAACTTGAAGAGAATACGAATCCGCATGCAATTAAGAGCGAAAAGCAAGCTCGCGTTGAAAGAAAAGGAAATGAAGTTCATATCTATCTTTCCACAATTCGCACACACTTCGCGCCCGATAATATTGAAGGCGTTAAAGTTGGCGATAAAGTCTATTGGCATGTAACAAACCTTGAGCAGGATTGGGATATTCCGCATGGTTTTGCCGTGAAAGGAATGAACAATTCTGAGTTGCTTGTTATGCCGGGACAAACAAAAACGATTTTATGGGAACCGAAGAAAGCTGAAGTTTATCCTTTCTACTGTTCAGATTTTTGTTCGGCACTGCATCAGGAGATGCAAGGATACGTTCGTGTATCGCCGGCAAATTCATCTATTCCGATTTCATTCAATAAATCAGAATAGTTTTTATTTTTAATGAGGGCGGATTTTCCGCTCTCATTTATTTTTTTAATGTTAAGATTAGTTATGAGTAATAAGAATAGACTGTTGTTTGCGATTGGTGTGTTACTGCTGGGTACAATTTATTTCTTTCCCCTTTGGAGTATTGAACTTGAAGCACCACAATATCCTGAAGGACTTGGCTTATATATTTGGGGACATCAAATCACAGGCTTCAATGAGAATGATTTGAACAACATCAATGCATTGAACCATTATATTGGCATGAAAGTAATCACGATGGATTCTATCCCCGAATTGAAAATTATTCCTCCTCTCATTGGCGGACTTATGTTTTTAGGATTGGTCGTAATCTTCGTCAACAAAAAACCTTTTTATATTGTTTGGTTTGGAATATTAATAATTATTCTTTCAGTCGGGTTGCTTGATTTTTATTTATGGGAATATGACTACGGGCATAATCTTAATCCAAATGCGGCGATAAAAATTCCCGGAATGAGTTATCAGCCGCCATTGATAGGGTCGAAACAGTTGTTGAATATAAATGCAATTTCGCTTCCGCACATTGCGGGAATTGCTACCGTTTTAACTACAATACTTTCTCTTTACACAATCTGGAAAACACGAAAGGATTCGGTTTAAATGAAAAAAATATTTTTCTTCGCACTGATTCTTCTCCTTTCGTTCAACGGCTGTTCATCGGGACCCGAACAAATAAAATTTAATTTTGATTCATGCAGTTATTGCGAAATGTTAATTAGCGATCAACGGTTTCCTGCGCAAATTGTTACAACCACAGGCAAAGTGTACAAATTCGATGCGGTGGAATGTATGATCGGCTCAATCGAAGAAAATGAAATTGACAAAAATAAAATTGAAAAAATGTTCGTAACGGATTTTGTAAAAAATGATTCATGGCTTGAAGCCGATAAATCATTTTTCATGATCTGTAATAAAATTAAAAGTCCGATGGGAGTTAATGCAAAAGCATTTGTTAATCAAACCTCCGCAGAAAAAGCCGCAACGGATAACGATGGTAAAATTTATAATTGGAGTCAATTGAAAGAGCACGTAATCGATACATGGATGTGAACGAATGATTAAAAGAATAGTTTTATTCTTTGTCATTGCGGCAAGTTTTAGTTTTTCGGAAAATCACTTTGTGGGGAAAAATTCAAAGTACAATTCAATCAAAGAAGCACTTGCATTTTGTAAAGATAAAGATACAATCACCGTGCTAAGCGGGTATTTTTCAGAGAAGAGCATCATTATCGAAAAATCTATTTTTCTTTTAGGAAAAGATTTTCCAACTCTTGACGGACAAAACAAGTTTGAAATCATAACTATTAAAAAAAGCGGAGTTACTATTTCGGGTTTCAGATTAATAAACGCCGGAATAAGTTACACGACTGAGAATGCCGCAATAAAAATTGACAACGCCGATTCATGTCGAATCTCAAATAATATCCTTCAAAATAATTTTTTCGGAATTTATCTTGGCTCTTCCAAACATTGTTTGATTGATAACAATACAATTTCTGCTTCAGGAACGAGAGAAGTGAATTCGGGCAACGGTATTCATCTCTGGAAAAGTAGGCACATCACCATTTCGGGCAATAAAATCAATGGTCATCGCGATGGTATCTATCTCGAATTTGTTGATTCAAGTTTGATTAAAAAAAATTATTGTTTCGGGAATATTCGCTACGGGCTTCATTTCATGTTTTCGAATAACTGCACTTATTTCGAAAATACTTTTGCAAAAAATAACGCCGGAGTGGCGGTTATGTTCACCCGTAAAATTAAAATGACGAAAAATATTTTTGAGCACAATTGGGGAACTTCTTCTTATGGTTTGTTGCTCAAAGAAATTTATGATAGTCACATTCACGATAATATTTTTAGAAATAATAGCATCGGGCTTTACAGCGAGGGTTCAAACAAGATATTAATCGAGAAAAATATTTTTACGCGCAACGGCTGGGCAATTCGTTTGATGGCTAATTCTATGGACAATACTTTCGCGCGGAATGATTTTGTCTTAAACACGTTTGACATTTCAACAAACTCCATTCAAAATTTCAATTACTTCACGGCAAACTATTGGAGCGGATATAAAGGTTATGATTTGAATCGCGACGGCGACGGCGATATTCCGCATCGACCGGTTACTCTATTTTCTGTACTCATTGAAAAAAATCCTTCCGCTTTACTTCTGCTCAGAAGTTTTTTAATTGATTTTTTAAACTTAGCCGAGAACGTTCTTCCCGTACTTACACCCGAAACACTAACGGACAACAATCCAAGAATGGTTGCAAACAATTGATTACTATTAATTCGTTGAATAAAAAATTCAATTTAACAACCGCACTTGCAAATTTCAATTACAAGTTTGAAGAAGGAAAGATAACAACTATCGTTGGTCCGAACGGCTCGGGAAAAACAACGTTGATGAAGTGCATTCTCGGATTTTTATTTCCCGACTCCGGCGATATTATAATAGATGGAAATTCTGTTTTGAACAAAACTGATTTCAAAAATGAAATCGGTTACATGAGCCAAAAACCGAGCTTCCCCGAAAATTTAGTGATTGAAGAAATTCTTACTCTCTTAAAAGACCTTCGCTCAAACATTACGAGTTATGATGAATCTTTAATTAATGAATTTGAATTTCACACAGAGATGAACAAACAATTCAAAGCCCTCTCGGGCGGCAATAAACAAAAGCTGAATGCGATTGTAACTTTTCTTTTTAACCCAAAAATAATTTTAATGGATGAACCAACTGCCGGGCTTGATCCTTATGCCGCATCAATCCTGAAGAAAAAAATCATTGAAGCAAAAAATTCAGGTAAAACAATTTTACTCACTTCACACATACTCGATGAGATAGAAGAACTCACCGATAATTTAATTATGCTTTCCGATGGGCAAGTAAAATTTGCTTTTAGCAGTAGCGAAATCAGTGCATTAAAATCAGAAGACTCGTTGAGCAACAAACTTTCAGAACTTTTTATGCAACGAAAAAAATGAATACAACTTTTAAAATATTTAAGTACGAGTTTAAGAATATCGCTCGCTCGAAATGGACTGTGGCATTCACAATTCTTTATTTCATTATGACACAATCGCTCTTCATGTTTGAAAGTGAAGGGAGTAAAGTTTTACTAAGTTTGTTTAATTTTATTTTGTTAATCGTTCCGATAATATCTCTCTTTTACGGAATAACTTTTCTGAATAACGAAAAAGCTTTCATCGAATTACTATTATCTCAACCGATAGAAAGAAAATCAATTTTCAATGGATTATTTGGGGGACTTGCAGGCACATTATCTTTAAGTCTACTGATCGGAGTCGGAGTTCCAATCATCTTTAATTCGCAAAGCTCAGATATTTCATACGATTTATTTATAATTTTTCTTCTTGTTTCGTTGTTAATGACGATTGTCTTTACGGCAATTTCTGCATTCGCCGCTTTTCGTTTCGCTGATAGAGCTAAAGGATTGATCTTCGTGATTACTTTTTGGCTTTGCACATTCATCATTTATGATGCACTTTTCCTCCTCATTTCTTACTTGTTACAAGATTATCCTACAGATAAAATCATGATTGGTTTGGTGATGTTAAATCCCGTTGATGTTGCGAGGATTATTATTGTATTACAGTTTGATATTGCGGCGTTGCTGGGTTATTCGGCGGCGATTTATCAACAAGCTTTCGGAAGTTTTGCGGCGATTTTTATTTTATTCGGATTATTGTGTGTGTGGTGCGCCGCTCCATTTTATATTGCTCGAAGAAGATTCTGCAAGCATGATTTTATAATCTCCTAAACCGTAGGAACCAGAAATAAAGTTGAACTTTTGCATTACTTCGTTAGCAAAAATTTATTCGCAATAATAAAGTAAGCCGAAAAAATCAAAATCTGGTCGGCACAAGAGTTTATTGTTGAGCATCTACGATGCTCTGTTTTTTTTCTTTATCATGTTACAATAATGAATCTTCTTCGAAGATTTTTCAATTCTTCATTTATTTTTTTGTATAGTATGAATTCTACAAGTTCAGAATTTTTTTCCCGTAGGGAAAATATATGGTAACACAATGCCCTGTAATAATTAAAAACCTCGTAGGGATGATACAGCATTATTTTTACTGTTAAACTCTTTAAAAATAATCTGAAACGGAATCAAAATTGAATATTTTACAAATAGTTGTTTTACCCTAATTTGACAAAGGTATGCAGAGACTGAAAAAAATTTTACCGCAGTTAGTTATGTTTTTGATTTTAATGAATAATAGCGCAGTTTCAAATCTGTCGTACATTCTCTGTTAATCGATAAGAAAAATTCAACGCCTCTCGTTAAATAGAGTGCCGCTTCATTTTCAATTTTGGAAGAAATCCATTTAGTAAAGGTTCTGATTTTTTCGAAATTCATTTCTACTTCATCAACAGCATTCTCAAACAGAGATTGGAGTTCAGAATGAGGGATGATGTTTTTTGTGGAAATATTTTCGGAGCTCAGTTCGAACCCGAATATTGAAATCACGATGAGGATCAGCAAATTTATTGATAGAATATTGAGTAGTAATTTTTTCATCATTTTTGATAGTCCGTTTGCATATTGAATAGACTACCGCAGAAATGAAAAAGTTGGGGGAGGAAAGATTTATTTTTTCAATATCGAATTTGCCCACTTGCGATAACGTTCCAATCGCTTCCACATTTCAGAAGTTTGATTTTTCGAATACAATTCGCCCAAATATGATACTTTTGTTTTCTCTTCGATAATGCGCTTCAGTTGATTTATCGCTAAACTATTTTCCGAAGATTCTATAACAGAATCACCAATCAACTTCACAGCAATTTCATGATCTTCACCGATACTTCTTAGTCCTAAATATTTTATTGTAATTGCATCTGTGAATGCAATTGCAGAATGTACAATCAAAACACCTGCTGCGGTGAAATATTCTAATTCAATAGAATCCATCGCTGCCTGGTAAAAGTGTTCGGCAACTTTTTGATAATCGTTTACCTTTTCGCGAGCAACTATTTTTTGTCCTCTTCGTTTAGTCATTCTTCGATTTCGAAGGATGCTTCCCGGAAATTAGAATTCCTTCATCCAATATTTTTTTAATCAATTTTGATTTTAGTTTTTGTTTGAATTCTTTCATCGTAAATATTATTACAGATAATTTAATACCATATTTTTCATTTAATGAAATTGATTCGTGATTTATTTTTTCTCTCAATGAGTCTGCACATCGTAAAGAGTTAACTAAAAGAAATAAATCCAGGTCAGAATCAACATTCTCTTCCCGTCGCGCGACACTTCCAAAAATTAATGCACTTTTTACATCATTTTTAACAATTGATGCCAATTCCGATACAAGTGATTCATAGAAATTGTATTCAGTAACATAAAGCTGTTTGAAAACATTTTGAATTAAATAGTGATTATTGTTAATCCGAAAAATATGATCGCGTCCCCCAATTTGTCGATTGATTAAACCAAGCTTCTCCAACAAAGTTAATGCTTTAAATGCAGAACGCGGCTGCATACCGGAAAGTCTTGCAACTTCATTACCTGAGAATCCCTTGTTGGAATTTATCAACGCACGCAATACGGCAACATTAGACCATGTTCTCAAAACTTCGTCAAATACTCTGTTTATAACCATTTTTTATTTTATGTACTTTTTTATACAAATATATACTTATGTACATAAAGCTGCAATCCGTTTTTTGAGTTTTAACCCTCTTATTTTAAAAGCCATTTCTTGCAAATTTACTTCCCGAATGTCTTATCATGTATTTCTCTAATGCGATTGCATTTGTTTTTATGATAACGAAACTGACTTTGCATTTGAATTCAATTGAAGAACTTCTGCGTGACTGGTTGTCAATTTGTCTAAATTTAATTCAGCATCAACGCTGATTCAGATATTATTTTTCACAATGCGGAAAACAAAAAATTGTGGAGGTGGCGGGAGTCGAACCCGCGTCCGAAATTATGTTTCCTCAAACTTCTACATACATAGTACACCTTTTAATCACGATTACAATACTCCGGTGAACAAGATTATTACAATCATTTCCGGTGTTGTCTCGCCTTGCAATGCCGGATACACTGCTCGGCAATCATATCTAAACGACGCTCAATCTAATTCCGATATGAAAGAAAAAGTTGAGCGGCTACTGTTTAAATTAAGCAGCTAAGGCGTAATTAGATTCGCCAGTTATTGTTTTTTACCAGCCGTTTTACTTGTCTGCCGGTAACACAAGATATGCCGTTTGAAGCTACTATAACCCCGTCGAAACCAGTTTCACCCCCATTTATTTTTGCCAGGGTGTGTCGGGAATTTTTGCTTCTTTGTTTTCAATACGTGAAAGAACAAATAATAAATCTGATAATCTGTTGAGGAAAATAACAATATTCTCACTTATCTTTTCGGTAGATTTTAATGCCACAACTCTACGTTCGGCGCGTCTGCAAACGGTGCGAGCCATGTGCATCATAGCCGCAGATTTAGCACCTCCGGGAAGTATAAAGTTATTTAATGGAGATAGCATTTCTTCGAATCGGTCAATTTGATGTTCGAGTTCTAAGATTGTTTCATCGCTTAAGCGAACGTCAAATTTGCTTTCGCTATCCATGTTCGGTGATGCCAAATCGGAACCGATTTGAAAAAGATAATTCTGAATTTTTAACAACAAGTTTTTTACTTCGGAATTTTTAGTTTCACAAATTGCCAATCCGATGATAGAATTTAATTCATCAACCGTTCCGTAAGCTTCAATTCTCAAACTATCTTTCGAAACACGTTCGCCGCCAAATAATCCGGTTTCTCCTTTATCACCGGTTTTAGTATAAATTTTAAATGCCATCTGACAACGGAAAATTTTTTATTGAAATTGTTAAATTCGTTTCATCAATTTTCAGATTGAATGTAGCTTGAGATGAGTGCTGATTCATTTTGATGTAGCCAAGTCCGACATATTTTTTCAAACCGAAACTAAATGCAACCGAAGTAATTTGCCCGACTTCATTTCCCGCTTCATCGTTAAAAGTGAAACTTTGCCGCGGAGGTAAAGAGTCAAATTCAAAGCCGATTAACATCCGTTGAACTTTGTCATAAGTGTCAAGCCGAGCAATAACTTCCTGACCGATGTAGCAACCTTTTGTAAAGCTAACTTCATCGAGCAGCAATGCATCATGCGGATTGAATTTATCGTTCAATTCATTTTGATTTGGAATTCCTTTTTCTATTCGATAGGAATTGTAGGCAGTCTCACCAACTAAAGAAAAATTAAATACACTTTTGTGCAACCTTGAATACAATAAAGTTTTTTGTATCGATGGAAATTCACCGAGTAAAATAAATGTTTCTTCCTTTGCAAAATTTTTTGTTCGGCATAAAAATAAAGAGATATCATCGAACTCAACTCTTTTGACTTCGTCCTCGACAAGCGATTCAACCGCATCGCCAAAAAGTAAAATAAGAAATGATTCTGCTTGTGGTCCGAGAATTTCGAATACTCCCATTTTGCCAGTTAAATCAAGTGGCTTCACATCATCCATAATTATGTAACGGTCGAGCCATCGCAATAGTTTTGAATTGGTTCCGCGATTGCCGAGTAGAAGTTGATTTTCACCAAAGTTGAGTACAAGCGTGCTATCTAATATTCTCCCCTTTTCACTCGTGAAAATTGTTCGTCGCGAACTTCCTCTTGGAATGGATGAACATTCGTTAGTGCTAATGCGATTTAAAAAATCTAAAACTTCTTTTCCGGTTAATTGAATTAATGAACAATTGGAGCGGTCGTAATATGCGACCCCGTGAACTAAAGCATTATACTCATCTTCTGCATTTGAAAAAAATGGAATGACCGCATCACCATTTAGTGAGGTCGTTAAAAAATTTTGTTGAAAATAAAATTCGGCGAGAGGCGATTTAATTTCTTTAATCTCGTTCATACTCAATATTTACGGGTCTGTCGCGGGTTTCGCGTGTTGTAGTATAAACTATCTTTTTCTCTCCAAACAAAACCGATTGAATCCACGGCTCTAACTCTATCTCCTGTATCATAATAAAGATATTCATAATAATCCGGGAATTTATCGTCATTCAAATTTGTCATTGTTCGTTTAAAATTAATTCCGATATAAGTTAGTAGCAAGTGAGGATGTTTTTCAATTCCGTCAACAAGAAAATAATTAAAGTCGAAATGTCCCTGCCCTATTGCCCAATGAAATTGAACTTGAATGTACGGCGTTCCCGATGCAATTGTTTGAGAATTTTTTCTGCCGACTTTAATAGTATCTTTTCGAGCATCCCATTTTCTCATCCACATTTTATTAAAGCCGCCATGATTGGGAACTTCAGCTTCCCAAACCATTTCGAACTTGTTCTCAATACACCGGTAAAGAGTTAAATAAAAAAGTGCTGTACCAAGTTCGGTGCTATCAAGATCGATGTAACTTTGTAAAAAACCAATCAGATTTTTCGGCTCAACAACACGAATATCACGATCATCGCTCAATCTTGATTTTGCAATGAGCGCGAAGATATACGTTGTATCATTTCTTTTTTCATAAACTGTGGCGTAGGAAGGGACACTGTAAGTAAAAATTTTATCAAAGTCCATTAAGTATGAGCCCTTCTCCCCTAAATTTTTTGCTTCGTCAAGAATGAATTGTGCAAGCGAGAGTGTATCGCACGGAAATCTTTTGCCTGCAAGTTTTTCTCGCTCACGCAAATTGTATTCAACAATTTCGTAATCTTTGTAAGGATTAAATTCAACCTGCTCTTCCTGTCCTTCGGGAATATCGGCGCGATTAATTTTGTCGTCAGATTTTTTATCTACATCGGGTTCATCAGAGCAAGACGCGAAGAAAATTAACGCAGTAATGGTCAAGAAAAAAAAGATTCGATGAAATGAAATTTTATTCATTAACTATTCGCAAACTCATCAAAGAATAGTGAGGAACTTTTAATTCCGAGTGCAAAATGTTTCAAAGAAAAATGTTCGTTCGGAGAGTGAAGATTTTCCGAGTTCAAACCGAAGCCCATTAAGACACTCGGTGCTTTCAATATTTTTTGAAATGCGGCAACAATTGGAATACTACCGCCTTCCCTCATGTACACAATTTTTTTACCGAACGCTTTTTCCATTGCGCGCGATGCGGCTAACGTAGCTTTCGAATCAAGCGGAGTTAAAACAGAATCACCACCGTGAAGTTCTGTAACTTTCACAGAAACAGATTTCGGAGCGAATGAACGAAAATGTGTTTCAAAAAGTTTTGCAATTTTTTTTGGGGTTTGATTCGGCACTAACCTCATACTAATTTTCGCCGAAGCTTTTGAAGGAATGATAGTCTTTGCCCCTTTACCTGTGAAGCCACCCCAAATGCCGTTGCAATCTAAAGTAGGACGCGCCCAGATTCTTTCAAGAGTAGAAAATCCTGATTCGCCTGCTAATTCTTTTACGCCGAGTTCGGTTGCAAATTTTTTATCGGAGAATCTTAGCTTTTTAATATTCTTTCTCTCTTCTTTTGTTAGTTGCAGAACATCATCGTAAAAATTTTTTATTCTTATTTTTCCTTTTTTATCGACAAGTTTAGAAATCATCTTTGCTAAAACATTAACCGGGTTTGCAACCGCACCGCCGTAGGAGCCGGAGTGTAAGTCTCTTTTCGGTCCTGTAACTTCCACTTCCATAAAACATAAACCTCGCAAGCCATAAGTTATTGTCGGAACTCCTTCGGAATAGAGTGAAGTATCGGAGATGACTACTGAATCACACTTTAACATCTCTTTATGTTTTGTAACGAAAGGAACAAGATTCGGACTTCCGATTTCTTCTTCACCTTCGATCAAAAATTTAACGTTCACAGGTAATGCTTCACCCGATTTGAAAAATGCTTCGACGCTTTTAATGTGTGTGAAGACTTGTCCTTTGTCGTCGGTTGCACCGCGAGCAAAAACTTTTCCGTCTTTTATCGTTGGTTCGAAAGGTGGGGTTTCCCAAAGATCAATCGGATCGACGGGTTGAACATCGTAGTGACCGTAAATGAGCACAGTCGGTTTTCCTTTAGCGCCGAGCCATTCGCCGTACACAATCGGATGTCCTTCGGTTTGAAAAACTTCCGCTTTGGTTAATCCTGCATCTTTTAATTTTGCAGCGACAAAATTTGCACAACTTTGCATATCGTCTTTGTGTTCGGGTAAAGTGCTTACGCTTTGAATTCGTAAAAATTCTTTTAACTCGTTTATGTATCGTTCATTGTTTTGTTGAATGTAATCTATAACTTTGCTCATTGAGCGCCTCCGTTGAATTTTGAAATTTTGTATTTATGAATCACGGGAATAAAATCCTTGAAATTATTTCTTGTTTTTTTATCTAACATGTTTAACGTTTCTGAAGATGGCACAAAAAAACTTTTCCATGGATCATCAATCATGTAAATATTTTTTTTATCGTCCATCGTAATTGATTCCAACATCATTACATATTCCAGATTGTTGTAATGTGGAATGGGGCTATTAAGTTGAAATTTTTCATATTCAATTATATTTAATTTTTCATCAAGTTTAATAAAAAATACTTCCCTTTTATTCCGATCGACTCCCCAAAGAGAGAAGTTTTCCGCGCAGAATAATCCGCAGATACTTTGAATTTTCAATGCGCCGGTAAATATTTTCTTTTGGATGGTTAATGATTTTTTCTCAACCACAAAAATTACAGCACTATCGATTGCAATTTTGCCGCTCGCAAAACCTTCAAAGCCGAAGTAGAAATAATTTTCATCAACAGCCGCGCCTTCAAACCCGAAATTGTTCGAAACGTATTCGTAAAATTCTAAGTCCGGTCGAATCGGAAGTTTTTTTACATCAATAATCTTATTTGATGTTTTCGGTGAGCCGGAAAATTTCACTTGATAAATTCCGACAGATTCTTTTAGTGAAAGATAATTTTCTTTTTTGCCCGGGAGTTTATCATAAAACTCGTTTCCTTCAATTGAGAGATATACTTTGTCGGTATGGTGATCATAAAAAATTTCTTCAAAATCTTTCTTTACAAATTTATTAAGGATTTTTTTTGCTCTGCTCGAAAAGATTACTTTCTCAAAATTGAATATAGAATCATTGCGAATTTGAAAGCGATAAATATCTCCAATATCATCAGCGATTAAAAAATTGAGAATATTCTTTTTGCCTCTCCCAAGAAATGTGATTCCCGAAGTTTGGTCGGTTCGAAAGCTTCCCGATTTCATCCATCGCGGATAATTTTCGGCTTGTTCAAGAGTGATTTGCGGGAAGGAAATTCCGATAAAAATAAAAAGTGAAAGAGTAAAAATTTTTTTCATTTATAATATTTTTTTACACTTCAAAAATACACAATCTATTATTAAATCTTATTTATATCGTTTCACTTTAATATATTTAGAACATGATTTTACTACGGTATATTCTTAAAAATCATCTCGTCCCCTTTTTATTTTCATCGATAACATTGATGGGAATTTTTCTACTTCAATTTTTAATGAAATTCGCCGATCGCCTTGTCGGTAAAGGGCTTGATAACTGGATAATTTTGCAACTGATTGCCTACAACCTCGCATGGATGGTGGTTTTGGTAATTCCGATGAGCGTTTTGATTGCCTCGCTAATGGCGTTCGGTGGAATGTCTCAAAACAACGAAGTTACCATTATGAAAGCTTCCGGCATTAGTCTTTATCGCATGATTGCAGGTCCGTTTATCGCGAGTATGGCTGTAGCATATTTACTCGTGCTCTTTAATAATGAAGTTCTTCCCGATGCAAATCATCAGGCAAAGATTTTGATGAGCGATATTTCACAAAAGAAGCCGACCTTATCGTTAGAGCCGGGAGTGTTTTCGCAAGAGATAGATAATTACGCTTTGCTCGCGCGGGAGATTGATGCTGAATCAAACTACCTTTACAATATGACAATCTTCGATTATACACTTGCGAGTAAAATAAATATAGTTACTGCAAAGAAAGGAAGAATATATTTTTCCGAAAGACAATCGAAACTTGTGATGGATTTGTTCGATGGGGAAATCCACGAGAGTGATGCTTCGGGAACAAATCTTTACAGAAAATTATCTTTTAATAAACATCGGCTTCTTCTCAACGGTGAACAATTTTCATTTCAACAAACCTCGCCGGGCAGCAGCCATCGCGGCGATCGTGAACTCAGCGCCGCCGATATGCAAGTTCGCGTCGATAGTTTGCTTAAAACAAAACTGCAATATGATTCAACTTATTTCGAACAAGTCGATAGATTTTTTCTTGGTGATACATACATCAAATCAGTTTCACAAAATTTTTCTCCGAAAAAATATGATGCTTTTACTTATTCACAAGCGATTGAAAAAGCAAGATCAAATAAGAATGCAATCCTTTCATCTCACACAAGAATTACTTTCATCAATAATGAAATTGATTCTTATTTAGTTGAGATAAATAAAAAATACTCGATACCGGTTGCGTGTATAGTTTTTATTTTGTTGGGCGCACCGTTGGGAGTTATGACACGCAAAGGCGGATTCGGAATGGCGGCGAGCGTTAGTCTATTTTTCTTTTTGATTTATTGGGCATTTCTTATCGGCGGAGAAAAACTTGCCGACCGCGGCATTATCACTCCTTTTTGGGGAATGTGGGCGGCAAATATTTTAGTGGGTTTGTTAGGTGTTTTTCTAACTCTCAGAAGTGTAAAAGAAACTTTAACGATTGATTTTTCATGGATGAAAAAATTCATTCCAAAAAACTTTAGACAACAGGAAGAAAACGATATTGAAAATACTTGATCGTTACTTAGTTAAACAGTTCATACAATCGGTTGTTTTCGGACTGCTTGCGTTCACGTTGCTTTTTGTCATCGTCGATATGCTTGAAAATCTTGACGACTTTATAGACCAGAATGTGAACACTGCTGTTGTCTTTGAATATTATTCTGTCTTCGCTCCTGAAATAATTAAGTTGATGCTGCCCGTGTCGGTATTGTTCGCAGGTTTATTCACCGCCGGTAAAATGTCAAACTTGAATGAACTTACGGCAATAAAAGCAAGTGGAGTAAGTTTGTATCGTTTCATGCTTCCAATAATTATTGTAACCGTGATATTGAGCTGGGGCGCCGTTTACTTCAGCGGTTATGTTGTGCCGCTTGCAAACAAACACAAAATTGCAATCGAAAGAAATTATTTGAGGAAAGGATTTTCTCAAAGCGGAAGTAATATTTTTTTTCAAGATTCGAAAACCCGCATCATCAACATCTCGTACTATGATGAGAATAATCTTCAAGCAGTGCGAACCGGAATTCAGGAATTTGATAAAAATGATCTAACGCGAATGATTTCGAGGATTGATATGCAAAATCTTAAATTCGATACCACAAAAAATGTTTGGATTGGGCATGTGGGAACTCAACGATACTTTTCAAATTATGATGATGAATTCGAATCATTCCAACAAAAAGAATTTTCTTATTTAAATTTTAAACCGCAAGACTTAAACAGCAAACAGCGAAAACCGGACGAAATGGATTTGAATGAACTCAAAAATTTAATCGATGATCAAGTTCGTTCCGGCACTGATCCCAAAAGAGTAATGATAGAATATTACTCTCGTTACTCATTTGCATTGGCGAGTTTAGTAGTTGTATTATTTGGTTTGCCGCTTTCAACAAACAAAAGAAAAGGTGGGTTAGCTATTCAGGTGGGAATAAATATTTTAATTACTTTTATTTATCTCGTTTTGTTGAAGGTAACTCAAGCATACGGCAAGAACGGTGCGTTAGATCCCGTTCTTACCGCATGGATTGTGAATATCTTGTTCCTCGCCGGTGCAATTATTAATCTGATTAAAGTAAAACAGTAATTAGAAAATCCAGCGCGAACTGAAGTAAAATGCTAAACGCTTTGCGCTGTTCGGTGCAATTGCATTTTGAAAATCAGTTATAGCAATATCAAGTTTTGCCGGTCCAAGTCCGACTCCCCCTCCAATTGCCCAAGTGAAGCCGACTAATCCACCGAACGAAAATCCGCCGCGAAGATAAGGCCACCATCTTCCCGGGTTCCATTCTCCACCTAAAGATACACGAGGTGTAAGTGTGTTTCCCGGTTCCTCATTTAATCCCTGATTATAATCTAAACTGAGAAGGTAGCCGCTTGAATCTTGCGAACCGTAAAACTGGTATGAGACGCCAAGTCGCAATGCAGTTGGCAACTTAGAAGTAAAACTACTAAGTGGTTTAGCTTCTCCGATGAAAGCATTCTTCAGTGTGTCCGTTTGTTTTGAGTCGAGTATATCATCAATTTTGAAATTACCCGAAGAAACAAATTGTGCGGTTCCTTTATCCCAAGTCATAGAACCAATATCAGTAATTGCCAATCCTACTTTAACTTTTTCAGAAAGGACGGTAGCAATACCGATGTCAAATCCTGTTCCGCTTCCCGCGGCTTTGGGAAAGAAAGAATATGAGGATTGCTTTTCGATACTTTCAAAATCATACTTGATACCGAAATCCGGAGAAAACGCTGTGAAAGCTAAAATATTTGCATCGCCGACAATTTCGTTTTGAGCTGTTGTAGTGAAAGTAGTATTCACCTTTTCAACACGAGTGTAAGCAAACCCTTGAACTATTTTCAGTGAAAGACCAAGAGAGAATTGTTTAAATACTTTAGGGAAAACAAACGGTAAATCACGCGCATAAGTAATATTATAATTTCTTAACCATGAAAAATTAATATCAAGGTCGTTGAAATTATAAACCTTTCCGATTGGATTTCCATATAAAGCTAAGTCAACAATGCCGGCAGGAAGTTTTAGTCCAACATTCACCGCATCCCCAATTGAAAAACCGAAAGCACCGATTTTTTCACTGACTTTGTAGGTCAACGCAAAATGAGTTAAGTTAATTTCGGAAAAAACATTACCGCCATCTTCAAACAGATCGATCATTCTCTGTTTATCATCTTCGTTGAGGGATTTGCCAACCGTTGCACCTGTTGCATCGGTTTCACCACCGAAGAAATAATTATATTCTTCAAGATTAATAAAATCCGTACCTACTCGGAAGTTTAAATTTGGCAAAGGAAGGTATGTTGCGAATTCGAAATGCTTATTTTCCGAAAGCATAAGATTAGCAGGATTCCTTCCGAAAGAATAAACACCTCTTGATACAATAGTGTAAGTTCTTCCCATTGCGGTTGTCCGCGCATCCATTGCGCCGGTTGAGCCGGTTCCCTGTGGAAATATTATTGAGCTTGTAGAAGTTAAAATCAAAATAAATAATAATGCTTGTTTCATTTTTTCCTCTATCAATCTTCTTTAACTCTGTATTTAATTTGTCCAAACCCTCGAATTCCGATTTCATCAGAAGTTCTGAACTGAACGGCTTGAGTACCTCCGCCGGTTGTACTCATTTTCAAAGTAGTGATCATATATTTTGCTTTTGCAAGTTTATCGAATTCATCTGCATTAATTTGAACGAGCACACTATCCTGTTTTGGAGTAATAACTTTACCATTGGCATCAACAGCACCTGCGGCAATGCTTACCAGCGTATCTTGAGTAGTTCGCTGGGGTGGAAAGAACATCAGGAAATTGTTCCCCTCATCATAAAGTCTGCCTGAAAATTGAATTAGAATCGGAAGTCCGTTCACTAATTTTAATCCAACTGCTGCATTGAGAAGTTGGTCAATTTGTTTTTGATTGTCACCCGAAAAACTGAATTCGGTGCTATCGCGGAAAAGACCACCGCTAATTCCAACCTTGAGTGGAATTTCAATTTCAGCATCTCCGTAAATAGAATCAGTGTTTGCTATTGTGCCGGTAGAGTAATTAGGATTTACGATCGCACTTCCAACAATATAAAGACTATCGGGAAGTTTTGAGGAGAACCCGTTGAAGAAACTTTCCAATTCTACTTGAGAAAGCGAAACTGTCGTTGCGCCCGAACTTAATATCGAATAAGGAATATTGATTGTTCTCGTTTGAACACCGTTAGTGCCTCTGATAACTCCGCTGAATCCCAACTGAATACTTGAAGAAGAACCGAGGAGTAAATCAATTTGCGGGTTATCAAAATTAATTTGACTGACCGTGAATTTAGTTGATAAATCGCTCAGGTTCAAATCAATCGCAGACTCGGCAATATCAAGGTGAGTCGGCTTCAGTTTACCAGTGAATGATTTTAACGTAGAATTTGTTAGAGTAATTAGAACAGACATGCTATCGTTTTTATTAATTGTCCTGGCAGTTGTAGTTGCCTTTGCAGTCGCAGTTACAGAGTATGCCAATTTATTTGTTAGCGTTGATGAGGAGATTGACCAATCTGTCATTGGATCAACTTTTACATCCTTAAAAGCACCTGCGGTATTTTTTCTCGTAAGAGTAAAACTTTGAGTGAATGGTTGGTTAGTTGGATTTTTTAAATTCGGTAATGTGAGAGTAATATCAATTTCAGTGTCTAAGTTATTCGTAACTTTTAGATTCAACACACCCGTATTGAAAACAACGGATTGAAGATATGTGGAATCATCAAGTACAAAAGTACTATCGAGAGAAAAAGGATTTTGTTGAGGAAGTATTGCAGTCGCTTCTGCAATTATCAAATTCTCAAACGCGGCAGTAAAGTTAGTTGCCGCACCGGCAGGAATAGTAATAGCGTTTCCGCCGCTACCGGGAGTGCTGAATTGACATTGCACCGATAACTGATTCGGAAGTGTTTTGCCTGCGAGGTCAAATGGTATTACCTTCGATTCACCCGGATTCATTACATGAGTATTTAAATCAAATAATATCGGGTTATCATTGATATCTCTAATGATAATGTTGGCGAGCGTAATTTGAATTGGTCCGTTGTTGTTCACGAAAGTCAATTTCAAAGTTCCCTGATCAAAAGTGGCACTTTCAAATTGTTGTACAACATCGAAATTTTTCCCTGCCGGGCGCGGAGATATTGCAGGAAAAACTACTGTCTGCCCGGGCTGTATTCCTGACCAAGCATCAACTTCAAGTGCGGCTGTTACAGGTTGGGGATCGGTTATTTTAATTTGCCCGACTTTGGAGGATGCACCTGTATTCACGTCTGTGAATGTAAGTTTATCTTCTACTCTGATTGGGTTGATATCTTTTGTGTCGGCAAAATATAATAAACCAAGATTTGTCGGATCTTTATAATATTTTAATACTGATGTGTCTCGATCAATTATTGTTTTGAGATCATAAGTACGATTAAAAACCGGGGCATTCAACTCCACATCCCAACTAGGCAGTGTGGGTTGTTTCAATTCGCAACCATTGAAAAAAAGAATAAACATAAAAATGGTTGCAACTGCAGATACTCCAGATTTGATTGATACGTACTTTGAAGAGATCAAATGGAATCTTTTAGGCTTCAAGGTAACTCCTTTTCGATTCAGTTAGTAAAGTGTAAGAATAGTTTGTTAGCATATAGAAAACTTAAACATTTCTACTGCATTTTACAAAGAGAAATAAAATAAAAAAAGCTGTGCGTATTAGGCACAGCTTTTTTGTTTGAAGTTTTTTTACTTCAGGTAAATCATTTTTTTAGAAATTACGAAATTGTTTGCTCGTAGTTCATAGATGTACATGCCGGATGGTAAGTTGCCATACTCGGCGGCATCAAACTGAAGTGAATAATTACCGGCTTCTTTAATTTCATTGACGAGTGTCGCAACTTCCATTCCCAGAATATTATAGACCTTCAACTGAACCGGAGTGCGTACCGGAACCGAATAATTAATGGTTGTGAATGGATTGAAAGGATTTGGATAATTTTGTGCAACAATAAATTCGGTCGGAATATTTTCATCATCTACACCTGTACCTGAGAGTTGAATCGAGTTAACAAGTACCGAACGATCGCCACCGGCTAATCGCGAGAAATGGCGTAACTCTATCGAAATACTATCCTGCCCGTAGTAAATAGAGTCTATACCGCTGAATGTATATTGCCCCGATGCTAAATGATAAACTAATCCGAGCGGATTCATCGGGTTGATGCCAATCAAGTTCAATAAAGTATTGAATGCCGGAGTTCTGACGAAAGTCATCCTGAAATTATCGGGCGAGTTAAAGAAGTAAGGAGAGGGCTTCGGAAATAATCCCTGAAAATCAAAAACCTTTAATTCAAAAAATCCCCAAAGATAAATCGGACCGATTTGCGAGGCCCATGTTGTATCCGGTGGGAATAAACCGGTTAGCAGATTCACGCCATAAAAACGAAAGCGAAGATAAATATCTTCATTGAGCGAATTTTGTTCGAAATAAAATTTTGAGCCGACAAACGCATTATAAAGTGGTTGAGCAATATTAAACGGTGCGCTCAAGCTCGCCGGTCCTAATTCATAGATATCTCCCTCATCCAAAGTATCGGAAAAAATTTCGATGAATGAATTATCCAATGCTTGCATCTGGATCGAGATTCTAACTTTGTTCACCTGCGCAAATGTTTGTGATAACATCGCCGCGACGAAGAGTAGAGAAAATAGTTGTAAGAGTCTTTTCATTTTATGTCCTTTTTTATGTTTAAAATTTCTAATGCCAAAATATGGGATTTCTCTCCCGTTACAATTGATATAAAACATCTGTGATTCAATGCACGAGTCTGTTTCATTACTTCAGAACAACTAACTTCAAAGTTAATAGTTCAAAACTTGTCTTCAAAACAACAAAATAAATTCCTGAACTATAGTTTTTGAGATCAATTTTATTTTCATGCAAGCCCTTCGCCTTAATGCCACTAAAAAGAATTTCAACTTCCTTTCCTAACACATCAAAAACTTTTAACTCAACCGCACCTGATTCAGACAAATAGTATTTCGCGATGGATTCGCTATTGACCGGATTGGGATATAAAGAGAAGAGTGAATAAGCACTCGCAATCGGGATTTCATCATCAAAATCAAGCAGACTTACATTCGCTAAAACTGAACGATCACCTCCGACAAGAGCGGAGAAGTGTTCGAATTCTATTACCAAACTATCGTTGCCTTCGCTCTTGTATTGCACACCGTTTATCTGATATTGTTGTGGATTCAAATTATAAGCGAAACCAAGAACGGTTTGAGGATGTAACCCCATGTGAACTAAAAAATTTCTAAGCTTCGGAGTTTTCTTAAAAACTAAAACAAAATTGTCGGGGTTATTAAACCAGAAAGGATGCCCGGGCGGGTTTAACCACACTGTGCTGTCCCAATTATAAACATCAACTTTTTGTCTGAAGAAAAATTTTAGTGGTTGCGTTTGTACGGTATCACCCTTAAATTTTCCCGTTGCGCAATCGATATCGCGCATTCTAAAAATTACTTTTAGGTTTTGATTTATAGAACCAACCTCAAACATGAAGTAAGAACTGACAAGCGCATCGTATGCTTGTTGCGCCGCATGTGCATTAGCCGGAAGCGTTTTATCACGCATGGTAAAGGGTTGTCCTTCAACAACGCGATCTACATCGAGAATGAAGGATGTATCCTGACATTCAACTTTGAAAAACACAACGATTGTATCAATTGTATTTTGTGCCTTTATTGATGAAAACACAGGCAAGAAGAAAACGATAAAAAGTAAAAATTTTTTCATTGCAGTATGACCTCTTTTGTTCAAAACCAATTCTAATATGGTAAAATATTTTATTTGAATAAAGTTAGATTTATCACAACCCGATATTGATTTGGCGGAGTGATTCCTTACAAAATAAAAAACGGAAGAAATATTTTACTACTTCTCCCGTTCAACAACAATAAACCCAAAGGAGTTTAAATTTTGTGCGAAGAAAAAATTTTAATTTACTTTTTCATTTTTCGTTGGCGGTACAAAACCGAAATGCTGCTCCGGCACTCCTTCAAGTTTTATCTCTCCGAATCGCGCTTCGAATTTATCGATGTTATCTTTCAAAGCGCGCAACAGCATTTTTGCATGTTGCGGAGTTGTAATGATTCTTGAAAGAACCCTTGCTTTCGGAACGCCCGGAACAATTCGAGTAAAATCTAAAACAAATTCTGCTGAAGAATGTGTTATGATTGCAAGATTCGAATAAATCCCTTCAGCTTCTTTTTCGCCTAGTTCAATATTAATTTGTTGTTGTTGTGGTTGATTCATCTCTTTCATAATTTATTTTCTCAAAGCATCCGCTTTGTTGAAAGCGTTTTGTGCATCGTCAAGCATTCCCAGAATCGAATAAACCCTTCCGAGCAATTCCCAAACTGCGGCATCATCCGCTTTTGTTCCGACGTATGCTTCAAGGTGTGGAAGTGCTTTTTGATATTTAGCTTTTGCTTCTTCACTTTCTTTACCTTCAGCTTCGGCATCTTTCGCAAGTTTAGCTCCCCACTTTACATAAGTTACGGCAAGGTTATAAACTGCGTTGGAATATTCAGGGTCAATCTGAATTGCTTTTTCAAATTGTTCTGCGGCTAATGCAAACTCGTTTGCACCAAGCAGAAGCACGCCATAATTGTAGCGGTAATATTTATTTTCCGGTTCTTGCTCAACGCCGGCTTTGAATGCGCCGATAGCTACATCAATCTTGTTTGCGGAGATGTATGCGTTGGATAGGAAAAGCAGAATGTCAGAATTCGAGGGATAAATTTTCCTTCCATCTTCCAAAATTTTTATCGCTTTATTAAAAAATTGCAAAGCTTCAACGGAATCTTTTACATCTTTATTTGCTTCATAAGCA
Organism: uncultured Ignavibacteriaceae bacterium; assembly: GCA_964393605.1. Taxonomy (GTDB): domain Bacteria; phylum Bacteroidota; class Ignavibacteria; order Ignavibacteriales; family Ignavibacteriaceae; genus CAYMUL01. Next base: position 6,981 of record CAYMUL010000011.1, on the reverse strand, counting down.
GTGCGGAATTTTGTTCCGGTATTAAAATAAATTTGACCTAATAATCTGTAACCGTCAAGTGCTTGTTGTAATTCAATAAGTTTTTTCAACGGCTCAACCGCATCGTCATCTCTACCTGCATTCAAATAAACATAAGCAAGGTTTTGATAAGTGGATGCGGAATCGGGTTCGAGTTTTATAGCATTCTTAAACGCAAAAATTGATTTATCAAAGAATAGCGTTGCACTATCGGTATCGGCTGTGTTTGTTGCCCGCGAGAAAAATCCCACTCCTTTATTAAACAAATTAGCCCAATGATATTTTTTTGAATTGTCGATATCTTTTTCAAATTTTTTGCTGATTGATAAAGATGAATTGTAAGCATCGAGAAGTTTGTCGAAATTTTCTTTTTCGCCATGAATATATCCCATCAGATAGAAACCTTCATCGCTCTTGGGATTTTTAGCGACTTCCTTTTCTAAAGATTCGAGTGCTTTATCCATATTTTTCTGCTGGATATAAAGCTTGGCGCTGGTTAATTCGGTGGATGAACACTGAAAACCGTTGAACATTAAAATTGATACAATAATTACAGTAATAACTGAGTAAAAGCGAGTCATTCTTTCTCCATTATAAATAGTTTTTCAAATGCAAGTTACTACTTACTTTTTGGCAAGTCAAGAAAGCAATCAACTTCTATTATTTTCTTTTCATTTTTTTTAGAGGAACGATTGCCAACGCGCTCAAGTTTCTTCATTGTTTTACACTCTTAAAAGGAATAATTTTGTTTTAAGAAAAGGAAAAGATTTTGACTACAGAAACAATTATTAAATCCCTGCCGAAAGTTTTATTGCACGATCATCTCGACGGTGGATTGCGTCCTGCCACAATTATTGAACTTGCAACTGAATACAAATACAAAAAACTACCGACAACCGATGCAGGCGAGCTCGCTGTTTGGTTTCATCGCGGCGCGAACAAAGGAAATCTCGTTGAATTCCTACAAGGATTTGAACACACAATCGCAGTGATGCAAACGAAAGATTCCCTCAAACGTATCGCGTACGAGATGATGGAAGATATGAAAAACGACGGCGTCTGTTATGTTGAAACTCGTTTTGCGCCGGTGTTTCATACTGCAAAAGGACTTCACATGGATGAAGTTGTCAATGCTGTGCTCGAAGGATTGGAAGCAGGGAAAAAAGATTTTGGCATCGGTTACGGTTTAATTCTCTGCGGAATGCGAAATATGAAGAACACGCTTGAGATTGCCGAACTCGCAGTAAATTTTAGAAATCACGGGGTTGTTGGATTTGATTTAGCCGGTGAAGAAGGAGGTTATCCTCCCAAAAAACATGTTGATGCATTCGAATACATTCAACGTGAAAATTTTAATATTACAATTCATGCCGGAGAGGCGTTTGGTAAAGAATCGATCTGGCAGGCGATTCAATGGTGCGGTGCGCATCGCATCGGACACGGAACAAGAATTCTTGAAGACCTTTCTTTTGATAGAGACGGGAACGTTGTCGGCATGGGCGATCTTGCACAGTATATTCTCGATAAAAGAATACCAATCGAAATTTGTTTGCTCAGCAATGTTCACACAGGCGCAATTGATAGAATTGAAAATCATCCTTTCGAAAAATTGTACAAATTGAAATTCCGGTTGACGATTAATACAGACGATCGTTTGATGAGCGATACTACAATGACAAACGAATTTCTTATCGCAACAAAATATTTTAATCTCACCATAGACGATATTGAAAAACTTACAATCAACGCGATGAAATCCGCTTTCATTCATCACACCGAGAGATTGGATTACATTTACAAAATAATTAAACCGGGTTATCAAAAAGTAAGAGAACAATTACTTTCACTTAATAAATAGGAGTATATGAAAAAACCTTTCAGAAATTATAATTTCGAATTCAACAAGAATCAAACAAAAATTCTTTCCGCATTTTGCAAACAAGTTCTTAAACAAGTTTCCGGAAATCAAAATTATTTCCAGGAAGAAAAAGCCTTCACATCAATTTTAACCAAGATTGATGCGGGTGAAACGCTGATTAAACTGACAAAAGATGAGTTTTTTAAAATGAAAAATCAACTTTCCGAAAACATAAAATATCTCACAAAAGAAAAAGATAAAAGCTGGTTCTTCAAAAAATGGATGATGAAATCGATGCTCATCCAATACAGCTCAATCTATGACGAACATTTTAGCAATTAGAAAATGATGATGAAAAATATTAAAGCACCGACAGGAAATCATCTCTCTTGCAAAGGTTGGATTCAAGAAGCCGCTATGCGAATGTTGATGAATAATTTAGATCCCGATGTTGCTGAAAATCCCGATGAACTGATTGTGTACGGCGGAAAAGGGAAAGCGGCAAGAAATTGGGAATCATATCACTCAATAATTGAATCTCTTAAAAATTTAGAAAATGACGAAACACTACTCGTGCAGTCGGGAAAACCGGTTGCAATTTTCAAAACACATTTGAATGCGCCGCGCGTCATCATCTCAAATTCGATGCTCGTTCCGCGGTGGGCAACGTGGGATGAATTTAGAAGATTGGAAGCACTCGGTTTAACGATGTACGGACAGATGACTGCCGGCAGTTGGATTTACATCGGCACGCAAGGAATTGTGCAGGGAACTTTTGAAACGTTTGCAGAATGTGGACGAAAATATTTCAACGGAGATTTGTCCGGTAAAGTTTTACTTACAGCAGGCTTAGGCGGAATGGGAGGCGCACAACCACTCGCCGCAACCATGAACGGCGCGGTTTGTCTCGCTATCGAAGTTGACAAAAGCAGAATTGAAAAAAGATTGAAGACAGGTTATCTTGACAAAATGAGTGATAACTTGAGCGAAACACTTTCTGAAATCGCAGAAGCAAAAAAAAATAAAAAAGCAATCTCAATCGGTCTTCACGGTAACGCGGGAGAAATTCTTCCCAAACTTCTTGAACTAAATTTCTTCCCGGAAATTGTAACAGATCAAACTTCCGCGCACGATACACTCAACGGATACGTTCCTTCGGGGATGAGTTTTGAAGATGCAATCACACTCAGAAAAGAAAATCCCGACAAATACATTCAGCTTTCAAAATCAACAATTGTAACACACTTAAAAGCGATGCTCGAATTTAAGAAACGAGGTAGCATCGTATTCGATTATGGAAACAACATTCGAGGCGAAGCACTTGCAAACGGCGTTGAGAATGCATTCGACATCGCCGGATTTGTTCCCGAATTTATTCGTCCACTTTTCTGCGATGGCAAAGGTCCTTTTCGTTGGGCGGCATTATCGGGCGATCCAAAAGATATTGAAGTTACAGATGAAGCCGTGCTACAAACTTTTCCCGAAGATAAATTTTTATACAATTGGTTGACAAAAGCAAAAGAGAAAATAAAATTTCAAGGTTTGCCTGCGCGCATCTGCTGGCTCGGTTATGGCGACAGAGCAAAGTTGGGAAAAGTTTTTAATAATCTCGTAAGGGATAAAAAAGTTTCTGCACCAATTGTCATCGGAAGAGATCATCTCGATTGTGGTTCTGTTGCATCGCCGTTTCGCGAAACCGAAGCAATGAAAGATGGCAGCGATGCAATTGCAGATTGGCCCATCCTCAATGCGATGATGAATGTAATCGGAGGTGCAAGTTGGGTTTCTGTGCATCACGGCGGTGGTGTTGGAATCGGAAATTCCATTCACGCCGGAATGGTTGTAGTTGCAGATGGAACTGCCGATGCAGAAAAAAGATTAGAATCGGTTCTCACATACGATCCGGGCATGGGCATTGCGCGTCACGCGGATGCCGGTTATGAGAGAGCAATCGAGAACGCTAAAATGTTCGGGGTTAAAATTCCTATGTTAAAAAAATAAAATTATGGAGAGATAAAATGAAAATTTTATTAGCAGACAAAATGCCGGATTGGTTCGTTGAAGCCGCCGGAAAATTTTGTAGAGAAGTTATTAATCAACCTAAACTTACCGCAGAAAGTTTAGCGACAGAAATTAAAGATGCGGATATTCTCGTTGTCCGCTCAACCGAAGTATCGGAAGCGGCAATTAACAACGCACAGAATTTAAGTTTAATAATTCGTGCAGGTGCAGGAGTGAATAACATCAACATGAAAGCGGCAAATCAAAAAGGTGTTTATGTCTCCAACTGCCCCGGGAAAAATAGTATTGCCGTTGCAGAGTTGACACTTGCGTTAATCACTGCTATCGACAGAAGAATTCCTGATAACGTAATTGATTTCCGTGAAGGAAGATGGAACAAAGCACTTTATTCAAAGGCGGATGGTTTGTTCGGAAAAACTTTAGGAATTATCGGCACAGGACAAATCGGTGCAGAAGTTATTCAAAGAGGAAAAGCATTCGGGTTGAAAGTGATTGCGTGGTCTCGTTCATTAACCGATGAGAAAGCGAACGAAATAGAAATCACCCGCGCAAAAGATTTATCCGAAGTTTTTGAAAAAGCTGATATTGTGTCGGTTCATCTGGCACAAAACAATGGTACAAAAAATCTTATAAATAAATCTTTGCTCTCAAAAATGAAAGCAGGTTCAATGTTCATCAACACATCACGCGCGGGAATTGTTGTTGAAAACGATCTTCTGGAAATTTTGAAAGAAGGAAAAATCTTTGCCGGACTCGATGTATTCAGAGATGAGCCGGAGGGAAAAGATGGCGCAGTGAATTCCCCGCTTCGTGTATTAAAAAATGTTTATGTAACTCATCATATCGGTGCATCAACAACCCAAGCACAGGATGCGGTTGCCGATGAAACTTTGAACATCGTGAAAGATTATATTCAAGCCGGCACAATTCGTAATTGGGTAAATAGATGCAAACAAACCGCAGCGAAGTATCAGCTTGTTGTTCGCCACTTCGATAAACCGGGGGTGCTGGCGCAGGTTTTAAATCTTTTAAGCTTAGAAAAGATTAACGCTCAAGAAATGGAGAATGTAATTTTTGACGGCGAGATTACAGCTTGCTGTACTATAAAATTAGATACGAAACCTTCGGACGATACATTGAAAAAAATGCGTGCGAAAGAAGAAGAGATAATCAACGTTGCACTGATTGAACTTTAATTAAGTAATAGCTTAAATAAATTTGATCTCTTTGATTTCATCAACCATTCCATGGTAGTAAGGCATTCGAACTAGTTGCAACACTGCTTCAATGTCATCGGGCGTAAGTTCTAAAACTATTCGGGAGTAATTCTCCTCAAAATAATTTTGAAAATTATTAGAGAAGGGATTCTCCCATTTTTTTTGTTCGCAGTAAGAAAAAAATTTTTCTTCGACAGTTTCAAAAAGATTTTCGGCGGCGTGCAATTTCTCTTCACTATTCGCGCACAATAAATATTTTATGTATGGGATTTCAAACGTCTCAAGAATTTCATCCGAAAAAGAAACACCTTTTAGAAAGCGATCACAGGCGAAGTTTTCATCGCCAGAAATTAGGATATTCAAATTTAGCAACGAAATTTCTTCGGAAGATTTTTGCGGATCTAAAATCTGAAGTTTGATATCCTTTTCATAGTTTTCTTTCATCAAGAATTTCAACAATAGCGATTCGGTAGTTGATACATCGCCCGAAAGATTTATTGTGTCAAAATCATCTTCCCCCGCTTTGTAATAAATAAAAGTATCGGAAAGATCGCCGTCAAATCCGAACCCGATTTTTTTTGAGACATAAAAATCGGTATGGGTTACTAAATCCATTACGGGAATAAAGGAGGCATCGGCTTCTCTATCAATCAATTTTTTCGAGAGTAGCATTGCAGGTAACGTTTCCGTTTCAGCAGCTAAATTGAGTGCGTTGGAAAGATTCTTAAAGTAAAAATTGTGCGGATGGAATATTTTCATTTGGATGATTAAAAAGATGATTAAGATTTTATTTGCGAATATAATTCATTCTCTTTTCCTGTTGGAGAGATAACTTGCCAAACTTTGCATTACCCAAAATTCATTTCTGTTTTTGATGTGCAAAATTTAAAATAGTTTAACAAAATGTTAATTGAGAATACATCAAAGATTGTAAAAAATACTACAAAGTTGATTTGGAGAATTAAGTTGAATATATTATAATTGAAACATAAATATTTTAAGTTTGAAATATATTTTATTAATTAACCATAAAAGGTAAAAAAAATGAAAACTCTTAAAGCTTTGATAATGTTCTTAACGTTATCAGTAGTTTCCTTCGGACAAACCGATTGGAACATTGACAAATCGCACTCCAATGTGCAGTTCACAGTTACACACATGGTAATTTCAGAAGTTACAGGTTCATTCAATATATTTGAAGGAAAATTAACGCAGAAGAATGGGAAAGATTTCACCGGCTCTTCAATTGATTTCACAGCGGACGCCGCATCTATTTTTACCGATAATGATAAAAGAGATCAGCATCTTCGCTCGGACGACTTCTTCAACTCAGAAAAATATCCGAAGATGTCTTTTAAAAGTAAATCCTTCACAAAAGTGAATGACAAAAAATATAAGCTCGTGGGTGATTTAACAATCAGAGACGTAACAAAAGAAGTTACACTTGATGTTGACTTCATGGGAACGGTAAAAGATAATTGGGGAAACAACCGCGCGGCTTTCAAACTCAGCGGCTCAATCGATAGATTCGATTACGGTTTGAAATGGAATAGCCTGCTCGAAGTCGGCGGTGCTGTTGTTGGTAAAGATGTAAAGATTAATTGTAACATTCAACTCGTTACAAAAGCTGGTTAAGGTTCGGTTAATTTTTTCGCGCAACAGAAAGCATGAATAAATTACGCTTCATCATTCTCTTGAAATTAAAAAGGTCGAGCAACGTGCCCGACCTTTTTATTTTAAAGTGTTCAGCGAAGCAAAATCATTTTCTTTCTTGATATAAATTTCCCGCTTGTCAATTCGTAAAAATATATTCCGCTCGAAAGCGTTGCTGCATCGAAGATTACTTCATATCGACCTTCGTCTTTC
>CAYMUL010000010.1:70868-113889 GCA_964393605.1 uncultured Ignavibacteriaceae bacterium | reverse complement strand
CTCCCCGCCGCTGTTACGCTAAAGCAGAGTGAAAACAACGGTGAAGAAAAAGTAAAACAGATAATAAACTTAACTACGGCAGATACTTTACTATTCATCGATAGTCTTTTACCAAAACGCAGCTACAAGTTTAAAGCTGAGTGGATAAACAAATCCGGTGAACTAAAAACCGCTGAAGCGCCAACCGTAACCATGGACACCACAAGCCACAATTTTACGTGGCAGACTTTTACATTTGGGCAGCACAGCAGCAGCACGCTTTACGATGTTGCAATAATAAACGAAAACAACATTTGGGCAGTTGGTGAAATTTATATGAAGGATTCACTTGGAAACCCTGACCCGCATGCTTACAACGCCGTGCATTGGGATGGAAGTGAATGGAATTTGAAGAGAATATTTTTTCCAACTGTTTGTGGAAGTACAAGTCTATCTTCATACCCAGCAGGCGCAATTTTTGCTTTTGATGATGGACAGATTTGGATTAGTTCGACTGGCGATAAAATTGCAAGATTACAGAACGGTGTTCAGATAGATAAGTTTTGTCTGCCTTCGAATGTTTCCATGTCAATCAACAAACTCTGGGGCAGCAGCAGTAACGATTTGTATGCGGTTGGTATTGGCGGGAACATCGCGCATTGGGATGGCAGCAGTTGGAAGAAGATAGAGAGCGGAACGAGTTTGAATATAAATGATATTTGGGGGGATTATAATGAAAGAACACAAGAGTGGGAGATTTTGGCTGTTGCCTCAACATATTTTACACAACCACCCACGCACATTCTAAAGCTTACAAAAACCGAGGCTAAATCAATTTCCACCTCCGGTATTTACACAACCTCCTGGGGAATATGGCATAATAGTGAAAGAGAATATTTTATTGTTGGGGGTGGTAATTATAAGAGAAGGAATATCATGAATAGTTCATTTTGGTTACGGATGAATGGGCTTAATCAGATGTATTTTTGCAGAGCCATACGAGGAACTGGATTGAATGATATTGTTATTGCTGGCGACTTCGGAATATTGTACCATTACAATGGTTTGAGTTGGAAAAATTTTTCCGAATTTTATGGAAGTATAGCGTTTTTGGCTCTATCAAAAAATGAAAGTCTGCTTACCGCAGTGGGATGGAAAGGCGCAGAAGCATTGTTACTTTTTGGAAGGTTGAATTAATGAGGAATAAAAATATGAGAAAAAAATATTAACACTGGAGATGGGCTCGCAGCACATCTCCAGATTGAAAATGACACACTACACGTAATTGCTATAAAATGAATCATAGCGTTTGAATTTATTTACACTTATTAATTTAATAAAAGTTAGGAAAAATTATGTTTAATAAAAAAATCACAATATTCTTGGTTATTATAAACTGCGTTCTTTACTCGCATGAAGAAAGAGTGCATCAATATATTACCAACGAAGCATTTAAACTGCTTAAAAATAGATTTCAAAATTACATCCCTTTTTTGTCCACCCTTGAAAACCATATGGGAAATACCGGTGATTTAACAGATTGGCCCATAAAAAATTTATTATTCCAAGAGAGTAAAGTAGTCGCTGCCAATTATGACGAAGATCATTGGGATGCCATGTTAATGAGGAGTCAAAGTTTTCCTCCGAATGTAGTACCTGGAGTTGGGACTGTATTAGCGGCTTTTAGTTCGACAGACCCGTTTACTAGTGTAACACATTTTTGGCGTGCTGATGATGGAGATGCTGTAGACCATACATTGTACGGACGCGCAGGTCTTTTAAGTACACAATTTTGGATATACAATTGTGAAAACGCATATAAAAAGGCTCGATGGTATACCGAAGGGAGTACGACAGCTTCTGGCGGAGTAAAATATTTTATTCCCCACGATTTTACCTATCAGGGCGTTAATCCATTAATTTTTAATTTAACAACAGGGGGAATGAAGGATTTTTCACCGGAGGGAAACACATTCCTCGGAAATAATGGGATTATTAGTGTAACTTTTTCAAGCCTGGCTTCATTGTATAATAAAAATGCCAAAATATTCTGGAAAATACCCCATCTATCTTGGGAAGGTCCTGTTGAGGTGATTCTCACCGACGAACAAAGAAATTTTCTCATTTTCGAGTTGCTTGGAAGAATATGTCATCTTCTTCAGGATATGACAGTGCCTGCACACGCACATACAGATATTCACGGATCCGATGATGAAGGAATCAGACATGACTATTATGAGCATAATTATATGCCACAAAATTTTACTCGATGGAATTATGCTAATGTTGGAGATGTATTAAATCCATACCAGTGGACTTCTGGAGGACAAAATAGTTTTCTTCGTTTTTTGTTTTATACCTCTAGTCAGATGGCTGATTGGTTTCACACAAATGGACCATACTTTATTGATGGTAATGCAAACTGGGGTGGTAATCCTACCTCCGATGAAATCAGATATCTTAACACTGTTACTTTCCCGACGTTCAATAACGTTCCATCCACAAATGAAGATGGACTTGCCCGTGGAAATATATTGATGCCACAGGCAATAAAAGCGACGGCTGGAATTATGCTTTGGTTTATCAATCAACTTTTTGAAAATAAATTTCAATATTTTATTTCTATTGATCAAACCGCCATTGACGACCCCATTTCATCAGTAGATAGTGTCGGATATTGGAAAAATTCTCAATTTACTTTCGATGATGCACCTATCCATGGTTTAAATCTTTTCGCAGATAACAATAATGCAATATCAGGCACTCATGCAAAAATTGGTAATAGCAAATTTTACAAATGGTTTCCCGATGATAATTTACTCAATCATAGAACAGTTGAATTAGATGAGAACACACCAACTATTTACCGTTCCCAATTGAAAGAATTTCATCATAATTTGATAATTGAGAATAAATCTTCCGACTTTTCGGGTAATCAATATGGAAATATTCAAATTAAAGATCCATGGTATGAGGATTATTCGGATCCTGATTTTGGAAATACACTTAGAAATCGGGGAATGGGGGGTAGTATATTTCATTCTTATTCCTCACCGTTTATTCTCTCACAAAATGCCGTTTACAAAGGCGTCTTCTTGAATCAAGGATATAACCCAATTACTCAAGTATGGACCCCACCCTACTACTCCGTCAAAGCAGAATCGCCGCAGGAGGTACCAATAAACAATAGAACGCATAACTTCTATTTCCAAAATTGGACAGGCACAAATGCAAACTTCCAGAATGCAAACTCTCTTACAACAGGTGTAGTATTTACAAATGACAATGCAGTTGTAAATGCCAACATGAAAGGCACTCAGCTTTCCAACCAAACCGACGCCTTCGATAATAGCAGCCAGCGTTAGTTCATCAAAACCAGCAATGGCGTAATGCATCTAGTTTATGAAAGCATGGGAAGGGTTTGGTATGAACAGAGTAGTAATAATGGAGTTAATTGGGTTTTGATGAATGACGGTAAAGCACTCAGTTAAAAAATAAAACACTTGTCAACGAAGAAAAAGAAATTGGCAGATATTCTGTGAACTTCGATGCAAGCAAACTTTCTAGCGGAGTTTATCTGTACGAACTCGTAGCAAACGATTACCGCGCCGTGAAGAAACTAATGGTGATAAAATAATTAACAATTGAAAATTAATAATTAATAATTAGGTCGGGCGTATGCTCGACCTTTTTTATTTTGTAGAACAGAACCGTAGAACAGACTTTAGTCTGTTAACCATATTGCACAGACTAAAGTCTGCGCTACATTTTTTATCCGCGCAAATCAGTAAAATCAGAGTCATCCGTGCGCTATCTTATTCCCTTACACTTACTCATACACTTACACATACATTGAACATTACACTCGCTCTGCATCGCAAAATAAATTTCTGAATTCCATTAAACGCAGACTAACTTCACCGCATGCGTGAACATTGAAACGCAACCATTTGTTTCCACAGAGTAGAATTTTCCCAACAAATACTTCAACCACAACTCGTGCAGACAAAAATTGACTTCAAACATTAATAAATTCTATCCGTCAAAAATTCACAAATTGGAAAAACCTTTTCGCTTGAAACCCTTTCCAACTTTCGTTATGTTTTGAGCCAAAAAATTGAGAATAATATGAATACAATTAAAACCGTTTTTTTAATGACTGCACTCACTCTGCTGTTTTTGTTGATTGGCAACCTCCTCGGCGGACAAACCGGAATGATGTTCGCATTTTTCTTTGCGCTTGCAATGAACTTCGGCTCCTATTGGTTTTCCGATAAGATCGTCCTCGCGATGTACAAAGCAAAACAAGTCGATGAATCAACCGCACCGGGTTTGTACAAACTCGTTCAACGGCTTTCACAAAATGCGGGACTTCCGATGCCAAAAGTCTACATAATCGATAACCCGACACCGAACGCATTTGCAACAGGCAGAAATCCCGAAAACGCCGCCGTTGCCGCAACTACCGGAATTTTGCAATCTCTAACTAATGATGAAATTGCCGGAGTGATGGCTCACGAATTGGCGCATATAAAAAATAGAGATATACTGATCGGAACGGTAGCGGCTACACTTGTCGGAACGATTACCTATCTTGCACAGATGGCAGGTTGGGCGGCAATGTTTAGCGGTAGAAGTAGAGATGAAGAGAGTGGTAGCGGAATCAGTGCGTTGTTTATGATTATTCTTGCACCGATTGCGGCAACATTGCTTCAACTTGCGATTTCCCGTTCTCGCGAATATCTCGCCGACGAAGGCGGTGCGCAAATTTCGGGTAATCCGTTATTTCTCGCTTCGGCACTGCAAAAACTAAATTTGGCAAACCAATCGCGACCAATAGCCGATGCGAAGCCTGCAACAGCACATATGTTCATTGTGAATCCATTGCGTGGCGGTGGAATGATGAAATTATTTTCTACACACCCGCCGATGGAAGAAAGAATTTCTCGTTTGAGAGCAATGAATAAAAATCATTAACTTTGACTTAAATGATTTTAAATTTATTAAGAACTTAATTAACCGAAACCCCTCATCTTTCTGTGTTGATCAGGGGTTTTTATTTTTAAATAACTAAATAGGAATTCGCAACAAACATTATGGCATCAACTTACCAGGAACCCGCACCAATTAAAGACAAAGAAAATCCATTCGAATCGATGATGGAACGCTTTGACTTTGCGGCGAAAAAACTCGGACTTGAAAACGGCATTTATCAATATTTAAAATCCCCAACAAAACAAATCATAACCTCAATACCGATTATCATGGATGACGGTCGTATCGAAGTTTTTGAAGGTTACCGCGTAATTCATAACGACATTCTCGGTCCTTCAAAAGGGGGAATAAGATACGCCGACGATGTGAACCTCGATGAAGTTAAAGCACTTGCCGCATGGATGACATGGAAATGCGCAATTGTAAATATTCCTTTCGGCGGAGCCAAAGGCGGTGTGCGCTGCGATCCCAATAAACTTAGCCAAACCGAATTGGAAAGATTGACAAGAAGATTCACTTCAAACCTGCTCGATGTGTTTGGACCTGAAAAAGATATTCCAGCGCCCGACATGAACACAAACGAACAAACTATGGCGTGGATAATGGATACTTACAGCATGCATTCAAAGCGCACAGAAACTGCTGTTGTAACGGGAAAACCGTTTATTCTCGGCGGCTCTCTCGGAAGAAGAGAAGCAACCGGAAGAGGAGTAATGATTGTTTCGATAGCCGCATTAAATAAGCTTGGAATCGATCCGAAGAAAGCTACATCGGTTGTGCAAGGTTTCGGAAATGTTGGCTCGGTTAGTGCTCAACTTTTGCACGAGCAGGGTGTAAAAATTCTTGCTGTCAGCGATGTTACCGGCGGATATTACAACAAAAAAGGTTTGGACATTAACGAGATGATCGAGTACACGAAGAAAAATAAGACTCTCGCTAAGTACGGAAAAGCAGAAGCTATCTCGAACGAAGAATTGTTGGAACTCGAATGTGATTTGCTTGTGCCTGCGGCAAGAGAAGACCAAATTACGAAAAAGAATGCCGACAAACTGAAATGCAAAATAATTTCAGAAGGTGCTAACGGACCAACTACCGCGAAAGCTGATCCTATCTTAAATGAAAAAGGAATTCTCGTTATTCCCGATATACTTGCAAATGCTGGAGGTGTTACCGTTTCCTATTTCGAATGGGTGCAGGATCGAATGGGATTCTTCTGGACTTTGGAAACCGTGAACGAGAGACTTGAAAGAATGATGATTGATGCATTCAATCACGTTTATGATGTTGCCGAAAAGCATAATGTATCTTTGAGAATCGGTGCATATATTTCTGCTATCGATAAAGTTGCGAAGACCTTGAAGATGCGCGGAATTTATGCTTAGTAGCATTTCATTTTTTATTTGTAGTTCGCTCATGCTTTTTGCATTCGACTCTTTTGTTCAAGCGCAGGAGAAATCTAATCTTGATCTTGCAAGTGGATTGATTGAACGATGCGTGAATGAACTGCAAGTAGAGATTGATGTAGAAGAGTTAAAGTTTAAATCCAATCTTTCCGCCGATTATAAAATTTTTGAAAATGATTTTATGAATTCGGTAAAGAAAAAATTTTCTTCGGCTCTTTTTGTGAATGAGAATTTTCATTTTAGTTTCAGTATCTCAAATGTTGAGGTGAAGTATGAAAATGTTTTTCAGGAAAATATTTTTGGAGATTTTTATTGCGAAAGAAAAATCACTTTGCAGGGAAACTGGTTCAGCGCAGAAACAAAAACTCCTTTGAATAATTTCAGCATCGTTGAAGCAGATACGATCTCCATCGATGAAATTGACGAACTCGAAAATAAAAGTATTTCATTTACAACCGGAATAAAACCTGCAATTCCATTTTGGAGTTCGATTTACGAACCGGTAATTGTTATCGGTGCCGCGGCTACTGCGGCTTATCTTTTTTTTACAGTCAGAAGCAAATAATTTTTTAATGACTTTCACATGTTTGAACTAAAAATTAGCTTACGAAAGAATTTATTATGAATTGGAAAATGATGTTAATTAAATTAATCCCTTTATTGTTATTACTACTTGTGTATGGTTGCGCAACTTCTGTTGATACCGCAAACATGCAGGCAGACGATCGCTTGAAGTATGCGATGGAATTGTACAATGATGAATCCTACGATCTTGCGATAGTAGAGTTCGAAGCAATTTTGTTGCAATATCCGGGGAGCGAAGTTATCGATGATGCTCAATATTATCTTGGAATGTGCCGCTTCAACCGCAACGAATTTTTACTCGCCGGTTACGAATTCAGCAAACTGATTTCGAATATTGCCGCAAGTCAATACGTTGCCGACGCACAATTCATGCTGGCGGAATGTTACTATCAGTTATCGCCACACTATTCGCTCGATCAAAAATTTACGCGCAAAGCGATTATGGAATTTCAAGCGTTTATAGATTTTTTCCCGACGAACGATAAAGTGCAAGAATGTGAAAGGAAAATTAAAGAGTTAAATTCCAAACTTGCGCTGAAAGAATACAGTGCCGCAACAATTTATAGGAAAATGGAATTCTACACCGCCGCTATTTTAGCGTATGAAAACGTGATCGAACTTTTTCATGACACTGAATTTGCACCGCTCGCTTCATACAACAAAATTCTTCTTTTAATTGAAAGAAACCAGAAAGCCGATGCGCAAAAAGAAATAAATAATTTTTTAATGCGCTACCCTGAAAATGAAAATGCGGCGGAAATCAAAGCTTTGCAAAAATCTCTTTTATAAAATTATGAATGAAAAATTTGTTTCCGATTCCGTGATGAATATGACCGAGCTTGTTCTGCCGCACCATACGAATGAACTCGGTAATTTACTCGGCGGACAATTGATGCACTGGATCGATATCTGCGCCGCGATGTGCGCGGCTAAGCATAGCGCGTTCGTTTGTGTTACTGCTTCGGTTGATAGAATTGATTTTCATCATCCGATTAAATTGGGTGAGGCGGTAACTTTGGTTGCATCGGTTAACAGAGTTTTTAACTCTTCGATGGAAATTGGCGTGAAGGTTTTTGCCGAAAGATTTACTAAAGGAATTAAAATTCATACCAACACTGCATATTTAACTTTTGTTGCTGTTGATGTGAACGGGAAGCCGGTTAAAGTTCCGCAGGCAATTCCGCAAAGCGATGAAGAGAATAGAAGATTTGAAGAAGCATTGGAAAGAAGAAATACAAGACTTAAAGAGCGGAACAAAGTTTCATAAACTTTTTATTCCGATAATTATTTTTTTTTACGGCGAAATCTCCGGGCAAATTTCTATTAATGGTTTTTGTAAATTTGAATCGTTTAATGTCTCTGCGGGATTTTCAAAAATCTATTCTTTAAACTTCAACGGCGATTCCTATTCAGACATACTTCTGTTTTCGCCAAAGCAGAAAAATTTTGATTTACTTCCTGGCTTACCTAAAGTTCAATTTGAAAAATCCCTCTCCTCCGTTAGTTCATCCCCGTTTTCTGCAATAGATAATTTTGTTTCAACTCAGAAAAGTAAAAATGGATTTCTATTCATCTCTCGGAATACTAAACGATTCGGTTTCTTTCGTTTGAATAAATCGGGAAAAATTTTGCAGACTTCATCTATCACGCTAAAATCTTCTCCCGACAAATTAATTGTTGAAGATTTTGATAACGACGGCGTTTACGAGGCATTGATTGGAGGCATTAGTTATGCGGGTTTGACGATAATGAAAGAAAAGAATGGAAGATTTGTCGAACATTCTTTTGCAACGCAAAATACTTATTCGGAAGTAACTTCTTTCTTTATTAATAGCGATGAATTTCTCGATTTAGCCGCGTTCGATCCGATGAACAACGAACTGCATTTCTATTTTAACGATGGCAAAGGGAATTTTAAACTCGCCCGTAAAATTGAGATGCTTAGAAATATTTCGAACTTACACTCGTTTGATTTTAATCTCGACGGCTTTATCGATCTAATTTATGAACAGTCAGAAAACATTGTTGTACAGTTTGGTGATGCGGAAAATTCATTCTCTACACAAAAGAAAATTTTAACAAAAAATAAACCCGATAAATTTATTTATGGCGATTTTAACCGCGATGGATTAATCGACTTTGCGTATCTCAACTTAAATCTATCTTCTCTTTTCATTCTGTTTCAGCAAGATGAAAATGTTTTTTCGGAAGAAATGATGTTGCTGAAAAAAAAATCTTTGACTGATCTCATTCCTTTTTATTCGCGCTTCATCGATGGTATTCTATCACTTTCGAGTGATGGAAAATTATATTTGATTTCCCGTTTAACACGCTTCGGCGATGAAACCAAAACCATTTTCGCTTCCGATGATCCTGCAATTGATTTTTTTGATTACACAAAAAATAATACGCCGGACATTGCGATTCTCGACAGAGCAAATAGTAAAATCAAGCTCATAATCAGAAATGACGCGGGTGTACCGGCTCTCTATTATGAAATTCCGACATTCGAAAAATTTAGCAGAATGATTGTTTATGACGAACAGCCGCTGCATAAAACTATTTTTCTCTATAATCGAAATAAAAAAGTTATACAGGTGATTGAAGCCGATCTTGAAAAATTTAATGTGGAGCGTTCCTTCATCTATTCCGATGGCGGTATCTCCGATTTGAAATTAAAATATCAGGAAAATAATTTTCCGCAGTTAATTGTATCCGTTAAAATAAATCGCGCACAATTTATTTCTTCCTATGTTAAAGTCGATGGGAGATATCAAAGAACCAATTTGTCGCGAATTGACGATGACATTTCCCGTTTCTTCTTTGCAGGAGAGGAAAAATTTTTTTATTGGAAAGAAACCGGCAACGAGAGCGCCCTTTATTTTCGCGAAAATAACTTCGCGTCTTCCATCAAACTCTATTCATACAACGATGCACAAACAAAAAGATATTTTTCCGAATATTTGAAGAGTGATTTTTCCGGATCAATTTTTTCTTATTTCATTGCAGGCGATTTGAAATATTTTTTGATAAGAAACGAAAACGCGCAGAATGTCGTTCGTAATTCTATTGTTGATGCAACGACGCCAGAAAAGAAATTTATGCTAAAATCCGTTACAACTTTTTCGCAAGCAGTAAATAAAATCTACTTATATTTACCGCATGAGAATTCACTTCACACATTCGAATTGAGAAACAGACTAAACAAAATCATCGCAACAAAACTTGCAGAGTTTCAAACGGATAAAGATTTTTCTATTCAGCCGATGACTTTGAAAGATCATTTCGTTCTCTATTTTGACCGAAGCGATAACCATTTAACTCTTGCAAGGTTGAAATGAGATTTTTCTTTTTACTTTTTTTTCTTTTGATAAGTTGTCTCACTTTTTCTCAAACGCAAAATCAAAAAATTGCGGAAGATTATATTTTACTTCGAACGGGAAATCAGAACGTGAAAGCATTTCAAACAATTGATGTTGCGCACGACCATATAAAATGCGGCTTTCCGGTTGCGGCGGCAAATAAATTGAACGAACAATTCACTCATCCGTTACTTGCAAAAACTAATCCCGAAATTTTACAACGACCAAATCTTCCGTTGAGTCTTATTTCTCCCAAAGGTTATTTTAAAATTCATTACACAACTTCGGGCAACAATGCGGTGCAGTATGATATTAATGCATTTGCAATTGCGGCAGACAGTGCTTACGATTTCGAAATTAATTTTCTCGGCTATCCTATCCCACCGGATGACAACAGCGTCGGCGGCGATAATCGAATTGATATTTACATTTTAAATATTGGTGCCGTTTATGGCTTCACCGAACCGGAAGAAGAAATTTCTCCCGGCAGTGAAAAATTTACATCGCATATTCAAATACACAATAGTTTTGCAGGATTCTACACAACCGGAATTAACGCGGCGATGGTAACAATTGCGCACGAACTTCATCATGTAATTCAAATCGGTGCTTATGGAATTAAATATTCCGGCTTCGAATTGCTCGATCAATATTTTTATGAAATGCACTCTACTGCAATGGAAGAATTCGTCTTTGATGCAGTGAACGATTATTACGCTTATATCAAAAGTTATTTTAACCGCATGGATAAAGCGTTTGCAACAAACTCTGGTTATGATCTCGCCGTGTGGAATCTTTATTTAAAAGAGAAATTTGATTTCAATATCTTAAAACGTCAGTGGGAATTGAAAGCAAATTATCGCGCCATACAAGCGATTGCGATCTCCATCGACGAAAGAGCGAGTTCGTTCAACAAAGAGTTTAACGAATTTGGTATTTGGTGTTACTTCACCGGTTCCCGCGCAATTACAGGAAAATATTTTCATGAAGGTGTGAACTATCCATTAGTCAAACCATTCTCATCAGTCAATTTTTCTTCTCCCGGAAATAGTTATATGTTCGGTTTATATCCGACATCAAATACTTATTTACGATTCATCAACTCCGAAAGCGGAAGAACTGATTCGCTATATTTCATCATTACCAACGGGGATATCGCACGCGGTATTGACAGCGTCAATTCGCAGAAAGCTGTTACGGTTGGTTTATTCAACTCCGCAGGTGTGGGATTAAAAAAATTAACCGACGATTACTACGCATCTATAACAATGGCACAACCTGAATTTTGGTTTTCATCGCAATTGATTAATAACATTGTTATTCCCGAATCGGGTTTGATAGTGAACAAAAATACATTTGCATATCCATCGCCATTCATCTATTCAAGGCACTTAAATAGTTTGATGACGATTACTTTAGAATCTTCAAAACTTGTCGGCGATGTTGAATTTAGCATCTACTCTTCGTCAATGGATTTAGTTTGTCGAAAAAATATCAGTACGGTTTTTAGCGGAAATAATTTTGTAAAGTGGAATGTGAAAACCGATGATGGCGATAAACTTCCATCCGGCGTTTATATTTATGTCATTTCTAAAGGTAAAGATTTTGAACTCGGAAAATTTGTGGTGATTAATGATTAATTTACAAGTAGAAAGTTGAGATCAATACGAACTACGCACTACAATTAAACGCAGTAACCAAGCGCTTCGGAAGAAGATTGATATTTGATAATATCAATATCGGCTATAATGTTTCCGGAGTTTATGGAATTGAAGGACCGAATGGTTCAGGAAAATCTACACTTGTAAAAATGATTGCAGGAATCATCTCACCCAACAAAGGAAAAATTTCTCATCTCTTAAATGAAAAAGAAATTGATTCGGACGGTTTGCACAATTACATTGGCTTCGTTTCGCCCTATCTTGTTTTGTACGATGAATTTTCCGCAGAAGAAAATATTTTGTTGCTTATGAATATCAGAAACAGAAATGTGAATGCTGCATTGCTGAACTCCCTTTTTCAAAAATTTCAATTGGAAGATCGGAAAAAAGATTTGCTGAAAACTTATTCTTCCGGCATGAAGCAAAGATTGAAATTTATATTCGCATTGGCGCACTCGCCAAAATTATTGCTACTCGATGAACCGACTTCAAATCTCGATGATTCCGGCAAAGCCGCAGTTTATGCGCTCGTGCAAGAAGCCGCGAAAGAGAATATCGTTATCATCGCATCGAACGAGAAGCAAGATTTGAGTTACTGCTCGCAAATCTTGAACTTGAAAGAATATAAAAAATGAAATCTGCGATAGCACTCTTCAAAAAAGATTTTAGTTCCGAAGTAAGAACGCGCTACGCAATCAACTCCCTCGCGATGTTCATTGTTGTAACAATCAGCGTGATATTATTTTCAATCGGGCAGGAGACAATCAGCGAATATCTTTCGGGCGGATTGTTTTGGGTTGTAGTTTTCTTCACTGCAATGTCCGGTTTATCCCGCGCATTCGTCTCCGAAGAAGAAAGAGGAACAACTCTAACTTTGCAACTTGTAGCATCGCCATCAACAATTTTTTCCGGCAAATTATTGTTTAATCTTATCCTCGTTTTTTCGATGAACTTGATTATTGCATTTCTTTATACGGCATTATTTGAGATGTTTGTGATGAAAAATTTTCTGCTCTTTATATTCACATTCATACTTGGAAATATCGGAATCGGAGCGGCATCAACGGTGATTGCCGCAATAATTGCAAAAGCGAGCTCAAAAGGAACGCTTTATCCGGTACTTTCCTTCCCGATACTTTTGCCGTTAATTCTTACGTTGATCGAAACAACTAAACTTGCAATGGATGGCACGAGTATTGCAGATTCTTCTACCGAATTATTAGTTCTGTTTTCTTATGACATGGTTATGATTGGAGCAGGATTTCTTCTTTTCGATTTTATCTGGAAAGATTAGTAATTTTCAATAAATAAAATATTTCATTTATGATCTGGAAAATTCTCTTATACATTTTGTTTGTCTTCGTTTCTGTTGCGGGAATTGCATTTCCCATTGTTAAGAATCCCACGCGATGGTACGAATATCCTTTCATCGAAGGTTTGGAAGAAAATGCAAAAATTATTTTCTTCCACGTGCCGACTTCATGGCTTACTGTCGTTGGATTTTTCATGGCGTTTTATTTTTCCATAAAATTTTTGAGAAAGAAAGATTTAGCCGACGATGCAAAAGCCTATACCTCCGCACAACTCGGAATGATCTTCTGCATACTTGCTACGGTTACCGGCGCAGTGTGGGCTAAGTTTGCTTGGGGTGCTTTCTGGAGTTGGGACCCGCGACAAACAAGCATCTTCGCACTACTTTTAATTTATGGTGCATACTTTGCTTTGCGAAGTTCAATTGAGAATGAAGATAAACGAGCCTCGCTTTCATCTGTCTATTCAATAATATCGTTTATAACCGTGCCATTCTTCATTTTTATTATGCCGAGAATTATGAAAGGATTGCATCCCGGTTCGGCAGACGATACAAACTCGGGACCTGTTATCGATTTTAAAATGAACTCGAGCATGATGTTAATTTTTTATATCTCCCTCTTTGCATTTACTATTTTATATTTTTGGCTGTGGAAGATTGGGTATAAATCATACATCTTTAAAGACAAACTTATACGCAAATAATTTGAGGATTAAATTGGAAGGACTGTTAAATTTTTTTTCGGACAATGCACTCTACATTGTTTTATTAATTGTGCTAATCGTGTGGACGGGAATTTTCCTCTACATGCTTAACCTCGATAAACGATTGAAATCTTTAGAAAAAGAACACGGAGACGATAAACATGAAAAGTAGACAAATATTCGGCGGGGCTATCGTAATTGTTTTTCTCGGTTTGATGATTTATCTCTACACACAAACCAGCATTCAATACGAAAGCAATTTTAAAAATGTAATTGCAAAAGAAAAAACCGTTAAGGCAACAGGCTTTTGGGTGAAAGAAAAAAATTATTCCATCAATAAAGCAGAAAGAACTTTCTCCTTTTTTATGGTTGATGAATTCGGCAACGAAATGAAAGTAGTTTATTCAGGAACAATTCCGAATAATTTTGAATCTGCTACAAGCGTTGTAGTTACTGGTAAATATCAAAACGGATTTTTTCATGCGAAAGATATTTTAACAAAATGCCCTTCAAAGTATGAAGAGGAAAAGAAGAAGGCTTCATCGTAAGTTTAAAGATGGTATCAAGAAACATTTTCATTTTCCCATAAGGAGTCCACAATGGCAGGAAGTATATTAATTACTTTTGCATTCATGTTAAGTTTATTATCCACTGCGATGTATTACTTAACATTCAAAGGAAGAACGAACACAAAAAATATTGCACGCCTTTCATATCACGGAATGGCGATGCTCGTTATTGTTGCCTCGGCGTATTTGCTTTACATCATTCTTACGCATCAATATCAATTCAAATATGTTTTTAGTTATAGCAATGATGATCTGTCGCTCGGATTTTTAATCTCTACTTTTTGGGCAGGACAGGAAGGTAGTTTCATGTTATGGTTATTGCTTACTTCGATGATCGGCGTTTTTCTTCAATCATATACTTCCAAGCGCGGCGATCTTGAAGAGAGAGTGATGACAATTTTTTCTCTCGCCGTTACTTTTCTTCTCGCGATGGTTTCTCCGCTTCTTAAAAATCCTTTTGCTTTTATTTGGACTGAACCCGTTTTTATCGAGATGGCAAAAATTAATCCTTCACTAATGAATCTTCCTTTACTAAAAGAATTTTTATTCAGCGATCCCGGAACGAACGCAAATTTTATAAAGATGAACAGCGATTTATTTGCAGGTTTATCTTCTGCAGGAATTTCGGTTAACGATTTTATTATTCACGGCAAAGGATTAAATCCGTTGCTTCAAAATTTTTGGATGCAAATTCATCCGCCGATTTTATTCGTTGGTTTCGCAATGGCAACCGTTCCTTATTCATTCGCCATTGCCGCAATGATGAAAAACGATTACAGAGATTGGGTTCGACAATCGCTCCCATGGACGCTTGCAGGTGCGGGATTGCTCGGCTTAGGAATTATGCTCGGCGGTTATTGGGCTTACGGAATTCTTGGTTGGGGTGGATATTGGGCTTGGGACCCTGTTGAAAATTCCAGTTTAGTTCCGTGGCTTGTTAGCGTCGCCGCAATTCATACAATGCTTGTTCAGAGGAAAAGTCAGGCGAAAGGAAATTCAATCGGAAAATTTGCAGTTACAAATATTATTTTATCATCGATGGTGTACATACTTGTTTTGTACAGTACTTTTCTAACACGAAGCGGAATTTTAGGAGATGCGTCGGTTCACTCTTTCGTCGATCCCGGAACGATTGTTTATTTGTTTCTTGTGATCTTCATTTCAACATTTATATTATTATGCGCGGGACTTCTTGTGTACAGATGGAAATATTTAAGTCAGAATGTTGAAACAGATGAAGGGTTGCTTTCACGCGAACTTGCATTGTTCACAGCCGCAGTGGCATTGGGTGCGAGCGCGATTATTGTTTTAGTCGGAACATCAGCACCAATCTTTGGGCAGTCTGTCGATATTATTTTTTATAATGAAATGCACGTTCCACTTGCGATTATCATCGGCATTTTAAATGGTTTAAGTTTGTTAATGAAATGGAAACAGACGAGAGGTGAAGAGATTCTTAAAAAATCGTATTTCGCACTTGCTTCTTCAGTTGTGCTCACACTATTGATAATATTTCTCGGCGGCGTTTATGATGTAATGATGATACTGCTTTCATTCTCTGCTGCGTTCACTTTATTTGTGAATGGAGAAATCGCTTACAAAATATTTAAGGGAAATAAAAAGATGCTCGGCGCGTATGTTGCTCATATTGGCATTGCGCTTTTCATTCTTGGTGTAGTCGGCTCCGCAGGTTACAGCGTTGAAAAAGATATTGATTTAAAGAAAAATGAAACACTTGAAATTTTCGGTTACAAACTAAAATTCACCGGATATTTCCCAATTCAAAATAACACGAAATACGCCTTCAATGTTGATGTTGAAAAAGGTGAATCAAAATATTCCGTTCAGCCGGTAATGTACGTGAGCGATTTCAATAATAGTTTAATGCGCGAACCCGATATACTAAACGGATGGATAAAAGATTTTTACATCTCTCCTGTTGGATTTGATGATGGTCAATCTTCCGACGCGCACGATCATGTTGAAGTTTTTAATCTATTGGAGGAGAAAGAACTTCACGGAATAAAAATTAAGTACACTGAATTTATAAAACCCGATATGGAAGCGATGATGTCATCCGGAAATTTTGCGATGAGTGCTAAATTAGAACTCAGCAAAGACGATAAAAAATTCAATGTTGATGTTACGATGACAAACAATAACGGGAACGTTGTGTACAACTCCGCAAAAGTAGATGAACTTGGAATTGAAGTTACAATTAAGGGGATTGATCCTACTTCGAAACAAGCGCAGTTGGCGATTAAAGATAATTCTGAAGGTGAAACAACGACGGCTACAGTCGGAGAAGTGTTAAGCGTTACCGCAAGCATCAAACCGTTCATCAATCTTGTTTGGCTTGGAGTGATAACCTGCACTATCGGATTTTTCATTTCCGTTTTCCGAAGACTTCATGATTCGTGGGAGTAGAGGTGTCGGATTGATACAATTTTGTAAATTTGAACTCATATTATCAACTAATTCAGCATGCCCAAGATTTTTGAATACTCAGGAATAATAATTTTCTTCTACTCGAATGAGCATGATCCAATTCATGTTCACGCCAGAAAAGGGTAATTTGAAAGCAAGGCTGATCTGGTTATTGTTGACGGAAAAGTTTCTCAAGTTAGGATTACAAATATTAGGGGTACAAAACCATTAAAAGGGAAAGATTTGAAAGATTTTAAAATTTTTCTCAAGAAATTTGCTGATAAAATCGTTGATAAGTGGATCAACTATTTTGTATATCACAAAAATGTTAAATTTGAAAAAATAACAAAACAATTATCATGAAAATAGTAGTCGATTATAAAGCTCATGAACTAGAATTAGAACCATTAGAAATTGTCTCTGCTAAATATTTAGCAGACTATGTCATTCGAATTGAATTTAGAGACGGCACTAGTAGATTAATCGATTTTAAACCGTTCTTATCAAACTCTTTGCATCCGTCTGTCAAAAAATATCTTGACGAAAAAGAATTTTCAAATTTTTATTTGGTGAATGGAAATCTTAATTGGAACGATTATGATTTAATTTTTCCAATTCGGGATTTGTACACGGGCGAGATTATAAAATCTTAGTTTTAACATGAATCAACTGCAAAGTTTGAATTCCCTCCGCAAGCATCAAACCGTTCATCAATCTTGTTTGGCTTGGAGTGATAACCTGCACTATCGGATTTTTCATTTCCGTTTTCCGAAGACTTCATGATTCGTGGGAGTAGAGGTGGAAAATCCGAATATGGAAAGGGGACAAGTACTATTTCTCTTTGGTTATACTTTATCCCAACGGCTGCTGATATTTTCCCAATTATTATTTACGTTGTATTCCGCGAGATCGCTAGTAACATCTCCCATAAATAGTCCATATTTTTCCTGATAAAGGAGGTCTAACAATCGGTTAACCTTTTGCATCAACTCTCAATCTTTAAAAAGTTCAGCTTGTTCTTTTAAAGAATAGTATTCACTTTTTGGTATTTGAATCGTTTCAATTTTTTTTATTTTTTATTCATTGCAAATGCAAACAAATCTTCAGAAGAAAAATTATGGCTATTCATAATGCTTCCACATGCTTATCACTTTAATAATTTTTTCTCTTTCTATAACTGATAGATCAATCGATGTTGAACATTTATTCTTCGAGATACAAAACCTTTTAAGTCCCCGGAGAGAATTTCAAATGGTGGGGGAAATGCAAAAGGATTTATTGAGATGACATCAATGAGCAACTTAGCTTTGCGCTCAAGATGAGAAGAAACAATTTTCTTAGCATCTTTCTACGCCTGTGGTGAGAAAAGAACTTTGTACACTACCAATCAATATCTTTGGTGTATTCCTTTAAATCTCTACTGGATTCCCGTAAGATCATCTCCTTATACCCCGGTATACTCTCTATGTATTCTTGATTCGTTTGTTCTCCGCGAATTACCATTTCGCGCATTGCTCTTACATATTCCAAAATATTAATTAAATATTTTGAGGGAATATCTTTCATCACTTCGTTGATTTCATTTTGAAGAGTTAACATTTTTCATCCGATTTATTCACTGCAAAAATAAAAACAAATCTTCAGAAGAAAAATGCAATGAGTCTATTTCGTACAACTCAACGGAACACAATGTGTCGATATGTTCGCGGCGTTCGTTCATACTCGTCCTTCAATAAGTGGGAGTAAAATATTTTTCAACAGACTTTTTTTCTAATGAAGTAAAACATAATTATTAGACTACAAACCATTAGTACTTTTCAGTGATAATTATGTCCAATTCTGGCAAAATATTTTTTTCAGTTTCTGCATAACCTTGTCAATTATGGCTAAACAACTATTTGTAAAATGTTCAACTTTTGGTTTTTGCGCAAGAAATTAAGGAAGATAAGAACAGCTAATCATGTCATCCCGACGGGATTTAGTGTTACATTCGCAACTTTTTGTTACCAACATATTTTCCCTAACGGGAAAAATAATTTAATTATTCACATCCCGTTAGGAATGAAATATTTTTTTCAATGTTGGGATACTCTCATTTCCAAAGAAGCAACAACAATTTAGCGAACGCTTAACTTCGTAATGGATTGTCCAGGTTAGGGACGAAATAATCTTTTCGGTTATGGCTTGTTCAGGTTAGGCTCTCAGTAAAAGGATCGAAAAGTTTTAATTCCGTTATCCATTCAAAATCTTTTTTATTGTGAGTTACGAGCGTTAAATCGCCAACAATAGCTGTGGCTGCAATAATTGCATCAGCCAAAGATATTTTCTTTACTTTTCTTAAGAGAACTGCTGAATCGAGAATTTTTAAATCTATCAAATGTATGTTTGAATGTTTGAAGAAATCTTCAGCAATATTTTTTCTTGTTGGTCAGGGAAGTTAAAACCCAATACCTCTACATAGCTTACGAAAGAAATCTCGGGAGAATTTTGTTTGATAAATAGCCGTAGAGATTCGTTCTCCTTTTTGGAGGCATAGATAATGATGTTGCTATCCAGCAGATAATTCATTCTGGCTGAATGATTTTTCTATCTGTTCGAATTTCTCGCTGCCATTCTACCGGATCATCAATGTTGGATAATATTCCGTTACACTCGCTTAGTTTCCGGAGCGATTTGTACATAGCTTCTCCGCGTGACATATTTTCATCCGGCTTGGATTTAATTACAACCTCAACTTGAATTTCTGTATTATTATTCACTTCAACCGGCGGTTGTTCAATCCATCGAATCTTATTTCCTGCAATAATCGCTTTATAAATTCCTAATATTCTGTTTCCATTTATTCACTGCAAAAATAAAAACAATTAATCGAAAGAAAAACTTAACGAGTTCAATTCTAAAAACTCAACGGAACGTATTGTGTAAAAATGTTCGCGGCATGCGTTCATACTCGTCTCTTCGATAAGTGGAAGTATAATATTCTTCATCAAAATTTCCTATTTTCAACTGTTAAACTTCATCCCGACTGGCAAACTATTTATTGGGATAATGGAATCGACCTTTGTCCCGATTTACTCTTTATGGAAGGGGAACTGAGAAGCTAATATCTTGAAAATGAATGTCTTTGTATTAAGTTCTATGACTCCTCAACCCTTCCGAAAAACATAGTTCTGCATCTTTCTTAACTGACGATACTCGATATTTCCCTCCTTTCAATTCGAATAAAACTTTTCTAACTTTTTGGCAGAAATTTCATAATCAAAAAACAGAGCAATTCCATGCCAACAATAATTTTACCGAAGTCCGCAATTACAGAGTTGAATAGCGAATATGTGAAAGTGCAACTGCCCGATGAATACAAACAAAAAAAATTAAGAGATTGGAACGGCTTGAATAACGCACGTGGCATTTTGAAAAAATACAAGTTTGATCCTATAGAATATCAAAATAAGTCACGCGAAGAATGGGAAAATAGGGAGTGAAAAATCTCCTAATAGATTCTAATATTTTTCTTACTATTTGAATCAAGTAGAATCGATTACAATTTTTTTTTGAAAAAATAAAAAATCACGATGGAGAAATATATTACTCTTTCATTAGTGGTTTGGAGTTATTAGGTGTTCCAAAGATTACCGAGGAGGAAGTTGAAAAAATAAAATTCATGTTAAATGATTTTGAAAGAATTTTATACAACTATCGGATTGATTCCTTAACGATATATATTCGAAAACTAAAACAAATCAAAATCCTCGATTCAATAATTGCCGCATCCGCCATTCATACGGATAGCACTTTGTAACAAGGAACACGAAAGATTCCAAAACATTCCTGAACTAAAACTACATAACCTTTTTAGGAAAGCCGATAAAGCTAATCGTCCGATAACTTGGCGAAATGATTTATCACCTTCACAAAATAACCGAGCCGCCAAGACAGTAATCGCCCGAATAGAAAACAGCAAATTGACCCGCCGCAATTCCTGCATCGGTTGCGTCGAGTGTAACTTTTCCGATTCCATTCTGTAATTCAAGTGTGCAATTGTAATCATTTGCACCGTGACGGATTTTCACTTTTAAATTTTCAGTCCCATCGAATTCTTTAATCCAATTAAAATTCCCGACGGAAAATTCTCTAACTTTTTTATCGGCAAGATTTTTTTCGTTTGAGATATAAATAATATTCTGAATGATATCTTTCTTAACAACGAACCAGGGACCACCGCCAAGCCCAAGCCCGGAACGCTGCCCGATTGTGTAAAAATAATAACCGTCATGCTCACCCAAAATTTTATCCGTTTCAAGTTCAACTATTTTTCCCTTCATCGTTCCGAGATGATGTTTTATAAAATCCTTAAAACTAATTCGCCCCAAAAAACAAATGCCCTGGCTATCCTTCCGATTTTTGTTTGCGAGGTTTGCCTCGTCAGCAATTTTTCTTACTTCCGATTTTTTCATTTCACCAATTGGAAACAGCAACCGCGAAAGTTGGCTTCGCGTAAGGTATGAAAGGAAATAAGTTTGGTCTTTCACTTTATCGGGAGAGCGTTTGAGAAAAAAATCATCGCCGATATTTTCAATTGTTGCATAATGTCCGCTCGCAACTTTAGAAAAACTTGAATCAATCTTCTCGATGAACTCGCCGAATTTTATTAATCTGTTGCAAAAAATATCGGGATTCGGAGTTCGTCCGTTTTTAACTTCTTCAATTGTGTAGGAGACAACCAGCTTCCAATATTCATTTTGAAGCGGAATAACTTGCAACGGAACTTTTAAATCATCACAAACATGACGGACAAATTCAAGGTCTTCTTCCCACGGGCAATCACCGAGAAAAGAAAATTCTTCCTGCAGCCAAATCTTCAAGTAGAAGGCGGTTACATCGTGCCCTTGATCTTTTAATATTTTCAGTGCGACGGAAGAATCAACTCCTCCGCTTGTTAACACGGCAATTTTTTCTTTTTTCATGATGCAAATTTAACGATTACAAAAAACAATCGGATTGAAATGTATAAGTAAAATTTTATCGCTTTCGCGCTTCACCTCTTCAAATAAATCAAATGTGTAGTTAATGATTAAAATATTAAATTTGCACCTCACATAAATAGATTGTAATGAAAGTAACTGAACATTTAGAAAAAAGAAAAGAACCGTTCATCAGCTTTGAAATTATCCCGCCGAAACGGGGAGGAGATATCAAAGGTTTGCTGGATGTGATTGATGATTTAATAAAATACAAACCGCCGTTCATCGATATTACAAGTCACCCTGCTGAAATTGTTTATGAAGAAACTGCGACCGGAATTCAAAAGAAGATAAAAAGAAAACGTCCCGGCACGCTTGGTATTTGCGCACTCATTCAAAACAAATATAACGTTGATGCTGTGCCTCATATTCTTTGCAGAAATTTCACCCGTGAAGAAACGGAAGATTTTTTAATCGAGTTGAATTATTTAGGAATCGATAACGTCCTTGCAATCAGAGGGGATGATAGCGGTTTCACAAAACCGGTTCCCGCCGGAAGAAGCGCGAATGAATTTGCAGTTGATCTCGTTCGACAAATCGTAGGTATGAACAACGGAAATTTTCTCGAAGAGAATTTACTCGATGCACAGCCCTCAAGTTTCTGCGTCGGCGTTGGCGGTTATCCCGAAAAGCATTTTGAATCGGCGAACTTAAAACTTGACATTCATTACACAAAACAAAAAATAGAAGCCGGTGCCGAGTACATCGTGTCGCAAATGTTTTTTGATAATAACGTTTTTCTAAATTACGCGAAGGAATGTAAAGATGCGCAGATCAAAGCACCGATAATTCCCGGCTTAAAAATTCTGACGAACAAAGCGCATCTTACTACGATTCCCAAAAATTTTTATGTCAACATTCCTGAACCATTCGCGCATGAAATATTAAACGCAAAGCCGGAAGATGTTTTAGATATCGGCGTTGAGTGGGCGGCATATCAGGTGAATGATTTGCTTGCGAAGGGAGTTCCTGCAATTCACTTTTACATCATGCAGAATTCAAAACCAATTACCAAACTGATGGATCGATTAAAATTAAACAAGGAAAATTTCTTTGTTACAAAGTAAGATCATCAAACTCGGAAAGGAAAGAATAAAAAGATTGAAGTGGGGTGTTGCCGGTTTGGGAAGATTTTCCGAAACGGCTTTTCTTCCTGCAATTCAGATGATTCGAAAAGCGAAAGTGAATTCTCTTTTTAGCAACGATCTTCACCGGGCAAAAAATTTGGCAGAAAAATTTTCCGTGCCGAATTACTTTTCGAGCTTCGAGGAATTTCTCGCATCCGATATTGAAGCAGTTTATATCGCATCCGTAAATAGCGATCATTACGAACAAGTAATTAAAGCCGCGAAAGCAAAGAAGCACATCCTTTGCGAAAAACCAATCGCAATGAATTCTTCCCAAGCCGAAGAGATGGTTAAAGTTTGCCGGGAAAATAATGTTCAGTTTGCAGTTGATTATGTTTATCGCTTTCATCCCTTGATTATTAAAGCGAAAGAGCTTGTGCAGTCGCAAGCAATCGGTTCGTTAATTGTAATGAAAGCAGGCTTTAACGTTAATTTAATTCCCGCAGGAAATTTCAGATACAAAATAGATAAAAGCGGTGGCGGTGCATCGCGCGATCTCGCAACGCATCTGATTGATCTCTTCAGATTTATCGGCGGAGAAATTAATTCCATTCACGGCGCAATTGATAAAGTTATTTATCAAACTGAGGTTGATGACTTTGCATCTGCCATCGTAAAATTTTCAAATGGCGGTTACGGAAATTTTACTGTCTCATATTGTTCGCCGAAAGCTTCCAACAGAATTGAAATAATTGGACACAAAGGGGCGATTGTTATCGACAATCTTATCTCGCAAAGATTCGCTTCGGCAAAGATGACTTTGATGTTCGATAAAGAAAGCAAAAAAGCATTTCGTAAAAGAGCGAATAAAATTTTCAGACTGCTCAAATCGGTGAACAAATCTTTTCTTAAAAATGAAACGCCCGAAGTAACCGGAGTTGACGGCTACATCAACATGAAACTTTTGGAAGAGCTCGAACAGAATGTCATTAAAAAGTGAGTTGATAAAATATTGCCACAAAGTGTACGAGCAAGGTTTCGTCTCCGCATACGATGGAAATCTCTCCGCAAAAATTGACAGCGAAAAAATTTTAATCACTCCTTCAGGAATTTGTAAAGGGGAACTTGAAGAAAACGATCTTCTTGAAATTGATTTGAATGGGAAACTTATTAGTGGTTCGCATAAAATTTCTACCGAAGCAAAAATACATTTGCTTGCATATCAAAAAAGAAGAGACATTGGCGCGGTGATTCATTGTCATCCAATTTATGCAACAGCGTTTGCAACCGCGGGGGAGGGCTTCACTCGCCCGATTTTTCCCGAAGTGATTTTGGCGTTGGGAAAAGTTCCACTTTGTAAATATGCTACGCCTTCAACGGATGAACTTCCGAACTCAATGTTGCCATACATCGATTATTCGTGGGCGATGCTTTTTGAAAATCACGGTGCAGTTACTTTCGGAAAAAATTTGAAAGGCGCTTACTTCCGTATGGAAAAACTTGAACACGCGGCGCATACTTTATTTGCCGCGCGAATGCTCGGTAGAGAAAAAACTATCCCGTTAAACAAAGTGAGAGAACTCTATTCTCTTGCACAAACTACATACAATATTAAAGTAGATGAAAGAAATAAAGTTGGCTTCTAAAAAATTAAAAGTCGTTTTGCTTGTCGGCGGCGCATCAACCGAGCGCGAAGTTTCAAAACTTTCTTCGCGCGCAATTTATTCAGCATTAAAAAATTTGGGACACGATGTTGCACTGATTGATCCTGCTTACGGAATGAATCAACCGGAATTAACCGAAGATTTTTTTAAAACCGGAGAGATGTTCGAAATTTCCCCTGCAAATTATTTTAAGTGTTTGGAGAGAAAAGAATTTCGGAATGTTGATCTCGCTTTCATCGGTTTGCACGGCAGGTGGGGAGAGGATGGCGCGATTCAATCTCTACTTGAAATGATTGAACTTCCTTACACCGGTTCAGGAGTACTTGCAAGTTCCGTTTCGATGGATAAAGATTATACTAAAATTATTTTGAAAGAACACGGCGTCAATGTTGCAGATGGATTATTGATAAAGAAAAATTTTTTGTTGGATGAAGTAAAAAAGAAAGCGCGCAATTTCAGTTATCCGATCGTTGTGAAACCGAACGATCAAGGTTCAACATTTGGGTTGACTGTTTGTCGTGAAGAGTCGCAATTGGAAGCGGCAATTCATTTATCATTTAAATATTCAAATTCGACTCTGATAGAAAAATTTATTGAGGGAAGAGAAATGACCGTGAGCATCGTTGGCGATGAAGTTCTTCCCGTGATTGAAATTGTGCCGAGCCATGAATTATATGATTACGAATGCAAGTACACAAAAGGAATGAGCCAATATTTTGT
This sequence comes from uncultured Ignavibacteriaceae bacterium, assembly GCA_964393605.1. Classification (GTDB taxonomy): domain Bacteria; phylum Bacteroidota; class Ignavibacteria; order Ignavibacteriales; family Ignavibacteriaceae; genus CAYMUL01. Next base: position 88,420 of record CAYMUL010000010.1, on the reverse strand, counting down.
TCCGGCTGATATTCCCGAATTAGTCGCAAAAAAAATGCAGGAAGAAACTCGCATCGCTTTCAATGCATTGCGTTGCGAGGGGTACGCGCGCGTTGATTTCAGATTGACAAACGATTTTAAAACTTATTGTCTCGAATTAAATTCATTGCCCGGAATGACGGAGACAAGTCTTGTTCCGAAAGCCGCAAAAGCCGCCGGCTATTCTTTCGATGCATTGATCGAAAAAATTATTTATCTCTCACTGAAGTGATTTCGATGAATGAGAAAAAAGAGAAATCATGAGTTGGAAAATTTATTTCATCATTTTTGGAATCATAATTCTCGCAGGTTTATTTTTCTTAATCTTTAACGACAACGGTTTTTTGAAGTACACAAATATGAAAGAGGAGGTGAGCAGTTTGCAGTTGCAGTTGGATTCATTAAACCGCGAAGTTAAAAATATGAAGGCGGAAATTGATTCACTTAAAAATAATTCCCCCGCAAAAATTGAAAAACTTGCACGGGAAAAATATCACATGACCAAGCCCGGCGAATCGGTGATAAAGATTGAAACAACGGAGTGAGTGTGTCCCAAAACCTCTCCTCTCCTTTAGCCGATCGGATGCGCCCGAAAACAATTGAGGAATTTCGAGGGCAGCAACATTTGATGAAAGAAGGGGGCGCAATTTATCAGATGATTAAAAATGATTCGCCCGGTTCATTCATACTTTGGGGACCGCCCGGCACCGGCAAAACAACAATCGCAAAACTTATCGCAGAAAATTCTTCATCCGAATTTCATCAACTAAATGCAGTATCGTCCGGTGTTCGCGATGTGCGCGAAGTTATTCGCATCGCCGCAGAAAACAAGAGCATCGGAAAGAAAACGATTTTGTTCATCGATGAAATTCATCGCTTCAATAAATCACAACAAGACGCACTCCTCAGTGCAGTGGAATCCGGTTTAATAATTTTAATCGGTGCGACAACAGAAAATCCATCGTTCGAAGTGATTCCCGCTTTGCGTTCACGTGTGAGAATTTTTACTTTGAATGAATTAACCAAAGATGAACTGGTTGCAATTCTTAACCATGCTTTACAAAATGATATTCTCCTCAAAGAAAACGCAATTGAAATTCCCGATATAGATTTTTTAATTTATCTCGGCGGCGGCGATGCAAGAGTTATGTTGAATATAATTGAAGCCGCGCTAAACTATTCATCATCGGAGAAAATTATTCTCGATACAAAACTTCTTGAAACAATTATTCAAAAGAAAAATGTATTGTACGATAAAGCAGGAGAAGAACATTACAATGTTATTTCCGCGTTCATAAAAAGTATTCGCGGAAGCGACCCCGATGCCGCACTTTATTGGATGGCGCGAATGCTCGAAGGCGGTGAAGACCCTTTATTTATCGCACGACGAATGCTCATCCTCGCTTCGGAAGATATTGGAAATGCTTCGCCGAATGCACTACTTCTTGCCGAAGCGACTTTCTCTGCCGTCGATAAAATCGGGATGCCCGAAGCGCGAATTATTTTAGCGCAGTGTGCAACTTATCTCGCATCAGCGCCAAAAAGTAATGCCGCGTATGAAGGAATTGAAAGCGCGTTCAAAGAAGTTCGCAGTGGAAATGATTTTCCCGTTCCGCTTCATTTAAGAAATGCACCGACGCAGTTGATGAAGAATCTCGGTTACGCCGGCGGCTACAAATATCCTCATTCGTTTGAAGGACATTTTATTGATGAAACTTATCTTCCCGAAAAAATTAAATCAAAGCAATTCTATTTTCCTTCCGATGAAGGAAATGAAAAGACGATGAAAGAGCGGCTGAAAAAATTGTGGGGAAATAAAAAAAAATATCGCTGAACTTTAATCGAAAATTTTATTCACAACACAAAACGATTATAAAATTTTTTCTATTTTAGAAATGAATATGACCAAATTTAAACGCACATCTGGAATACTTTTACATCCGACTTCGCTGCCGGGAAAATTCGGAATTGGTGACCTCGGACCGCAGGCTTTTGCTTTTGTAGATTTTCTTAAAAATGCGGGACAAACTTTGTGGCAAGTTTTTCCGCTCGGACCAACCGGCTACGGCGATTCACCATATCAATGTTTTTCTGCATTCGCAGGAAACCCTTTATTGATAAGCCCGGAACTGCTTTTATCCGATGGACTTTTACAACCGGAAGATTTAAAGTCTGTTCCTCATTTCGAGCCAACGCAAATTGATTTTGGAAAAATCATCGATTATAAAAAATCAATTCTGCAAAAAGCTTTCGCAAATTTTTTAAAAGCGAAAGAATCATTTAAAAATAAATTTCAAGATTTTTGTGAAGTGGAAAAAGATTGGCTCAATGATTTCGCTCTCTTTATGTCCGCAAAAGATTATCATAATGGAGAACTTTGGACGAAGTGGAGTGAAGACATTGCTTTGCGAAAACCTGGCGCAATTCAAAAATGGTGCGCGCTTCTTAAAGATAAAATTGAGTATCATAAATTTGTGCAGTTCATCTTTTTCAAGCAATGGGCTGATCTAAAAAAATATGCGAATGAAAATGATATTCAAATTATCGGCGATCTCCCGATTTTTATTGCTTACGATAGTGCTGATCTTTGGGCGAATAAAAATCTTTTTACCGTTGATGACCACGGCAAACTTCTTTTTGTCGCAGGTGTGCCGCCCGATTATTTCAGCCCGACCGGACAACTTTGGGGCAATCCACTTTATCGTTGGGAAGAAATGCAAAAGGATGATTATTTCTGGTGGAGGCAAAGAATCAAAAGTATTTTTAAGTTAATCGATATCGTCCGCATCGACCATTTTCGCGGCTTCGAAGCATATTGGAAAATTCCCGGCGGTGCACTCACCGCTGAAAAAGGGGAATGGGTGAAAGCTCCCGGAGACAATTTCTTCTCCACGATAAAAAAATATTTGGGAGAACTTCCGATCATCGCTGAAGATCTTGGATTGATTACTCCTGAAGTAAATACACTGCGCGACAAATTTAATTTTCCCGGAATGAAAATTTTACAATTCGCTTTTGGGAAAGGAATGGAAAGAAAATTTCTGCCGCATAACCATTCGCAAAATTGCGTTGTGTACACAGGCTCGCATGATAACGATACGACGCGCGGATATTTTGATAAAGCAAAGAATGACGGAACGGATATTTTCAAGTTCACACAAAACTATCTCGGTTATTACGAAGACAATTTGACTTACGAAATAATTCGCGCGGCATTTGCATCGGTGGCGTCTATGTCTATTGTTCCGATGCAGGATATATTAAATTTAGGAAGCGAAGCGAGAATGAATTTCCCCGGCAAACTCGGCGGCAATTGGTCGTGGCGATTTACCTGGGGAGAAGTTTCGGAAGAACTTACAAAGTACTTAAAATATTTATCAGAACTCTATGAAAGAAATGTTTCAATTAAGGATTAAAAATTATGTCAGGAATATTTGATAAACTTTTTGGCGGCGTCATGCTCGGCGAAATTAGGAATTGCGATAAACGCAGTGAGGGATACACCCGCAACATGCAGGAAGCTTCCTGCGCGATACTTGTTGAAATGGCAAATGCAGACCAAAATTTTGCGGAAGAAGAAAGAACCAAAATTTATTCTCTCATGAAAAAATCTTATCGCATCGATGACGCCACGATTACGGAACTTATCTCTCATGCACAAAACAAACACCCGTCAAAAGAAAATTTGGACAATGTTACTTCATACATCAGAAAAAATTTTTTCGATGATGAAAAATATGAGTTGATGAAAAGTCTGTGGCAATTAGTGTACGCGGATGAATCGTTGCACGAGAACGAGGAGAAGTTGTTGAAGAAGATCGGTAAAGAACTTGATTTAAGTTGGCTCTTGATTAAGGATGCGAAAAAAGAAGCCCTTGAAGAATTAAAAAAATAAATTACTTTTTAATTACCGCTTCGATTGCAGAAACAACTTCATCCGAAGTTGGTTTGATGTTGCTTTTGAAACGTGAAAGAATATCACCATTCTTTCCGATAAGAAATTTCTCGAAATTCCATTTCACACCATCAATTCCGGTCGGGACGTTCGAGGTTAATCGTGCGTAAAGTTCGCTTCTATTTTCTCCCTTCATCGTAATCTTATCGAACAATTGAAATGTTACATCATACTTTGAAGTACAGAAGTTTGCAATTTCTTCGTTTGTTCCGGGTTCTTGACTTCCGAAATCGTTGCATGGGAACGCGAGAATTTCGAATCCTTGTGATTTATATTTTCTATAAATCTCTTCCAATCCTTCGTATTGATTTGTATATCCGCAGTAACTCGCAACATTGACAATCAACAATACTTTTCCTTTATAATCGGAAAGTTGAATTACCTCGCCGTTTGATTTTTTAACTTTTATGTCATGAATATTTTTTGTTGCTTTTTCTTCGTCGCTCAATTTAGAGAGAGCAATTCGAGTTTTATTTTTACTCATGGCTTTTAAAATAGAAAAACCAATTCCGGCGACCGCCACAATTATTGCTAAATAAATTATTGTTTTCATTTTACTCCTAATTTGTAATTTTAATTTGTGATTCATAAAAATAATTTTATAAACTTGTTTTCGCTCGCGGCGTTGTTCTCGATTTCAATAATATTTTTATTGAAATACCTTCCGCGCTATAGTGAATTTGTCTTTCCGATTGCACTCGGATATTCAATTTTCTTCTTTGCGATAATCTTTATTATCGATAGAAAAGTAGAAACGAAGTTGAGATTGCAAACAAAAAATAGTTTGATAATTTTCTTCGCATTCTTTGCCGTTGCATCAGTTGCAGTATTGATTTCACCGGCTGAAACGCAAGTCGGCAGAATAGATGCGATAAACGCCTGGTTGACAAATTTTCAAAAATCAATTTATCCTTACCGAAGCGAAGTGAATCCCTCCGGCTTTCCCTTTCTTTTCTTTCTCGCCTCTCCATTTTATTTGCTCGGTGAAGCGGGAATATTTTCAGCGTTCGGTTTCGCTTTGATGCTATTGCAATTAAATTTGATCTCAAATTATAAAAAAGAATTTTACTTCGCTGTCGTAGTTTTTCTTTTACTTCCGTCAAGCTATTACGAATTGCTGACGAAAAGCGATTTGCTCACCAATTCAGTTTTGTTGATCGGGATGGCGATTCTCACACTCAAATTTGTGCGCGCGGAAAAAATAGATTTACAATTTTTTATAATCGCACTTCTTGCCGGTTTATTTGCGGCGACGAGAATGATTTCATTTTTAGTCCTGTTCACCCTCTTTATATTTCATTTCAGAAATAATTTAAAAAACGGTCTCTTTTTCTTAGCTATCGCAATTGTTGCGTTTGCGCTTGTCAATATTCCGTTCATTTTTTGGGATTACAATTATTTTATCGAGCGCGGACCATTTGCGATTCAATCGCTTTACTTACCGCTGTGGGTTTATTTTGTCTTTCCATTTTTCATTCTTTACTTCGGTTGGTCTTTAGCGGATGAACAAGAATATTTTTTCTTCAACGGAATAATGATTTTTCTTTTGGTTGTGATTTCATTCCTAACAACAATCGGAAGGGAAGGATTTCACGCCGCATATTTTGAAAGTAGATTTGATATTTCGTACTTCATTCTTTCGGTTCCTTTTTTTCTTCTTTCCTTAAAAGAATATGAAGTGGATAGATTCCTCGGAAAAATCTATCCCATCAAAAAATAAATTTTAAGACATCAATGCGGCAATGGCAGAAGTGTTCACAATATCATCGACACTACAACCGCGGCTCAAATCGAAGAATGGTTTTTTCAATCCTTGTACAACCGGACCGACTGCCTCAGCTTTGCCGAGTCTTTGCGCAATTTTATAACCGATATTTCCTGCATTCAAATCGGGGAAGATTAATACGTTCGCTTTCCCTGCAACACTGCTTCCGGGTGCTTTCTTCTTTCCGATTGAATCGATAATTGCCGCATCAAATTGCAACTCACCATCAACATTTAAATCCGGTTTCTTATTTTTAATTACTTCGAGCGCATTGCGGACTTTATCGACAAGTTCATGTTCCGCGCTTCCTAAAGTGGAGAAGGAAAGCATTGCAACGAATGGTTCTTCTCCGGTTAATTTTTTATGATTCACCGCAGTTGAAATTGCAATATCCGCAAGTTGATCCGCATCGGGATTTGGAACAACAGCACAATCGCCGAACGAATATGTTATGTGTGGAAAGATCATCAAAAAGAAACTTGAAACAGTGGAAATTCCCTCAGACATTCCGACGACTTGAATTCCTGCGCGCAAAACATCTGCGGTTGCGCTGAATGAACCGGCAACACTGCAATCTGCAAAGCTTTCGCGAAGTAGCATCGCACCGAAAAATAATTCTTGCTTCATTGTTTCGCGTGCCTTTTCGATTGTCATCCCTTTATGTTTGCGCAGGTTGAAGTAGATATTCGAGAAGTCGCTATGTTTATCGGATTTTTCCGGATCGATAATTCTTACACCGGTTAAGTCAACGCCGAGTTTATCCGCATCGCTTCTTATCTTTTCTTCTTTACCTGTTAAAATAACTTTAGTGATTTCTTCCTTCGCCAGAATTGAAGCCGCTTTCAGAACTCTTTCATCTTTAGCTTCGGGGAGTACCACAGTTTTTTTAATTTTTTTTGCTTTTTCTTTAATTGTATTTATTAACTTTAAGTCAGACATAAATTCACCTTTTATTTCAGATTTTCATTACAAAATTACAATTATTAGTGAGGATTATTTCAGTAAAATTGAAGTAAAAAAAAATTAATGATTTGCCGGAAATTCAATTGGATAATTTGGTTTTTGTAGTGTGAATCAAGGAAAAATGCTCTTGAGGTTTTGGGTGAATTTTTATTGATTTTTCAATTCAAAAGCAATAGCTTTGCCAACTTATTTTTTTATGATAAGGGAAAATTTAAAAGAAATTTCGGACAACATCGCCGAAGCGTGTAATCGAATCGGCAGAAACCCGGACGGGATAACTCTCGTTGCCGTGTCTAAAAATTTTCCAATCGAAAATATTTTGGAAGCGAGTTCTGCCGGACAAAAATTCTTTGGCGAAAACAAAGCTCAGGAATTGCGCGATAAAGCAAAACAACTTGCAAACATTGACGTTCTTTGGCATTTCATCGGGCATCTTCAATCTAACAAAGCGAAGTATGTAGTTCCTTCCGCCGAACTAATTCATTCGGTAGATTCTTTGAGTTTGATTGAAGAAATTCAAAAGCAAGCCGGTAAAATTCAGAAAGTGCAAAATATTTTACTCGAAGTTAAAACTTCCGACGAGGCGGCGAAAATTGGAATTACCGATGAACGAGAACTTTTTTCGTTAGCCGAAAAAGTTGCGGAGTATCCGAACATTAATCTGAAAGGTTTGATGACTATGGCTCCTTTTGTTGATGATGAAAAAGTTGTGAGAGAAAGTTTTAAAAAATTATATTCATTATTCAACAAACTAAATAACAGCGGATTCAGACTTGAACATCTTTCGATGGGCATGACCGCAGATTTTAAAATCGCTATTGAAGAAGGTTCGTCAATTTTAAGAATTGGAACTGCAATTTTTGGAGAGAGACATTATAAATAAAAAAGGTGATTTATGAGAATAACACCATTAAATATCAAGAAGCAAGAGTTCGGCAAATCGCTGCGCGGTTACGATACGGAAGAAGTCCGTGCTTACCTCAACAGCATCGCCGATGACCTCGAAGATTTGATTCGTGATAACGATACACTGAAAAAAAATCTTGAAGAGGCAAACTCGCAACTTGTAGAGTACAGAAGAATTGAAAAAAGTTTGCAGGATACTCTTTTGAAAGCGCAGGAAACTACTTCGAAATCGATTGAATCGACAAGAAAGCAAGCAAGTTTAATAATTAAAGAAGCAGAAATAAAAGCGCAGCAAATTTTGGATAAATCTAAAGAAGGGGCAAATGAACTCCGCAATTCCATTATTGTTTTGAGGGAAGAGCGGGATTTAATTCTTGCCAAACTAAAAGCGATTGTAAATTCACAGGCTCATTTGCTCGAAATGAAATTAGAAAAATCCGTTGAAGAGAAAGAACCTGTCGCTAAAATTTCTACATTGAAACAATTAAACATCAACATCGAAAACATAGTCGATAAAATTTCATGAATGATCTTTTAACCAAAATAAACGAATCTCTTGCCGTACTAAAAAAAGTTACTTCGGAAGAATATCCGGTCGGAATAATTCTTGGCACAGGTTTGGGAGGATTAGTCAAAGAAATTAAAATCGCACATGAGATTGATTATTCAGACATTCCGCACTTTCCGCTTTCTACTGTGGAATCGCATAAAGGAAAATTAATCTTCGGAAAAATTGCAGAGAAGAATGTTGTTGCAATGCAAGGTCGCTTTCATTTTTATGAAGGTTACACGATGCAGCAAATTACATATCCCGTTCGTGTGATGAAATTTCTCGGAGTAAAAACTTTGCTCATCTCTAACGCTTGCGGAGGAATGAATCCTCTTTTCAGACGGGGCGATATTATGTTGATGACCGATCATATAAATTTACTCGGCGATAATCCCCTCATCGGAAAAAATATTGATGAGCTCGGTCCTCGTTTTCCCGATATGAGCGAACCATATTCGCACGAATTAATTGAACTCGCCGAAAGTGTTGCACTCGAAAATAAAATAAAAGTTCAGAAGGGAGTTTATGTTGCAGTTTCGGGACCGAACCTCGAGACAAAAGCAGAGTATCGCTTCCTTCGCGCAATTGGCGCGGATGTTGTCGGCATGTCAACAATTCCCGAAAACATTGTTGCAAATCATATGAGCATGAAAGTACTTGGCTTTAGCATAATAACGGATGAATGTTTTCCCGATTCACTGAAACCGGTGAAACTTGAAGATGTAATCGCCGCAGCAATGGAAGCCGAACCGAAGATGACTTTAATAATGAAAGAGGTTATTAAAAAATTATCATGAGTAAATCTGTAAAATCTTCATTGCCTCCGGTTTTGATGGCGGTCTTAATTGCCTTCTCCGATTTTTTAGGAACGAATTTGTTCCAAACTATTACAAACGATATGCTCGTTTGGATTTTGCTTTCCGGTTTGTGTTTCGCTGCCGGTTGGTTCACAATAAAAAATTATGATTGGAAAAGCACGTTGCAAATCGTTTTATCAGTAACGGTTGCGAATATGATAATCAGTGCAATTTTAGTTTCATACTTCCCGGAATATTTTTTATTGAATGGGATAATAGTTGAAAATATTTTGATTTTCGGAATTAGAAATATTTTGCTCGGAGCGATGGGATTGTTCGGCGCCGCCGTTGCAGAAAATCTTTCCGTGCGGCAAGAGAAAAAAGTGATGGAAGAAAAATTAAAAGTTTATGAATCCACTATGAAAGATGTTCACAAAGAATCTGATTTGGTTTTGAGAGAAGCGCAAATCAAAGCCGCAAAACTTCTATTGGAGGCAGAATCTGCCGCGAAAAATCTTTTCCTTAAAAAAGAGAGAATCGAAAAAGAATTAAAAGAATTCATTCAGATAGAAAAAGCATTAATTAAGAAATACGAAGAACAAGGTTAATTACGAAATAATGTTTCCGCAAAATTTAGATAAAAATTCCTTTCCGCAGATCGAAGAAAAAATTCTTTCTTTCTGGAAAGAGAATAAAATTTTTGAGAAGAGTATAACCTCGAGAGATGAAAATAATTCTTTCACATTTTACGAAGGACCGCCGACGGCAAACGGAAAGCCCGGTATTCATCACGTTATGGCTCGCACGCTCAAAGATTTAGTTTGCCGCTACAAAACGATGAAGGGATTTCAAGTTCATCGAAAAGCAGGTTGGGATACTCACGGTTTGCCCGTTGAAATTGAAGTTGAAAAAAAACTTGGTATAAAAAGCAAAAGTGAAATTCCTACTTTCGGAGTAGAAAAATATAACGCCGCATGCAGAAGTTCCGTCTTTGATTATAAAGACCTCTGGGAAAAAATGACGGATCGAATGGGCTATTGGCTCAACCTCGATGATGCATACATCACTTGCACAAACGAATACATTGAATCCGTTTGGTGGTCGCTGAAGACTTTGTTCGACAAGGGAATGATATACAAAGATTACAAAATCGTTCCGCAAGATCCGCGCGCAGAAACTGTACTTTCTTCTCACGAACTCGCACTCGGTTATCGCATGACAAAAGATCCTTCCGTCTATGTGTTGTTCAAAATAAAAAATAAAGATGAATACTTTCTTGTTTGGACAACAACGCCGTGGACATTGATTTCAAACGTTGCGCTCGCTGTCGGTCCCGATGTTACTTATTGCAAAGTTCGTAACAAAGGAATGACAATCATACTTGCCAAAGCCAGACTTGAAGCACTCGATGATGAATATGAAATCATTCAAGAACTAAAAGGAAAAGAGCTTGAATTGATTGAATATGAACAGTTGTTGAGTTACGTTTCTCCGAATAAAAAAGCTTTCTATGTTGTGAATGCAAATTTCGTCAGCACCGAAGACGGCTCGGGTATTGTACACATTGCCCCTGCTTTCGGACAGGATGATTATGAGATTTCTAAAACGTACAACCTGCCTATGCTGCAACCCGTTAAACGCAACGGAACTTTTACAGATGAGATTTCGGACTTCGCCGGGCAGTTCGTTAAAGATGCAGATGCGGGCATCATCAAAAAATTGAAAGTAGAAAACAAACTTTATAAAAAGGGAGTAATCGAACACTCGTATCCTTTTAGCTGGCGGTTTGAAGACGTGCCGGTAATTTATTACGCGCGCGAATCATGGTTTGTCCGCACTACTTCTGTTGCCGATCGGATGGTGCAATTGAATAACACAATCAATTGGTGTCCGCCCGAAGTTGGCTCGGGAAGATTTGGAAACTGGCTTGAAGAAAATAAAGATTGGGCTTTATCGCGCGACAGATTTTGGGCAACTCCTCTTCCGATCTGGATTAACGATGATGGTGATATGTTTGCAGTTGGAAGTATCGAAGAATTGAAAGGAGGATTTATCGAACAAGAAGGAAAAAGAATTTCCGTGCGCGAACTTCCTGAAATTGATCTTCACAAACCATTTGTTGACGGTGTGTTTTTTGAAAAGAATGGAAAAATTTACAAACGTACTCCGGAATTAATTGACGTTTGGTATGATAGCGGTGCAATGCCTTTCGCTCAATATCATTATCCTTTCGAGAATAAAGAATGGTTCGAGAAAAATTTCCCCGGCGATTTTATTTCGGAAGGAATCGATCAGACGCGCGGTTGGTTTTACACACTTCACGCAATTGCATCGATGCTGTTTGATAACGTCGCATACAAAAATGTTCTTGTGAATGATTTAATACTCGATAAAAGCGGACAGAAAATGTCCAAATCAAAAGGGAACACAGTCGATCCGTTTATGCTTTTTGAAAAGTATGGCGCTGATGCAACCCGATGGTATCTGATTGTAAATAGCCCACCGTGGAAACCGACACTCTTCAACGAAGAAGATATGGCGGATGTTCAACGTAAATTTTTTGGAACTCTGTTAAACACTTACCAGTTCTTCGCTCTTTATGCAAACATCGATAACTTTCATTTCAAAGAAGAACCCGTTCCGTACGAAGAGAGACCGGAACTTGACAGATGGATTATTTCCAAACTAAATGCGCTTGTTAAAGAATATGAATCCTTTATGGATGAATATGAAGTAACAAAAGCCGCGCGTGCTGTTTCAAATTTTACGATCGATCAACTTTCCAATTGGTATGTTAGAAGAAGCCGCAGAAGATTTTGGTCATCACGAACTCCTTCGGAAAAATCGGAAGTGAACATTGCAAAACTTTCGGCATATCAAACGCTGTATGAATGTTTGAACACGGTTGCTAAACTTACTTCTCCATTCGTTCCATTTTTAAGCGAAGAAATTTATCAAGCGTTGAACCGTACGACGAACAGAGAAAATTTTGAATCAATTCATCTTTCATTGTTTCCGAAGATTACATACAGAGAAGAAGAATTGGAAAAGCGAATGGATATAGCGCAACGTGTTGTTTATCTTGCACGAAGTATGAGAGCAAAATCAAATCTTAAAATTCGTCAACCGTTAAAAAAAATAATGGTTGCAATTCCATTTGAACTTCGCGAATCACTCACACTAATGAAGAATGTAATCCTCGAAGAAATCAATCTGAAAGAACTCGTGATTCTCGATAGCGATTCTGAGATTGTAAAAAAATCTGCGAAGCCAAATTTCAAATCAATCGGACCAAAGTTCGGAAAGATTGTAAATAAAGTTGCCGAAAGCATAAAAGCATTTTCATCTTTACAAATAAAAAGTTTAGAGAAAGGTGAAAATATTTCTATCGATGTTCAAGGAGAAAATATTTTAATTGCACCCGAAGATGTCGAAATAATTTCGAGCAACATTGAAGGCTGGTTGGTTGAATCTGAAGAAGGAATCACCGCCGCATTAGATACAGAATTGACGGATGAATTAATTGCCGAAGGTTTGGCTCGTGAGTTCGTCAACAGAATTCAAAACATGAGGAAAGATGCAGGGTTCGAGGTTACAGATCGAATTAAAATTTCTTTCCGCACCGATGAAAAACTTAATACCGCAATCAAAAAATTTGAAGAATATATCGCCGCCGAAACCTTAGCCGATGAGCTGAGCGAAAACAACGGCACACACGGATTTTCACAAGATTGGAAAATATCCGATTTTTCTGTTAATGTAACAATTCAACGAATTTCAAAATAATGGAGTAAGCAATGGCTAAAAAGACGACATCAAAAACTACCGCAAAAAAATCTGCGGCTAAAAAATCTTCGGTTAAAAGCGCGGTAAAAAAATCTGCTGCCAAACCCGCCGCAAAGAAAAAAGCAACTGCAAAAGTTTTAAAGAAATCTAATACAAAAGACAAAAAGTTACTTAAGAAAGAAACGTTAAATAGGAATAAGAAATCAATGACAAAGAAAATTAGCGATACAAAAGCTAAAGCAAAGACAAAAAAAATAGCAACAACTAAATCTAAACCGGCATCAAAAGAAAAAGTTGCGCCGGTAAAAAATACGAAACCAAAAGTTGTTAAAGGTTACAGCAAAAAAGAACTCGAACATTTCAAAAAAATTATTCTCGAAAAAAGAGATGAAATTTTAGATCAGCTGCAAAATCTTCGCGATCAAATTATGGATCCGACAACAGGAGAATATATCAATGAAAATTCTCCATACTCATTGCACATGGCTGAGCAAGGCACAGATGCAATGGAACGCGAAAAAACTTTTCTCTTCTCTCAAAGAGAAAATAAATTTCTCGGCTATCTCGAAGATGCTCTCAAGCGAATTGAAGCAGGCACCTACGGAATCTGCATCGAATGCGCCGACGAACCGAAAAATCTTTGCGAAACCTGTCCTCTGATTCCAAAAGCAAGATTAGAAGCTGTGCCGCACAGTCAATTGTGTGTACAGATGAAAATGCAACAAGAAAAAAAGAGATAAGAAAGTAATCGCTTGCAAGTACTGATTATAACCGCGATCATTGTCTTTGTCGATCAGGCAACTAAAATGATTATCAAAGGATTTGCAATTCCATTCCTGGATTTTAGGTGGGATGGAATGTATCACGGGCAACGCATTCCCGTTATCGGCGAATTTTTTCAATTCACTTTTGTAGAAAATCCGGGAATGGCTTTCGGAATTGAACTTGGCACAACGATGAAATTTCTGATTTCCGTTTTTTCTATCGCGGCAAGCGTAGGTTTATTTTTATATCTTGTGAAAGTTAGAACACAATCATGGAGTTTAAGAATTTCGCTCGCGCTAATCCTTGGTGGCGCAATCGGAAATTTGATTGACCGTGTTTTCTACGGCGTGTTTTACGGCTACGCCCCCTTATTTTACGGGCATGTCGTGGACTTCTTCGATTTCGATTTTTTCAACCTCGAAATTCTGGGAAGAACTTACGACAGATTTCCGATTTTCAACGTTGCCGATGCCGCCGTTACTGTGGGAGTTTTTATTCTTCTTTTATTTTATAAACAACACTCGGAAGAATTTTCTGTCGAAGAGGAAGTTACCGGCGACGGAACTCTTGCCGCGACAAGAGAAGGAGAATTTTTGAAGAATGAAAATTCAAACGGCTCAACCGCAAATGAGATTCAATTAAGCGATAACAACGATAACGAAATTCCTGAAATTTCATCTTCACAAGCAACAATAAAAACCGGCGATGGCGAAAATAATAACCGAGAAGAAATTCCGGTTTGATCTTTCGGAAAATAAAAAGAAAGAACGCATAGACGTCTTCCTCTCGAACTCCATCGAAAATGCAAGCCGAACAAGAATACAAAAATTAATTGATGCGCAGTTTGTAACAGTCAACGGTAAAAATATAAAATCAAACTACAAAGTTTTACCGAACGATGTTATCGAAGTTACAATCCCGATCGCGCCGCGCCCCGAAGAAATTGAGCCCGAAGCAATTCCGCTTGAAATAATTTTTGAAGATGATTATCTGATCATAATAAATAAACCGCCGGGAATGGTTGTACATCCCGCACTCGGTCATTATAGCGGAACTCTCGTTCATGCATTGCTTCACCACACGAATAAACTTAGCGATAATAATTCTCCTTCACGACCGGGAATAATTCATCGCATCGATAAAGATACAAGCGGGTTACTTGTTGTTGCGAAAGATCAACATGTTCACGCAAATTTGGCGCGGCAGTTTAGCACTCACTCTATTGAACGAGAATATTGGTCTGTGGTTTGGGGAAAGTTTAAAAAAGTTGAAGGAGAAATTCAGGGAAACATCGGAAGGAGCAACAAGGACAGAAAAAAATTTACTGTTGTTGAAGAAGGGGGAAAGCCCGCAACAACTTTTTATAAAGTGATTGAGGAATTTGATTTTGCAACGCTACTTTCACTACGATTAAAAACGGGAAGAACGCATCAGATTAGAGTGCATCTTTCGAATATCGGGCATCCGGTTTTTGGAGATAATTTTTATGGCGGAAGAGTTATTCATTACGGTTCAACTCTCCCCAAAATAAAAAGTCGTGTTGAAAATTTATTGGAGATAATGCAACGTCAGGCTCTTCACGCGAAGACGTTGGGCTTCATTCATCCGATTACAAAAGAACAATTAAAGTTTGATTCTTCTCTCCCTGAAGATTTTAAAAAATTATTGGCGGAATTGAAGAACTGAATCACCTTGAAATGAATGAGAAAATCTTGGTGAACATTCATATATTTAAATCATGAGTTTGTACTAAAAAGGTCATTAATCTAAAATTGGAAAAGAATTTTAACACGTTCCCAAAGGAACATGTGAAACGATTTGTAGTTCTTTAAGTTATTATTAACCAACGGTTTGAGCCGTTGGTTATAGGAACTGCATACTGAATAGTAGAACCGTTTCAATCGTTTCTTACATTATTATAGTAGACTCAATCATAAAATGAAATTTATAACCAATCAATACGCACAAACGATAGTAATATCAACGAAATAAAAAGATGCTAAAAATTTATAACACACTCACACGACAAAAAGAAGAATTCATTCCGCTCGTTCCCAACGAAGTTAAAATGTATATGTGCGGTCCAACCGTATATGATTTTTTTCATATCGGCAATGCACGCTCTTTTGTTAACTCGGATTTTATCCGAAGATATTTGGAATACAAAGGCTTTACCGTAAAACTCTTGATGAATCTTACTGATATTGATGATAAGATTATCAATAAATCTAAAGAAGAAAAAAGAAGCGCGGAAGAAGTCGCACAAAATTCTTCAAAAGCTTTTTTTGAGGATATTCAAAAATTAAAAATTATACCGGCAACTCTTTACCCGAAAGCAACCGAACATATTAGCGAAATTATTGCGATGATTGAAAAACTAATTTCCACCGGAGCGGCTTACGAAGTGAACGGAAATGTATTCTTCAATGTTTCAACTTTCCAGGGCTACGGCAAACTTAGCGGAAAAAAAATAGATGAATTGGAATCCGGTTCTCGTGTGGAAATAATGGAGGAGAAAAAAAATCCACTCGATTTTGCACTCTGGAAAAAAGCAAAGGAAGGGGAACCGTTTTGGCAAAGTCCGTGGGGCAATGGTCGTCCCGGCTGGCATATCGAATGTTCTGCGATGAGTTGCAAACATCTCGGCGAAACTTTTGATATACACGCCGGCGGAAATGATTTGATTTTTCCGCATCACGAAAATGAAATTGCACAGAGCGAGAGTGCAAACGGAAAACCATTTGTGAAATATTGGATTCATTTCGGATTCTTAAACCTAAATGAAGAGAAGATGTCGAAATCTCTCGGAAATTTTTTCACTGCACGCGAAGTGTTAAAAAAATATCCTGCCGAAGTGATTCGGTTACTCTTCGCGCAAGCACATTACAGCGGTCCGATGAATTACTCCGAAGAGCTTTTGACCGCATCATTAAAGGGTTACGAGCGTATTAAAAATTTCGTTGATGTTTTAAACGAACGGATGCAAAGAAACGAAACAGGATTTCTTCCCGAACTTGAAATTTCAAGATATGAGAATGACTTCATCGCCGCAATGGATGATGATTTTAATACGCCGCGCGCAGTCGCTGTCATCTTTGATTTTATAAAAGAGTTTAACAAAGTTCTTTCCGTAAATGAAACAATCGATCGAAAATTCTTTGAAGATGTAAAAAAATTTTTCGAACGAACAGCAATTAATGTTCTCGGTATCGCCGATTTCAATTCCGCAGATCAAACTTCCAATGTTGAAAAGGAATTAATAGAATTGCTCATTCGCCTTCGGCTCGATGCAAAGAAGGAAAAGAATTTTCTTCTCTCCGATAAAATTAGAGACGGACTTAAAGAACTCGGGATCGAGTTGAAAGACTCAAAAGAAGGAACGACTTACAAAAAGATTTAGTATGTACGAGTTAATTGAAGTTAAATCCGAAGCGGAAATTTTTCCGAAGTACCGAGATACACCAATCGCTGACTTAATGTTGTTCCACAATTTGGAAGTAGAATTTAAGTCATATAAAAAAGCTGAATTGTTAATAGGCATGTGTATGGATTTGCGCAAGCATCTAAATATTCCGCGCTACTTTGCTTTTATTATGCGCGATGGCGGCGCGAATTTCAAGTTTAGCGAGTTTAAAATTTCATTTGCTATCGGTGTTGGCGGAATTTCATATTTCGCACTCATCGGACATACGAATTGCGGCATGTGTCATTTACAATCGAAGAAGGAAGATTTTGTAAAAGGACTGGTTGAATTTGGCGGTTGGAACGAAAAAGATGCGATTGCTCATTTCGAAAAAAACGAACCGATTTTTGAGATTCATGACGAAATAAAATTCACCGTTTCAGAAACAGAACGACTGCGAAAAATTTATCCCAAAATTACTATCGCTCCGATGATGTATGATGTAGCGACGAATAAATTATCTTTAATAAAAGAATAAAAAATTCATAGTTAGAAATTCTTACATTGCATCGGGGAGATACCAACACTATATTTGCACCGCGAATTTAATAATACCGCGGGGTGGAGTCCCGATAAATCGGGAG
>CAYMUL010000010.1:54931-70768 GCA_964393605.1 uncultured Ignavibacteriaceae bacterium | reverse complement strand
TAGCTCGTCGGAAAAGGATGAGCAAAAAAGAAAAGATTAACATCGCGGGGTGGAGTCCCGATAAATCGGGAGTAGCTCGTCGGAAAAGGATGAGCAAAAAAGAAAAGATTAACATCGCGGGGTGGAGCAATTGGTAGCTCGTCGGGCTCATAACCCGAAGGCTGTAGGTTCAAGTCCTGCCCCCGCTACCAAAATAAAAATCCTCAGAAATGAGGATTTTTTGTTTTAAAGAAAGTCGGGCTAATATCCTGAAAGTTTTCGGGCTGTAGGTTCAATCCCGATAAAATCGGGACTGCCCCCGTTCACCTACTGAATGAAGAGCGGTAGAGGAAGATATGAATGCTGTTAAGAATCTGAATAATCTTGAGCCAAAATAGTTGAAACAAGAATAGCAACAATTTTTTAAAAAAGTTTGCTTTTTATTTCCAAATCTTCCTAACTTGAATTTAACAACAAGAGAATTTAGGTGAGATTAAAATTAGAAATAGTTTCTGACCGTGATGTTGAGTTGAATGTCAATTATTATTATCAACTTTCATCTGCAATTTATCTGTTATTGAAATTTGGGTCAGAAGATTTTGCGGCATTTTTGCACGACCGTGGCTATAGCTTGAACGGAAAGTCATTTAAACTTTTTTCGTTCGCGCTTCAGTTTAATAAGATGATTATCATCGGCAGTAAAATTAAAATGCTTAATCCGAATGCTACATTATTTGTGTGCGCACCATTCCTGGATGAATTTATCAAAACTTTTGTCATTGGCTCATTCAACAGAACATTTCTGAATCTTAATTTTGGTCCAGACACAATTAAGTTTAGAATAAAAAATATGGAGTTACTTCCCGAACCTATTTTTACTCCGGTTATGGAATTTAAGTTATATTCTCCCATCGTGCTTTCAGTACGAAAAGATTTTAGAGGAAAGGAAGATGCGCATTATTTAAGAGGCGATAATGTTGAGGAAGTCAGTGTTCAATTAACAAAAAATCTGTTGAACAAATATTTGTTGATTAACAATAAAGAATTTTCCGGTGAACAATTATCTCTTAAGTGGAGCGAAAAATATTTAAGTACACATAACCGTATAACAAAGAAAATTACAATAAATGAAAATGGTAGATACCCGATTGATATCATAGGAATGTTCGCGCCGTTCACACTCACAGGACCAACCGAATTAATGAAAATTGGATACGACACCGGCTTCGGCGAAAAAAATTCTATGGGATTTGGAATGGCACAAATTTCAAGGAGCCAAAGTGGATAAGAGGATTGACTTAAAAACATTGTGGAAATGTTTCGAGTTTTGGAATAGATTTCATATTAAAATAAATTTGAATCAAAAAATGGAAAATAATGAAAGAACTTGACAGCATTTATTTAGCTTCACTGATGCACGACATTGGCAAATTTATCGAGCGAGCAAAGGATAAAAATGTCCAACAAGAAGCGTCTTCTTATTTTCAACAAAAAATTGTATCAAAGAATTATGCCCACAAACGATATTCTGCTTGGTTGATCGATAAATTCAAAAAAGAAAAAGATTTTCTTAAAGAAGAAACGATAAAAACTTTGGTACTATGGCATCATAAAGGAAACGATCAGGATTGTGAAGATTATGAGTCGATCAATAAAAAAGGAGTTCTCCTTAAATTATTAAGAATTGCTGATGACCTTGCTTCGGCGGAAAGGCGAGAAAATCCAGATTTAGAAGCGGTTGATTATTATTTGGCGAAACTTCATTCACCATTTCAAGATATTCAAATAAAGCTAAATGATGATTTGAAAAAATTAGATAATAATTTTTATCTCAATAATCACAAACTTACACTTGGTAAAAAATGTGGGTTCCCAGATAATGTAAATGTAGATGCGACTAACCGGTATCAAGAACTACTAAAAGATTTTTTAGCTGAGTTTGAGTATATCGAAAATGATGAGTCGCTACTTTATTTGATGGAAAAATATTTAGTCAATGTTCCGGCTCAAACCCCGAATGAAATAAATGGTAAAGAAATACTCTTCAAACCGGATATAAACCTTTATGATCATTCTAGAAGTGTAGCAGCGATAGCTGTTTGTCTCTACTTGGAGTATAAATATGGAAGTTGGCAGGGTAAAGACAAATTAATTTTAACTAACGATTATCAGAAACAAAATTTGGACTCACCTATCATTTTAATAAATGGTAATCTAACGGGAATTCAAAATTTTATCTTTGATGTTAAAAGTGAGAAAGCGGCTCAGAAATTAAAAGGGAAATCATTCTTTGTACAATTATTAACCGATGTTTGCGTTAAATATCTGGTTGAAAAACTCGAATTAAAGCCTGCTAACATACTATACAACGGTGGTGGTAATTTTTTCATATTAGCACCGGCTTATAAAGAAATTCAATTGGAAGAATTCACAAAACAGATTATTACTGTGCTCAACGGTTTAGATATTTATTTAGCATTTGGAATTACCAGGGTTGGATTAGATGATTTTTCTGACTTTAGTAAAGTTTTCAGTTCTGTTACTAAAGCAGCTAATAGAAACAAACAACAAAAATTCAAACAGCTTAATTGGGAAACCGTCTTCGAACCAACTCCACAGAAACTCCACGAGGATGATTTTTATAAAAAGTTAACCGAAGAATTAATTTGTTATGAAATACTTATTAGAAATTTCAGACAAAACGAAAAACTTTCGGAATACAAAAAACCATTTACAATGTTAAATTTTGTAACGGATTTCTATCCCGAACCAAGTGAGATTAGTTCAGAAGCAACAGTTTTTAATACAACGGATTTTGCTAAAAATTACAAAGGATTTCGTTTTGCCGTCAAAGATTTACCACGTTGGGATTATAAAAATATTGAAGATTTTGAAAAACTGAACGAAGAACATAATCGTAAGTTTGAAACCGCTGGAGAGGAAAAATTAAATTCAAATTCGATTCTTTCATTCGAAAGGTTATCTCAGATTGCATATTTCGAAACAGGCACTCAAAAACTTGGCGTCCTAAAAATGGATATTGATAATTTGGGTAAATTGTTCAGTGAAGGTTTGCCCAAAGAATTTGAATATAAAACTAAAGATGGACAAATCAGGAAAGAAAGTTTTAGAACTATCTCAAGGATTGCTTCACTTTCTCGCGCTATTAAATGGTTCTTTGAAGGATATATGAATACATTAATAAATCTATCCGAGTTTAAGAACAGATTATACGTTGTATTTTCTGGCGGTGATGATTTTTTTGTTGTCGGTAGTTGGAATAAAATTTTCGCGTTCGCGGAAAAAGTAAGAAATGATTTTCGTGAATTTGTTTGTCATCATCCAGCAATAACCCTTTCAGCCGCTTTGCTCGTAGTTGATGAGAAGTATCCGGTTTCTCGTTTTGCTGTTGTTGCAGAAGATAGATTACATCAAGCTAAGTATCAAAGTATATCAAAAAATTCAATTAATGTTTTTGATATGGTTATTTCTTGGAATGATTTCTTCGAAGCAAGATTGCTTAAAGAAAAATTGGTTTATTTGGTTAATGAAACTGGTAAAAGAGCCGTCATAGAAAAGATAAGAAAAAGCACAAGAGGTTTTGAAAAAATTCAGAATCAAGCTGAAATTGGTAAGGTGGATCTTAAAAAAGTATGGCGGCTTGCTTACTACTTAAGAGAAATGTTCAATCCTAAAGAGAAGGATGACAAAACCAAAAGCATAAAAAACAAAGTTGAAGAAATTGTGAAGCAATATGAAGAACTAATATTTAAAGCATTAAAAGGCGAATCTACCAGCATAAAAATATTTCCTATTGCAGCACGATGGGCAGAGTTTGAAACAAAAAATAAATTAAATAAGGAGCAATAAAATGGCTGATCAACGTTTTCAGAATTATGGTAATAAATCTAAAAGCTTCACTCAATCGAAACAAACAGATGAGCAGAAATTCGACCAAAATTGTAAAAATATTTTTGGTAATGAGTATCAAACATATTTTTTACAGCCACCACATTTAAACTATGATGAATTTATCGGCAAAATAAAAAACTTCCTTGAATCAAGAGCCAATAGCATCTCAACTTCTCAATTAAGAAATATTTTTTCTTTAGTGAAGAAGGAGCGACAATTTAACGGTCTTAAAAGAATTAGGCCCAAACTTGCTTATACTTATGGCCGCGCTGAAAAGAATGATGCGTTGAAAGAGTTAATCTTTCTTATGGACAGTCAAATTCAAGGACTCAAAGAGCAATCAGAAGTGCCAAAATTAAAAGATTTTTTTGAAGCAATTATAGCATATCATAAATATTACGGAGGAAAAGACTAATGAAACTCATTGGCAAAATTTTTATAACTGGACAAATAGAATTAGTAACCGGATTACATATTGGCGGTTCTAAAACTGCACTTGACATCGGAGGAATTGATCTTAATGTAATTAAAACTTCTGAAGGCGTACCATTTATTCCCGGTAGTACGTTAAAAGGAAAGTTGCGTTCGCAATTAGCAAAAGAATTTGGCAGCGAGTCTGTGGAAAATGATAGCCCCACGATTAAAGAACTTTTTGGCGACCCACCAACTGCAAAGAATGGACAGAAAGGTAAGATTACAAGATTGCTTGTTCGCGATTCATTTATTAATCCAGATTCTAAAATAAAACTTGAAAATAGAGAAGGTGAATTTTCCGGTCTTGAATTGGACTATACAGAAACAAAGTGGGAAAATACTATTGATAGAAAAAGTGGGACAGCTCAACATCCACGCCAGCTTGAGAGAGTACCAGCCGGAACTATTTTCGATTTTGAATTAGTCCTTAATGAATTTGATGATGATAAAACAGACATTCATATTACAGAAATAAAAAAAGCTATGCGACTTCTCGAAGATGACTATATCGGTGGAAGCGGCTCAAGAGGATATGGAAAAATAAAATTCATAGCCGTAAAATTTGAAATGAAGGATATTCCAAATTATACCGATAAAAATCAACGAGAATTATCAAACTTTAAATGGTAAAAGTATGGACGCTATCATTCTAAGATGTAAACCTGGTGCTTTATTCCATTTGGGAGAAGGATCGTTAGTTGATGTAAGCCATATCATTCACTCCGATACACTTTTTTCTGCCATTGCAAATATTTATGAGATAGTATTTGAAGAAGGAAATGAGTTTGTAACTCTTGTGACTGAAAATAAAATCAATTTATCCTCCGCATTCCCTCTACTTGAAGATATACGAAACGGTGAATTGATTTATTTTCTACCAAAGCCCGATATCCTGTTTAGTCAAGCAGTTTCACTCGGCAAAAAAGAAAAGAAAATAAAGTTTCTTTCATTAAAAGCATTCAATAAAATAATTGAAACTTTAAATGTTTCATCAATGCAGACTGAGTTCAACTTAAACGAATTACAAATATTAGCTGATGAATATGCACTACTAAAGGATGAACTAAACTTAACTGAGACCGGTAGTCTACAATTTATTAAAGAACAGATTTTTCCTAAAACCGCAGTACATAAAGAAAGCCGTGATGATGCATTTTATTTTCAATCGGATATTCAATTAGTCCCGCTTTGTGATAAGAATAAGAAAATTGCTTATATGCCGCACTTTTATTTTTTAATGAATGACACAATGAGTGATGCTGAGAAAAATAAATTTATAACTTGCCTTAGAATCCTTGCTGATGAAGGTATTGGTGGTGACAGAGGTTCCGGTAAAGGATTTATCGAAGAGATAGTAATAAAAGAATTTGAGGAGGTTGAAAGCCGAAAGTCAAACAATTTTATGATCATTTCACTTACTAATCCTACTTCACAATTGGAATTTGATAGCATTATCAAATATGATTTAATTAAGCGCGGTGGGGGTTCAATTGGTGTTGAAGGACAATCTGAGAATCATCGGAAACAAGTAAGAATGGTTACAGAAGGTAGCATTGCAAATGCAAAAATTATTGGCAGAGTAGTGGATGTTTCCCCTTCAGTCAATTATTACACGCACAAAATTTATCGTAATGGTAAAGCATTTTTAATTCCTTTAGGATGACAATATGAATAGTTCAAAATATTTATCCCAAAAAATTTTACTTAAGACAGTTACACCAATTTATATAGGGCAAAACCAAGCCAACGATCTCTCACCATATTCTGATTTTGTTCAATTAGGGAATGAAATAATTTATATTGATGAAAAAAAGTTTGAAGAAGCCTTATTTGCAAAAGAAGCACTGATAGATAAATATGTAAAATCTGTTCGACAAAAAATTGATAAAAGTAGAACTCAATCTGATTTTAACTTGATAAATTTCATAACTGAAAATTTGGGTGATGTCAACTCCTTTATCAAATATAAGATCCCCACAGATCAAGATTTAAAACATCAGACCATCAAACGTTTTATTAATACTTCAAGTAGACCTTTTATTCCTGGAAGTTCGATTAAAGGCAATTTTAGAACCGCTGTTATTTACGATTGGCTATCCGGGACTAATACTGGTAAGAATTTAGTTAAAGAACTCTTTGAAAAAATTCAAAATTTATCTGAACGGATTTTAGAACTTGAAATAAAGAAAAACGATAATAGTATAAGTGAAGACGAGACTAGAGAGTTAAAAAAAATAAAATGGAAAAAGAACAGCGAATCTGAAATTGGACGTATTTATGACGAGCAAAAGCTTTTTGGAAGGATGTCAAAGGATAATTTATATGGTTTCGATTCAAGGCATTTGCAAATTTCTGATTCAAATTCATTTACAATAGAAAATCTTTCCATTCTTAAATTGCACAGAATTAAGTTACGCGATACTTCTGAAGTTTCACCACTCCCAAGTGAGACACTAAATTCAAATATAGAAGGGTCCTTTACTCTAAAATTGGAGAAGGATTTTGTTCAAAATGATTTAAAAAAATTTAATTCTTTTGAAATAAAAGATATTTTCAAAATACTAAATGAATTTTCTTTAGCTTCCATAAACTACGAACTTGACACATTTAATGAATTTCACGATAAAATCTCATCAACAACCAATAGAGAAAAAAATAATTACTCGGCAGTTATAAATTTTTATGAATCACTGAAATCAAAAATTAAATCCAGCAATAATGAATTTGCCATAGTTCGTTTAGGCGGTGGCAAAACATTTTTTGATAATTCGATAGGATTGGCATTATACAACTATGATAAAAATCTATTTAAGAAGTATCGTGAACTTATGGAACTTGGAAAAAATAGAGACGGAAAGTTGGTTCAAGGTAAATTCCCAACGACAAGAACTCTAGTAGAAACAACAAAATTACCGATTGGATGGATTGCTATTTCAACAGATAAAAATTTAATTCAATCTTTAAATCTTTATCAATCCAAGGTTATTCCAGTTGAACAAACTAATTCTCAGCCAATCATAAAGAGTCAATCATCTCCGCAACAAAAATCTTATATTTTAGCAGAAATCATTGATGCCACATCCAAACCACCGATGGTAAAAATCCTTGAAGGTGATTATAAAGATAAAGAAACAATGTTACCTGCTGTAAAATTAGAAACATTTAATCTTACAAAGGGTTCAAAAGTTTATGTCGAGTTATCCCTTCAAAAGAAAATACTCCAAAAAGCAGATTATAAAGGAAGACTTGAATAATCAATTCGGCACGCCGTTCACATTAAATTTCCGTTTATGAATGAATGAGTATATAAACAAAAAACTTTATATCGCAACTGTTGGAACCGGCGCGTCCGGCACTGATATTGCTCACGCACTATTCCAGTCGTTAAATCAATACAATCCAGATACGGCAGTATTTATAGTATCTAAAGAAACGAAAATAAAAACTTTACCATTCATTGAAGAGAAAATAAAATCGCATAAACCCACTCTCGAATATTTTGCCGAATTAGAAGAAGAGATAAATGAATTTGAAGAACTCCACAATTCATTTGTAAAAATAATCTTGAAGTATATCAAACAAGGGTACGAGAAATCGAATATTATAGTTGATTACACTAGCGGTACAAAAGCTATGTCTGCAGCATTAGTTAGCGCGGGTATATTTATTCAGGTCGGACGAATAACTTACACCTACGGAAAACGCGGCGACGGCGGAAGAGTTCAAAGCGGCAGTGAAAAAACTACTTCATTATCTCCGAACTTGTTCATTACAGGAAAAAAATTTTCTGAAGCAAAACTTTTATTCAATAAAAATTTATTTGAGGGGGTGATAAATTTATTATCGTCATTCGAAGATTTACCACATCCAGATTTCTCCACTAAAATTCAGTTTATTATTCAATTATCTCATGCACTAAACAATTGGGATAAGTTTGAATTTGGATCTGCGTTTGAAATATTAAATCAGATGAAAAAAGATGAGAATATGCTACATGAAGCAAAATATTTTGGTTTGAGTTTAGAAAAATTTACTCAAACTGCAAATACACTTAAGGAGAAAAAACTAAACGATTTTTTAGTATGCGAATTAATATCAAACGCAGGTAGACGTGCGACAGAAGGTAAATACGATGATGCCGTTGCCCGTTTATATCGTGCTTTAGAAATGATTGGACAAATTGAATTTGAAAAACAATTTGGCTGTTCAACGTCTGATGTTAAAATAGAAAACATTCCAGAACAATTTCGTGAAGGGCTGCTAAGTAAATATTTTGATTCAAAAGCTGGTCAATTAAAAATGCCACTTTTTGGATCGCTTGAACTACTTATGCAAACAAATGAAAAGTATAAGAACTTATTGAGCGATAAAATTCAGACAATAAAAAGAATACTTGATATGAGGAACCACTCTATCCTTGCTCATGGATCAGTTCCCCTTTCTGAGAAAAAATTTGTTGAAGCACAACAAATAATATCAGATGTAATTAAGTCATTTCTTATAACAGCAAAAGTCCCGCAATTTCCCAAGTTAGCATGAACATAGTTTGTCTCGTATCACGCCAGGCAATGCCAAATGTACTTCCGGTTTTAATGATGAAACCAGAAATAGTGTATCTGTTAATTACAGAAGAAGAAAAATCTTGTGGAGTTCATCTTAAAAATTTGTTTGAATCTAAAAATATCAAAGTCATAACGAGAGAAGGAATAGATGCATACAATCCGCAAACCGTTACAGATTGTTTAATTGAAATTTTACAGCAGAATGAGAAAACCTCGCTGGCAATCAATCTTACCGGCGGGACAAAAGTAATGTCTTTCGCTGCTTATGATTTTGCTAAAGAAAAGAACATCTCGGCTTTTTATTGCAACACTGAACATCAACAAATTATAAACTTGCTACCACAAAAGCATTTCAAAAAAATAACTGCGGAAATTACTATTACAGATTATCTTTTAGCATACGGCTATAGAATCGTTGAAATAAAAAATCGTGAAAAGATTGCCTTGTATAATCAACTATTTGATTTCTTGTTGGTGAACGATCTGATGAATTCCTTTTTGAGATTTAATGCAGTTATAAAAGCGAAACTATCAATTTCTTTACCAAGTTTTACAGTAACTAGTTCGGATAAAAATTTTATTTTTCACAAGAATATAAATTCATATAGAATTGAATTCGGAAAAGGACAGCGCAAAAGTTTCAACATTGAAGCGGAAGACTATAAGAGTGGTGATTGGCTAGAGTATTTTGTCTATTATGTTTTGATTCAAAAGAATAACTATGAAATGATTTCCGGAGTAAAAATAATTTCGGATGAAAATGTTGAGAACGAAATTGATGCTATTGTAATTAAAGACTATAAACTTTACTTCGTTTCTTGCAAATCGGGGAAAAAGGATAATCAATTTGATCTATACCAATTAGAGACTATCAGAAACATAGCAAGCGGCACATTTGGCAAGGGTATTTTTGTAACTGCGAATAATAACTCGGAACCTTTCAGAAAAAGAGCAAGAGAATTACAAATAAAAATTATCAATATTTCAAAACGAGAAAAAATCGCTTTATGGCTTCCCGCAACCTCCTCATCTGTGTTTCCGGTTTAACTCCGCAGATTGTTACTGAAACTTTTTTCTGTCTTTCTGTTAAACAGAAAATTCCTATTCATGAAATTTATGTACTCACTACAAAACGAGGAAAAGATGTTATTCTTGCCCGGGACAAACATCCGTCAACACCGAAGACGCCTCTAAAAGATGAAATTGAAAAACTATCCAAGAAGTATAAAATACACAAACCGCTATTCGAAGAAAATGATTCTCATATAATTGTTGCACGTGAAGAATCTGTTGAATTTTCGGATATAAGAACAGATAAACAGAATATTCTTTTCCCCAACAAAATTTGTGAGTTCTTAAAACTAAAATCTGCTCATCCCGAGAATGTGCTTTACTGCTCAATCACTGGCGGAAGAAAATCGATGAGCGTTCATTTGGCAAATTCGCTTTCACTTTTTGCAAGAGAAAACGATAAACTACTCCACGTGCTTACAAAAGAAGAACATGAATTCAAAGGTTTTTTTCCAAGTACAAAAGCGGAAGCCGATGCACTCGAATTATCAGAATTGCCTTTTGTACGGTTGCGACCAATAATTTCTCATGAACTACACAAGGATGAACTTTTAATATCCAACTTCGATAAGATAGTTGAATACACACAAACCCAACTTAAAGTATTAGCTCCGTCCAACAAACTCATCATTGATGTTGAACGAGGGGAACTTCGTTATGCGAACGACATATTAACATTGGAGCCAGCCGAATTTCTTTTTTATTATTTTTTTGTAGATGCGAAAGAGAGAGGCAGAGCTAAAATCAGCGTCTATGAATTCATTTCACACGAAACTAAATTAAAGTTTATTGGTTATTACAAAGAACACTATCCGCAAAGAGATATTGAATCTAAAACCTGGTTCACAAAAGGTTTCAATAAAACCGATTTCCGAAGCAAGCGAAGCAAAGTCAATGGTAAGATTAAAGAATTAATTAAAGATGCAGATGTTTCCGAACAATTCATCATCAATGTAGACCGTGAATACGCAGATTCCATATATTACATAAAAGCCGACAAAAGCAGAATCATCATAAAATAAAAAATATATTTCGTAGCACAGACTTCAGTCTGTGAACCCGTAGTTACAAACAGAATTTAGTCTGTGAACCCGTGCACAGACTTCAGTCTGTGTTACAAAGAGACTTCAGTCTGTGTTACAAAGAGACTTCAGTCTGTGCGCAAAAGAAAAGATAATTTCGCGTTAGTCTGCGGCAACAATGACAACGGGGTTCTGCATCGGTTGGTTTTAATGTGAACTTTTAGCAGAATGCGTGAATTTTTCGCAGACTAAAGTCTGCGCTACGTGAATGCGTGAAGACGGAAATGAAAAAAAATAATTAGTTTTATTACTACTATGAAAAACAAATTCATGACAAATAATTTTAAACGCCGCAATCTCCCTCATCTGTATCTTGATGAGGGAATTTACTTCATCACCGCCCGATTGGCTGATGCGATTCCTCTTCAACAGATCAAAAACCTTCACGAACAATTCAAAACAAAGTCCGACTGGAATTTTGATCAATTTAAAAATCACTTTACTTCTTATGATGATATGCTCGATATTTCAAAAAGTAATATGCAGTACATTCTGACAGACGAAAGCATCGAAATATTAAAACAAGTTTTGCATGAGCTTGATGGAAAAGTTTATGACTTAATTTGTTATTGCATTATGCCAAACCATTTTCATTTTGTATTTGAACTAATAAACAAGGAAACAAGTATTAGTAAAATCATGCAGAAAATAAAAGGTGGTTCTGCTTATAAAATAAACAAAGCATTATATAGATCTGGAAAATTATGGCAAGAAGAAAGTTATGATCGATTAGTTCGAGATGACATCGAACTATTTTTTATTATTCGGTACATACTATTAAATCCGATAAAAGCCGGGTTAGTTGAAGAATGGAGACAATGGAAGCACACATATTGTCAACGCAGATACGAAGTCCTCGAGTAAAATGCATCATAAAAACGTAGCACAGACTTTAGTCTGTGAACACGTAGCACAGACTAAAGTCTGTGCTACAAAGAGACTTCAGTCTGTGCGCAAAAGAAAAGATAATTTCGCGTTAGTCTGCGGCAACAATGACAACGGGATTCTGTATCGGTTGGTTTTAATGTGAACTTTTTGCAGAATGCTTGAATTTTTCGCAGACTGAAGTCTGCGCTACGCAATTTGCTAATTTGAAACATTTGCACAACGTTTCTATTATACTTTTAATCCAGTCTCATTTCTATTTTTAAACAGCTTCTTCTTAGAATTAATCAAGTCGTTCTTGTTAATTCTAAAATCGTAACACTATAATTAATTATCACATTTTTATTTTTGGGAGAAATTTTTATGCGCAGCTTTATAATTGCTTTTTTCTTTTGCTTCTTTTTCATCTCGCCGCTTTTTGCTCAAGATGATAAAATTGCCGTTCAAATTGTCGACAATTCAACCGACCGAGTAGGCGAAAATTTCGTGTTCCATGTTCGTGAAATTTTCCGTGAATCTAATTCGTTTTATCTTACTTCGTCAAATGTTCATAGATTAATGATCATTATTCAAACTATGCCGCATGATACCGATAGCGAAGGTATCGTTACTCTCTATTCAATCGTCTGGACTTTTAAACCGAAAGAAATTGACGATTTCGAATTTCCTCTTTATGTCGATGGAACAATCGGTTACGCCGGAGCGGATGTGGTCAAACGAGCGGCTTCCAATATCGTGGCTTCTACTGATAAAATGGTTGAACGCTGGAAATCTTTAATTAACGATTAAAATAATTTCTTCACTTTTTAGGTAACGTTATGAAACAAAACATTTACATATTCAGCGATAGTATTCTGCGAAGAAAAGAAAAAACTCTTTGGCTGGAAAAAATTGCTAAAACCAATAATGATGACGATCAATCGGAAATTAGAGAAAGTTATTGCGAATATCTTTTTGGCGAAGAACTGAACATCTCTTCGGGTGAAAAGAAAGCCGTTCCAATCGAAAGCATAGATTCAATTCTTACTTTTGGAACTGTACATTTTAACAGCAGATTAATCCACTTTCTTTCAACGGAAGGAATTCCGCTTCACCTTTTCAGTTTAACAGGCAACTACGGCGGTACGTTTATGCCAGGGAATAGGTTTAGAGATGGAAGGCTAATTTCTCTGCAAAGTTCCTTCTTTACGAACCACAACAAAAGAATGCACATTGCCAAAGAATTTACCGAAGCCGCAATTCACAACACACTTCAAAACTTAAAATACCACACGAACCGCGGCGCACACTTACAAGGACATATTGCCCAAATTGAGGATGTGAAACAAAACATTAAACAAGCGTATGATGTAGAGGAGCTTCTTGGCATTGAGGGAACCGCTAAAAGAATTTATTACTCTGCTTGGAAATATATTTTCAAACAACCGGTAGAATTTCTTGCCCGTAAAAAAAATCCCCCTGATAACCTTATAAATGGTTTAATCTCCTACGGCAATATGATACTTTACTCCGTTTGCATAAATGAAATACTTCACACACGGCTTTACCCGGAAATAGGTTTTATTCATGAACCGGGACCGGATAAACTTAGTCTTTCATTTGATATTGCCGATATATTCAAGCCGCTTATTGTGGATAGAACAATTTTTAAAATGATTAATAAAAATATTCTCTCCGAAAAAGATTGCTCGGTAAGGAACAATAGGTGCAACATAAAAAAAGAAGCGCGGCAAAAATTTGCGGGTGAGTTAGATGATAGACTATTGGCTAAAATTCACCTCGACAATAAAACCGTGGCTTACAGCATGCGCCGGGTTATTAGAGAAGAATGTTACAAGCTATTAAAACATTTTCACGGCGAAGATGTGTACTCTGCTTATAAATCCAAATGGTAAAAATTAAATTTTATAGTTAAAGAAATTGAAATCGCGCAAAGTGTATTACATATTAACTTACGATATAGCATCGCCGAAAAGATTACCCAAAGCACTTAAACTTTGCAGAAGGTATTTGAACCACGTTCAATACTCCGTATTTGAAGGGGAACTGACCAATCTGCAGATGGACAAATTAAAAAACGAGTTGAAGACAATAATAGATAAAACGGAAGACTCGGTTTTAATATATCAGGCACGCACACCAGAAGTTGTCGAACGAATTATTCTTGGCGTGGAAAAGCATGCCATCTCAAACTTCTTCTGAATAGTTTGGATTTTAGTTTGTAAACGCATTTTTATTTTTTGCATTAGAAAGGAAAAGATGAAAAAAAAGATGATCGACAAAACTTGCAATTCACCGCAAATACTTAAATTACGCAGAGAAATTATTGAAATTTCCACTATTCTAATCGGACTATTATAGAATTGAAACTGGTTTTCACATATCCAATATGTTTGCACATTATTGGGATTCTAATCGGACTATTATAGAATTGAAACCTTTTTCTTTGTGTTAAATTAATTTTCATTTGTTATTCTAATCGGACTATTATAGAATTGAAACCAATAGCAGAACCCTTCTTATCGATTTTTAAGTCGAATTCTAATCGGACTATTATAGAATTGAAACTTCCTTAGAATATGGCTTCTCTCCAAACATTGATAATTCTAATCGGACTATTATAGAATTGAAACCATCCTCAAGTTCCGGATGCTTTGCCAACATATCGGTATTCTAATCGGACTATTATAGAATTGAAACTTTCTTATATCTCTTATTAATTTTCTCCCTCACCATCTGATTCTAATCGGACTATTATAGAATTGAAACTTTACTTGATAATACACCAATTCAGTTCCTCCATTGGATTCTAATCGGACTATTATAGAATTGAAACAAATACATTAATAACGGTGGACAATATGCTACGACATAGATTCTAATCGGACTATTATAGAATTGAAACTACTTTCCGTCAGCAGTATAAACGTACTCTTTTTATTCTAATCGGACTATTATAGAATTGAAACAGCGCAATCTTCGCAACAATCGCCTATCCTATCTTGTATTCTAATCGGACTATTATAGAATTGAAACGATTCGAGGGAGTTAAAAGTGTTTTCACTTTTTCGATTCTAATCGGACTATTATAGAATTGAAACCCAACTCGAAATTGTGGCTTGGAAACGGATGAAGCATTCTAATCGGACTATTATAGAATTGAAACTCAAATTACTTTGTCTCATTGCGCAACTCCTTATATCATTCTAATCGGACTATTATAGAATTGAAACTAATAAATGCGGTCGCCTTTTTTTAGTGTTTTCAATTCTAATCGGACTATTATAGAATTGAAACTTTGTTGAGATGCGCCCATATTAAAATATAGACACATTCTAATCGGACTATTATAGAATTGAAACTTCTTAGCGCATACATGGCAATCATAGTGCATTGCCGACTCTAATCGGACTATTATAGAATTGAAATCTTTGTATTCCTGCACGGCTTTATTCTGTCGTTCACTCTAATCGGACTATTATAGAATTGAAACTTCCAGCCGAATTTTTGTTCATCACTCCATTTCTATTCTAATCGGACTATTATAGAATTGAAACCAAAAGTGGACGCTTCGAAAACATCAAGTAAGCGGGGAACTCTAATCGGACTATTATAGAATTGAAACATTTTATTTCTCCTATTTTTATTTTATAAAATTATTCTGACTCTAATCGGACTATTATAGAATTGAAACCTTCATCTGCCGTGCAGTATCGATAGAATCTTCCAGAACTCTAATCGGACTATTTACCTACTGAGTTAAAGACTGAGAATACAAATAGAAACGAGGTAGGTTATAGAATTGATCCCGAAAGCTTTCGGGACTGCTGGCGCAGAACCGGCACGCATCAGTTCCGAATTCCGCAAGACTG
>CAYMUL010000010.1:0-54831 GCA_964393605.1 uncultured Ignavibacteriaceae bacterium | reverse complement strand
TCATCGGGAAATTGCTCCGATTTATCGGAGTTCGGGACTGCTGGCGCAGAACCGGCACGCATCAGTTCCGAATTCCGCAAGACTGAAATTGCAAACAAACGGAATTCGTCCCGACTCTTCGGGATAATCGGATCCCGATTCATCGGGAAATTGCTCCGATTTATCGGAGTTCGGGACTGCTGGCGCAGAACCGGAGGTTCGGAGAATACCAACGTAGCACAGACTTCAGTCTGTGAGCCAGCGAATAAACAATAACGCCATATTAACATTTTCAACACAAAAAAAATTACAATTGCAACTTCAAAACAAAAGAAAAACTAAACCAAAACAGAAAGGGCAGATAAAATGAAAAAACAAAACATCGAAAACTTTGGTACAAACCGAATCGTTGAAGCAGGAAAAAATCTTGATTTAACCATCCATAGTTACATTATTGAAAGAGATGATGCATATAAAATACCGCTCGGCTATCTATCGATATTATCATCGCTAACGTGGCCCGGTCATGCAAAAGATTTAAATCCGTTTTATACACACGGCGAAAAATATTTATCGAGTGGAGACAAAAACGAACTTGAACTTGCAGTTGAAAATGCCGGAAGATTTGGAAAAGATGCTTTGAATAATACACTTCGCAGTTGGTATGTTTTAATTCAGGAATCAGGCTTCGCGGAATATGATTTTAAAACCTTGAGTACCACCGAATACTACAACGTGCAGAGGAAAGTTTTCGATTGTCTAAAAAAATTAATTAAAGACAAAAAAATTTCCGGCATTGGTGAATGGTTTTTAAACGCGCCATTCAAAATATTCCTTGAGTACAGAAAAGATTTATGGAATGATAAACAAATTGATGAAGTCAAAATGCCGATCGGTGGAGGAGTTTGTAAAGCAATTCAAAAACTTATCAAGAATAAGAACAAATATGTTTCGAGTTATCACAGCAGTGACTTCAAAGTTGAGAATTCCAGAATAATGGATAATTTTTCTACTGCAGAAATGGTGCATTCTATATCATTGCAAATAGCCAACGATTTGGATACGCGCGTATTGCACGTGAACTCCGGATTGTTTCAATTGGGTGAAGGGGAAATTTAAATCCAGAAGCCGATGTTTAAGTTTTTATTACTGTCTCATAACTTGTGCTACGAAATATTTAAAAGTTACTTTCTTATTTAAGCTAAACAAAACAACCAACAACATACAGATAACACAGATACAAATGATTTCACCGGTTTTCTATCAGCGAAAATCTGTTAAAGCCAAAGTTATCACTCTTCTATTATTTTATAGTGATGAAATCGGATATTGCGAGTGCAGCAAACTTCAGTAAGGATTAATAACTTTATTTTTTATAAATTACTTTCATGAAAAATAGGTTATGCTTGATCTCTGAAATTATTAGCCGGCAACGTTTTGTATCGAAGCGGCAGAATTTCTTTTTTAGTATTCTGTTGATAATATTCTCTTTCACACTTGTTGCGTGGAGTTGCGAAGAAAATAAACCGATCGTTCATGAGAAAACTCTTAACGAAAAATTGAATTTCTCCGAAGCTGAATTCATTTCTGCAATTAAAAATGCGATTGAAATGATTCAAGTCATTCCTGTTTTGGCGGATACAAATTTTCTTTTTAAGGATACAATAGTTCAATTTTATTCTTCACGAAATTTTAGTCCCAAATTCTTAAAAAGTTTTGAAGATAGAAATTTTGTTTATTCTTTGATGATGCAACTCGAACAAGCCGATGCGCACGGTTTAGAGCCAAATAGTTATCACACCGAATTAATTCATCACCATTTTGAAAATGCAATTGATACGAACGACAATCAGTCGCGTTACCGCGATCTTGCAATCGCTGAGTTATTGATTTGCGATGCAGTTTTGAAATATTCATTTCATCTGCGCTTTGGGCTGTACGATCCCAAAAAACTTTTTCCCGATTCATATTATCTCCCTTCGGCAGATTCTTCAATGCGCGAACTGCATGAACCACTTCGGCAAGAAAATATTTTAGTTTATCTTTCCACAATTCAACCTAAAAGCGAGCGATACATTAAACTACAAGTCGCACTTAAAAAAATTAAACTTCTTGAAAAAGCTGAATGGAAAAAAATTCCACAGATAGATAAAAAGATTGAACCGTTGCAGAGCAATTCTATATTACCTTTGATAGCCGAACAACTTCTTCGACTTGGTTTTATTGATTCATCTCATTTTCATAAACACGACAACATGATTTACGATTCTTTGATTGTTAATGGAATTTTAAAATTTCAAAAGCATAACGGATTGCAAGAGGATGGAATAATCGGAAAGGGAACGATTGATAAGCTCAACATCACTCCCACAGAGTACATAAAAAAAATAAAAATAAATTTAGAGCGGTTTCGATGGCTCGATTATTCTTCGTTGCCAAGATATATTTTTATCAATATTCCTGAATTCAAATTGCACATCGTGGAAAATCAAGTTGAGTTGTCCGAAATAAAAGTCTGCACAGGCATTCGCCGCTCCGCTTACTACAAGAGTCTTTACGAGCGATACAAGAGAACAGGCAACTTCAAATTGAAACCTGAAGATTGGGAAACGCCGGAGTTCAACAGCGTAATTTCATCTATGATTTTGAATCCCGAGTGGAATGTACCGCCAAGTATAATGCGAGAAGAAATTCAACGCGAACTGAAAAAAGATTCAAGTTATTTGAAAAAGAAAAAATTCAAAGTGTATAAGGAAGGGAAGGAAATAAATCTTGATGATATTGATATTAAAGAATTCGGGAAGAGTAATATTCCATATAGAATAGTACAAGATCCCGGCGTAGGCAATGCGCTGGGCAAAGTGAAATTTATGTTCAACAATAAATTTGGAATTTATTTGCACGATACTCCAACTCGTCCTCCATTTAATTTTGCAATACGCGCTGTTAGTCACGGTTGTGTGCGAGTTGAGAAGCCATTAGTGTTAGCTCAATTTTTGTTAGAGAACCATTCGCAGTGGAATCTTGATTTCTTTAAAATAGAGATTGGAGAGAGAGTTGCAGATGTCGGAGTTAAAAAAGAATTTTCTGCCCGACGAAGCGCTTTGAGAAAGAACCGGAGTTTCGGACCGACTACTGAATTAGTTCTTGAACAAAACGTTCCTCTTTACATCGAGTATTTCACTGCTTGGGTCGATAAAAATGGACAAATAAATTTCCGCGAGGATGTTTATAGAAAGGATGAAACGTTGCTGAATCTTATGTTCCCCGAAAAAAAATAACAGTGATTACGAGGAACAAAATTAAAAAAAATTAACCGCAAAGGCGCAAAGGATCGCAAAGAAAAAATTTGAAAGAAATCAGTTATGATGACCTTAGCGTTACTTAGCGAACTTAGCGGTTAAAAAAGAAGTTAACTACCAAGAATACATAGCAACTCAAACTAAAAGGAGAAATCAAATGTTTGAAAACGAGATAGGAAAAATAATTGTAGATTGTGCTTATAAAGTGCACAAAGAACTTGGTCCAGGTTTGTTAGAATCTACTTACGAAGAGTGTATAAAATATGAATTATTGAATGCTGGATTAAAAGTTGAGCAACAGAAAGCACTACCGATCGTTTATAGAGAAGTAAAGCTTGAATGTGGGTATCGTATTGACTTATTAGTGGAAAACAAAGTTGTAATTGAAAATAAATCCGTTGAGTCGCTAAACGATGTACATCTTGCCCAAATACTGACATACTTAAAATTATCGGATTGTAGACTCGGCTTCTTAATAAATTTTAATGTAACACTCATTAAGAACGGAATAAGACGAGTAGTAAATAAACTTGAAGATACCGGATGATCTCTACTGATTAAAAAAAATTAACCGCAAAGGCGCAAAGGATCGCAAAGAAAAAATTAGGAAAAAATTGGTTATGAAAACTTTAGCATTAGTTGGCGAACTTAGCGGTCAAGAAAGAAAACCAACCACAAAGGTTCACAAAGGGAATCACAAAGGCACACGAAGTTAAACGCTACCTTTGAGTTACTTCGTGCAAACCTTAGAGCGACTTTGTGGTTAAGAAAAAAACCAACTGGCGAGGTGTAAAATTTTTGCAGAGAATTATTGCTTAGCTTTGAAAATTTGAGATATAAAAAACTTTAAAACTTATTATTTTTGTCTCAAATAGTTCAAGAAATATTGCAATGGAAAAAAAATACAAGTCTCCGGAAGAATGGTTTATTCAAGCTGAATATGACATGGATACTGCCGAAGCGATGTTAAATAGTCACCGATATATTTATACCGTGTATATGATCCACTTATCGATTGAAAAAGCATTAAAAGCGATTTACTCTAAAACTTTTAAGGAGAATCCTCCCAAAACACATCATCTCCTTTATTTAATAGAAAAAATTCAATCTGCGCGATCATTTGAAATTCCTGAGAATATCTTCAAGCCAATTAGAGAAATCGATAAAGTTAGTATTCCTGTGAGGTATCCTGAAAATTTAGCAGATCTCTCCAGAAATTATTCTCAAGAAATTACGTCGGAAATTTTTGCAAAAGCGAAAGAAATTTTAAGATGGCTCAAATCCAATTAGATCAAATAAAAGAAACAATTTTATCATTCTTTAAAGAAAAGAATATTCCGGTAAGTAAAATTATTTTTTTCGGTTCACATGTTTCAGGTGTGCCTTCTGAAGATAGCGATATTGATCTGTTGGTTCTTTCCGATGAATTTGAAAATAAAACTATCTTTCAAAAAGCAAGTGTTACTGATGGATTAGAATGGCGGCTTGTTAAAAAATACAAAAAGCCATTTGATATTTTATACTATTCCAATTCTGAGTGGAAACGTTCTTCAAGTCTTATTATTATGGAAGCCAAAAAAAACTGTAAAGTTCTTTACTCGTGAAAACTTTTACTCTTATCATTAAAGAATAAAAAAATTTGCGAACTTACATTTGGCAAACTTAATGTTAAGAAAGAAGGCGAACCGCAAAGGCGCAAAGGATCGCAAAGAAAAAATTAGGAAAAAATTGGTTATGAAAACTTTAGCATTAGTTGGTCAACTTGGTGGTTAAGAAAAAAACCAACAGCAAAGGAAAAATTAAGCTACACTTTTAAATCTTCACTTACCTCAACTGACTTACAATCAAATGTGTATCGAGTGCTATGACGAGCTCTTCATTCGTTGGTATGCGCATAACTTTTACTTTTGATTCTTCCGCCGAAATGATTTTTTCATGTTTACTATTTTTCTCCGCATCTAATTTTATTCCGAGAAAATCCATATTAGCACAGACTGCATCTCGCACTTCGGAAGAATTTTCGCCGATGCCGCCGGTGAAGACAACCGCATCGAGTCCCCCCATTGCGGAAGCGTACGCGCCGATATATTTTTTTATCCGATAACAGAAAATATCAAAAGCAATTTGTGAGCGCCTCTGTCCTTCATTTTTTGCCGCGATAATTTCTCTCATATCACTGCTCTCGCCGCTGATGCCGATCAGTCCGCTATGCTTATTAAATAGTGTCGAAATTTCGGAAAGCGATAAACCTTCTTTTCCCATAACAAACATTGCAAT
The DNA here is from genome assembly GCA_964393605.1 of uncultured Ignavibacteriaceae bacterium. GTDB lineage: Bacteria > Bacteroidota > Ignavibacteria > Ignavibacteriales > Ignavibacteriaceae > CAYMUL01. Next base: position 49,273 of record CAYMUL010000010.1, on the reverse strand, counting down.
AGAAGGATCAACATCACCGCTTCTCGTTCCCATAATTAAACCTTCGAGAGGTGTGAAGCCCATTGTTGTATCAATCGACTCCCCATTTTTCACCGCCGCCATACTACAACCGTTACCGAGATGTGTTGTAATGATCTTTAATTCTTTTATATCTCTATTTAAAATTTCTGCAGCTTGACGCGAAACGTATAAGTGCGATGTGCCGTGAAATCCATAACGACGAATTTTATGTCGCTTATAAAGTTCGTAAGGAATTCCGTAAAGAAAAGAGTGAACCGGCATAGTTGTGTGGAAAGCGGTATCAAAAACTCCGACTTGCCGTTTCTCGGGCAATAATCTTGTTACAGCTTGAATACCTTTTATGTTCGGCGGATTGTGCAATGGAGCGAGTTCAATATTTTCTTGCAACACTCTAATTACTTCCGGTGTGATTAGTACGGAGCCGGTGAAAGTTTCGCCGCCATGAACAACGCGATGACCGATTGCATCAATATCATCTTTGTCTTCAATTACGCCGTGGTTTTTGCTCAACATTACTGCAAGGACATATTCTATTGCCGCATTATGATCGAGAATTTCTCCGACGATGCGAACAGAATCGCCATCGTGTCGTGAGTGTGTTAAAGTTGCGCCGCTCATTCCAATACGATCGACAATGCCTTTCGCAAGTGCGAGCTTCTGCTCTGTATCGAAAAATTGATATTTGATTGAAGAACTGCCGCTATTTAAAACTAATACTTTCATTTGAATTCTCTCACTTTAAAAAATTATTTTTCCGTTTGCATCATATTTGTAAAAACCTTCACCGGTTTTTCTTCCGAGTTTTTTCTCGCGCACAAGTTTGCGAAGAATAGGACAAGCGCGGTAGCGCGGTTCGCCCAATGTTTTCCACAATGTATCCATCCATGCAAGAACTTCATCGAGCCCCATCATATCAGCCATTTCAAGCGGTCCGTATTGAAAATTGTAACCGAGTTTCATTGCCGTGTCAATATCTTTTGCGGTTGCGATTCCTTCCAACAAAATATGCATCGCTTCATTTAAGAGAGGAACGATTGCCCGCGTTGTTACAAATCCGGGATACTCATAAACTTCAACTGCAGTTTTGCCGATGCGCGCAGTGAATTCTTTTACAATCTTAACTGTTTCGTTTGAAGTGTGAAGACATTTTACAAGTTCAACGAGCGGAACTTTTGGAACGGGATTTAAAAAGTGCATTCCAATTATTTTATCGGGACGCTTCGTAGCTTCGGCAATTTTTGTCAAACTCAATGTCGATGTGTTTGAGACAAAAATAGTTTTTGGTTTGGCAATTTTATCGAGCTGTTGAATTAGATTTAACTTCAAATCAAGATTTTCATCGACTGCTTCGATAATCAATTCACTATCGCGAATTTCAACAAGCGAATCGTACCAATGAATGCGCGACATGATAGCTCGCTTTTCCGATTCGGTCATCGTCCATCTTTTTATTTCGCGATCAATATTTTCTATGAGTAAATTTTTTGCGATTTCAAGATGCGATTTATCTTTTTCGATTATCGCAACTTCAATTCCCGAAGAAGCGATAGTGTGCGCAATTCCTTGTCCCATCACACCCGCGCCGATTATAGCTACACTATTAATCGTTTCCGTATCGTTTGAGAATTTAGATTTCTTTAAAAAATCTTCAATGTTTATACTTTCCTGTGCCATAATTTTCCTCTAAATTAAAAGTGGCTATTTGTCAAATAGACCACCGGTTTTTCAAGTTCATTTTCTTATAATAATTGTAAAGATTTAACAACAATTATTCCATTAAAATACATTGCAAAATTACAGATTAAATCGAGATTATTCTTTCTTTCTCAATTAATAGAAAGGTTCTGCTCATAATTGACAGAATCGTAAATTTGCATTCGGAAAGATTTTATAAATTTTGCCAACTATAAATTATACCCAATTGAAAATTGATTATGCCCAAAAATTTTGAATATAATTGGCGATGGAGTTTCCAATCTTCAAAAGAAAAAATTTGGAAACTGGTTTCGAACACCGACTTGTTTAACTACAAATCCAATCTTTCGGGAGTTGAGTTAAAGCAGAGTTCATCGCAACTTAACGCGCCGCAAAAAATTCTTACGATGAAAAAATTCGGAATGAATTTCGATTATGTTGAAGAACCGTTTGAATGGATTCGCCCGCATAGATTCAGTGTCGTCAGAAGATTTCTCAACGGACCGATAGAAAATTTCATCGTGAAAGTAGAATTGAGCGAACGCAAAGATGGCGACACGGATATGATTTATGAAGTCTCTGCGAGTGCGAAAAATATTTTGGGATGGATTGCAATTCCATTTCAGATCGGTTTTCTTTCCCGAAAAATTTTTGATGAAGTTTTTAAACAGTTCGATGACAATCTTCAGAATGAAATTGAAATTGAAACTCGCGCCGTAAGTTTTTTAAATGAAACTCAGAAAACAAAAATTGTATCTATTGCAGAGAAATTAAAATCTGAAACCGGTGCTAATTCGATTGTGGATAAATTACTTTCGGTGCTTGAATTTGCCGATGAATATTCTTTGAAGGAGATGCGCCCTTACGAGCTTGCGGAAATTTGGCGCGAAGATCGTAAAGAAACTCTCAAAGTTTTTCTTTACGCTACAAGATATTCTCTACTTGATTTGCATTGGGATTTGCTTTGTCCTCTCTGCCGCGGCGCTCATGCTTCCCCGAAAGATTTGAGCGAGATAAATTCTAATTTGCATTGCGATAGTTGTAACATCGATTATACGGTGAACTTAAATCAACTTGTCGAAGTTACATTCACGCCGAATGAGTCAATCCGCAAAATTAATATTGTGGATTATTGCGTTGGTGGTCCGCAAGTTACGCCGCACATTATATCGCAGCAGAATATTGAGCCGGGAAGAAGTGAAGATATTTCCCTCACGCTTGAAGTTGGAAGATATAGAATTCGTACATGGAAATTTCCTTCGGGGCAACTGATGACCGCATTGAACGGCGGCGACGAAAATATTTTTATTTCGATCGATCACAACGGATGGAAAAACGAGGAGTTGAAAATTTCTCTTTCGCCAAAATTAACTATGCAAAACAAGACCGGCGAATTGCAGCAATTTATAATTGAAAGAATGGAGTGGAGCGATAAATCAACCACCGCCGCAGAAGTTATTGCGTTGCAAACTTTCCGCGATCTTTTTGCCGAGTCTGTTTTGAAAAGAGGAGAACAAATCTCTGTCGGAAGTTTGTGCATTCTTTTTACTGATTTGAAAAGCTCGACACAACTTTACCGGCAAATCGGAGATGCAACTGCATTCGGGCTTGTGCTCGATCATTTTAAATTGCTTAAAAGTCTGGTCGAAAAAAATGAGGGCGCGCTCATCAAAACCATTGGCGATGCGGTGATGGCGGTTTTCAAATCTCCACTTAATTCAATAAAGTTTATTCAACAATCAAGATTTGAATTATCACAACAACTCAACGATTTGAAAAATCTTAAACTGAAAGCAGGCGCGAATTACGGTGCGTGCATTGCTGTGAACTTGAATGAAAAACTTGACTACTTCGGCTCTACTGTGAACTTCGCATCACGACTTGAAAGTTTTTCTTCCGGTGAAGATATGATAATTTCCGAAAAAATATTTTTCGACCCTGAAGTAAAAAATTATTTAGAAGATAAAAAGAATTCTATTTTTGTTGAGCCGTTTGAAGCTAATTTGAAAGGATTCGATTCGGAAACGTTTAAGTTATTCAAACTAAATTTTGGAAAAGATTAACACGAGAATTTTATGCTACTGATTTTTACAATCGATCAAAAAAAATTTGCGCTCGATACACAAAAAGTTTTTAAAGTACTGCTTGCCGCAGAACCGACGCGCATCGATAATGCACCGCCGATTGTGCTCGGCGCGCTCGATGTCTTCGGGGAAATTATTCCAATTCTCGATTTCCGAAAACGTCTCGGCGTTCCAACAAAAACAATCGGGTTGCACGATAAAATTCTTATCGCTTTCAAAGGGGAAAGTAAAATCGGATTTTTTGCCGATGAGATTGATGGCACAATTGAAACTGATACCGCAGATTTCGTTCCTGCCGAAGAGGTGTGGCCCGGAATTGAGTTCATCGAACAAATTGCACAGCACGATGGCAGTCTTTATTTAATGGCTGATCTCGAAAAATTTCTTTCCGCCGATGAAGAAATTCTTTTACAAAAATCAATGAAAGAAATTTCTTGACCGAAAAAATTTTCTTCGAACGCAACTCCGCCGAACTTGCTTCGATTGTTCTTAAAAAACTCGGATTAGATTTCTCCGATTCAAAACTCAACGATCTTCAGCGCGGTATTATCGCTACTTCAGAAGAATTAAATTACGATAACTCGAACTTACTTATCGAACAATTGTTGAATGAATCGGCGGGGAAAAATATTATAAATACACTTGCAAAAAATCTTACTATCGGCGAAACATATTTTTTCCGTGAGCCGGGAACGTTCACCGTGTTGACGGATAAAATTATTCCGGAGTTGATGCAGAAAAATTTTTTGGAAAAGAAAATCAGAATCTGGAGCGCGGGCTGTTGTTCCGGCGAAGAACCTTACTCCCTTGCAATTACAATTGATAGAATCATCGGTAACCACAGCGGGTGGGATGTTTTCATACTTGGCACAGATATTAATCATAAGTTTCTGGAAAAGGCGATGAAGGGAATTTACACTTCCTGGTCTTTCAGAACTACGCCGCCGGAGATAAAAAAAAATTATTTCACACAGCACGGCGAAAACATGTATGAAATCTCGCCGCGAATAAAAGAGATGGTTGAATTTAACATGTTGAATCTCGCCGAAGATATTTTTCCTTCTCTTACAAACTACACGAACGGAATGGATCTAATTTTTTGCAGGAATGTTTTAATGTATTTCGATGATGCGGGGAGAAAGAAAGTCATCTCAAATTTTTATAATTGTCTCGTTGAAGGGGGATGGTTTATTCCGAGCATGACCGAAGTTGCGCACATGCCGGACGACCGCCTCCGCAGCGTGGTTTTTGATGACACCATCATCTTTAAAAAAGAATCGGGCTACAAAAAAATTGAACCGAATTACGATTTCAAAATCGATTTGCAAAAGGAAATTTCTACTCCAATAATTTCTTCGTCCAAACAATCCACAAAAAATCTTTTAACAAAAACGCCGAAGAAGACAGCAGAAATTTCTCCTCCCAAACAAAAGATTACTGAACCAATAAAGCTCGATACTTTCCATCGCGCGAAAGAAGAATTTGAATTTGGCAACTATGTCTCGTCGCTTGAAATGTTCGAGCAAATCATAAAAGAAAAAAATCTCTCCCCCGAAAAATTGGAGGCAAGCTACTTCTACCTCATAAAGTCATTGGCGAACACAGGAAAAATTCATCGTGCGATTGATTTGTGTAAAAATGAAGCGGAAAGATTTAAATTGAATCCGACTTTTTATCTTCTCTATGCAAATCTGCTTCAGGAAGAGAATAACTTTTCGGAAGCGGTTTTGATGCTACAGAAAGCGATATTTTTGAACATGGAATATTCAGCCGCATACTTTTCTTTGGCGAATGTTTTCAGAAGAATGAATAAACCGGAACAATCTAAAAAGCAACTCGCCGTTTTATTTTCGCTTCTTTCAAAAATGAAGGATGAAGAAATTGTTGCGGACTCCGACGGCTTAACCGCCGGGCGATTAAAAAATATTGTTAACTCAATGATGAATAATTGAAAATGATTAGCGACTTAAATGAAAAAGAAATAAAAAAAATTCTTCGCGAACGCGCCAAAAAAATTGCCCGCAAGAAAGAAGAAGCAATTCACCTCGATGAAATCGAAGTGCTTGAATTTTTTCTTTCATCGGAAACTTATGCTTTCGAAACAAGGTTTGTGAAGGAAGTTATTCAATTAAAAGAAGTAACTCCGCTTCCGCTAACTCCAAATTTTATGCTCGGAATAATCAACGTGCGCGGCGCTCTGGTTTCCGTTATCGATCTCCGAAAGTTTTTTGAAATACCTGCAAACGCTTTGTCAAATCTTAACAGAGTTATTCTTCTTCAAGAAGGTGAGATTGTCGTGGGTGTGCTCGCAGACAGCATCGGCGGGGTTTGGAACATCGATAAAGAAAGCATCACAAAAACACTTCCGACTCTCAAAGGTATCCGTGAAGATTTTCTTTTGGGCATCACACCGGAAAGAATGGTTATAATCGATACACAAAAATTGCTTGGCGATCCCAAGTTGATAATTAATGACGAAATTTAAATTCATCGAAAGGTAAAAAAAATGAAATGGTTTATTAATCTTTCCATCAAGAAAAAAATCGGTTACTCTTTTTTATTGATTTTCTTCTTGTTGATTGTTGGAACTGCGTTCAGCATTATTAATGTGAACATCGTGCAAGCGGATATGGACGAACTTGAGAATGAAGATTTTGTAATTGTTAAAGAAGTCTTGAAAGTTGAAGAACTTTTTGAAGAAAACTATACGCACAGTCTCGAGGCACTTGCTCTGAAATCCGCCGATGATATTGATTCCTACAAAATTTATATGGAAACCAATCTTGAAACAATATTCGGGACGATTCAAAATCTCGATAAGCATTTAGTGAATGATAACGAATTTCATCAGATGGTTAGCACCTTGCGAACAACAGTACAAAACTTCCGCAATTCGGAAGAAAAATTTGTAGATGCATTGAACAAAAAAGATTTCACACTTGCCGAAGAAATTAAAAGGAGCGAAAGAAATTTAACGGAAAGACTTCGTCAGGATATTGACACACTCGTAGAGAGAGCAAATAGTGATTTTCACGCTTCTGTTGTTGATGCGAATTTTAGTTTGCTTCAAATTGAAATCGGTCTCTTTATTCTTTCGCTGCTAATTGTTTTCATTTTCATAATGGTTTATTTGAGTTCGAAGAAATACATCGTTGAACCGGTGATGACATTAACAGATAAAGCCGAGTTAATTTCGCTCGGCAATCTTGATATTGAGTACACTGACGATTTAAGAAAAGATGAAGTCGGTCGTTTGGAAGATTCTTTCGAAAAGATGACAGACTCTTTGAAAGAGATTACAAAAACTGCGGCGGAAGTTGCCGACGGTAATCTTAAAGTTTCTTTAGCACCGAGAAGTGAAAAAGATAAACTCGTAATTGCAATTAATGTGATGGTTGAAAATCTAAAAGAGATGATTACAAATATTCAAAGTTCGATAGAATTTTTACATTCGAACTCGGCGGAAATTTCCGCGGCGGTTACCGAAATGGCAAGTGGCGCGGCTGAAACCGCAACTGCAATAAGCGAGACTACTTCGACTGTCGAGGAAGTCAGCCGTACTTCCGATCAACTTAAAAAGAAATCGCGCGAAGCTTCCGAAATTGCGCAGAGCGCATTCAATTCTACAAACGAAGGGAAACATGCCACGGAAGAAACGATACAAGGCATTCATGAAATCGGTCATCAGATGGATGTTATCTCCGAGAGCATTGTACGCTTGACCGAGCAAAGTAAATCGATTGGAGATATAATTAATACTGTTGCCGATCTTTCCGAGCAATCGAATTTGCTTTCAGTGAATGCGGCAATAGAAGCCGCACGCGCCGGCGAATATGGAAAAGGATTCAATGTTGTTGCGCAAGAAATAAAAAGTTTAGCCGAGCAATCAAAACAGAGCGCGATGCAAATCCGAACTGCGTTGAATGATATTCAGAATGCGGTGAACTCCGTTGTGCTTGCAACAGAACAGGGTGAAAAAATAATTCAAGTCGGAGTTACAAAATCACGTAAAGCGCAGGAAGCAATTTCACAACTGAATGACAGCATTGAAGTTGCGCACAATGTATCTTTGCAATCGGCAGTTGCAAGTCAACAGCAACAAGTCGGAATGGATCAAATTGCAGTTGCAATGGAAAATATAAAAGTTGCAAGTTCACAAAACGCCGCGACGGCAAAACAGCTTGAAATCTCTTCCCGAAACTTGCTCGAGATCAGTAGTAAATTGAAAGACTCGATAAAAGTATTTAAACTTTAGGAGTGATGAAAATGAAATTCAATTGGTTCGATAATCTTTCAACACTGAAAAAACTTTTTCTCAGTTTCGGAAGTATTTTAGCTTTATTGATAACGCTTGCCGTACTGCTTAATCAATTTTCTTCAAGCGTTGAAGAATTGGATGAAATTCTTTACGACAGAAATTTAAAAGCGTCTGAAGAATTGTTCATTATTATGGAGGATATTGTTGCTGAGAAAAATTTGCTGTTCTCAATTCAGTTGAGCGATAAGAACAATGCACAATTAATTTCTGAATTAAACGGGCATCTGGAAGATTCTGAAGCTGAATATGAAAAAGTGAAGGAAAAATTTTTATTCTCACAATCAGTTAAAGACAAAGCAGATGATTTCAGTAAAGAATATTTTAAGTATGTAAAATGGGTTCGTAATGAATACTTAAATGTTGTCAAACGTGACAAAACCGCCGCTTCAAAAATTTTGCTTGAAGAAGGTTTGCCGCAAATTACAACGGTCGTAGCATTAATTTCACTGCTCGAAGACGCGATTGACGCCGAAGCCGAAGCGATTGTTTCGGAAACAAAAAGTGATATAAATTTGCTTAAAAATTTAACGATACTTATTGCCGCGCTTGCTCTTTTCTTCTCCATATTTTTCGGTTTGTTGTTAAAGAATTCAATTTCACTCCCGTTAAAAAATTTGTCTGAATTCACCGGACTTGTTGCGAACGGCGATCTTTCAAAAGATTTTCACTCCGAAAAAAGAAGCGATGAAATCGGAGCGGTTGAAAAAGATTTTTCAAAAATGATTGATTCACTTCGCGCAATTCTTGAAAACATCAAAAGCACTTCATCGATGATGCTGTCATCGTCGGGAGAAATTTCATCAGCCGCATCGGAGTTGGCGGCGAGCAGTGTAGAAACTGCTTCATCAATTAGCGAAACAACAGTCGCGGTGGAAGAAGCAAAACAAACGGCAGTTATCTCATCGCAAAAAGCAAAACAAGTTTCGTCAAAAGCACAGCAGGCGAATGAATTTGCCGAACGTGGAAGAGAAGTTACTCAAAGCTCAATCAAAGGAATGTCCGAAGTCGGTAAAGAAATGGACTCGATCTCCGATGCGATTGCAAAATTAAGTCATCACAGTAAAGCTATTGGAGAAATAATAAATACTGTGAACGAACTCGCAGAGCAATCAAATCTGCTTGCGGTCAACGCATCAATTGAAGCATCGCGTGCGGGTGAATTCGGAAAAAGTTTTTCAGTCGTTGCACAGGAAATAAAAAATCTGGCGACACAATCAAAACAAAATACATCGCAGATACGAATGATTTTAAGCGATGTACAGAATTCAATTAACTCGGCGGTGCTTTCTACCGAGCAGGGAACAAAAGCAGTGAAGAAAGGAATTGAACTCAGCGAGGAGACCGGCGAAGTAATTGAACAACTTGCTTCAACAATTTCTTCGGGCGCCGATTCTTCAATTCAAATTGCAGTTTCATCGCAAGAACAGGAAGTCGGTATGAATCAAATTTCTTCCGCGATGGAAAGTATAAAACTCGCGAGTCAGCAGAATGCAGTTGCAAACAAACAACTCGAAGAAGCGGCGCGGCAGATTGAAGACCTCGGAAAAAATCTGAATACCGCCGTAGGAAAATTCAAGGTTTAAAATGAATCAAGATTTTCTAAACAGACTTATCGCAACTTTTAAAATTGAAGCGAAAGAACATATCGCCAATATTGTGAACGGGCTGATTAATTTTGAACAGCTTGATTCGGACGATGAGAAACAACACTTGATTGAAGATGTGTACCGCGAAGCGCACAGTTTGAAAGGTGCCGCTCGTGCCGTGAATTTGACCGACATAGAATCGATTTGTCAAAATTTTGAAAATGTTCTTTCCGCTTTTAAACGAAAAGAAATTGCATACAAACCTGAATACTTCGACCGGCTTCACAAAGCGATGGACTTGATAGAAAAATATCTCGACACAACTACGGAAGAAGAGAAGTTAATGATGTTTGAAACTATCAACTCGCTTGCGATGGATTTAAGTTCAATTGCATTCGGCGATTTTGTTGCGCCGGTTGTTATCGAAGAAAAAATTATTGAACCGAAAATTGAAGAAGTAAAAATTGAGAAGCAAGCTAAACCCGTTGATGTTCAAGCCCCGACGAAGCCTGTTGCAGAAACTGCAAAGAAAAAAACTGCTTCACCAAAAGCTGATGAGACAATTAGAATTACAACTTCAAAACTTGATTCGTTAATGCTTCAAGCGGAAGAATTACTTTCGGTAAAACTTGTTGCCGATGAAATTACAAAAAATCTTTCCGAACAGAGAAACAATCTTTCTCTCTGGCAAAAGGAATGGGGAAAAATTTATCAGGACTTAAAACGCTTTTCTAAATTAAATAAAGATGCACACGACAACGAATTCATCCAAAGTTTTCAGAGCATTCAAAAATTTATGGAGTGGAATTCCGAATACTTCTCCGATATGAAAAATAATATCTCCGAACTCTCGAAAACTTCACAACTGAACAGCAAAAATTTTTCCGGTATGTTGACTGGCTTGCTCGAAGATATGAAAAGTATTTTGATGCTGCCTTTCTCAAACTTGCTCGATACGTTTCCCAAAATTATTCGCGATCTTTCTCGCGACCTCGGCAAAGATTGTTCTCTGAAAATTAGTGGCGGCGATCTTGAAGTTGATAGAAGAATTCTTGAAGAAATGAAAGACCCGTTGATACATCTGATTAGAAACAATATCGATCACGGAATTGAAACCCCCGCAAACAGAAAGAAGAACGGGAAAGATGAAAAAGGAAATGTTAGTTTATCTGTTACTCCTGTTGAAGGAGGAAAGGTTGAAATTTTTATTTCCGATGACGGCGCAGGAATGGATGCTGAAATAATCAAAGCAACTGCCGTGAAGAAAGGAATTATCGCACCGGAAGAAGCGAGCAAACTTTCCGAAGCGGATGCACTCAATTTGATTTTCCTTTCCGAAGTATCGACCGCAAAAGTTATTACCGATGTTTCCGGAAGAGGTTTGGGAATGGCTATTGTCAAAGAAAAAGTTGAAAAGCTCGGCGGCAGAATTAAAATTGAAACCGTTAAAGGAAAAGGAACTTCTTTTAGAATTACGCTGCCACTCACGCTTGCAACTTTTCGCGGAATTCTTTTTTCCTGTTCGGAAAGAAAATTTATTGTCTCGACTTCGAGCGTTCTGCAAGTTATCGATGTAAAGAATTCGGAAATAAAAACAGTTGAGAATAGAGAAACAGTTTTGCTCAACGGAGTTCCGATTTCTTTTGTGCGGCTTTCTTCAATTTTACAATTACCAGTTTTGAAAAAAATGAATGCCAACGATAATCTCATTGTGCTTGTTCTTCAATCTTCCGATAAAATAATCGGCTTTATGATTGATGAAATTTTGGAAGAGCTTGAAGTACTCGTAAAACCATTCAACAAACAAATTGTTCGCTTGAGAAATTTTGCTGGTGCGACAATATTGGGAGATGGAAGTATTGTTCCCATATTAAATACTACCGACTTATTGAACTCCGCAATTGCCGAAGCAGGCGGTGCAATCATCTCTTCCGAAGAAAAACAAGTTGCGAAAAAATCGGGAAAGATTTTGGTTGTTGATGATTCAATCACTTCTCGTTTGTTGTTGAAAGATATTCTCGAATCTGCGGGATATAATGTAACCACTTGCGTTGATGGCGTTGATGCGTTCACAACATTAAGGACAGATGAATTTATCTGCGTCGTTTCGGATGTTGAGATGCCGAGGATGAATGGATTCGATCTCTCAAAAAAAATAAGAACGGACAAAAAATATTCTGAAATTCCAATTGTGCTTGTAACGGGTTTGGCAAAGAAGGAAGACCGCGAAAAGGGGATTGATAGCGGCGCAAATGCTTATATCGTAAAAAGTAGTTTTGATCAAAGTAACCTAATCGAAACGATAGAAAGATTGATTTAATTGTGATTAAAGTTTTAATTGTAGATGACTCTCCCGTAATGCTTGAACTGTTGCGGGAAACTCTTTCTGCCGATCCTAAAATAAAAATTATTGGTTTCGCCGAAAATGGACAACAAGCTTTCGAGTTTGTTGAAAAAGAAAAACCGGATGTAATTACTATGGATGTGAATATGCCGGTGATGAATGGTTTGGATGCCACAAGAAAAATTATGGAAAATTATCCGACGCCGATAATTATTGTTTCCGCCAACTTCAGCCCGACCGACATTAAAAAAACATTTATGGCTTTTGAGTTCGGTGCTGTTTCGGTTTCTGAAAAGCCGCGCAACTACGGAACACCGGAGTACGATCGAATCGCAAAACAACTTTGTCAGAATATCAAACTCATGTCGGAAATAAAAGTTGTAAAGCGAGTTGCAAAAAATAAACAGATCATTGCACCAAAAACATTTGCAGAAACTCGCGAAACATCTTTTGATGATTCGGGGAAAATAGATTTTATCGCAATTGGAACTTCCACCGGTGGTCCGGTCGTGCTTGAAAAAATTCTTTCAGGATTAAAAAGTGATTTTTCAATTCCCATTTTAATTGTTCAACATATCGCAAAGGGTTTTACAAAAGGTTTGGTTGATTGGTTGAACAACAACTCCAAAGTTAAAGTGGTTGTTGGGGAGAGTTCACAAAAGATTGAACCGGCACATTGTTACGTTGCACCCGATGATCGACACATGACACTTGATTCAAATTTAAGAATCAGATTGAACAGCAATCCACCGGAATATAGTTTGCGCCCTGCAGTTTCGGCGATGTTCCGTTCGATTGCAGAAAACAAATTAAAAAACTGTGTTTCAATTTTATTAACCGGAATGGGGCGCGACGGCGCGGCGGAATTAAAAATGATTAAAGATATCGGTGCTGTAACTATTGCGCAGAATGAAGAATCTTCCACCGTATTCGGAATGCCGGGCGAAGCGGTTAAACTCAATGCCGCATCGCATATTTATTCTCCCGAGCAAATCATTAATTATTTGAATAAACTAAACTTATAAAAACTCAGACGATAATATGAACAGAAAATATATTTTAATAGTAGAAGACAGCCCGACACAAGCGGCTCGAACGCAATATATTCTTGAAGGGGAAGGTTATGAAGTTCAAATTGCTGTTGACGGCGTGAATGCACTCGAAATGATTATTCAGCGTGAACCCGATATGATCATTTCCGATATCGTTATGCCGCGCGGAATTGACGGTTATCAATTGTGTTCGAAAATTAAAGCGAACGAAAATCTTAAACAGATTCCCGTTATACTTTTAACAAGTTTATCGGCAACGAACGATATTTTGAAAGGTGCAGAAGCAGGTGCGGATAATTTTATCGTTAAACCTTTCGATGATGCATATTTGCTTTCGCGCGTGCGCCAACTTTTTCAAAATCAATTTTCGAAAAGAGAAGCACCGGTCGAGAAAGATGGTGCAATTTCTTTCAGTGCCGGCGGTGAAACTCACCAAATTTCGAGCGACAAAAATAAAATTATGAATCTCCTTGTTTCAAGCTACGCTACTGCCGTCGAAAAGAATAATGAGGTTGCGGAACTCAGACAAAAACTGAAAGAAACGCAGGATAAGATTGCTCACATCATTCACAAAAAAAATATTGAACTCACAAATGAAGATGTGTATTTAAGGCAAAATCTTGAAGCACTCGAGATATTGGTGAATCCACAAAATAAAGATATAAGCTCAAAGGATTATCGAAATACAGAAAGTTTTAGTAATTTTACAACAGAAGAGTTTGCAAAAAAAGTGCAACAATCCTTAATTTTGATTCAAAGAAATATAGGTTCAATTAAAAAGTTAACTACGGAGTTAATTCAATTACTTCGACAAATTTAAAATGGAAAAATTTAAGAACATATTAATTGTAGAAGATAGCCCGACACAACTCGAGCATCTTCAATACATGCTTGAACAGAACGGCTATACGGTTATCGCATCGCTTAACGGTGCGGCGGCAAAGGAAGTTCTCAAAGATCAAAAACCGGATTTGATTATTACTGATATTATCATGCCCGAACTTGACGGCTACGGGTTGTGTGAGCTCGTGAAGCAGTCTCCCGACCTTAAACATATTCCTGTTATGCTTTTGACGAATCTCTCCGATCCCAAAGATGTAATTAAAGGATTGCAAGCAGGTGCCGATAATTTTCTTACGAAACCTTACAACGAACAATTTTTACTTTCTCGAATAAGATACATTCTGATCAATCAAGAACTACGCGGAGGTTCGAGCCGAACGGATATGGGAATTGAAATTATGTTCGGCGGGAATAAATATTTTATCAACTCCAACCGGATGCAGATTATCGATCTTCTCCTTTCAACTTATGAAAATGCAATTCAGAAGAACGGTGAACTCGCCGAAGCCAATCAACAACTTGTAACAATGCACCGCGAGATTGCAAAAAAGAATCTCGAGCTGCAAAAACTGAACGAAGAGAAAAATAAATTTTTACGAATGGCGGCTCACGACTTGCGCAATCCTATCGGCGTTATTCTTTCATACAGCATGATAATTCTTGACGAAGCTGCTTCAAAACTATCCGAAGACGAAGTTGATTTTGTAGAAACGATAAAACGTTCGAGCGAATTTGTTTTAACTTTGTTGAATGAACTGCTTGATATTGCAGTAATCGAATCAGGTCAGGTGAATTTGAATCTTTCACAAGTGGATATCGTTTCATTAATCGAAAATAACATAAACCTACACCGAGTTCAAGCCGCTAATAAAAATATTACTATTGAATTCAAACCGGAAACAAAAGCATGTGAGTTGAACATCGACAATATTAAAATTGAACAAGTCCTTAATAACTTAGTTTCGAACGCAATAAAGTTTTCGCAAAACAATAGTATAGTTACAGTAGGAGTTTTGACAGGTGATGACAGAGTTACTGTTTATGTTGAAGATAACGGACCCGGAATTCCTGTCTCTGAACAGCAAAAACTTTTCCAACCGTTTGCGCGAACCAGTGTTAAAAGCACTGCAGGAGAGAAAAGCACCGGGCTTGGTTTATCGATTGTCAAAAAAATTATTGAAAGTCATAACGGAGAAATTTGGGTTGAAAGTGAAGTGGGGAAAGGAAGCAAGTTTGCTTTTTCGTTGAAACTCTCAACATAAAAAAATTAGGGCGTTTGTATTTTTCAGTCATGGGTAAGAAAAAATCGTTTAGAACTGAAATACTTCCAAAATTAAAATCAATCGGCGCAGAAGAAAAAATGACGATTGCGCTCGAAGAATTTTCAAGTTTGAATAATGAATTGATAAATCTTCAACGGGAAATCTCAAAAAAAAATTCTGAATTGCTTGAGTTGAATACGATAAAAAATCAGTTCATCGGAATGGTGGCGCATGATCTTCGCAATCCCATCAGTGTTATAAATTCTTGTCTCGAAGTATTGGAAGACGATAAATATAACTACAACGAGGAGCAGCGTTTATTTCTGAATCATATAAAAAATTTAAGCCAATTCATGTTCTCGCTTGTGAATGACTTGCTCACAATCTCCAATATTGAAGCGGGTTCAATCACACTCCAAAAAAAGGAAATTGAAATGGTAAAGTTTTTGAAAGATACAATTCAACTCAACAGGTTATTAGCCGAAAAGAAAAATATTACGATTACATTTCAATCCAACATCGGCATGTGCAATTTTCAAATCGATAAAAATAAAATCGAGCAAGTGATGAACAATCTTATTTCGAATGCGGTGAAATATTCTTTTGAGAATACAAAAATATTTATTTCTTTTTCGGTTGCGGTGAATGAAATTGTTATCAGCGTAAGAGATCAGGGGCAAGGAATTCCTTCCGGCGAAATCGGAAAACTTTTCAAACCATTTCAAAGAACATCGGTGAAAGCGACTAACAATGAGGACAGCACGGGGCTCGGTCTTTTCATCGTAAAAAAAATTGTGGAAGCACATTCGGGAAAAATTTGGTGCGAAAGTAAAGTCGGCGAAGGAACTTCATTTTTCTTCACTCTTCCCAAAATATAATTCTATCAATTCTTCACTTTAATTTCATCAAGTTCAGTTACAGTTAGAATCTCCGGATAATACATCAACGAAACTTCTGCGGGCATGATATTAAACTCACCCGGAATTTGCGCTCGCATAATATAAGTGAAATCCATTGTTGAAGAAGGATAAGTAACGAAGAAAGAAATTTTCTCATCGCGAATTTCTTTGTCGGCGTAATTCCATCTCCAATATGGTCTCCAATCGTAATAGTCGTACGAATACTTTTCTTCGCCTTCAACACGATAATGATCGTCATCTTTCACAATCTCAAAACCGGAAGCAAAGAAATCTTCAATCATTACATATTGATTAAAACTATTTTTATTCTCAACGGACAGTTTTACGAAGATTAAATCGCCGCTTTTAATATTGTTGAGATTGCTGGATTTACGATAGATATATTCATCACCGTCAAAATATTTTTCAAGTTTGAATACTTGTTTCTCGACTGAAAAATTATTTTGATTTGTAGTTAAGTTTTTATCTGCATAAAAAGTATTGAATCCGGTAACATAGAGTTTCCCCGCGCCATTCTTGATTATTCTCAATGTATTGCTTCCGTGTTTCAGCGCGGCGGTGAATTCATCAAAGCGCAATTTTAATCCGGCATAATTTTCTTTCGAAGAAAACTGATGAATGGAAATTTCTTTTCCGTTAAGAATTATTCTCGATGAATAATCGGGATTAAGTTCATTGGAAGATTTCAGATAATCGATAAGTGCGAACAAAACTTTTGCAGTTTGTTGTGTTGAGTTCCATGACGAACCGCGTTGCTGTGTAATTAACCATCTCACACCTTTCGAAATCATTTTATCGTTATTCTTTTTCTGAATGAAAAACTTCAACGCCATCGCAGTTGCCTGAACATTATCCGATTGCCATCGGTAGTCATTATCTTTCATTTGCCATGAAACGAATTGTGTCGTTTCAGTTTTTAATTGAAGCAGGCGTGCAGAAATTTCTTTTGAAAGTTTTTCCTTCTCAAGATTTAGTGCCGCCAATCCGAGTAGCGACAATGTATATGCACTTTGTTTCTGCAAATTTATATCTTCAATTTTTTCAAAAACTTTTTTTCGAGTTTCTTTATTGTTTGTAAATGAAAGCGCATAAATCATAAATGCAGTTGTTGTTTCATCAAGATTCTTTTTTTCATCAAGAAGTATTTGTAATCTTTGCAAACCTTCCTCGTAAGCCGATGAATTAATATCATAACCGGCATTGATTGCCTGCTTCAGTCCGAAGATAACATAGGCAGTCATGTACGGATTAGTTTCGTCATTTTTCCACCAGCCCCATCCACCGTCGCTGTGTTGAAAAGAATAGAGGCGCTTCAAACCCGCATCAATTACCTTCGGCAAGTCATTCATCGCTTTCGAGCTCAAATTTAAATTCAAATCTTTAAATGCACTTGAAGCGATAACCGCAGGCAAAAATCGACTCATTGTTTGTTCAACGCAGCCGTATGGATATTCGATCAACTCATCGAGCGATTGCAGAATTGAAGCGGCGAGTGTCGGTTGTAATGATAAATTCAAAAATGCCGAACGCAAATCAACACCGTTTGGAATCGTAAAAATTATTTCTTCGCTCTGATTTTCTTCGCTTAATTCGGTTGTGAAGGATTCGAGATTTTTTACTCCTTTCGGCAAAACGGGAATTGAAATTTTCATTGCATCGGATTCAAGCGACGTTAATGCTTCGCAGTAAAGTTCAGCTTGTCCGTTTGGTTTGTTCACTTTCACTTTCCAATCAATTCTTATTTCGCTGTTGCTTTCAATTTCAACTTCAAACATTTTTTTTGAAGATGAGTGAAGAATCGTACTCAAACCCGGTTGATTTAATTGCGAAGAAAGTAATTCAAGATTTTTTACATCAAAACTAATTTTAGTTTTGTGGGTCGTAGGCAAATAGCTGTGAACAATTGTTGAAATAGTAATTTCATCTCCCTGTCTGAAAAATCTCGGGCTTTCGATTCGAACCAATAATTCTTTCCGAACAATGGTTGAAGAAATTTTTTGTCCAAACAAATCGTTCTCCGCCAAACCTTTTAGCGTAAGTCTCCAGCTCGTAAGGTTGTCCGGTGCTTTAATTTTGATGACGGCGTTTCCAGCGCGGTCAGTTTTGAAAACGGGATTCCAAAATGCGGCATCGACAAAATTTTGCCGTACTTCGGGTTGGACATAATTAGCCGGCGGTGCCGCTTCTGCTTTGCTAATCGTAGTGCGTTCTTGATTTCCGGCACCTGCCATATCTTGCGTTGCGTCGGCTTCATCGAGTGAAAATGATTCATCTTCAAACTCCACAGAAATTTTGCCAACTTTGTTTTCCCCGATTTTAACGGAGATATTTTTTATGAAATCAAAAACATAATATCCGTTGGTGATAAAAAGTTGATAGTCGCCCGATGCAATCTGTTTGAAGTTGAACAAACCGGTTTCGTCAATTACAGTAGTGTAAATTGTATTTTCCGAAATGAGCAGAAGTTTAAAATTACTCCAGCTCACTTCATCCTTTGTTTTCAAAATTCCGGTGAATGAAGAATTTTCATTCAGCGGTTTTATGAAATTCAAAGTTTTGTCGATGTATGTTTTCACTCTGCTTGTCGTGTAAAAATAACCGCTCTGAAACGAGTTGCTTGTCGGTACATAAAACTGAGTGGGCGCATTAAAAAATTGGTCGATCGGTTTTGTTTCATCTTCTTTGATTGAAAAGATTGCTTCATCGACGAGTGCGGCGGAAAATTCTGCGTTCTTCACAGGATTATTTTTCCAATCGGTTACATTTATAAAATAACTGATTGAATCCCCCGGTTTATAAAATTTTTTCGATTGCTCGAGCGTGATGTTTATTGTTCTACTTTTATCGAGAACGCCGACTAACTTTGTTTGTGTGTAAAGAGATTTATTACCAACGACAAGCGCAGTTAAATTAAATGCAGGACTGAATCTTTCGTCCAGGACAAAACTTATTTCCGCATGTTCGGAAATAGATGCAAAAACTTTTTTCTCTATCAGATCATTTGTTTCGGCGGCGACGAATATACTCGCTCCTTTATTCGGATTGAAAATTACGGCGCGTAGTGTATCGCCTTTCTGATAAGATTCTTTATCGAGAATAATTTCAAAACTTCCACCGTAACCGTACCAAGCAAAATCATCTTTTGAATGCACATAAAAATATTTTGTCGTCAACAACTCTTCCGATTTATCCGCAGTTTCGGCGGTGATTTTATAATATCCCGTTTCCTTCGGAATAAAATCTATGAGCGAGACGCCGTCTTTATTGGTTTCGACAAGTGTGTTGAAGAAAAATTTGTCGCGATAATTTTCATCCTCTTTTGAAATTTTGATTTTCAATTTTGTAGAAACACCTTTCGCGGCGAAATCGAATGAGCGCACTGTAACTTGCAAATTTTCATTAACGCGAACAAAATATTTATTTGTATTGATGGAAACGGAAAAATTATTTCGGGTTACAAAAGTTGATTTACTTCCGTTAATTGTGCGGCGGCTGTTATCGGTTACTTCCGCGATGAATTCATAAATGTAATCATCTTTTGTTGAAGAAGAATTATCGTACGAAAAATTCCATTCGCCGTTTTCATCAATCTCTCCTTCAATCTCATCGACGAATACTTGTTCATTGTGCCACGGATAATAATCTTTATAGAACCATGCATATTCCGACCAATACCACCAGGGCAGATAATATTGCTTTCTAAAAATTTTGAGAACAACCTTTGCGTCCTGCACAGGTGAGCCGAAAAAGTAATCAGCACTAACTTTGCCGGTTATAATTTCATCAAACTTAAATTGATTTTTCTTCAACTCGACCGACACTTTGAACTCAGGCTTTTTATATTCTTCAACAGCGAACGAACCGTATGCAGTTTGTCCATTGTGATTCACTTGAATTGAATATGTTCCGATTTCTGCGTCTTCGTCAAGAACAACATCACTGAAAAGTGTTCCGAGATCGTTTGTTGAAATCTCCGAATTGAAAATTTCTTTATTCTTCGGCGATCTGATCTGAACTGAGATTTTTTCGTTCCCGATCGTAGTCAGAAAATTATTTTTTCGTTCGCGAAGCACAGATTTGAAATGAACTTTCTGCCCCGGACGATAAACCGGTTGATTCGTATAAATGTACGCGATGAACGAATTATTATCGGGATCGGTAAAAAAATAATAAGGGTCGCTGAACACTAACTCTTCTCCGACTTTCGCAGTTACGAATAATTTACTGTTACTTATAAAACTCTCGTTTTGAATTTCAACTATTCCGTTTTTATCGGCTAAATTTTTTGCGATGGAAGAATCATTCACGAAAATGTTGTACTCCAAATTTTCCTGAAACTTTCCCGATTTAGACTCCGCGGTGAAGAGGAGTAATTTATTTTTATAACCGCGCATCACCATCATATAATTAGAAACGACAACGGGGCAATATGCCACTTGATTTCCTCTTTGCGATTGAAGAAGATAAATTCCCGCATCGAGTTTGCCCAAATTTATTTTTGAATCATACCAATATCCTCCTTTTGTTCCTGCCGCATGGATAAATTCTTTCACCATCTCAGAAACTTTGAGGATGTTCGAGTAATTTTCTCCCCAGATGTCAAAGATACCGTTGTTCTGTCTTTCCCTCTTTATTTTAATGAACTGAATCGGGTCGGAGATTTTGAACAGCTTGAATTTAATATCAGAGTAGTTGGAATTTGCATAAAGTTGGACGAATGCCTCTTCTTCAGAAGTGAACATTGAGTAGTTGTAAATTTGGAAACGGTCTTTTTCTTTATTCAGATTTGTATTTCCCTGAAAGAAAAGAGTTGTGATTCCTAAAAGGAGCGTCATTAAAAAATATTTGATGCGTTTCATCTCTGTACCTGTTTTTTTCGGCTTATACAACTCGAAAATAAAAAAGTGCCTGAGTTCGAGAAATTTTTTTTAAGATAGCTGAGAGAAGTTTTCGAAGAGTGGGGATTATGTATGAGTTCCGACTAAAAATCCGATGCGGTCGACTATTCCTGACACAAATCATCGCTACTCAAAATTGATTTGATAACTTGTCGCCTCCAAAGTGTAGCACTAACTTTGTGGCGTATAATTCAAATTTTGTTCACAAACAAGAGGTCAATTTGAAAACATTAACAAAAGTGCTTTTAATTGCGTTTGTTTTAATTCTCGCAGGATTTTCGGCAAAGGAACTTAAAATTGTCGAAATTTTTGAAGCGGAATTTTTAACAGAACAGGCAATTGTTAATGATAACAATGACAAAAACGCGGCTATTATCGATTATATTGATGATGGCTCGATGTTAGCTTCCTGGTATGGTCCCGGGTTTCATGGAAGACAGACTGCGAACGGCGAATTCTTTAATGAAGATGCCTTTACAGCGGCGCACAAATCGCTCAAATTTGGAACCCTGTTGCGATTGACGAATCCGAAAAACGGTAAGTCGGTTATAGTAAGGATTAATGATAGAGGTCCTTATTGGGAAAAGAGAAACCTCGACGTCTCCAGAGCCGTAGCAAGAGAACTCGGCATGGTTGAAAAGGGAGTCGTCAAGCTAAATGTTGAATTGGTTGCACTCAAAGGAATAAATACTCCAGTCGTTGCAATGTAAAAATAAATTAAATTAACTTTAGTGGGCTGAATGTTCAGCCCATTTTTATTTTAAATATGTTTGTCATTCGCTCGCTTCAAACGTAAATTTCATTTAGATTTTTAAGTGATTTGAACTTTTTTATTTGATAATTTTTACAAACTTTTGGAATTGAATGAAGAAACTAAACCTTGGCTGCGGTAAAGATTTAAAACCCGGTTACATTAATCTTGACATTGTCGATTACGGCGGAAATCAGATTCATGATATAAACACTTTTCCGTACCCCTTCGAAGAAAATTATTTTGATGAGATTTATTGCTCTCATGTACTCGAGCATCTCGATAGTTTTCACAAAACCGTTACAGAACTTTACAGAATAGCAAAACCGGATGGAGTTATTATCGTATATGCCCCTTTCTTTTTGAATACGAAATACTTTGGCGAACCCGACCATAAAATTCCTTTCTCAATCCGCACTTTTGATAATTATGAATTCATCGGCAACCGCAAACTGAAATTTTACGAAAAGTGGAAATTGAATCACCGCACAAATTATGAGGGAAAAGCACAATTTGAAATAATCGAAAAAAAATTTATCACTTCTCACTTCGCCGCGTTAAAGTGGATGGACTTTCTTGTGAACATTGAGCCAGTAATGTATGAAAGATTTTTGGCGGGGATTTTCTCCCCCGAAGAAGTCTTCTTTAAATTGAGAGTAGTTAAATAAAAATTTTCCTAAAATCTCAATCCATCCCTTTATCTATTTCACTGCTTTGATTGAGATTGTAATTTTGCAAAAACATTTTGGAAATACATGAAAAAATTAATCGTACCAATATTATTCATCGCGCTAATCACTTTAATTTACTTGACTTATTTTTCGCAGACCGAAGGGCTCGGTGCTTTTTCCGACTTTGATCCGAATAACAACGCAAGCAAAGATATTCGCGTCGAACTCGTTAAAGAAAAAGGTATTCAAGAAGATGCGGCTGGCGGGCAATCAA
Organism: uncultured Ignavibacteriaceae bacterium; assembly: GCA_964393605.1. Lineage (GTDB taxonomy): Bacteria > Bacteroidota > Ignavibacteria > Ignavibacteriales > Ignavibacteriaceae > CAYMUL01. The sequence goes on along the minus strand of CAYMUL010000010.1, from coordinate 26,554 downwards.
TTTTTTACGCCAAAGATAAAAATGGCGTTGTCTTTCTTATTCATGGTCCACTCGAACTCCCGCCGAAGATGGAAACCAATAGTGTTGTTACTTTGCGCGGACATATTCACAAAGATTATTTCCACGCACACGAAATCATCCTAAAATAATTTATGAAAAAATTTCAACTCGTTTCTTCGTATGAACCATCGGGCGATCAGCCGAAGGCGATTGATGAATTAACGGAAGGAATTCTACGCGGCGACAAATTTCAAACTCTACTCGGCGTTACGGGAAGCGGAAAAACTTTTTCCGTTTCGAATGTTATTCAAAACGTAAATAAGCCAACGCTTGTAATCTCGCACAACAAAACTCTCGCCGCTCAACTTTACTCCGAATTCAAATCTTTCTTCCCGAATAATGCAGTAGAATTTTTTATCAGCTATTACGATTATTATCAACCTGAAGCTTATGTTGTTTCGAGCGATGTTTATATCGAAAAAGATTTTTCCATCAACGAAGAGATAGACCGGCTGAGATTGAAAGCAACTACTTCATTAATTGAAGGAAGAAACGATGTTATCATCGTTGCGAGTGTAAGCTGTATTTATGGTATCGGTGCGCCCCATGAGTATGCGCAGCAAATCATCTTCCTAAAAAATGGTGCTGACTTCCCGAAGAAAAAATTATTAAAAAATCTAATCGATATTTATTACTCACGCGATGATGTTTCTTTCACACGCGGAACTTTCCGCGCAAGAGGAGATGTGATTGAAATTATTCCCGCATATCAATATGAAGAGGCAATTCGCGTTGAACTTTTCGGCGATGAAATTGAAAAACTTTCGATCATCGATTCAATCACCGGCGATACAATTCGCGAAGTAGATTCTGCGGCTATTTATCCCGCAAAATATTTTGTAACGAATAAAGAAAAAACTTCGAAAGCAATTTTGAGCATTGAAGCAGAACTTGAAGTGAGATTAAAAGAACTTCGCGCGCTTGACAAATTTTTAGAAGCGCAAAGACTTGAACAACGCACACGTTTTGATATTGAGATGATTAAAGAAATCGGCTACTGTTCCGGCATCGAAAATTATTCGCGACATATGGATGGAAGAGCGGCGGGCTCGCGTCCTTATTGTCTGTTCGATTATTTACCGAAAGATTTTTTACTCGTTGTGGATGAATCGCACGTAACCGTTCCGCAGATACGAGGAATGTACAACGGCGACAGAATGAGAAAGCAAACTTTGGTGGAACACGGATTTCGCCTTCCTTCCGCGCTCGATAATCGCCCGATGACTTTCGACGAATTCAATTCGATGTTGAAGCAGGTTATTTTTGTTTCTGCAACTCCGGCTGATTATGAATTGGAAAAGAGTGAAGGAATTGTTGTCGAACAAATTATTCGTCCCACAGGTTTGCTCGATCCGGAGATTGAAGTTCGTCCCGTCAAAAATCAAATTGATGATCTCATCGGCGAGATTCGTCTCCGAAAAAATTTGGGAGAAAGAATTCTCGTTACAACTCTTACAAAAAAAATGGCGGAAGATTTAGCGGACTATCTCGACAAGATTGGAATTAAAGTTCGGTACATTCATAGCGATATTGATGCGCTTGAGCGTGTTGAAATTTTGCGCGACTTGCGACTCGGCGATTTTGATGTTTTGGTCGGTGTAAATCTCTTACGCGAAGGGCTTGACCTTCCCGAGGTTTCTCTCGTTGCAATTATCGATGCGGATAAAGAAGGATTCTTGAGGAGCGCGCGCTCACTCATGCAAACCGCCGGCAGAACCGCAAGAAATGTGAATGGAAAGGTGATTATGTATGCCGATAAGATTACCGATTCGATGAGTAAAGTCATTAATGAAACCGAGCGGCGAAGAAAACTTCAACTTGAATACAATGAAGAAAACGGAATTATTCCCAAAACAATTTATAAAAGTGTGGAGGAAATTCTTACTTCAACTTCTATTGCAGAATTAAAGAAGAGAGATGAATATTCCGGCGAAACTAATTTTGCGATGGTTGCCGAACCGGTTGTCAAATATATGACTTCCGATCAGCGCGGCGAACTGATTCAGCAACTCACCGATGAAATGTACAAAGCCGCAAAAGATCTTGAGTTCGAACGAGCCGCAAACATTCGCGATGAACTTGAACGTTTGAAAAAAAATTACAAGTAACGGTAAATCCTTATATTTGCTGCAAAGATTTTAACCGTTGCTAATCACGGGATTAAATCATAATTCTTTTAAATTTTGAAGAAGTTAAAAAAAGGTTTTTAATAATCGAGTTTGAACATGAATAAAATATTTCTTTTCGCTTTTTGTTTGATGCTGTTGCATCAAAATAATTTTTCTCAAGATCTTCCGAAAGGATTAACGCCCGAAGAAATTGAATTGATGAAGCATTATCAACCGCCGATTGATTCGCGTGCGATTACAACTCCTCCTTCATCTCCCGTGCGTACAATGGCTGAGTGGGAAGAGCTTCAGGGAACTGTTGTTACATGGACTTCATACACAACAATAATCAGACAGATTGTAGATGCCGCGCAGGAAGAAGGAAAAGTTTTTATTGTTTGTTCCGATTCGAACACTGTAAAAAATTCTTTGCAAAGCGCAGGCGTGCCTCTTTATAATATTGAATTTGTTATCGCTCCTTTCAACTCAGTATGGGTTAGAGATTATGGACCATGGACAGTTTATACTAACGATGTCGATAGTCTTTTTATCGTTGATTGGATTTACAATCGTCCGCGCCCGAATGATGATAATGTTCCCGGATACATCGCAACAAAAATCAACGTACCGATTTACCAAACAACTCAATCGCCTTACAACCTAACACACACCGGCGGAAATTTTATGGCGGACGGAATGGGAACTGGTTTTTCTTCGCATTTAATTACGATGGAAAATTCTTCGAAGACAGAACAACAAATTGATGCAATCATGAATTCATTTATGGGGATTAATCGCTATGTTAAAATGACTGTCCTTCCGTACGACGGCATTCATCACATCGATATGCACATGAAACTTTTGGATGAAGAGACACTGCTCATCGGGCAGTATCCATCGGGTATTGCCGATGGTCCGCAGATCGAAGCAAATCTTCAATATGTTCTTTCAAATTTTAACACTGCTTTCGGAAGACCGTTTAAGATTGTAAGAATTCCAATGCCACCCGATCAATACGGAAGATATCCGAATCAAAGCGGCTATTATAGAACTTTTACAAATTCTGTTTTTGTCAACAAGACAGTAATCGTTCCGACTTATGAATTGCAATATGATACAACTGCACTGCGAATCTATCGCGAAGCTTTGCCCGGTTATAATGTAATTGGTATCGATTGCAATCAGATAATTCCGGCGAGTGGTGCGATTCACTGCATCACGAAAGAAGTTGGCGTGTTCGATCCGATATTAATTAATCACAAACACATTCGAACATTAATTCCAACCGAGAGCGGTTACAAAATTGATGCGATAATTAAATCACGACATTCGATTTCATCTGCAAAAATTTTTTGGACAACAGATACAACACTCGCATGGAATGAAGTTCCGATGAATCTCGTGAATCAAAATTTGTATGAGAGCTACATTCCAATTCATCCGCTTGGAACGAAAATATATTATTACATTTCTGCATCATCGAATGGAAGAACAGTTTCAAAACCGCTCCCGGCGCCGAATGGATTTTATAAGTTTGTCGTCGATTACGAAGTGCCGGTGGAACTCGTTTCTTTCTATAGTTATAATCTCGGCTCTGATGTTCATCTTTATTGGACGACGGCAACAGAAACCAACAACAAAGGATTCGAAATTCAGCGGACAGTTTTAGGCGACGATAAAAATTTTATAACAATAGGTTTTATTAATGGAAACGGCACAAAGACTGTGCGGTCTGATTATTCTTTCAAAGATCAAAATGTTTTTACCGGTAAATATTATTACAGACTTAAGCAACTCGATTACGACGGTTCCATTTCATTCTCGAATGAGATTTTAGTTGAAGTTAATAACCTCAATTTTGAACTCGGTCAAAACTTTCCCAATCCGTTTAATCCATCTACAAAAATAAAATTTACAATACCCGGCGTAGAGACGTTGCGCGCAACGTCTCTACCGGTAACTTTAAAAATTTTCGACATTCTCGGTAAAGAAGTTGCGGTTCTAGTAAATGAAGAAAAAACGCCGGGAGTTTATGAGGTCGAGTTTAACGCAAATGAGCTGCCTGCCGGAATTTATATTTATGAATTGCGCGCTTCGTCATTCACGCGACGAATGAAGATGGCGATGGTGAAATAAGATTTCATTTTTCGGAAAATGAGCCGGCTGGTTTTGGAATTTTCAACTCGAAATATTTCAGTCGGCTGTAGCGCATTTGCCGGAAACCGCGAAAATCGTTTCGCTTCAAAGCGAGCGTTGTTAAACGCGATAAATAACGAAATTTAAACAGTAATAATTTTATTAACTTTTTTGTGAAATGCAAAAATCATTTTTAAATAACATCAATCTGAAAAAGCTGCTATCGACATTTGTCAATGGCGATGCGCTCTACGCCGATGTTCGCTTGTTGGTTGACATTAGTCATAAATTTGCGGCGGCTTACGTTCAGACAAAAATTAAACTGCAAAAATTCGATGTGAGAAAGTTTGGAGTTTCCGTTGATGAATTTGCTTATGATGCTATCGCAGAATTGTTCAAAACTTCGGATAAAAATAATTTAACGGAGATAAAGAAAAATTTTGAACGATTGTTGGGGGATGATCTATTCGATGAGGAGCAGTGTATCTCGGTATTTCGCCGATTAATATTTAGTTCGGTCAATCATTATATTTTCAGAATAAGCCGCGCGCATGATCCGGGGCTTGCAAAAATAATTCGCAATTTAAAAGAAGCGGCGAAAAACAATCAATCATTCTCCCTCAAACGCGTTTGGAATGAAACGTACGTCTGCTTTGACGCGAATGAGAAGAATAATCATCTGCCGCTGATTCCGTACGAGCTTCTCATCGCAAAATTAAATGGAAATGTTTCAAACTATAATGTTTTCAATTCGTTTCTGAAATCAGTCGCGGAATTATTCGGCGGGCAAAAAGGTTTTCGAAAAGAATATCCGCTGCTTGATCTCGCTTATCTTTTGCGGGAATATTTATCTCAAAAAAATTTAGGGCTTCCTGAAGCGCAAATAGATAATGAATTGAGCGAGTATGAATTAAAGGACATACTTCTGCAAATTCAATCCAAAGTAAAAAAGAAAATTGGAATCAAATATCTTGCTAGCGGGAAACTTGAGCCGCAAATCCTGGACTGCTATCAACGAGCGGTCATGGAAATTTTGTCCTCCGAATTTATTCGAGAAGATTGCGATGGAAAATGTTTTTACGATTTTTTGCTGCGGCACATTCCCGAACTCACGCAGGAAGAATATCAATCTAAACACAGAACAAAATTCGAATATTTTGCAAAAGTGAGCCGAAACGAATTTATTAAGTTGGTGCAAAAAGAATTCTGATTTTCTGCAAGCGCCGCGCCGCGTAACGAATAATGTCTAAAGGAAATATTAATTTGAACAACGAACATTTAACAGAATTTGAAATTGAAAAGATTGTTCTCGATAATTTGAGCGTCAATTCGAGAACGATTAACAATCGACATCTAAATGATTGCGCGATTTGTAATCAAGTTTATGTTAGACTGATGGAGTTTTACAAAACCGCCGATGAAAAACTTGCGCAGCCGGTGTTTCACAGAATAGACGAACTTGTAAAACAATTAATGCAAACGCAAAAAATAATTAAGCTTCAGCCGTTCACATCGCCGATTGACGAAAATATTCTCGGCGGTAATGTCTTTCTGCTCTCGGCGGAAACAGACGAAATTGAAACAAAGCTGAGAAGTAAAACTTATACTTTCGCATCGAAGGAGGATAAGTTGTTGATGCGCGTGAATGTTGATTTTGAAAATTCCACCGCTAACTGCTATCTGTTGTCTGATGGAAATATTTCTTCGAAATTTTGTCTCGTCGGTTTTACCGATACGGAAAATATTTATAGAAAAGTAACAAATGATGCCGGAGAAATTGATTTTACTCCGCGTGAAAAAATGAATTGGGAAAAAGCATCTTTGCTGATTTTTAATCCTGACGCCGAATTTATTTTCGCGGAGAAAATTCAAACAAAGATGGATTACATCGCCGGCAATTTCAAACTCCATTTTGAAAATACAGAAGTCGGACGCGCGCAGTGTCGCATAATTTCTGATGCGCATCTCAAACACGCGGCGGCGGTTTACAAAACGAATTACGCCGCGCTGGTTTCAATCAGCAATAATTTATTTGCCATTGAAAATCCGGATGCGGTAAAAGAAATTAAAATTTATGTTTGAATTTGCGGCGTGAAATTTAAAAGATAGTTGCAGTAATTGTGAAATAAATAAGTTAGCGGCATGACGGATATTTTCAAAATCGAGCAAGAATTTCAAACGTTAAAAAAAATTCTTCCGCTAATTTCATCTTCGCGGCTAAAGATTGAAAAAACTTCAGCCTTCATTGATCTGCTGCTGCAACAGGAAAATCAAACGTTTCTAAAAGCATACTCCGAAATTCTTCCCGCTTTCCTCACAACCATCCGAAACACGCAATTTATTTTTACTCCGATAAATTTTATCGATAAGCTTGAATCGCAAATTTCTGCGCTTCACATTTTCTACTTTAGCGCGAATGAAGAAAATATTAACGCGGCAAAACAGCATCTCGCCGGACAGAAAAATATCATCCTCAGCCAAATTGCCGGCGCCGATTCGGAGTTTTCCGACGTTGCCCGGAGAAAGCAAAAAATATTTTCATCTTCTTCATTTGTAAATATCCCTTTGGTTGTCAGCGAAAAACTGCTCGCGAACATTAAATCGCGCTTCGCGACTGTCTCCAAATTATTTGTTGAAATTTCGTTTGTTGATTCTTCCTCCGGCGAAGACAAAATTGAATTTCATCAACACTTCAATGACGATTTGTTAAAAGAAATCCGCGCTGCTGTTATTGCGGCTAAGAATTCGTTTGAAAAATTATTTAAAGTTCAAATTCGAAGACAACTCAAAGTAAAAATCCGTTTTGAAAATAATTCTGTCGTTTCAGGATTGTCATTTCTATGCGGACTTACGCTGCAAATAATTTTTGAGCTGATGAAACTTTTTGAGCTGCGCGCTTTATTCGCTTTGAACTACAATGTCGCGGTTTCAGCGAGCGTTGACGGCGAAGGACGTCTATTGCCTGTGAGTGAAAATACTTTAAAACTAAAAATCGAGGCTTGCTTTTATTCAAACATCAATATCATAATACTATCAAAAGAAAATGAATCCGCAGCTAAAGAATGGTTGAATCAAATACAGACTTCCGCAGCCATAAAAAAAGAATTTAAAATAGTCGCTGTAGAATCTATTCATGATCTGCTTGTTGATAGAAGGCTCGTTCAACAAACATTTGTTCCGGCGTCTTCATACTTGATAAATAAAATCTGGAAAAAAAGAAGACCGATTGCCGCGGCGCTATTTTTATTTTTACTAATCGTTATTGGAAAAATGCTTTACGGTCCAATTGACAAAAATCCGACCGACTTTGAGTTTGCGGGAAACTTTTTAATTATCAAAAACAACAACGGGCAGAATCTTTTTTATAAAGATTACGGTCGCAGCCCTGAAAAAATCTTTAGCTCCACGGAAAAGCCTGTCGCATTTTTTGATTTGGATAATGACGGATTGAATGAAGTTTATTGGATCGATAAGCATACCGATGGAAATCCCTCCGTAGTTTATTGCCAAAGTTACGATGGGAAGAATACTTTATGGAAAAAGGAAATGACATTAAAGTTGAATTTCCCGAATGATCCCGTGCCGGTAACAGCTTTAGCCGCGAGCGACGTAATAGTAGATGAACTCGACGGAGAACCCGGAGCGGAGGCTTATATTTTCTCGCGCTTATCAGGATATTACCCCTCGATATTAACTAAAGTTGATGCGCGCACCGGAAAAACAATTAGCTATTATGTGCACGATGGAAATTTTGGACAGTTTGCAATTTTAGATCTGGACGGCGATGGAAAAAAAGAATTTCTAATCACCGGCATGAATAACTCGCTATATTCAGGCGTAGTGATGGTTTTAGATCCAAAAAAAATACGCGGTTATTCCCCTCACGACGAGCGGCATAAACTCGAAAATTCGATAGACGGCGAAGAAAAAATTTATTTGACAATTCCGCGAACTATTGTCGGTAAAAAACTTGAGCATGCGGGCGTTTTAACCAGCTGTAATTTGGAATCTTTAGATACTGTGCGACAAACTATCAGGATATCGGTTGAGGATTTACACTTGAGTCATCGATACATTCAGTCGCCCACATATTACATTCATTTTGATTTTAGTTTGAAACCGCAAAGCGTATCGACGAGCACCGGCTACGAATACTGGGCAGAGTTTCTCTATAAAAGCGGGGAGTTAGATTTTTTACCGAATCATGAGTATCTAAAATCCACGCTGAACGGATTAAAGTTGTGGTGATCTTCCAATCTTATAAATAAGCAAGGGCAGTTTACCTACAGCCAATCCGAACTAAGATTTTTTTTCGAATTGGGAAAAATATTTTCTGCGAGAAGGACAGAGCGGCACGAATAATAGTTGTAAATATTCTTTTCTAACTTATTTAAGGATTTACTATGAAAAAGGTTTTAATAATTTTAGTTTTTGTAATATTTCAATTGTTTTCACAAAATCTACAACAAGGATTAATTGCCTATTATCCATTTAACGGAAATGCTAATGATGAAAGCGGAAATAACAGACATGGTGTCGTGCAAGGGAACCCCGCGCTTGTTCAAGATAGATTTGGTAACTCAAACGGAGCTTATTCTTTTGATGGAAATGATGATAGAATAAAATTGCCCTCATTTTCGGTAGGAGATACGCTTGTTGATAAGACAATTTGTGCTTGGTTCAAAGTAATGAACGATTCGGTTTATACTTATCTTTTTACTATGCAAACCGATACTACTGATTTCGGATCTCCAAAATACTTTCTTATAGAGAGCAATAGAAACTCTATTAAGGTTACTGAAGTAATATATCCATTTTTTAATAATCCTTCGATAGTTTGGAAAACTATTTCTCCCGGTCAATATCATTTTATAGCTATTGTTTCATCTAATTTATTTATAGGAAATAAAACTAAGATCTATCTAGATGGGATTCATATTGGTAGTTTGAATCAAAAAGTAATTAGAGATCAGCCCATGAAACATATAGGTTGGTCGATGCAATGGGGAGGTCTAGCTTATGGGTATGGAGCAATTGATGAACTTCGAATCTACAATCGTGCACTTAGTGAAAGCGAAATTTATGCTTTATACACAATCCCTGTCGAACTTAACGAAATCAATATATCAAGTGTTTCAAATACTGTAAACATTGCCTGGAGAACAGCCACCGAGACAAACAACAAAGGCTTTTCAATTTTTAGAGATGAAAATTTTGTAAGTTTTATCTCGGGAAACGGTACTTCCACAGAAGAGAAATCTTATTCTTTCTCGGAAGCAAATGTTCCTTCCGGAAAACATTATTACAAAGTTATGCAGCATGACTACGACGGCACATCTAAAGAAATAGCAAATCTCGAAGTTTTCGTTGGCGGCATAGCCGATTCGTATGAATTACTGCAAAACTTTCCCAATCCTTTCAATCCGACAACATCATTCGAGTATCAAATTCCAGTCAATAGTAATGTACGGATTGCAGTTTACAATTCTCTTGGCGAAGTAGTGCAAACTCTTATTAATGAGGAGAAGGATGCTGGTTTCTATTCTGCTACATGGAATGGAAGAAATGAGTATGGTCAATCAGTCTCGAGCGGAATTTATTATTACCAAATTCAAGCCGGTGATTTTGTTCAGTCCCGTAAAATGATTTTAATGAAATAGCGATAAATATCGAAAAAGGAATAAAAAACTTTTTCAGCTAAGTTTCGTTTTGGGAGACGGCGCAAATTTCTTTGATGTGCGCCGTCTCCATTTTTTTTGCTTTTAGAGAAACTTTGTTTTTACTCGTTGCGTTGTCGGCTTCGAACGCAGCGTCCAACTTGCATAGAGTTTTCACTGTTAATTTTAGTTGCAGCGGTGGTTGCGGTTTTTCTTTCGGAACGAGTCTTCGAGGAAACCACAGCGAGGGATGAGAGTTTCATCCATGGTAGCGATGCGGCTGAAGCCGGTTACTTTCTTTTATTTTTAGCCGTTCGAAAAATCGATCGGAAATATGAAATAATAATTGCGCAAAGTTATTGCAGTTCGCTTCTTCAAAAGAGATTCTATCGGAAAGCAAATGTCGTTGACTTGCTCGTTGCATCGTTGGCTTCGAGAGCCTCTGCCAGCGTAGAATATTTTGGTCATGAATATTTTTAAGTTGCAGCGGTGGTTGAGGATACTCGAAACCGCCGCAAGCGATGGGTTCAGCCGTCAACATTTCGCGTCATCCACCATGAATAAATGCGGCTAAAGCCAATTCATAAAAATTACTTCCATCCGTCAGCTTGGCAATGCCATCCTTCGAATTGCCGCATCAGGAACATTAGTGAAATATTAATTGAATTTGATTTAACAAATTTAACACTCTCACATTTTGCAACTTTTCAATTCTATCGTTATTATCGATTGTACTTTTGAGAAAACTATGACGACGGAAATTAATTTAAAAACTTCTTTTGCGGCATTTGAAAATCTTGCGGAAGGAACTCGCTGTCAGTTTATAAACGGGGAAATTGTAATGACGCCGCCTCACAACTTCATCCACCAAAAAATTTTGGGGGAATTATACTTTCTAATAAAAGAGTCGCTGAAGCTTAAAAATATCGGGACGGTTATTCTTTCTCCGATGGATGTTTATTTATCGGAAGAAGAAGTTTATCAACCCGATTTGATTTTCGTATCAAATGAAAACAGTGATATCATTAAAGAAAATATAAAGGGAGTGCCTGATATCGTTGTTGAAATTCTTTCTCCCTCCTCAGCGTATCACGATCTTGTCCACAAGAAAAACACTTATGAAGAGCAAGGAGTTAAGGAATTTTGGGTGCTTGACCCTGAAGAAAAATCTTTTGAGATTTATGAAAACCAATCTCAAAAATTTATTCTTATCTCAAAAGCAAAAGCTAAAGGATTCGTAGTTTCAAAAATATTAACCGATCTGAAACTTCAGTTGGAAATAATTTTTAAATCTTAATTTTTTTTCTTCTACTGTTAATCCTTAGTGCAATTCAGTGAACATGATGCCTCACTGTTAAAGCAAAAAATAAAACCAAAGAGACACACGTAGCACTTAAAAACACGGATCTAAGTCTCACTTCTCCTCTTTACCACACACATCGGTTCCCCTCAATTCCAAGTTCTTCTCCTTAATCTTTCTCCTCTGTCTCAATTAAGATTTCCTTTTTCACCACTGAGAACTCAGAGGTACGCGGAGGAATTTCTTATTTTCGATTTTTCAATTCTCAATTCTCCATTCAAGACTATTCATTTTTAATTTGTAATTTTTAATTCCTTAAAGAAAAGCCACAACGGCACAAAGGCACTAAGCAGCACAAACACAATTATTTTTCCAATTCACTTCAAAGCTCCGAAGGAGTCCCTTTGGGAGAGTCCTTTGGACAATTCACCATTCTCTTCTTCTTACCCTTACCCTTACCCTTACCCTTACTCTTACTCTTTATCTCCTTCTCATTTCCCCGCCAGCATTATCATCACCGCGTGGATAATCATGAAGTAGAATAATCCTGCGTACATAATTTTGTTCCAATATCTGTCGCGCTTCTTTTGCAAATCGATGGTCTTCATTTTATAAATTAATGTCATGCCGAAAGCAAATATTAATCCGCCAACGCCGTACAAATAAATAAACGGAAGCCATGTATGTTGAAAAGTCATTTTAGTTCTCCAAACTCTTTTTAAAAATTACATCTCTTTTTCAGCGGTTAAAATTTTGTCTTCGACAAATTGTCCGCTAAGTTTTTGTTCTTCGTTAATGTACACAATCCCAACGTCGCTGTGAGGTTTTCCATAAACTGAGTGAATAGATTTCAATCCTCCCATATATTTTCTTGCATCGGAGATATAAACGAGATCGCCTTCATTTGCTTTCATCCGGCTCATATCTTCTACCGAAAAATTGATTGTGTTATCCTCACCGGATTTAATTTTCCAGTTCACTTTAATTACTTCACCTTCCGCATCATTCACTTTTCCCCCTTTGAATAATTCCATTGCGCGTTGCACCGACCATGCAGTCAGTCCGTCTGTTTGAGCGACAGCATCATACTTTGTAAAATAAGTCGCCGGAATTGAGATCAGAGGAATCAAACAAATTCCAAAAAATAAAAGCATGTATGGATTTCCGATATTTAACATCATCATTACAAACATTGCCGAGCCGACGACGATGTACAGTGCCATCAAATTTTTTGCACCGCCGTTCTTCTTTAGCTTTTCGGAATAATTGAATTGATGTTTATACGTCCACGCAGAAATTAAACCGACACCGGTGCAGACGATTAAATTATAAAGTGCGCGGATGTAAGTGTATGGATGCCTTGGATCCATCGGCGTGCCGTGATCAAACGGGGAAATAAATATTCCGGGATAATTTCCGCCGAGAATCATCAACGCAACTCCGGCAATAAAAGTTGTTATAACTGCGGCGGGTGTGAATTTCTTCCAAAATACTCCGAGGAAAATTGCAGTAACCAAAGGAGGAGTTAAAGTCGAATGGAAAAATCCATGCGCTTCATAAACCGTCGGAAAATCTTTAAACAACAAAACGCCCGTAACACCAAGTGCAGTAATAACTACAGATGAAATCTGCGCGCTGAAAAGTTCTTCTTTGTCTTCTTCTTTTGCGCTTCTGATTTTCGATTTCAAAAATTTCTTTACCGGTCTGTGAATATCATTGATATAAATTGCCGCAGTCGCGTTTATCAAAGTATCAACAGTCGACATCAAAGCCGCAGTGAGTGCCGCCATAATAAATCCGAATACGCCCGGTTGAGAAACAAGATTCGCAACAACCACAAATATTTGATCGGGATCTGTATTCGGGCTTACAACTTCGGGGTTGGTAAGAGAAACTACTTTGCCAATCCATCCTGCATTTGCAACAACAACTGCTGAGACGGGAAGCATGAATAGGACATTGAACACAGCGGCTTTCCTCCCTTCATCAACACTCTTCGTAGCCATGAACCTCATGACGAGTCCCATATTCATAAATAAAAATCCGATCGAACCGGCAATTCCATCCTGCCAAAAAATCCCGACGAAATTAAAACTTGAAGGACGGTTAAAATGCGCGAGCGGAAGTTTCCATTCTGCCGGAAGATAATTCCAAAATAATCCCCATCCGCCGATGTAATCTACTCCAAGGAAGAAGAGAAGTATTCCTGCAAAAATTAAAATGAAACCTTGCAGCAAATCAGTAAAGATTACGGCAGTTTGTCCGCCGAATGTAATGTAGAAACCTGTAATGATTGCGATAACGATTACAACTCCCATCAATGTTACTTCAATGTTCATACCTAAAAGTGTGAACGATTCCGGAAGAAGCGGCAACGCCGCAATTCCGAGAGTCAGAAATCCGATTGCGATATATCCAATCATATAAATTAGAAGAAAAACTGTTGCGATAGATCTTGTTAGAGGGCTAAACCGTTTTTCAAAATATTCGGGAATGGAACGGATTTTTGTGTACACAATTATCGGCAACCATCCGAACAAAAACAACGGAAGGAAAAACCAATCATTCATGTATGTCATCGATGAGGAGAAACCATGCTCGAAAGCTTTTGCGGAATATTTAATGAAACTATGACTTCCGACTCCGGTTGCAACGATAGACATTGCAATCAGCCACCAGGAAAATCTTCTTCCGCCGAAGAAAAAGTCCTGTGTGTTTCGATTGTATCTCGCAAAATAACTTCCGAATAACATTACTATTGCAAAATATGCAACCATGATTATCCAGTCGGTTGACGTTCCTATATTGTGATAATTTTCCATTTATGATAATGCCGATAGTGTTAAAAAAAAGTGAATAAAAAAGAAGTAAAGAAAACCGCCGATTAATATTTTAAGCCACAACTTACCTCGTTTTTTGGTTATGTCAAGTGCTTTTCCTTTGAGGATGATATACAATCCCGACAGAAAAATTATCCCGCCGACTCCGTACAGATAGATTAGAGGCAGCCAATTTTGTTTAAATTCTTCCATGTCATTATTAGTTTGTTTATGTATAAATTCGGTTCGAAAGTTAATGAGACTTTACGTCAAGTTCCAAAAAAATATAATGCAAATCGGTTTTTCTTCCCGAAAAAAAACTTGTTTTCGAAATTAAAAAACCTAACACGGACAAACCAGAACCGAAGTTAAACATTCACAAAGTTGCAGTCCCAACTTGAGCAACAAGAACATTCAAACACAAGAAAAAATATTTCATCCCCGAAAGCATTCGGGGATTTAATTTCGGTTTCGTTATTTCGTTTTTCCAATATCTCATCCCGAAAGCTTTCGGGATTTCAATAATAAAAATATTTTTCCCGTTAGGGAAAATATGTTGGTAACAAAATATTGCGAATGTAACTCTAAATCCCGTAGGGATGACACAATTAACGTTGCATATCTTCTGTAATTTCTTGCGCCAAAACCATCGGAACGGTTCTGCAAAAAAGTTGAACATTTTACAATTAATTGTTTTAGCCAAAGTTGACAAGGGTATGCAGAGATATAAAAAAATATTTTGCCAGAATTGACCATAATTATAATTGAAAGCTACTAAGTCTGCCGCGGAGAAATAAAACTTAACATTTAATTAACACAGATAAAAATTTCTTGACTTTTAATCATCGTAACTTTGCAAACGGAAATAGAAAATATTTAACAGAAAAGAAACAGAAATGAAAAAATCAATTTTAAGCATTGGAATTTTACTCCTCTTCAGCATGATTTTTATTGCATGCAAAAAGAAAGATGAAGCGGAAAAAATCGTATTCTCGATTAAAGGTTCCGATACAATGGTGAACCTCGCGCAGAGGTGGGCTGAAATTTATATGCAGAAAAATCCAACAGTATCAATTCAAGTAACCGGTGGCGGATCTGGAACCGGTGTTGCGGCTCTTGCAAACGGCACTACCAACATCGCTTGCTCAAGCAGAGAACTTAAAGAAAAAGAAAAAGAACTTTTTGCGAGCAAGAAAATTAATCTTGAAGAAGTCGCCGTTGCCCTTGATGGATTAGCTATCATCGTTCATCCTTCAAATCCGATTGACAGCATCACAATTGAAGATGCAAGGAAAATTTTTACGGGAGAAGCAAAGAATTTCAATCAGATTAAAGGTGCAAATACAGTGATAACTTTGTACGGCAGAGAAAACAGCAGCGGAACTTATGAGTTCTTTAAAGAACATGTTCTCGGAAAAGACCCGAACGGAAATACATACGATTATGCCGCATCAACACAGGTGCTTCAAGGTACTGCGGCTTTGGCTGAAGCTGTTGCGAAGGATAAAAAAGGAATTGCTTACGGCGGCGTCGGATACTTTGCTCATCGCGATGATGTAAAAATTTTGAAGATTAAAAAAGATAATGATTCTCCTGCTATTCGTCCCGCAGAAAATAAGAAAGTTAATTACGAAAGTATTTGGGATGGAACTTATTCTATCTCGAGAGAATTATTCATGTTCATGTCTGCAAATTCCTCGCAAGCGGTAAAGGATTTTATCTCTTTTGTTCTTTCCGAAGAAGGACAGAAAGTTGTGGAAACAATGGAGTATATTCCGTTACCCAAAAAATAAATTCGGGATTAATTGAACGCTCAAAATAATTCTCCTTACGCAAAAAGGATTTCAAAAAAAATTAGGATAAAAGAATCTCTGATAAAGGGATTCTTTCTTATTAACGGAATAACCGCACTGCTGTTCATTCTTTTAATTTTTATTTTTCTTTTTAAAGAAGGAATTCATGCGTTCGATTCGATCAGTCCGGGGGAATTTATCTCTTCCGAAAAACTTACACCGCAGGGAGAAATGATTACAGTGAAGGAATGGTATCCAACCTCGGATAACGCGCGATACTCTTTAATCCCTTTGATACTTGGTACGTTGCTCGCATCAATTCCGGCAACTTTAATTTCAACTTTCTTCGGCGTTTTTGCAGGCATATATCTTTCGGAAATTGCTCATCCGAAGTTCAAAGAATTTTTGAAACCTGTAATAGAATTATTCGCGGCAATTCCAACGGTAGTTCTCGGATTCATAATGCTCGTTATCGGTGCTTCATTGGTGAATGATTTTTTTCATCCTTCAAATAGGTTGAATGCATTTGTCGCCGCACTCGGATTATCGCTCGTCATCATTCCTGTCATTGCATCATTAACCGAAGACGCGCTTCATTCAATTCCCGATGAACTGCGTCAAGCGGCGTACGGATTGGGCGCAACGAAATGGCAAACAATTAGGAAAGTAATTTTACCCGCGGCAGTCAGCGGAGTATCCGCGAGTGTGCTTCTTGGTTTTGGTCGCGCTATCGGCGAAACAATGATTGTGCTTATGGCTTCGGGAAATGCGGCTAATATTACGGGAAATTTATTCATGAGCATACGCACGATGACCGCAACAATTGCGGCTGAAATGGGGGAAGTCGCTCAAGGTTCGAATCATTATTACGCTCTTTTTTTTATCGGTGTGGTTTTGTTTGTGATAACATTTATTCTAAACCTGACTGCGGAGTTAATTGTTAATAAAATGAGAAAGAAAAATCGTTACTGATGATTGACTTCGGAAAGAAAAGAAATGATTTAACCGGAACGATATTTATCAATTTTACAAAATTGATTTTCGGAATACTGGTGTTAATACTTGCGCTTCTGCTCGGACATATTTTTACACAGGGAAGCGAAGTATTATCACTCGAGTTTCTTTTCGATTCTCCAAAAAATAATATGACCGAAGGAGGAATCGGTCCCGCTATATTTGGAACTGTTGCAGTTACGGTGATTATGGTTTTGTTTGCTGTGCCGGTTGGAGTTTGTTCCGCAATTTATTTGAGCGAGTACGCATCGGATAATATTTTTAGCCGAATAATTCGGACTTCAATTAATAATCTTGCCGGCGTTCCTTCAATAGTATTCGGGCTTTTCGGTTTAGGATTTTTTGTTCTCTTTGTCGGCGGAAACCTCGATGAAATTTTAAGTACGGGACTGCTATTCGGGCAACCGGCATTACTTTGGGCTTCTGCAACTTTATCGGTGTTGGTTTTGCCGATTGTGATTGTATCAACATTGGAGTCGTTAAACGCGGTTCCAAAATCTCACAGAGATGCATCTTACGGAATGGGGGCAACAAAATGGCAAACGATTCGTTCGGTTGTACTTCCGCAAGCGCGCCCTGGAATTTTAACGGGAACAATTTTGGCAATTAGCCGCGGAGTTGGGGAAACTGCGCCGATACTTTTTCTCGGATGCGCATTCTTTCTTCCGAATCTTCCTGTTGTCGATCTTTGCATCGCCGGTTACTGCATCCCGATGATAAACCCGACCGAACAGTTTATGTATCTCGCTTATCATATTTTTATACTCTCGACACAATCGAGCAATCCCACATTAACATTGCCTCTTCAATACGGTTCAACATTAGTGTTGATTGTATTAACGTTACTCTTGAATATCACTGCAATTATTTTCAGATATAAGTTCAGAAAAAAATTAGGAAAGATTTAAACCCAGCTATGAAAGAAACAAAAATTAGTGTAACCGATTTAAGTTTGTTCTATGGCGAAAAGCAAGCATTGAAAAATATTTCGCTAAACATTGCGCCTCAGAACGTAACTGCATTCATCGGTCCATCGGGATGTGGAAAATCAACTTTCTTGCGTGTGCTAAACAGAATGAATGATCTGATTGAAAACGTGAAAATTACCGGTTCAGTAATCATCGATGGAGTCAATATTTACGATACTGCCATTGATGTTGTCAATTTAAGAAAACGTGTTGGAATGGTTTTTCAAAAGTCAAATCTTTTCCCAAAAACAATTTTTGAGAACGTGGTTTTCGGTCCCCGCCTGAACGGTGTAAAAGATAAAAAACTCCTCGAAGAAATTGTTGAACGCACTTGTATTCAATCTGCTATTTGGAATGAAGTGAAAGATAGATTGCACGAACCCGCACTCAGTTTATCCGGCGGACAGCAGCAGCGTTTGTGCATCGCCCGCGCGTTAGCAGTTGAACCTGATATTTTATTGATGGACGAACCCGCCAGCGCACTCGATCCCATCTCTACCGCAAAAATTGAAGAACTGATTTTTGAATTGAAGAAAAATTATACCATCGTGATTGTAACGCACAACATGCAACAAGCGGCAAGGGTGAGCGATTACACTGCGTTCTTTTATTTGGGCGAACTTATCGAGTACGATAAAACAAACAAAATTTTTACAAGTCCTTCGAAGAAGCAAACAGAGGATTACGTAACCGGAAGATTCGGTTAATAAAAAGGAGAGATAAATGGAAAGGCATTTCGATCAACAATTAGATAAATTAAAAACGAGAGTGATAAAGATGTGCAGTCTCGTTGATGAACAAGTAGATATGGCAATCCGCGCGGTTGAGAAAGAAGATGTTGCGCTTGCTCAACAGGTTATTGAACGGGATAAAAAAGTTGATAAATACGATTTGAAGATTGAGAAGATCTGTCAAAAAATATTCGCGCTCAACCAGCCTGTTGCATCCGATTTGCGCCTTATAATGTCATCGCTGACGATAAATAATAATC
This sequence comes from uncultured Ignavibacteriaceae bacterium, assembly GCA_964393605.1. Taxonomy (GTDB): domain Bacteria; phylum Bacteroidota; class Ignavibacteria; order Ignavibacteriales; family Ignavibacteriaceae; genus CAYMUL01. The sequence continues at coordinate 7,708 of CAYMUL010000010.1, read as the reverse complement.
TTGAAAGAATCGGCGATATAGCCGTGAACATCTGCGAAAATTTTTTGCTACACAAAAGGAAACCGTCTTTCTATGACAGAACGAAATTTTCCGCGATGACGATTGTAGTTAAAGAAATGATTAAATCGGCGATTGATTCTTTCATCGGGCAAAATGCCAAACTTGCCGAAGAAGTTATTAAGAATGATGATGAACTCGACAGACTGAATCGCGAAAATCATTCAATCATGATTAACATTATGAAAGAAGATAAAGAGAATATTGAGATCGGAGTGGCGTTTTTAGTAATGTCGAGGCAGCTGGAACGAATGGGAGATCATGCAACGAATATTGCCGAGGACGTTTATTTTATTGTCGAAGCGCAGTTGATAAAACATAATTACGAAAAATTTTTCTCGCGCGAAATAGAAGACGATAACGGCGAGTTGGAATAATTTTTAAGAATCCGAAATTTTCGGAGACTCTTTAAATCCGATGGAATTAAAAACAAACTCAACAAAGCTTTTCGAAATTTTTTTGTTGAAGCCATCATTCATCGATTGATTTTCTTCACCGAACTTTGAAATGAAAACGCTTCGCAAAAGATAACTTCCGCTCACTAAAAAGAATGCGAGTTCTTTGTCGCCGATAATCGTACTCTCACCGGCGAGAGAATTCAAAAGCAAACCGATTAACTTTTCTTCATCCAATAATAAATTTTTATAAACTTTTTTTGATGTTTCGTCCGGCAACTCTTCGGTAATGATCAAATTAAGAAGAACTTGTATAAGAGGATATTTTTCGCGGATGTTAAGTTTGGAATGAAGATACTGCTCAAGTTTTTCGGAGGGGGCAATCGTTTCATTATTGAAAAGTGATTCAATCTCCGCAAGCATCTCTTTCTTTTGATGAGCAAGCACCTCAAAGTAAAGCTCTTCCTTCGAGATAAAATAATGGTAGAGCGTAGCTTTTCCCATTCTAAGGTCGCGCGCAATTTCTTCGAGCGAAGTTTTCTTCAAACCGAATTTATTAAATCTTCTCTCGGCGGCGCGGATTATGTCAATTTTTTTCTGTTTCAAAACTTTCTTTTTTTATTTCTAAAACTATTCGGTCAAAAGCAATAAAAAAAATTCGGAATCAATAAATTTTTAAGAAAAAACCTTCCGGCAATTGCTTCGGTTTTCCACTCGCCTCGAATTTTTGCGTAAAATTAGATTGATTTTCTGACGCTTCATCTCTATTTTTAGCAACTTATTTTGAAAATTAAAGGAGTTTTTTGATACTATGGCAATGATGGCCAGGATGCGCGATCTGGCGCCGACTTTTATTATCACCGTCGGCGTACTTTTCGTCTTATTTATGATTATCTCCGATTCGAATGTTTTGGAAATTTTTGGCGCAAGAACTAATAATGTTGGCTCCGTTAACGGCAGAGATATAACCTACCAGGAGTTTTCGAATCTTATTGAACGAGCTCGCGAAAACCAAAAAAATCAAACCGGTCAGGATATTGATGAAGAAAATATGGATCAGTTTCGCGACCAAGTTTGGGATGCGCTCGTTACTCAAATTCTTACCGAACAGCAAATTGAAAAATTTGGCATTACTGTTACGGATGAAGAAATTAAAGAAATTATTCTCGGCGATAATCCACCGGAATTTTTAAAGAGAAATTTCATCGATTCAACCGGAAACTTTAACCGCGAAATGTATGAGAATGCTTTATACGATCCGCGAAATAAAGAACCGCTTTTGCAAGCCGAAGAGGCAGTCAGACAGCAACGCTTAACAGAAAAATTACAAAGTATTCTTTTCTCGAGCATCACTGTTTCCGAAGGTGAATTGAAAAGAAAGTTCGTCGATCAAAATGTGAAGATGTCTGCCGAGTTTGCATTTCTGGATATTAATTTCCTCACAGATTCTCTCTTCAAACCATCCGAAGAGGAAATGAAAAAATATTTTGAGAACAATCCTGAGAAATATAAAGTTGATAATCAGGTGAAGTTGAAATATGTACTCTTTCCGGTTCAAGCTTCGGAAGCTGATTCTAAATATGTCAAGCAAACACTCGATAATATTTTTACTAAAGCAAAGGATGACACTTCATTCAAATCTTATGTTGATATTTATAGCGAAACACCATACTCGCGAGATACAACGGATATTTCCGGCTTTCCGCAATCTGTTGCAAATTTAATTGCAAACGCAAACAGCGGAGATTTGATTGGTCCTGTTGCAACACCAACGGGAATGGCACTTTACAAATTGGTTGCAAAAATTAAAACCGATGATAGTTTCGTTCGCGCAAAACATATTCTCATCCCTTTTGAGAATGACGAAGAGAAAGCAAAAACAGAAGCAAACAGAATTTATGATGAACTGATCAAAGGTGCTGACTTCGAAACTTTTGCAAAAACTTTTTCGAAAGATCCCGGAAGCGCGGCTAACGGCGGCGATCTCGGTTGGTTTGCGAAAGGTAGAATGGTAAAAGAATTTGAAGAAGCTTGCTTCAAAGGAAAAGTGAATGAAATTCAAAAACCGGTTAGAACAACTTACGGATTTCATATCATCAAAGTTATCGGAAAAATTTCCGAAAAATTCGTCTCCGAAAAAATTACAAGTGCAGTGAAACCTTCTGCAACAACGAGAGATAATATTTATAATAAAGCAAACGACTTTTCATATCTCTCCGAAAAAAATGGATTCGAAGCCGAAGCTAAAGTTGCAAATTATACAATTCAAGAAACCACTCCTTTTAACGAAGATGTTTATTCAGTCCCGGGAATCGGTTACAGCAAAGGCATCGTGAATTTCTCTTTTGAAAACGGCTTGAACACGATTAGCTCTGTTTTCAAAGTGCCGCAAGGTTATGTTGTCTTCATGATTTCTGAAATTATCAAACCCGGAATTAAAAAGTTTGATGATGTGAAAGCTGAAGTTGAAGCAGAAGTTAAAAAAGAAAAAAAATTAACAAAAGCTGTTGATGTACTCAAGAATGCAAAAAATAAAATCAGCGGCGACCTTACAAAATCCCCCGCAATCGATCCGCTAATCAGATATAATACTGCAAACGATTTTACACTTGCAGGAAGCATTCCCGGAGTTGGAATCGATTATGGTTTCAGTGCGCTTGCATATAATGCAAAACTAAACGAAGTAACCGATACATACAAAGGGCAGCGTGGTGCCTATTTAATAAAGGTTACAAGCCGCACCAATTTTGATTCTACTGCATATTCAATTCAACGAAATACTTTACGCGAAAGTATTTTGCAGGAAAAGAAATCTTCATTCTTCACACAATGGCTCGCAAAGCTGAAGGAGGATGCTGATATCACCGATAAACGTTACATGTTTTACGGCAGATAATTTTTCACTTTTAATTATCCCTCTGTTAAATTATTTAGCAGAGGGATTTTTTATTTTAAATACGATTTAGTTTTATCAATTCATAATGAAAAAATATTTACTCATAATTTTGTTCGCGATTATTGGCGCAAATTCCTTTTCGTTCGCGCAAAACGAAATTGTTATCACCGTTGCGGGAAACTACACAACGACCGCGAAGATTTATCTCTTTCCTCGCTCATCCGATCCATTAATCAGAAATTTTTCGTTTCCGCTCGAACATATTTTTTCTCCTTCATTTGAAGCCCGCTATAAAATTTCGGATGAACTTTATTTTACACTTTGCACCGAGTTTATGAAAACAGAAGCACCGGGAAGAAATCTTACTGCAACAACCGGCACGGTAACAAGTTCAATTATAGTTGATGATGGATTCGAACTCATTCCGGTTGAATTTAACATTTCTTATCAACTTCCTTTTTCTACCGAAGTCATGAAATTTAATATGTACGGCGGTGTTGGTTATTATATCGGAAAGATGACTCGCAAATTTGGCAATGCCGCACTCGATCTGGTTGATCGTAAAACTGCTTTCGGAATTCAAGTCGGGGTTTCGCTCGATTATTTTATTCGCAACAATCTTTCAATTTTTATGGGGATGAAATTTCGTGATCCGCAATTCAATGTTGCGAGCAAGTATAACACAGAAATTGTGGACTACGACGGGTACACATACTTTCTTCCGCAAGATCCGTTTGAAACTAAAATCAATGTTGACGGCGTAACTTTTTTGCTCGGAACTTCATACAGAATAAATTTTTGATGAATCGAACGCGATTGATATTAACGGGTTTCATGGCGTCGGGAAAAACTACTTTGGGAAGAATTGTTGCTAACTCTATTGGTTGGTTGCATAAAGATTTGGATAAAATTATCGAAGCTCATTTTTCAAAATCAATTTCCGAATTGTTTAAAGAATTTGGTGAAGAAAAATTTCGAGAGATAGAATCTGATTTTTTAGTAAAAGAATTGAAAGATGATTTTATTGTTCTTTCGCTCGGCGGCGGAACAATAACTTTTAGCGAGAATTTCAAAAAAATTAAGGATGCCGGTTATCTCGTATATCTTTACTCTTCACCCGAAAAAATTTATGAGAGATTAAAATTCAAAGTCGATCGACCGATGTTTCAAACAATCGATTCAAAGCCGATGGAGAAAAATGAAGCGATAAAAAAAATTACCGCGTTACTTTCCGCCCGCGAAAAATACTACTCGCAAGCAGATTTGATTTTTTCTACGAACGAGAAGAACGTCGGTAGATCTGTCGATTTATTAATTAAACAAATTAAACCATTTTTAGAATTAAAGAGTTAATGAAAAAAATAAAAATCAAACTTCACGCCGCAGAATATGATGTTCTCATCGGCAAAAATATTTTCGGTCAGTGTAAAAACATTTTTTATGATTTACGCATTACGAAAAATTTTTTTGTGGTTGTGAATAAATCCGTTTGGGATCTCTACGGTGAAATGCTAAAAAACACTTTGTCCTCGTGTGCGGATAAAGTTGAATTTTTCATTTTGGCTTCAAGTGAAACGGGAAAAAATTTAAGAACAGTAGAAAAAATATTTTCTGCGATGTTAAAAAATAATTTTAGCCGCGATACGACAGTTATTGCAATCGGCGGCGGAAATATTGGAGACGTTTCCGGTTTTGCGGCGGCTACTTTTATGCGCGGCGTTAAACTTATTCATATGCCGACAACACTTCTCGCCGCAGTTGATAGTGCTATTGGAGGAAAGACCGGCGTTAATTTTATGAACTCGAAAAACACGATCGGCTCTTTTTATCACCCCGAAGCCGTTATTATCGATACTAATTTTTTTGCTTCTCTTCCCAAAAAAGAAATAGTTTCCGGTCTCGGAGAAGTGATTAAATATTCTTATCTCTCCGAAAAAAAATTCTACGATGAATTGGAAAGTGAATTGCCAAAAGCAGTTTTACAAACGAATTATGATTTTACAAAAGTTGTTGAGAAATCTATTCTTGTTAAAGCAAGTGTGGTTATGCAAGATGAGAAAGAATCTTCGCTACGGAAAATATTAAACTTCGGGCATACGTTCGGGCACGCATACGAGAGCGCATTGAAATTCAAAATCACTCACGGCGATGCAATTCGGCTCGGCATGGTTTCTTCTCTACTCCTCTCACACTCGCTAAAGTTGATTGATGAAAAATTACTAAACAAAACTTTGAAGAATCTTTTGCTTTTCGATTTCCCTTCCGGTGTAAAAAATCTTTACTTTGAAAATGTTTATTCTTTTATGATGAAAGACAAAAAAAATTCGAACGGGAAAATTCGTTTTGTCCTTTTTCAGGATTTTGGTAAAATGATTCTGGATTTCGAAACGGACAAAAAAATAATTGAAAAAGTATTTTTTCAAACCTTGGCAATTGTTAATAATAAACTCAAATAATATGACGAAAAAAATTCTACTTTATCTACTTAGTTTTTCATCCTTACTTTTTTCACAACCGAAGGAAGAGACCCGCGCAGTTTGGGTTACGACTGTTTTTAATCTCGACTGGCCGACAACCTCCGGACCTTCCGCGCAAAAAAATGAAATGATTGCGCTTCTTAACTTACTTAAAGATGCGAGGTTCAATACAATTATGCTGCAAGTTCGCGCCAGAGGAGACCTTCTTTATCCTTCAGCCATTGAGCCGTATGCAAAATCATTAACCGGCACTATCGGCGGAAACCCCGGCTACGATGCGCTTCAATTCACTATTGAAGAAGCACACAATAGAGGAATGGAAGTTCATGCATGGTGGAATGTTTATAAAGTTTATGGAACGGGAACTCCGCCTACTACAAATCCTCCGCACATCGTAAATAGAAGACGCGACTTGTGCAAACTTTACGCCGATGAATGGTGGTTAGATCCCGGTTTACCCGATACAAAAATTTATTTGCTAAATCTCGCAATGGAAATGGTTCGTAATTATGATATCGACGGAATTCATTTTGATTTTATTCGTTATCCAAACCCGGATTTTCTCGACGATTCGACTTACGCGCTTTACGGCGGCGGGCTTAGTAAAAGCGATTGGCGAAGAAATAACATAAACCAATTTGTCTTTGCTTTGTATGATTCGGTTCAAGCAGTCCGCCCGAATGTGAAAGTCGGTAGCGCGCCGATCGGAATTTATAAAGATCTTTCTGCATGCAATAGCGGATGGGATGGTTATACTCAAATATTTCAAGATTCGCGCCGATGGTTGCTTGCAAGAAAACATGATTATCTTTCTCCGCAAATTTATTGGGATATAAATACTTGCCCGAAGTTCGATTCTCTTTCTTATGATTGGATCATCAATAGGAGTCAGCGTCATATTTATGCGGGAATTGCAACTTACCGAATGGGGACGAATGACGGCAACTGGCCTGCTTCAGAAATTTTGGCACAAGTTGATTTAACTCGTCAATACGGCGGGCAAGGACAAACGTATTACCGCACTCGCAGTTTTAAGGATAATCAGAAAAATATTTTGTCTTTGATTAAAGCGAATCAATATGCGTATCCCGCAAATATTCCTTCAATGAGTTGGAAAGATAATGTACTGCCGAATGCGCCGACTGATTTTACTTTGCAAACAAGCGATAGCATTAATCTAATTTTAAGTTGGACGAAACCAACGCTCGCTTCGGATGGTGACTCGGCTTATTATTATAACGTTTATATGGATACTATTCCGCAAATAGATTTTACGAATATTAAGAATGTAAAACAGTTTGGAGTGATGAATCAAACTTCCGTTAATGTCAATTTGAATTCTTTCCCCGCGCAAAATTTATACTTCGCAGTAACTGCATACGATCGGTTACGGAATGAATCACTGCCTTCGAATGTTGCATCGTTAATTGTTTCATCGATAGATGATGAGTTAATTGCGAAAGGATTTACGTTGTACCAAAACTATCCCAACCCGTTCAATCCGGAAACAGTAATCAGTTATCAGCTTTCAGCGTTCAGTAATGTTGTACTTAAAGTGTATGATGTACTTGGAAATGAGGTTGCAACATTAGTGGATGAAGAAAAAGATCCCGGAGTCTACAAATATCAATTCTCTCCCGATGCATCAGGATTCAATTATCAATTACCAAGTGGATTGTATTTCTACCAATTGCGAACGGGAGATTATATCCAAACGAGAAAAATGTTATTGATCAAATAAAATTATTTCTGTTAAGATGAATTTTATAAATGACAGACAACGATGATTCACCCTGCGTGCCAAGTAATTAAATATGAAGCAGTCCAATCTGTGAAAATCAGTTGTATCAGTGTCATCAGTGTGCTATTTGTTCTTTTGCGAA
>CAYMUL010000009.1:11648-142318 GCA_964393605.1 uncultured Ignavibacteriaceae bacterium | reverse complement strand
AAGAAGAAGATCGTAATAGCACACTGATGACACTGATGCGACAGATTTTCGCAGATGGAATTTCATTGCGCCTTCGAGTGTAGAAAATAAATTAATAAAAGAGAAAGTGGAATGACTTCATGTTCACAAAAATATTTGGTTGCAAAAGATTTTTCTATTTAACTTTGCCGTGAATAAAATATCGATATTGAAAATGGGGTAGAAACCCCAAAGAAGTTTATGAAGCATTTTCATAAATTAAATTTACCGCGTAAGAAGAGTAAGAATATCCAAATTAAATACTACACAGAATTTCTGCAGGATGATTAATTGTCATACATTTCACAGCAAGAGTAAATACATTTCATTTTGTTTAATTTAAAGTGTTATTGAGGAAAAAATATTGATGAAGATAAGAGTTTATACCGATACATCGGTATTCGGCGGGGTTTTTGACGATGAATTTAAAAGAGCCAGCACCACTTTTTTTGAGCAAGTTAAGTTAAATCTTTTTGAAGTATTAATTTCTCCAATCGTTCAAAATGAAATATCATTAGCTCCCAAACAAGTACGAGATTTTTATAAGAAAATTCTTCCCTTAACTGAAATAATTGAGATTTCAGATGATGCTTTAGTACTGAGAGATTCTTATCTGAAAGCAAACATAGTTTCGAAAAAATATTCAAACGATGCATTACACGTTGCACTTGCAACAACATCCGGTTGTTCTCTAATTGTTAGTTGGAATTTTAAACATATAGTTCATTATGAAAAAATCGCATTATATAATGCTATCAATATTTCAGAAGGGTATAAACAAATATCAATATATTCTCCGTTGGAGGTGATTAGTTATGAATAAGAAATTTGATTGTGTAGAGATGAAACATCGAGCTGCGAGAATTATCCAGAAAAGAACTTCTAAATTTACGAGGGAAGAAGAATTAGAATATTGGAAATCTCAAACTAGAGAGTTACGTGAACAACACAAGAAATTATTATCAAAATTGAAAACAAAAGTATAACCGGTTCATGTTAATAATCGGCGCAACCGCGCACTTGTATTTGGGAGGACATGTATAACCGTCCCGAAAGATTAAAGAACTTTGAAAATCTAAAAGTAAAGAAATTCTTTCCGCAATCCGTTTTTTTTTGATTTGACTTTGTTTATTAATAAATGAAAAGAGAAAAATTAAATATTAATCTTTTCAAGTTCTTTACTGATGGAAAATTATTGTTGAAATGAATAATGGAAAAAACATCTACACGCAGAAAGGGAAAGAAAACAATTTATAATTGAGAATGGACAATTGAGAATGCAATTAAAAATTACAAATTAAAAATGAATGGTGAGAATTGAGACTATAAGGGCTTGCGAGGGCAAATTTTAATTACAAATTAAAGATGAACTCCCCTTTGCGTTTCCAGCGTCTCGGCGGTGAAAAAAATATTTCCTGTGTGGGAAGAATAGTTTGTTGCAGAAGAAGAAGATCGTAATAGCACACTGATGACACTGATGCGACAGATTTTCGCAGATGGAATTTCGTTGCGCCTCCGAGTGTTGGAAAAGAAATTCACGAAGGAGAATTTGGAATGACTTCATGCGCACAAAAATATTTGGTTGCAAAAGATTTTTATTCCTAACTTTGCATAAGTTATATGGAAATAGAAGTCGGAGTAAATACCCCGAGAAAGATTATGAAGCATTTACAAAATATAAATTCGTGTTTTGAAGTTAGTAAGCACAACCGCCGTGGCTACTATACGGATTTTTGGCGGGAGAATTAGTAGTTAGAAATCTTTAAGTTAAGGGAGGATATGTGAAAAAATTATTACACCGGATTTTCATTCTTTTTCTAAGTTCATTTACATTTATCTATTCTCAATACGATGTTTCATTTTCACATCTAGATAGTATGGTTTCACGTAGATTTGGTATGGGACATACATCTGACGGTCAATATATTTATGCTATTTCCGGAGGTACAAATAATTCTCCATGGATATCAATGACTATGGAGAAATATGATATTACAAATCAATATTGGCAAGAAAGTAATCTTGTATTAAAAGCCAGAAGATTTGGTTCGGCAGAATATATCAGTTCCCAAAATAAAATATATATTTTTAATGGATATTCTTTTTTTTCGGATACATACACTGATACAGTTGAAATTGTGGATGTTTCTACAGGTGAATATTCTTATAATGCTTCGAATCCATTTCCAGTTGAATATGGTGGTTCTGCAGTTTGGAACAATAAAATCTATTTATTTGGTGGATCCAATGAGAACGGTTATTCCAATCGTTTTTACGAATTTAATCCTGAAAATTTTGAGTGGATACGATTACCAGATATGCTTGAAGCTAAGCAAACAAGTGGTAGAGTGGTTGATGGAAAACTTTATGTTTTTGGAGGTTATGCTGATACTGTATCTACTGGAATACATTCATATGATTTTAATAATGGTACTTGGTCCTTTGTTAGAAATATGCCAAATGGGGTTTCTGCTCATGCAACCACGGTATCAGGTAAATTAATTTGGCTGGTTGGTGATTATGCCAATCTACAGTATTTAGCTTTTTTTAATACTGAAACATTTGAATTTTCTAAAGTTACAACCAACATGACTGGTCGGAGACACGCGGGGGCTATTTCAGTAGAAAATAATTTATATGTGTTCGGGGGAAATCAGACATCATCTTCTCAATCCACATTAAATAGTTTTGAGGTTGCCGATATTTCAAATTATCTTGTCTCAGTTCAGAAAGAAGAAAAACAAGTTTTAAATAAATATTTATTAAATCAAAATTATCCTAATCCATTTAATCCAACAACTAAAATAAGTTATCAAATTCCTCATACAAGCAAAGTGAAATTAAAAATATATGATTCATTAGGAAGAGAAATGAAGGAATTAGTTAATGAATTTCAATCACATGGATTTTATTCAATTGATTATGATGCATCTGACTTTGTCAGTGGAATTTATTTTTATCAAATACAAGTGAATGACTGGGTATCAACAAAAAAGATGGTATTATCAAGATAAAAATGCCTAACCAGCAAATGAAGCCAACCGCTTTTTTCGCATGCGTTAATCTTGTTCCTACCTACGCGAAAGTTTCGGTTGGGAGTTTGTTGCAATGCTATTATGCCCTTTAAGAAATAAGTTGTTGTAACTCTCTCTGGAAATGAATAGATTAGAATGCAAAGAAACTATTAACATTCAACGAGATTTTTATGTCTAAGACAATTACGCTTCGATTAAGCGAAGAAAACTATAAAGTATTCCAAAAATTAGCAGATAGAGATAATAGACCTATCTCTAATTTTATTGAAACCGCTGTTAAAAGATTTATCGAGCACAATGTTTTTGTGGACGAATTTGAGATGGAGGAAATTAGAAATAATGCCGAACTCAATAAAAGTTTGAAACGCGGTTTAACTGATATGAAATCAAAAAGAGGTCGTCTGGTTGGATAATTATCATGTTTTCGAAACTGACGAATTCATTAAAAAGATTGGTAAAATATCCAGTCGTGATAAATCCTTCATTGAAAAGAAACTCCTTCAACATATCTATCCTCAATTACGTGATGAACCACATTACGGAAATAATATAAAAAAATTAGTTAGCTACAAACCTGAAACATGGCGTTATAGAATTGGAAAATACAGATTGTTCTATGTGATAGACGAAAATGAAAAAATAATTTATGTACTATCTATAGATCTAAGAAAAGACGCTTATTAGATTTTTTCCTCTTAAGAAAACGGTAATGTAATTTTATAATTTATGGTAGACATGGATTCAGACTTATCCGTCACGAAGTTATTCCGTTAGTTTAATTAAAATCCCCGTAGCTTTGTTTGGCGATGGCTTTAGAGCGTTTTGAAATACCACTTTATCTTTAAAAGATGTTCGTGTGATTTTAATCGCGTGGATAAAAAATGTTTAAACTTGTAAAAAATATCTCTGTCAAATTCGCTGTAAACAATTAACTACTATAAGGACTGAAAATGAAAATCTATACAATAATTATGTTAGCATTGATAGAGCTAACCCTTTACTCACAGCCGCATGGCGTACCTGCCGCGTGGTCTGCGGAAGTAGCCCTTCCCGTATTCGATTCATCAAAATCTCAAAAAGGAGTTCTATACAATAATATGGTTGTAACGAGTTCCGGTAGAATTATCATGGCGACAGTCGAAGTCAATCCCTCCAACAATATAGCAAGCGGGCATTACTTAAATTACTCCGATGACAACGGAATGAACTGGTTGCCTCAGCCTATCAAAATTAACTCGATGAATCTTGCAATCGGAAGTTCTTCTCTAAAACTTGGAATAGATGGCGAAGATAATTTATTTATAATTTGGACTGCAAAATCCCCCGAAGCAATTTTCTGCACAAAACTAAATAGTAATCTTTCGGTAATTTTCGATACCGTTAGGGTTGCAAGTAAAGCTTTATACAATTCATTCACACCACATCTGACAATCGATAAGAAAAATCGGCTACATGTTATGTGGCACGAAGGTGATATGGATCTTGGGCAAACCGTGGAGTCATATCACGCTCGCTCTACAGACGGTGGTACAACGTGGAGTACGCCGCAATTAATTAGCACAAACGATGGAAGGCATTCTGCATTTCCGCACGCGCAATTTCATAATGCCGGCGGAGATACTCTTGCTATCGGTTGGAGAGATTCAGTCAGTTTATCTCAAAAATGGGATGTTCATATTGTTATATCTACAAACGGCGGTATTTCATGGAGCGCGCCTAAGCCCACTGTTACGGGGGAAGATTATGATTCCGATCCCGATGTGATTATTGATCCATGGAATAGAATACACCTTGTGTTTCATAAATATCCTGTCGGCGATCCATTTTACGGCGCACAAGTTCGTTACGGTTATTCAGATGATTTAGGAGTAGTTTGGCATCCATCTAATTTTGCTCAACTTTCGGAAGCGAATAAAAGGTCGCATTTAACTGAAGGGAATGAATACGATTCTTTGCGAAATATTTTTTGGGCTGTCTGGAAAGATGAAAGAGATTTTCTTAATGGCAATGCACGCGCAGATATTGTTGTAGCATATTCAACCGATCGCGGTGATTCATGGTCTTCACCAGAATTTGCAACAGATTGGGATACACTTTCACTAGGATTTAAAGCCGGAACTTTATTGAAAAATGGAGACCTCGGTTTGAATTATGAAGTCTCTAATGCAAAAGGAAATTTGAATCGTGTTTATTTTAGAAAGCGCGAAACTCTGCCAACAAAAATCTATGAAGCAGATTTTGCACCAACCGAATTTCATCTATCTCAAAATTATCCGAATCCGTTTAATCCAACAACGAAGATAAAGTTTTCGATTCATGCAGGCGTAGGAACACGCCGCGGCGTGTCTTTACGGGTGTTTGACATTCTCGGCAGAGAAGTAGCAACTCTTGTGAATGAAGAAAAACCGGCAGGTGTTTATGAAGTTGATTTTGATGCTTCTAACTTACCAAGCGGAATTTATTTTTATCAACTCCAAGTTGGGGATTTTGTTGATACAAAGAAAATGACGGTCTTAAAGTAATTATTAATTATGAGTTAATAGTTAATAGTGAAGGAGAATGTAATTAACTGAAGTTACGCAACCGTTCGTATTATCATATTTTCGTGACTATCACAATTAGAAATAGAACAGTGATTACGCTGATTTTGAAAGATATTTACAGATAGAAATTAGTGAAAATCAGTTAAATCTGTGTCATCAGTGTGCTATTGGAGGTTTTGCGTTATCTCAGTATTTAAAATGAAAAACCTTCAAAGCAGATAACAACATAGTCATCAATACTTCGAAGGTTTTTCAAAAACAAAATTATTTAGTGTGTTCTGCCACTACTCTTCTTAACCATTTAACCATAATGAAAATAGCGATTGCCGCAAGCAGCGCTCCACCAAAATTTATCAAGAAGAAATATACTTTGTTATCAATTCCATCCCACAAACCGGAAATTACTCCCGATAATTTGTTTCCGATAGAAGTTGATAAAAACCAACCTCCCATCATTAGCGCGGTGATTCGCGGCGGACTTAATTTTGAAACCAGCGATAAGCCCATCGGACTTAAAAACAACTCGCCGATTGTAACTACAAAGTATGCTTCAATCAACCACATCATCGAACTTTTTTCCATTCCGTTTGAAGAACTCAAAACAGCACCAACCATCACCAACGTTGATAGCGCGGTGATGAATAATCCCCAACCAATCTTTGCCGGAGTAGATGGCTCTTTTCCTTTTCTCCTCAACAATGAAAATAATCCGACTACAACAGGAGTAAGTATTACTACAAAGAATGGATTAACCGATTGGAAAATTTCCGTTGAAATTAATTTTAACGAACTTCCCTCATCGGGCCACTTTGCTTTATCCAAATTAAAAAAGTAAGGATGCGGACCCTGTGTTGTAATAATTTTTCCGTCATCGCCAACAACTGCTCTTCCGTGCGAATCAAGTTGCGGAACTTCGCGCGGGGAAGTATCAACTTCCTGCACAAGTCCGAATGTGCCTGCAACAGATTCCACAGCCGCGGGTAATTCTCTATCAGTATAACTCTCCGCCCAAATTGTAAGTGCAGAACCATTTTGATGGAATATTGCCCAAAAGATAATTACTACTCCAAAGATAGAAAGAAGCGCGGCAATCGGGGCTTTATCTTCAATTGATGCTCGAAGCCAGAGTGAAAAATAAAATACTCCAACGGGAATGCTTGCAAAAATAAATGCATCCGTTGAATCAGCACCGAATAAATTTCCGGGAATCATCCAACCGACGAAACCTGCTATAAATGCGGGTGCGAACACTGTTCCGAAAATTTTTGGCAGCGACATATCTTCGGGATTTGTCGGTTTAATTTTATCTGCATCCGCAACATGTTTTTGTCCGAAGTAAAACCAGATTAATCCAACAAACATTCCGATGCCGGCGGCGGCAAAGGCGTAGCCCCAGCCGTAATAGTTTCTTAAATATGCGGCAACAAAATTACAGACGAATGCGCCGATGTTTATTCCCATATAAAAAATATTAAAGCCGGAATCTTTTAACTCTTTGTATTCTTTTTGTGAATAAATATTTCCAACGAGAGTTGAAATGTTTGGTTTGAAAAATCCGTTGCCAACTATGATTAGAAGCAGGGAGAGATAAAATGCCATATCTCCCGGAATTGCTAAGCCGATGTAACCAAGCCCCATAAGTGTACCGCCAATAAAAATTGCTTTGCGATAACCGAGGACTCTATCGGCAAGCAATCCGCCGATAAATGGAGTGAGATAGACGAGTGCGATATAAGTTCCATAAATATCTGCGGCTTCGGTGCGGGTTAGTCCTAATCCGCCGGTTTGTGTATCGGTCATGAAGAGGAAAAAAATTCCGAGCATCAAATAAAAGCCAAATCTTTCCCACATTTCTGTAAAGAAAAGAACCGGCAAACCTTTTGGGTGATTTTTGAACATCAATTCTCCTTTGTTTATTTTCGTTAAAAAATTTTGGGCAAAGATAGAGAATTAATTTCTAAATGCTAACTGAAAAAGAAATTTGTGAAGAAGAAAATCCTATTGTGGGGGGAAGTGATTCAAAGATAAAATGCACTCACTCGTGCAGAATTGCTGTTCAGAAACTGGATATTCCTTGTGAACTATTTTCCCTATAAAATATTTTTTCTATTATTGATGAGAGATCATCGCTGTAGACTTATAAAGAATAAATTTATCATTCAATTTTTTTCTACTCGAAATAAAGTTATTTTTTGACCAATCTTAAATAAAATTTGTGTTGATAATGGCAAGTTCCATACGAAGAAGTGAAGATAATAGATCCTGCCTTCGCATTAACGGAGAGAGAGTATGAAAACTTCAAAATAGAATAATGCTTCGGCAGGTAAACCGGAGATAGAGAAAATAATATCTAAAGAAGAGTATGAGAAGATTGAGAAATAATAAAGCGAGGAGTGTTTCACCTCTGTGCCTCTCCGAGCCCTCTGTGGTGATAAGGAGTTTACCACAGAGAACACAGAGAAGCACAGAGAAGAAAGGAATTATTATGGAAGAAAATATAATTACAGAAAAAATTATTGGATGCGCGATCGAAGTGCATAAAAATTTAGGTCCTGGATTATTGGAAAGTGCTTATGAAGAATGTTTGTATTTCGAATTACTGCAAAGAGGATGTAACGTAAAGAAACAATTACCCTTACCAATTATCTACAAAGAAATAAAACTTGATGCCGGTTATAGAATCGATTTGCTCGTCGAGAATAAAGTTATTGTAGAAATCAAATCTGTTGAAGCAATCGCAGATATACACAAAGCACAACTAATGACCTACATGAAATTAGCAGGAATAAAAGTTGGACTACTTATAAATTTTAACGTAATAAAACTAAAAGATGGAATTGTGAGATGGATACTTTGATTTCTATGTCGGAAAGATCTCACAACAGAGTTCTCATAGAAGTAAAGAGAAAAACCTCAGTAGTGAGAAAAGCGTATAATTCGCTTTGAATAATTTATAATCGATTTCTAATTTTTATAAATTGCTCTCACGTTAGAAATAGTTGCTTTCGGGTACAACCTCAAATCAACGATTTCAGTAGTAAAATTAATCATCCAAAAAGTTTCCTGATTTGGCGAAAGGGGAACCTCAATTTTAGTATTAGCTCCTCCCAATTTTAAAGTGAAAGAAGAATCTGAATAAAATTGCCCTTCAACATACCATGGTACGGAAACGTTATAAGTGCTGCTATTTTTTGCCCTGCCTTTTGCAATAATTTCAGGTCGCCAATTGTCAAGATATACCGTATCAATTTGAAATATAATTCCGCTGATTTGAGTATCCTTAGAAGAACCAACAGTGGAATCTGCAACCGGTTCACACGATGTAAGTATGAACGAAGATAAAATAAACACAAAAAAATATTTTTGCATATTTACTCCTGCAATAATTAGAACGGTTAAACTATTCCATTTTCAAAGTTAAAATATAGTCTGCAATCTTGCCGAGATCCTTCACGTCTTTATTATTGAAGGGGGGCATGATGATATTTTTATATTTTTCTTTGTATGCTTTGAAGCGATCCTTTTCCATGTATGAAGAAGGATTGCGAAGATAATTTATCAATTCATCGCGCGTATAAATTTCCTCTAAATTGTAGAGGGTCGGTCCAACTTTTGAGCCTTGAAAATTCTGCCCGTGACAGGTAACGCAGCCAAAGTTTTTCATCAAGATAGCCGCATCCGGTTTTTTGTCATCCACCGTTGTAACATAGTTACTTGCAACATCGTTGTGAATATCGTTTTCAGTTTTTGTTACACGTTGAAGTACAAATAGTAAAATAAATATTGTAAGGAAAGCCGAAGTCCAGATTTGTGTTTTAGTCATGATTTTATTTTCGAAAATAAATAGAAATTGTTTTTGTAAAGATAATATTATTCGCCGTCAATTACCTGATCGTAATAAGATTTGAACGACTTGACTGCGGAGAGAATAGATTTTGCAAAATCATTCTGTCCTTTCTCGCTTTTGATGTACGCCGCATCTTTTTGATTCGTAACATAACCGGTTTCAATCAGCACGCTCGGCATTGAAGCCCCGACAAGCACGTAAAATCCGGCTTGCTTTATTCCGCGCGATGAAAGTTTAACTTCTTTTTTGAAATGAAGATTTAGCATCTCAGCAAATTTTTCAGAGTACTTCATGTAACTCGCGTGCGCCATGCTCACGAGTATAAAATTTTCATCCGTTAATTTTTGATAGCGCGACGGATCGTCTTCATAACTTATTACGCTGTTTTCTCTTTCTGCAATTGCGATTGCATCATCTGTTTTGCCGGGACGCAGAAGATAAACTTCAAATCCGTTCGGTTCACTTTTCTTTTTTGCGACCGAGTTGCAATGAATTGAGATGAATAATTTTCCGTTGGCTTCGTTTGCAATTTTTCCGCGCTTGTAAAGTTCTATAAATTTATCGCTATCTCTCGTGTACACTACTTTAATTTCGGGAAGTTCTTTTTTAATTAACTCGCCGAGTTTAAGTGCAACTGCAAGATTCACTTCCTTCTCTACCGTATTGTTCACACCGATAGCACCATAATCTTTTCCGCCATGCCCTGCATCGATGACGATTACATCAAAATTCCATTTTTCTTTTTTTGCGTTCGGTTCTTTGTTCACAAATTTTTTGTTGTGAACGGTTACAAGCAAAGTTGATTTCGATGCTTTGAAAATTTCGTATGAAGCAAACTCTCCTTCAATTGTAAAGAATAATTTTATGCCGCCGGCTGTTGCTTCCGAAGTTACGTTTCGAATTAGCCCCTTTGGAAAATTTAAATTCACATCATCTGTAGAAATATTTTTTATGAGTAATTCAATTTTATTCTTTTCAATTTTGTGTGAGAAATCAGTTATATCTTTGGAAGATTTCAGTGTGAGTAAAGTGCCGTTTGCTTTCTCTTCAGATTTAATATTGAAAACTACGGAAGCACTTTCAGAACCTTTAATATCAACGGTTTTAGAGATTCCGGAAAGTGATATTTCTTTGCCGAAACTTTTTTCTAATATGCGTTTTGAATAAACGAACGGGATATAAATTTCATCGCGGAGCATAAAAGTAGAAGTTCCCAATTGAACAACTTCACTTTCTTTTCCATCTTTTTTTGCCCAAACAAGAAACGGATTTTTCGAAGTAATTTTTAGAGAGCCATCCGAAAATTTCAACTCAATTTTTTGATTTGATTGATTAAAATAAAACGAAACAGAAAATTTCTGCGCAAGATCTTTTGAAGAGATGTAAATCAAATTACCGCGTTTGAAGGAGTTGACAAATTTTTTGTTTCCGTCAATTACAACTTCTTCGGTTTGAGATTGCTGTGCGAATAGCGCAACTCCGAATAGAAAAAAAAGAATCGTCAGTTTAACCGACGAACGGAAAAAAGAAACCGGTGTTGTTTTTATATTCATCAAATTTAGTTTTAAAATGTTTTGCAAGAAGTTCTTCTTCTTTTTTTGCGCGAAGAATTAAAAGAGGAATTTCGATTATCACAAGAGGCGTTGCGATGAAACTCAATGTTGCAATCGCTACCGAAATATCTGAAAGTATTTGTCCCAAATAATGTGGATGCCGAATTAGTTTATACGGACCAGCATTTACAAATTTATGGTTTTTAAGAATAACAATATCCTGCGTGTAATTTTCTCCGAGCGAACGATATGCCCAAATTTGAAACCACGAAAAAATCAGATACGAAACGAGCGCGGCAGCGCGAATGTTTTTTGTTTCGGCACTGTATTCAAGAGTTCCGAATTGAAAGAGCGCGGCAATTGTAACCAATAAAATCAATGTTACAACCGATGTCGGTAAAGTTTGTAGATAAGTCTTCGGTTTATCTTTTACTTCGGAAACGGAAGTGCGAATTCCTTTCTTCGCGCCGGAAATATTTGCCCCGAAAAGCGCGATAATATTTATCCCGATAATTATATTAATTGCATCCATGCGTTATGTTTTTAATGATAGAAATATCGTTGCAAAATCTATTTCGCGAAGCATAATAAATCAAGCAAAATTAATTTTTATTTCTCGCGGTTGAAAGTTTCAATGTATTTCTCAACTTCAAATTTTCTTTTGCATCCGTTATAATTCATAAATCTAATTTTTCCGAAGACGGGGCGTTCGCTCCATGCTCTATCATGCACTCCGCCAACAGACCAGGCACAACCAACATATCCGTTTGCATCTCTGCCATCGAGTGCGTATTTATCATTTAAGTAAATTGAAATGAGGAGAGCTTCTTCGGGGGATTCGCTCCACTCCAAAATTTTCTTTGCCCAATACATTCTCATGTAGCCGTGAATTTTTCCTTCACTCTTCAGTTGCATTTGAGCCGCATTCCACAAGGGTTCGTGTGTAGTTGCATTTTCAAATTCTTGTAAAGAATAAACAAATTCTCTTTCGTCTTTACGATGCAAGTCGAGCGTTTTCTTCGCCCAATCGTCAAAGCCGTCGAAAGAATCGTAACTTAAATTGTAATAACAAAAGTTATCGGAAAGTTCACGGCGCACAATTAACTCTTCGAGGAAAGCATTTGCATTTTCATCATCAGGGAAAAGATGCTGTACGATTAATGCAATTCTCTGCGCGGAGATTTGTCCGAAATGCAAATAGGGAGAGAGATTCGAAATTGCATCTGCGTTTGGATCATTTCGCTCTGAATTATATCGCGAGAAATTTTTTTGTAAAAATTCTTTTAAAACTTTCTCAGCCGCTTTTGCGCCGGGTGTGAATTTTTCAACCGGTGAAACTTTTTTATTAATTTTTAACGAAGAAAATATTTTTTCAAAATTGTTTTCATTTTGGAGTGAAGTCATTTTCATTTTTTTCAACGACGGGAATTCATCCAAAAATTCCGGAAGCAGTTTCTGAATTTTCGGACGGATTGTATAAGCGGCAAATTCTTTTTTCTGCGAAACAAACAGCGCGGGCACAATGTTGTGAGCATCAACTTCAAAGAAAGGAATTGAAATTTCTTTTGCAACATCGCGCTTCCAAACTCTCTTTATTTTAAGTGGATCAAAGTCGCTGATTAAATTTGAAGCATCGATATCTTTTAAAAAATATGGAATAGTTTTCTGCGGCTCACCTGTAAGTAGATAAAATGGAATATGAAGTGAAGATAATTTTTGAGAAACCTCCTCCAATCCTTTTAACATGAAATCATATTGGCGGAAAGTTGCTTCCAAAAAATTTGTTACAAGCGAAAAGACAACGATAAGGGGAGATTTTTTTTCTTCTGCTTTTTGTTGTGCAAACATTAGCGCCCAATTATCATCTGCACGTTGATCTCTGCTCATCCAATAAACAACGGGACCGGCTTTCTCATTCCCTTCCTGAAGAAGCCGGACACGTTTATTATTCACCATAAAAAATTTTGCGGTAAGTTGATTTGATTACAAAATGTATTTGCTCAAATCTCTGTTCTGAACAATAGAATCGAGTTTTGATTTTACCATTTGCGCATCGACTTTAATAGTTTTCTTCGGAAGTTTATCGGGAACATCGAATAAGATATCTTCCAGAAGCGTTGTCAATATTGTGTGCAAACGACGTGCGCCGATATTTTCAACCTGTTCGTTCACAAGAAATGCGATGCGTGCAATTTCTCTAATGCCGTCTTCGAGAAATTCTATTTTAACTTTTTCCGTTCCCAAAAGCGCGGCGTATTGTTTTAGTAATGCATTTTGAGGAATGGTAAGAATTTTTATAAAGTCATCTTCGGTTAAACTTTTCAATTCAACACGAATCGGAAATCTTCCCTGAAGTTCGGGAATTAAATCGGACGGTTTCGAAACATGAAACGCACCGGAAGCAACAAATAAAACATGATCGGTCTTTACTGCGCCGTATTTTGTGTTCACGGTTGAACCTTCAACTATCGGGAGTAAATCTCGTTGAACGCCTTCGCGCGAAACATCGGGTCCGTGCCCTTTATTTGTACCGGCAATTTTATCAATCTCATCAATAAAAATAATTCCGGAATTTTCAACACGATCAAGTGCTTCGCGGTTGACTGCATCGGGATCAATTAATTTTTGTGCTTCTTCATCCGCAAGAAATTCACGCGCTTCTTTAATTGTAGTTTTTCTTTTCTTCTTTTTCTTCGGAAGCATGTTCGACATTATTTCTTGAATATTAATTCCCATATCCTCCGCGCCGAAAGGACCCATGATTTGCATTCCCACTGCGGGTTGCATAACATCGAACTCAATCATCTTTTCTTCAAGTTCTCCGGCATTTAATTTTTTTCTAAAGAACTCGCGAGTCTTTTCATTTTGAAATGCTTCCGATTGTTCATTCTTTTCCTGAGAATTATTTTGTGCAGGGCGCGTAACGGGCGGAATTAAAATATCAAGTATTCTTTCATTTGCCAGGTCGAGTGCTTTCGCTTTTACTTCTTCTGTTTTTTCCTGACGAACCATGTTCACGCCAATATCTACAATATCGCGCACCATCGATTCAACATCTCTACCGACATAACCTACTTCGGTGAATTTAGATGCTTCAACTTTTAAGAAAGGAGCGTTCGAAAGTTTTGCAAGTCTTCGTGCTATTTCCGTTTTTCCAACCCCAGTCGGTCCAATCATAATTATATTGTTCGGCATGATCTCTTCTTTCAAATCGTCGGAGACCTGTTGCCTGCGCCATCTGTTTCTTAAAGCGATTGCAACTGCGCGCTTCGCTTCTTCCTGCCCGATAATAAATGTGTTAAGTGATTTTACAATTTGAGATGGTGTTAATTCATTCTTGAGTTTTTCGCTCATTCAATTTCCTTTTATTTCTCTGCTTCTTCTACAGTGATGTTAGTGTTTGTATAAATGCAAATCTCCGCGGCAGTTTGTAAAGATTTTTCTACGATTTCTTTTGCCGAGAGCCCGCTGTACTTCTTCAACATTTTAGCCGCAGCGAGTGCATACATTCCGCCGGATCCGATTGCAACAATGTTATCTTCAGGCTCTATTACATCTCCGTTGCCCGAAATGATAAGTGCATTTTCTTTGGAGATAACCGCGAGCATCGCTTCAAGTCTGCGAAGATATTTATCCATTCGCCATTCTTTTGCGAGTTCGACTGCGGCTCGATGCACATTGCCTCTGTACTGTTCGAGTTTATCTTCGAAGCGCTCCATTAATGTGAACGCATCCGCCGATGCACCTGCGAATCCGCATAGAACTTTACCGCCGGAAAGTTTTCTGATTTTCATTGCGTTGTGTTTCATTACCGTGTTGCCAAGAGTAACCTGTCCATCGCCGCCGAGCGCCGCTTGTCCGTTATGAATTATTCCGACAATTGTTGTTGATCTAATTTTATCTGTCATAGCCATTTAATTTTTTTGAGATGCAAATTTAATAATTCTGCGCAAGTATGTAGGTATAAATAAAAAGTAGCAGTAAAGTTGTGTTCGGTTTCATCACACTGTTTGGAATGGATGAGAATGTTAATCTTGGTTGAATCTGACTTCTGCGAAGCAAATTCGGTGGACTTTTGTAACAAAAATAAAATCACTACAAATCAGTTTAATCTGTGTCATCAGCGTGCTATTTTTTTTGAGATTTTACTTTTTGAAGGAACAGAAATTTTTTCTTTCAAAATCCGGCTAATCCCATAAACATGGACATAAATAATCGCTAATAGACGTTCAGATTCTTGGGATTGGACGATTTCCCTTTTTCAAAACAATAGTTTTGTATGTAAAAATTATTGCTTTATGAATTTGAAAAAAAACACAATCCATCAACAGTATTGGTTATCGGTTATGAAATTAAGTAGAATAAAATTTTTTGTTAGCAATGTCTTTTCTGCGCAAGGTATATTTATCATTTTCGTTTTTACTGCGATGACGATAATTTTTTCATGTTCAAGTTTTTTAGAAAGGGAAGAAATGAATTTACATCAAGTTGAAAAAATATTTTTACGAGCGATTGACCAAAACGATCTCCCCGGTTTGCAGTATATCGTTTTTGATCAAAATAGTTTTTTATATGAATTTAATGGCGGCAAAGCCGATATAAAAAACAATCTTCGCGTAAATACAGAAACAAGATTTAAACTATACTCAATGACGAAGACCTTCACCGCCGCCGCAATTTTATTGCTTGCGCAAAGGAATGAAATTGCTCTTGACGATCCGGTTGCAAAGTATATCGACAAAATTCCTTACGGAAAAAGTGTAACAATAAAGCATCTACTTTCACACACATCGGGCATACCGAATCCTATTCCACTGAAATGGATTCACACAAACGATGAATTGTGGACTATGGAAAAAGAAGATTCTGCACTCAATAAGTTGATGAATGAAAATCCCGAACTCGATTTCAAACCGGGAGCGAAATATCAATATTCAAATATCGGTTATTGGCTGCTCGGAAAGATCATCGAGCGTGTCAGCGGAAAAAGTTATTCCAAGTTTATTGAAGAAAATATTTTTTCTCCGTTAAAAATTAGAAGAGAAGAACTCGGTTTTGATAACGATAATCTCGCAAAAGGTTATCTCGCAAAATGGTCATTCATGAATTTGATAAAATCTTTTCTCGTTGATGATGAAATAATCGGCAAGTATGAAAATAACTGGCTGCACATAAAACCGCATCAAGTTAATGGGCTTGCTTTTGGCGGATTGAACGGAACTGCTCGCGGTGTTGCAAAATTTCTGCAAGATCAATTCATGGAAAATTCAATTTTATTCGACTGCACTTTTCATAATCTATTCTTCGAAGAGATAACGACAATCGATTCATGCCGAACTAAGATGACACTCGCATGGCACATTGAAGCGATGAATGGAGTGAAATATTTTTTTAAAGAAGGCGGGGGAGGAGGTTTTCACTCCGAGATGCGAATTTATCCCGAACAAAAAATCGGGAGCGTAATAATCACAAATGAGACCGGCTCGTACATCAAAAAATTACAAAACAAAGTAGATGACTACTTTATATCAAACCACAAATAAAAGGAAATAAATATGGAAAACATTCTGATAAACACTCTTTGAACAATCGCAACAATTGCGGGTGATTGGTAAAGTGAAAATGATGAGACGGGTTTAATAATAACAAAAAAATTCTGCAACTTCGCAATTAATCGCCGAAGTTCCGCAAGACTACCAATAGCACACGGATGACACAGATTAAACAGATATTCACAGATTTGATCAGTGTGAATCAGTCGCATCAGTGTTATCAGTGTTCTATTTTTAATTGTGATAGTTACGAAAATCTGATGATACTAACGATTGAGTAACTGCTTTGAATAATGTAATAAGGTTTTTATTATTTTTATTTTTCGGTTACTAAGGTTCATTGAAAATAAGGTTAAGAAATTCTTGATCTTCAAGAAATCAAACAATGTATAATCAGAAAATATTTTTTGCCTTTATAAATCATTTCGAATCCGATTGCAATTTCATGATCCAACAAAATATGGCAATGATAAACCTTAATTCATTTCCCAACCTTAGTAACAACAATTCTCTTCACCAATCAACCTTATTCCCTTCTTTGATCCGTTAACTGAAGTTACGCAAGACTACCAATAGCACACGGATGACACAGATTAAACAGATATTCACAGATTTGATCAGTGTGAATCAGTCGCATCAGTGTTCTATTTTTAATTGTGATAGTTACGAAAATCGGATAAAACAAACGGATTAGTAATTTCAAACTAAAAAACTCATGTCTCATCTTCTATGTATATGTTTCTCAAACTTCTTTAGCAGTTGATCACCTTCAAATCCGTAAGAACAACGAGAGCATTTTTCTTCAAATGCCGAGTGCACAGCCGAGTTTTCTCGTTGTATAATCAAGCGTCAAACCATATATTTCGGCGCAAAGTTTAATAAATAAAACAATTTTTTAATAATAGGATACTTAATGAAAAAAGGAATTCATCCGGCTTACAGACCCGTTGTATTTAAAGATTTTTCTTGTGATTTCGCAATATTGACACGTTCTACCATAAAAACTACAGAAACTATTGATTGGGAAGACGGAAACTCTTATCCTTTGGTTCGTTTGGAAATTTCCAGCGGCTCGCATCCATTTTTCACCGGCAAACAAAAGTTGCTCGATTCTGCCGGAAGAGTGGAAAAGTTCATGAAGAAATACGCGAAAACAAAAAACTAATTTTTTTTCTTTATTACAACCTGAAAAGCTATTCGAAAGGATAGCTTTTTTTGTTGATACTAATTTTCTTCTGCGTTTCATTAATAGTTTCCAATTCCTTAACTTTATGTTACCAATCAGAAAAGTCAAGCAATGCAAATTTGTATTTTTGAAGATAAATATTACGAACGATTAGAGCCGCTGATTTACTCGCGTCCGGTTTATAATCTGTTGTGCGGATTCACCTCGTTGCGTGAAAAAATTTCTCGCGCCTATCCAAACTCGGAAATCGTTTATCATGTTAGAAAATATCTCACCGATTTCATGCATGAAAAATTTCCATCTCTAAAGATAAACCAATTTGAAAAGAGCGATTCCCTTTTTATCAATGGACGGCTCATGGCACCCGAAAATCTTTCCTCTTTAATTCCTCTTGAAGAGAAAGAGAATTGTGTTTATGTCTCCAATGGCGTTATAGTTGCGGTGAGATTATCGGGAAAAAATTTAGATGAATTTAAAAATCTCAATACCGATGTTTTTGAACTTTCAACTTTCTCCTCGCTGAAGCAAGTTGAAGTGAAAGTTAAAATGGTGAATTACATTTGGGATATTATTGATAATGTCGAAGAACAATTTTTAATCGACTTCAACGAATTGCTCAAAACGAAATTTGCTCACGGCGAAGAAAAAATTTTAGGAAATGTTCAAAGCGGTGCTCACCTTATTGCTAAAGAAAATATTATTATCGGTAAAGATGCATTGATAAAAGCCGGTGCAGTTCTCGATGCTTCGAACGGTCCGATTGTTATTGGTGATGCCGCAGTAGTTGCTTCAAACGCGGTGATTGAGGGTCCTGTTTTCATCGGCGAAAAAAGTCAGGTTAAACCGGCGGCAAGAATTTTTGAAAATGCAGTTATCGGAAAAGTTTGTAAAGTTGGCGGCGAAGTTGAACATTCGATTTTCATGCCTTACTCTAACAAGCAACATGCGGGATTCATCGGACATGCATACATCGGTAGCTGGGTTAATCTTGGTGCAGATACTAATTGCAGCGATCTAAAAAATAATTACGGTAGCGTAAAAGTTTATGTCAACGGCGAAGTTGTAAATTCCAATACACAGTTTCTCGGATTGGTGATGGGGGATCATTCCAAAACGGCGATCAACTCTATGTTCAATACAGGTTCAGTTGTAGGATTTTCGTGCAACATTTTCGGAGCGGGATTTCCGGCAAAGTACATTCCCTCTTTTTCATGGGGAGGAAGTGACGCAATTACAACTTATGATTTAGCACGTTCACTCGAAACTGCAAAGAGAGTACTTGCGCGACGAAATAAACAGATGGGACCTAAAGAAGAAAAATTATTTCAACATGTATTTGATATTACAACCAATGAAAGAAGGAAGCGAGGTTATCCTTATTGATGGATGCAATTCAAAACATAGAAGAAGTTTCAACTCCCTCCTCTTCTGAATTTAAACTTGAAGAACATAAAGTTGAGGATCTTTATTCCGGTGTTCGCGGTTTAGCGGTAAAAATATTAAACCGCGTTGAACGAACTGATGCATATCTCGAAAAACTTCTCGAAGTTGAATTGCGTAGAACCGAACTTAGCGGCAACGATAAAGCTCTTCTCTACGAAATTGTTCACGGCGTAATTAGATGGATGGGAAGACTTGATTGGATTCTCGCAGGATTTTATAAAGGACAATTTTCGAAAGCGATTCCGACTATGAAGAACGCGCAACGGATTGCTCTTTATCAAATTTTGTTTCTCGATAAAATTCCCGAATACGCCGCAGTCAATGAAGCTGTTGAATTTGTTAAAAAGTTGCAGGGACAAAAACCCGCCGATATTACGAATGCAGTTCTCAGAAATATTATCCGCTCGAAAAATCAATTGAGATATCCCGACCCCGCAGAAAATTTAATCGGATATCTTTCAACTTATTATTCGCATCCTGCCTGGTTGATTAAAAGATGGCTTTCCCGTTTTGGCAGAGAAGAAACGGAAAAACTTTTACTCGCAAACAATGAACGCCCTTACTTAACTCTTCGCGCTAATCAACTTAAAGTTAGTTTGGATGAATTTAAAAGTTTGATGAACTCCGTGAACTTAAAATACAACGATGGAATTTATCTCAAAGAATTTTTCAAGCTGCAGAACCTCGCCAATGTAATTAACTGGCAATATTTTCAGGAGGGATATTTTTCAATTCAAGATGAAAGCACAGGACTTGCATGCCGCCTGCTTGATGTACAGCCGGGAATGAGAGTGCTCGATATGTGCGCCGCACCCGGAGGCAAAGCCGCTTACTTAGCAGACTTGATGAATAACAAAGGTGAACTTGTCGTCATTGATAAGTTTGAAGCCCGACTCGAAGTGATGAATAAAAATCTTTCGCGGCTCGGAGTTACAATTCACAAAGCTGTTTATTCGGATGCGCTTGATTTTAATGATGAAGAATTCGATCGCGTACTTGCCGATGTTCCCTGTTCCGGTTTGGGTACTCTTTCAAAAAAACCTGACATCAAGTGGAAAAAAGAATTGATCGATATTCATCAAATGAGAGATTATCAATTGCAACTGTTAAAAAAAGCCGCGTCGCTTGTAAAGAAAAACGGTGTGGTAGTTTATAGCACTTGCAGTATCGAACCGGAAGAAAATATTCAAGTCGTTCATAATTTTTTGACGGAGTTTAAAAATTTCAAACTCGTTCCCGCAGGAGAAAATATTCCACAGGCTGTTGTGAATGAAAAT
This sequence comes from uncultured Ignavibacteriaceae bacterium, assembly GCA_964393605.1. Classification (GTDB taxonomy): domain Bacteria; phylum Bacteroidota; class Ignavibacteria; order Ignavibacteriales; family Ignavibacteriaceae; genus CAYMUL01. Next base: position 121,864 of record CAYMUL010000009.1, on the reverse strand, counting down.
AATTGCATTCAAACTTTGCCGCATAAACATAAATCGGACGGCGCATTCGCCGCAAAACTTTTGAGGGTAAATTAAGATGAGTCAGTTTCAAATTATTTCAGATGAACTAAAAGCTGCACGCGAGCAGGCAAATCTTTCTATCGAATTCCTTTCCGGCAAAATTAAGATTGATAAAAAATATCTTTTACTGATCGAAAAAGGAGATCTCTCTTTCTTGCCCGAATTATATGTAAAAGCATTCCTTCGCGATTTTGCAAAAGCTGTCGGTCTCGATGAAAAACTTATCAATAAAAAATATGAGATGATAAAATCGGGTAAAGATATTAACGCTCCCGAAAGCGATGAAACCCTTGCAAATGAAGGAGAAACTACTGTTTCAACTTTTACGGAAGAAGAACAGAAACCAAAAACAGTTGTCGTTGATCCGATGAGTCCCGAACGAAAATATTTCGGCACTCTCACAAAATATCAAATGATATTTGTTGGGATAATTTTTCTTTTTCTTGTTGCTGTTGTGATAAACTACATTCTCTCAAAGGGAGATGAAACCATAATTGAAAAACCTCTTGAAGAAATAGTTAAGAGTAACAAAGAACGGTTCGAAGTTGACGAACAAACCGAAACTCCCGCGATGTTGTTTTCCGATAGTCTCTCTCTGAAATTGATTGCAACCGATTCAACATGGATACAACTTGTTCGCGATGGCAAAGATACTTTACAGCGATTGCTCTATCCTCGTCAAAATTTCGAAACGAAGGCAATAGAAAATTTTAATTTGATTGTCGGCAATACTAGCGGATTGAGTTTAATGTTGAATAATAAACCGCTTTATCTTCAAAATATATCGAAGCGCAGGACGGAGATATTGATTGATAAATCGGGAATTAGATCGATAAAATAATTTCGATGTCTATATCCGTGCAAAAAAGAATTTTAGAACTCCGCGAGTTGATTAACAAATATGATTATCAGTACTATGTGCTTGCGGAATCTTCGATCGGCGATCAGGAGTATGATTTTCTTTTTAAAGAATTACAGAAACTTGAAAGTGAAAATCCGCAGTACATTACGAACGACTCGCCGACTCAACGTGTGGCAAAAGATTTAACAACAGATTTTCCTCCTGTCGAACATCAATTTCCGATGCTAAGTCTCGCGAACACTTACAACTTTGATGAGCTGCGCGATTTCGATCGACGTGTGAGAGAAGGTTTGAATAAGTCCGATGAAGTTGAATATGTTGTTGAATACAAAATCGACGGCGTTTCGGTAAGCATTACTTATGTTGATGGTTCACTTTCCAAAGCCGCAACGCGCGGAGATGGAACTATCGGCGAAGAAGTTACTGCAAATATTAAAACTATAAAATCTATTCCTCTTTCTTTCAATCGAAAACTTGTAAAGAAATATTCTTTAAATAATATTGAAGTGCGCGGCGAGATTTTTATGGAACTTGATGCTTTCAAAAATCTTAATGACGACCGCATGAATGAAGGGGAGAAAACATTTGCCAATCCGCGTAACGCATCTGCGGGAACTATTAAAATGCAGGATGCTTCAATTGTTGCGCAACGTCCATTGACAATTTTCGTCTATTATCTTCTCAGCCGTGATGACAAATTTGAAACCCAAAGCGAAAATCTTGAACTCCTTCAAAAACTTGGATTCAAAGTCAACGGCGATTTCAAATTGTGCAAAGGAATTGAAAGTGTAATTCAAGCATGCGAAGAATTTGAAATCAAGCGCGACAATCTCCCTTTTGAAGTTGACGGCGTTGTAATAAAAGTTAATTCGATTTCGCAGCAGGAAAAATTGGGACAGATTGCACGCTCGCCGCGATGGGCAACGGCATTCAAATTTAAAGCTAAACAAGCAGTAACAAAATTAAAAGATATCACCTGGCAGGTTGGAAGAACCGGCGCTCTCACTCCCGTTGCAGAACTCGAACCGGTTTTTCTCGCGGGTTCAACAATCAGTCGGGCAACGCTTCACAACTTTGATGAGATTCGAAGAAAAGATATTCGCGTCAACGATAAAGTTATTTTGGAAAAAGGGGGAGATGTTATTCCTAAAATTGTTTCGGTGATTGAAAGCGAGCGAAGTGCCGGCAGTCTGCCGACAAAACCGATTACAAATTGCCCTGTTTGCGGAAGCCCGATAATTCAACCCGAAAATGAAGTTGCACTGTATTGTGAAAATTTTTCTTGCAGTGCGCAGATCAAAGGAAGATTGGCACACTTTGCTTCGCGCGGTGCGATGGATATTGAAGGTTTAGGAGAATCGCTCATCGACCTTTTTGTTGAACTCGGCTATCTGAAAAATTTTGTTGACATCTATAATCTTTACAAACACAAAAATGAACTTGTAGCGATTGAACGGCTCGGTGAAAAAAGTATCTCGAACTTGCTCGCATCAATCGAAAAAAGTAAAAACAAACCTTTCGAAAAAGTTTTGTTCGCATTAGGAATAAGATTTGTCGGCGCGGGTGTTGCAAAAAAACTTGTCAATCATTTTAAAAATATTGAAGCGCTCAAATCTACCTCGAAGGAAGATATCGAATCGGTGTATGAAATTGGCGGTTCAATCAGCGAGAGCGTCAAGCAGTTTCTTTCCGATGAATCGAATATAGGATTGCTCGAACAACTTAAAAAACTCGGATTGAAATTTGAATCTGAAACTCTCGAAACTAAAACTTTACCACTCAGCGGAAAAACTGTTGTGCTAACAGGAACGTTGAGTTCAATGACGCGAGAACAGGCGGCAGAAAAAATTGAGAAACTCGGCGGCAAGATTGTCTCCTCCGTCAGCAAAAAAACTGATTATGTTTTAGCCGGAGAGAACGCCGGTTCAAAATTAACGAAAGCAAACGAACTCGGAATAAAAATTCTTTCCGAAGAAGACTTTGAAAAAATTCTGAAAGAAATAGAAGCGTGAATATTTTTCAGCGAATCATGCTTTCGTTCATCTTAAAAAAAAGTGCCGCTAAAAAAGATGAGCTCTCAACCAGAGGAGATTTCTTTTCCTTCTCAAAAAAATTTACTCTTTTCCTGCCTGAAAAAGAAGAAGATGTAAAAGCAGTTTTACCCTTGATTGACGCGCTTGTCGCAAACGAGAAGCGATTGATCATTTATGTTTTTTCAGCTCATCATCATTTTGTAAAGACAGGTAATCTTATTCAAGTTGAACAATATTTTGAAACAGTGAAAAATAAATTCGATCTCCCCAAAAAAGAATTTAGAAGAAGATTGAGCGAAACGGATAGCGATATTGTGATCGATTTGAATCGGAGCGCGAATGTTTTTGCGGCGGTTGCGAGTAATTTCATCAACTCGAAAAGTTATGTCGGTTTCAAACGAAACGGGCTCGAAAAATTTTTCAATATTCTCGTAGAAGATTCTTCTGCAAGTTCGGTTCTTTCTTACGAAAATTTATTAAATTGCCTTAAAATGTTTTAAGATTGCATGAATTTTGAATTAACAAACACCAACAACATATCGATATTTAAAGTTACAAATCCGAAACTGGATGCCAACATTTCCGGCTTGTTAAAAGCGGAGATTAACTCGCTTGTTTCCAAAAACAATTTCAAGAAAATGGTTTTCGATTTAAGCAACGTAGAGAGTTGCGACAGTTCCGGTTTGAGCGTGCTTCTTGTTGCAAATAGAATTATGAACGATGCAAACGGCAACCTCGTTATTTGCGGCATGAGTAAAAAAATTTTAAATCTTATTCGCATTACACAATTGGACGTGGTTCTTACTTTTGCTTCGAATATAGAAGAAGCGATAGAGTCTCTAAAATAGAAAGATATTATTGAGCGATTCATTAATAAAATTTTCGATTGTCGGCGTCTACTTAATTGCAATTGCGGTTTTGGGAATTATCTCAGGCGGCAAGCAACGAAGCGTCAGCGATTATTTCCTTGGCTCATCTAAAGTTCCATGGTGGGCAGTTTGTTTTTCAATTGTTGCGGCAGAGACAAGCACACTTACTTTTATTTCAATACCCGGTTTAGCGTATCTGACAAATCTCTCTTTCATTCAGGTTACAATAGGATATTTGCTCGGGAGGATTGTAGTCTCTAAAATATTTTTGCCGCGATATTTCAGTGGAAATCTTTCTACTGCGTATGCATTTCTCGAAAACAGATTTGGAGTGAAAACCAGATCGTTCGCATCAATAATATTTTTATTAACACGCACCGCCGCCGATGGCGTCCGATTATTCGCAACGGCTATTCCGCTAAAACTAATGCTCGATATCAGTTATCCGATGGCGATAATAATAATTGCAATTGTTACACTTGTTTATACATACACAGGCGGAGTTCGCGGCGTAATTTGGGTTGATGTTGTGCAGATGTTTATTTATATCGGCGGCGCATTTGCCGCGGCAATCACATTGTTGAACCTACTCCCGAATGGTTGGGATTCCGTTGTGGCGGCTGCATCAGCAGATAATAAATTTATGGTTATCAATCTCGGTTTTGAAAACGGAATTGCAGGTTTCTTTTCACAACCATACACATTGCTTGGCGGAATACTCGGCGGCGCGTTTCTTTCTATGGCTTCACACGGAACGGATCAACTTATCGTTCAACGATTGCTTGTTACGAAAAATTTAAAGGAGGGGAAGAAAGCGATTATCGGTAGTGGTGTTATTGTAATTTTTCAATTTGTTCTTTTTCTAATTGTAGGCGTAATGCTTTATGCGTTTTATGGAAAAATGGAAATGAAAGCGGATGAAATTTTTCCGATGTTTATTTTGAATGAACTGCCGCCTGTACTTTCGGGATTTATTATTGCAGGCTTATTTGCGGCGGCAATGTCAACGCTCGCCGGTTCGATGAGTTCGCTCGCTTCTTCAAGCATGCTTGATCTTTTCATTCCTTACAAAGGAAATAAGTATGATGAATCGCAACAACTTTTTATATCAAGGATATTAACAATTTTTTGGGCGGTGATGTTAATTATTGCCGCAATCTTCTTCATGAATTCATCGAAGGTTGTTGTTGAACTTGCGCTCAGCATTGCATCATTCACTTACGGCGGTTTGCTCGGCACTTTTCTGCTTGGTATTTTGAACAAGCGCGCAAAACAGGAAGATGCACTCGCCGCTTTTGCCGCAGGAATTTTTATTATGATTTCTGTTATCACTTTAAAATTAGTTGCGTGGACATGGTTCACAATTATCGGAGTTGCCGCAACTTTACTAATCGGTTCTCTTCTGACATTTTTAAGTAAGAAAGAAACAGCATGAGTTTTATAGATTATTCAATAATATTTCTCTACTTCGTTTTCAGTATTGCGATTGCACTCTATTATTCAAAGAGAGCGGGAAAGAATACAGATGAATTTTTTCTTTCGGGAAGAAACTTGCCCTGGTATCTCGCCGGGCTTTCAATGGTTGCAACAACTTTCGCGGCAGATACTCCTTTAGCCGTTACCGAACTCGTTGCAAAAAATGGAATTTCAGGCAACTGGGTTTGGTGGAATTTTGTCTTCGGCGGATTGCTCACAGTTTTTTTCTTTGCAAAACTTTGGCGTCGCGCAGGAATTATGACCGAAGTTGAATTTGCCGAAATCAGATATTCGGGAAAACCGGCAAAATTTTTAAGAGGATTCCGTGCGTTGTATCTCGGCTTGCTCATGAATGTTATAATCATGGGCTGGGTTAATAAAGCGATGATGAGCATTCTGATTGGTATGTTCGGAATTCCCGAAAGCGAAGTATGGTACTATGTTTTCGGGTGTATGTTATTGGTAGCGATCTATTCCGCGCTTTCCGGTTTATGGGGAGTGGTAGTAACTGATGCGTTTCAATTTTTCATAGCGATGATTGGTTGTATAATTCTTGCAATACTTGTTGTGAACTCGCCGCAAATCGGAGGCGTTGAAGCAATGCAATCAAAGCTTCCTGAATTTGTTTTCAATTTTTTTCCGACGGTTGATTTAACCATATCGAATGCCGGGGGCGCGTTCGCACTTTCGATTGTGTCATTCATCGCGTATGTCGGAATTCAATGGTGGGCGAGCTGGTATCCCGGTGCCGAACCCGGCGGCGGCGGTTATATTGCACAAAGAATGATGTCTGCAAAAGATGAAAAACATTCTCTCTTTGCAACACTTTTTTTTCAAATCGCACACTATGCGCTGCGTCCTTGGCCCTGGATTATTGTAGGACTTGCGGCAATGATTCTTTATCCCGATCTCCCCGCGGATAAAAAAGGATTGGGTTACATTTATGCAATGAATGATTTTCTCCCTTCAGGATTAAAGGGATTGCTCGTCGCCGCATTTTTTGCGGCTTACATGAGCACAATTGCAACTCAATTAAACTGGGGTTCGAGTTATGTGTTAAATGATTTTTATAGAAGATTCATAAATCAAAAATCCGAAGAAAAACATTATGTCTTTGCTTCGCGGGTAGTTACAATTTTATTAATGATTGTTTCTGTTATCGTTACATTATTTATCACAAGAATTTCAGGTGCGTGGGAATTCATACTTGAATGCGGCGCCGGTGTTGGTTTGGTTTTAATCTTACGCTGGTATTGGTGGAGAATAAACGCATGGTCCGAAATTTCTGCAATGATTACTCCTTTTGTTATTTTTCCTTTTGTGAGAAGTGCGGGAATAAAATTCCCCGATAGTCTTTTCGTTCTCGTCTCGGTTACAACTGTTGTATGGCTTGTAGTTACATTCCTTACCAAACCGACAGATGAAAAAACGTTGATAGATTTTTATAAACGAGTCTATCCCGGCGGAAAATTATGGAAACGAATCAGCGATAAATTACCTGAAATAAAAAGCGACGCATCTTTTCTTTCGATGTTCTTCAATTGGTTTTTGGGAGTAGTGCTGGTTTATTCCGCACTGTTCGGAATTGGTAGTTTAATTTTTAAAAACTTTTTAGCGGCGACAATTTATTTTCTCGCCGTGATCATTGCGATATATTTTATTTCGCGCAACCTTTCAGGCACGGGCAGGGGAGAAGAAAAGGAGTAACTACTTGTTAGATGATAAAAGACTAAAAAATATTAAACTGATTGTTTTTGATTTGGACGGAACTCTCCTTAATGATCAGGGGGAAATCGGAAACGAAACGAAAAAATTAATTTCTGAATTGAAAAAACAAAACGTGATTTTTTCTTTCGCAAGCGGAAGATTGCATTCTGCACTTGTAGATTATGCACATGAATTAAACTTAACCGCACCCTTGATTTCATTGGATGGCGCATTACTAAAAAGCATCGATGCCGATAAAATATTTTTCCAATCTTTCGTCCCCGTAAAACATGTACAAAAGGCAATTCGCCTTGCCGAACAATATATGCTCAAGATTGCATTGTGCCACGCAAATGCAATTTTTTTTACTGAACACAACGATGTCATTCCTGATCTCATCGATAAATTCGGCGCAAAGTTTGAAGAGATAAATAGCTATGCCAAAGTAATTGACAACACGCTCGAAATTGTTTTGATAAGCGACTATAAAAATAATATTAAGTTAGCAGAGAAATATCTTTCCTTTCCGCACGCATTCGGTTTAACTACAACCTATTCGAAATCTCATATGAACGAAGGAATTTATTTTCTCGAAGTCAGAAAAAATGGTTCGACCAAAGGAACCGGATTGAAAAAATTGACCAGCCATTTACGCATCGGCATGTACGACACTGCCGTGATGGGTGATTGGTACAACGATAAAGCACTCTTCGAAACAAAAGCATTAAAAATTGCCACCGGCAACGCCGTTCCCGAATTACGTTATTTAGCAGATCATGTACTTACGAAAACAAACAACGAAGATTGTGCCGCCGAATTTCTTGAATCGGTTTTAAAAGCAAAAAAATAAAATGTTTCTCGAGCGAATTAAAGAAAGCAGAAAACTCAAAATTATACTTTACGTTTTGACCGTCGGGTTAATTGTTACAATGATGCCCCGCGGCGAATCGCTCGAATCGGAAGTGTCTGTCGGCTCAATCTGGATTCAAGAAGATCTCATAGCGTCGATGAGTTTTCCGATTTTAAAACCTCCCGATGTTTATCGCACAGAACTTGAGCAGGCAAAAGCAGGTGTTTATCCTGTTTTCATTCCCAAAAAAGATTTTGCGAATTCTTTAACCGATTCGATAAAAAATCTTAAATCTTATATTACTTCAAAAGTGGATAGCAGTATTGTAAATATTGATTATTCTCCCACTCTTCCACAATATTTTTCAAGAGAAACTTTTTCATATTTGAAAGGACTGCGACTTCGGGATAATCAGTTTTCTTTGAGTAGAGTAAAAAAATTTGATGAAGCATTTCGCATTGCGGAATCGGAAGTAAAAATTTTTACGAGGAATAATATTCTCGATCTTAATTATGAGCAAATCACGAAAGACAGCATCGCTATTCGCTATCCTTCGATTGATCAAATTAAAAGCAAATTTACTTTCATAGAATTAAACCGTGCGCACGCCGAATTTGTGAAAACTTTTGAGAAAAAAAATTATTCCGAAAGTGAAAAAATGTTTTTCACTCAATTCGGGATGAACATAATCCGTCCGAATCTTATCTATAGTTCTATCGATACTGAAGAAGAAATTACGAATGCGCAGAATAAAGTTTCCCGAAATTCAGGACTTGTAAATGAAAACGAAAGAATTGTTGCCAAGCATGATCGCATAACAAGAGAAATAAAATTAAAGATAGATTCTTACAAAACAGCAAAAGGAGAAAGCATCGGCAGTACGGGAATTCTGATGCAAATCTTTGGTAATATTTTGCACATTGCTTCTCTGATTACGCTTATCAGCATTTACATTTATCTTTTCAGGAAAAAAATATTTTATGATAACACAAAGCTCCTGGTATTTTCAATCTTGTTCGTTTGGATTTGCTTTGTTGCGTTTATGCTGAATCAAGTGCAAGTGATTGATGCAGTTCAAATGTTAATATTCATTCCGACTGTGTCAATGTTGATTACAATCATCTTCGATTCGCGCATAGGGTTTTACACAACTGTAATTACATCGCTTATTGTTGGTGCGCTTCGCGGGAATGATTACGCTTTTGTTGTGATGAATATTGTCGCCGGTGCGCTTTCTGTTTATACTGTTCGCGATATTAAAAACAGAACACAAATCTTTCGAAGTTTTCTTTACATACTCATCGGTTATGTTGTTACAATTTCTGCATTCGGGTTGGAGAGATTTGCGAACTGGCAAAGCATTCTCGTTCAATCTGCATTTGCGGCAACTAATGCGCTTATCTCTCCCGTGCTTACTTACGGGCTTCTAATTTTTTTCGAAAGAATTTTCAACATCACAACAGATTTAACTCTGCTCGAGTTATCGAATTTCGAGAGACCATTACTGCGCGAACTTGCACGGAAAGCACCCGGTTCATTCAGCCATTCATTAACGATGGGAATGCTTGCAGAGTCGGCATCTGAAGCGATTGGCGCGAATACACTACTTGCGCGGGTCGGAGCGTACTATCACGACATTGGAAAAACTATTGATCCGCAATACTTTGTTGAAAATCAGATGGATAATAATAATCTTCATGATGAACTTTCTCCCGAAGAGAGTGTTGATATTTTATTGAATCATATCAACGGTGGAATTGAACTTGCTAAATCAAACGGGTTACCGAAAGAAATTATCGACTTCATTCCAATGCACCACGGAACTTCTACAATAACATTTTTTTATGAAAAAGCCGTACAACTTCGCGGAAAAGAAAATGTAGATCGAAATTTATTTCGCTATAATGGACCGAAACCAAATACGAAAGAAACGGCAATCGTTATGCTCGCTGATTCATGTGAATCGGCTGTGCGTTCGATAACCGAACCCGATGTTGAAAAAATTGAAAACCTCGTTACGAGCTTGATAAATGCGAGGATCGAAGATAATCAACTTGATGATGCGCCTCTAACTTTCAGCGATTTGACACAAATAAAAAAAGCATTTATTAAAATTCTTTTAAGTCAGCATCATCGTAGAATCAGATATCCTAAACAAGAAGAGATGGAAAGGGGAAATGAAAACGGAAGAGAATAACCTTCTTCCTTTCATTAAAGAATATTTGAGTATTCTTAAACTTGAACGAAACCTCGCCGACAATTCAATCAAATCTTATTCAACCGATTTGAAAAATTTTTCTGATTTTCTTTTCCATAAAAATCTAAGCGATTGGAATAGCGTTGATTCAAAATTAATTAGTCAATTTTTTTCTTTGCTAAGCGATTTAAAAGTTGCTTCTTCAACTACAGCGAGATATTTTTCTTCGTTAAGAGGATTTTACAATTATCTGTTTCAATCCGGTTATGTTAAATCAAATCCGATGGAAAAATTTTCCGCTCCAAAATTGAAACGCGCATTGCCGGATGTTTTAACGATTCAAGAAATTGATTCACTCTTCGCCGCAATAAAAAGCGAAGATAAATTGGACATTCGCGATCGTGCTTTACTCGAAACTATGTATGCATGTGGGTTGAGAGTTTCGGAATTAATCAACTTAAAACTTTCCAATCTATTTTTTGAAGATGAAGTTATTCGCGTAATCGGAAAAGGAGATAAAGAAAGATTTATCCCAATCGGACAGAGCGCGATTGCATTCATCAAAAAATATATTCTCGAAAGCCGCACCATGCTTGAGAAAAAAGGGAAGAGCCAAAATTTTCTTTTCCTAAATTCAAGAGGAACAAAACTTTCGCGCATGGGCATTTGGAAAATTATTAAATACTATGTTAAAGAAGCAAAAATAAATAAAGAAGTTCACCCGCATACTTTCCGGCATACATTTGCAACGCATTTGTTGGAAGGGGGTGCCGACCTTCGCGCTGTGCAGGAGATGCTCGGGCATTCGGACATTTCAACAACGCAAATTTATACGCATATCGATCGCGACTTCATTAAACAGGAACACAAAATGTATCATCCGAGAGGTTAATTTGCCCGACATTCAAATCAGCGATAAACTTTTAAACTTTCTAATTTTTCTACCGATATTTTTTTTGTCGCTTTCGGTGCATGAATTTGCTCATGCGTTTTCGGCTTCAAAACTTGGAGATAATACCGCAAAGAAATTAGGAAGAGCAACACTCAATCCTTTTAAACACATTGATTTATTAGGTTCGGTAATTATGCCGCTTGCATCTTTCGCTTCCGGTTTGCTTTTAATTGGCTGGGCGAAACCGGTACCGATCAACAGAAATAATTTTCGAAACAAACGAAGAGATGACATAATCGTAACATCTGCGGGACCGTTGTCAAATCTGGCGATCGCCTTTATTGTAGGAGTAGCAACTGCATCAATTGGAAGTTTGGGATTATCCGAACAGTTTTTCGCAATTATAAAGTATTCGATTTACTTGAATATTTTTCTTTGCCTTTTCAATTTACTTCCAATTCCACCGCTCGACGGTTCAAAAATATTTGCAAATTTATTTCCGATTCCTGCACTGCAAAGTTTTATGAACAACGGGCTTCTCGGCTCACTTCTGTTGATGTTTTTTGTTTTCAGTCCGTTATGGCAATTCTTTTTTGGATTAGTAAATTTAGTAGTGCAACAATTCTTTTTGATGTTTAACTTTTAAATATGAAGCAAATTAAATATCTGATTTTTACATTAATTCTGATCTCTTTCGCGTGCGGAAAACAAGCGGAGAAAGTAATCGTTCCGGTTGAAGAAGAATTGAAACTGACTAATGATTTGAAGCATTTTCTTTTTGTTGCGAATAGCGGAAAGAAAAATTCTCTTTACAAATATGATTTTGAAAAAGACACTGCAAAATTATTTTGGTTTAGCGAACGGGAATCTGTTGTAAATCTTTCTTATTCTCCGAACAAAAAAAATGCTTTTTTTATTACGGCAACGACTTATGGAAAGAGAGGCGTGTTTCCGTTTATAAGATTTATCAAAGTCTATCATTACGATTACGAAACCAACACAATTACAAAAATAAAAAATTTAAAACATGGCGTTCAACTTGTTACGGTTTGGAATAACGATCAACTTTTCGAAATTACTTTAAATAGTATCGATTCGACGGTCGCTAATTATATCATTCAAACGAAAACGCTTTTTTCGGCAAACGGAAAGGAAGTCGCTCAAACTAAAAAGATTTTTGATTTGCTGACAGACGGTTATCCGCCATTACCTAAACAAGGATTTATTTTAAGTTCTCCGAATGAAAAATATTTCTTCGAAGTTAATGAAGAGAAAATTGCTCGCGTAAGAAAAAACGGTGAAAGGTGGGAAGAAATATTTTCGCTTGCTAAACCGTTGTCCGATATTGCATGGAGCAATAACGATCGCTACTTAATTTTTTCTACGCTTGATGTTTCTCCTTCAAACGAAACTTTGTATGATGCAGAACCCAACACTTCAGAGTTGTATGTCTATGATTGTGAGGAAAACAAAATGATAATGAAAAATTTGGGAAGCGGCTTTCGGAATTTTCTTCTGCTCGGTAATCTTTTAATCTTCGACAAAAATTTTGCCAACAAAGCCGTGATAATCATTTACGATTTAAATGAACGAACCGAAAAGAGTATCACAACAAAAAACGGATGCGGCATAAAATATTTTCCTGAAGTTCCTGACTACGACGCTTGATGAAAACTTATTTAAGAATTTTATCCTTTGCAAAACCATATTGGAAACATTTACTGTTTTCAATTTTCTGTACAATTCTTTACGCGCTACTAAACGGACTTTCCGTTTATCTTTCAATTCCTCTTCTTGATACATTGTTTCAAGAATCATCTACTGCCGTGAAATCGACAAGCGACGTTACACCCGCATTAACACTGCTTCCAGATTGGATTGTATCAATAAAATATTCTTTGGAAGAATCTTTCAAGAGTTTTGTTTTGGTAGGAAGTAAGATCGATGCATTACTTCGAATTTGTTTTTTAATTCTCTCAGCATTCCTTTTAAAAAATTTATTCGGATATCTTCAGGCATATTTTCTAACTTATGTTGAGCAGGGAACGATGAAAGATATTCGTAACAAAGCGTACGAACATCTTCATCAATTACCGATGAGCTATTTCAAGCAGGAGAGAGTTGGAAATTTAATTTCAAGAATCATCAACGATGTGAATGTTGTGCAAGCGAGTATCTCCGCCGCATTTTTAAATCTTATCCGCGAACCGTTAACTATAATTGTCTTCCTTGGAATTGCACTTAGCATTAGCTGGCAGTTGACTTTATTGGCGTTTGTCGTGCTTCCGTTTTCTGTTGGTATAATTGCGTGGATCGGACTTTTGCTGCGAAAGCAAAGCGCGATCATTCAAGAAAAGATGGCGGATATTACAAGCATCATTCAAGAAACAATTTCCGGCGTGAAGATTGTTAAAGCTTTCAGTATGGAAAAATTTGAAAATAATAAATTCGCTAAAGAGACTTTTAACTTTTTCAAATTGATGTTGAAGATTACTCGAATTAGAAATATCTCTTCTCCAATTACAGAATTTCTTAGCGTTGCTATTGGTGTAGTAATAATTTATTACGGCGGCAAACTTGTACTCGTTGATGGAGCGATTAAAGCAAGTGAGTTCATGGGTTTTCTTTTTGCAATTTTTCAGATGATGCCTCCGATAAAAGAATTGAGCAGCGTCAACAACAGAATTCAAGAATCGTCTGCCGCGGGAGATCGAGTGTTTGAAATTATTGATCTCGAGCCGCAAATTAAAAATTTGCCGGAAGCCGCTTCAATAAAGGCTTTCGATAGTTCTATAAAATTCGAAAATGTTTCATTCAAATTTGATGACAGCGATGAAATAATTTTAAGCGATATTAATATCGATGTAAAAAAAGGAGAGATAATTGCGTTTGTCGGACCCAGCGGCGGAGGCAAAAGCACACTCGTTGATTTGATACCCCGTTTTTACGATCCGTTCGAAGGAAAAATATTGATCGACGGAATTGATATCAAATCGCTGATGATTGAAGACCTTCGCGCACTCATGGGAATTGTAACACAAGAAACTATTTTATTTAATGAAACAATTCACAACAACATTGCATATGGATTGGGAAATATTTCGCGTGAAGAAGTTGTGAACGCCGCCAAACTTGCAAACGCTCACAAGTTTATTGAAGAGATGAATAAGGGATACGAAACTGTTATCGGCGAACGAGGAGTAAAACTTTCCGGCGGGCAACGGCAACGTTTATCGATCGCACGCGCGTTACTAAAAAATCCCGACATAATGATTTTTGACGAAGCAACTTCGGCGCTTGATAACGAATCGGAATTGCTTGTGCAGGAAGCAATTGAAAGATTGATGGTGAACCGCACTACATTTGTGATTGCACACAGATTGAGCACTATTAGAAATGCAAATAGAATTATTGTTCTCGACAGAGGAAAAATTGTTCAGCAGGGAACTCACGCTCAACTAATTACCGATACGAACGGACTCTATCAAAAACTTTACAACATGCAGTTCAGAGATGTATGATTAAACAATTCATCGAAACGAAATCTTTAATCGATAAAACAATTTTAGTTTTCTTCGTTTTGTTTTTGATTTCACTGAACAATTCGATCTTCGTAAATCAAATCGGTTTTTTCGGTTCACTAATTTTTTTTCTAATAAAAATTGTAAAAGAAAAAAAGAATCCATTTAAGAAATCCGGTTTGGAAATATTTTTCTTATTATTCTTACTTACCGAAATTGTTGCGGCAATCTTTTCAGAAAATTCATCAGAAGCTTTTCGGAATGTCTTTAAACGCGCAATATTATTCCCGATTATTTATGTAACCGCTTCAGTGTTTCAAAATAACAATTCAATAAAAAATGGAACAAAGATTTATCTTTCAGCGGCAGTGATAACAATCGCCGCATATTTAATTTTTGCTTACGAACATTTTGTTGCACAGCTTTATCAAATTGAATCCAAAGGACCTTCGCCGTTCCAATACGTGATGACTGCAGGAGGATTGATCAGCTTTGTCGCCATCTTTCTATTTGCTTTCTTGTTCACAAAAAAAATATCAATAAAAAACTTTATTCTTTTAAGTGTTTTTTTTCTTTTGACGGTAGCCGCATTATTTGCAAGCTACACGAGAGCCGCATGGATTGGGGCTTTTGCCGGTTTTGTAGTTTTAATTATTCTCAACAAAAAGTGGTGGCTGATTATTCTGGCGATTATTGCAGTTACCACTGTGATTATCATTTCGCCAAATGAATCTAAATTATTTATTTACGAAAACGATGGTCAAACTTTTACTGAAAAAATTCAATTTGAAACTGAAGGAAAAATTAATTCGATAACAATGCACAATGGAAAGATTTACGTTGCAGACAATAGTGAGGCAGTCTCCGTTTTTTCGCCCACCCAAAAATTATATGTGCAGCATTTTCCGGCAATCATAAGTAATTTCTATCATTGGTACGATGATGTATTTGTTGCACGCTCAGTTGAAGGAAGATTTTTTCTGTTTGCAGAAAACGCAAAAGGTTCTAACACGAATCGTGAATTCCTTTCTCCCGGCATTCCTGCCGCATTCGCTACGAATGATAGTGCTCTGATTATTGCGGATTCTGATAGCGGACTTTCAGTGTTTGATCGCGCTTTAAATATTTTAGATACTCAAAAGCAACCGAATATCATTTCATTATTTTTTTGCGACGGTAAATTGATAACGGCGATTAGAAATTATGGAATGAAATCGTGGCAATTCGAAAATTCAGAATTGATATCGATCGATAGTATAAAGATAAATATGAATTCATGTTTATTCATTAAAAACGATTCAACTCTTTTCGCCGCAACGGACAAAGGTTTATATCAACTATCAGTTGCATCGAATAAATTGAAAATCAATTATGAACAGAAAGAATTGACAAAAGTTGTCGGCATTTTAAAAAGTCAAAATGGTTATAACATAGTTTCGAATGATGGTTCGATTGTTGAAGCCCAGCCCGATTTAACAATTTCGGAAAAAAATTCATTGACCGGATTGAACAAACCGATTAATTCTCTTTTGGAGTTTGACTCACTTATAGTTACATCTCTTGTAAAAACTAACCGTTTGCTGAGCATATTTGATCCGAATCATATCACGAATATTCAACGAATAAGTCAATGGAAGGCGGCGTGGAAAGCCGCGTCAAACAAGCCTTTCACGGGGTACGGTGATATTGATATGAAAGAAATTCATGCACGATTCAAACCGTATTATGAGAAAGAAGTATTTGGTCATTTTCATAATAATTATTTTCACATGTTCGCCGCTTTAGGATTTATTGGAGGTTCAATATTTTTGATCATGATGTTTTCAATTTTATTTTATCACTTCAAAACCTATCGAGCGAGTTGTGCAAATGAGCAGTTGAGAATTATTTCTTCTGCAGCACTTGCAGTTTTCGTCGGCTTCATGGTTTCAGGACTTGCTGAATTTAATTTTGGAGATCATGAAATAATTACAGTTATCTGGTTCACGCTCGGATTACAATTTGCTATAAGAAATGAATTAACTGCGGTGAAGCATGAATAAATTTTCCTCAATCACAATTGCAAAAAATGAAGCAACAAATATCGGTCGTTGTTTGGCTTCGTTGCAGAATTGTATCGATGAAATAATTTTGGTTATTGACTCTGCAACAACCGATTCTACAAAAGAGATTGCTGAAAAATTTACGAATGTTAAAATCTTTTTCTGTGAATGGAAAGGATACGCTCAAACAAAACAGTTCGCGATCAGTCAAACTTCGAACAAATATATTTTTTGGATTGATGCAGATGAAGAGATGACGACTGAACTTCAAGAAGAATTAAATAGTTTGAAAGAAACAAATATTTTATTTGATTGTTTTGAAGTCGCACGCCGCGCTTACTTTTTAGGGAAGTGGATTAAACACAGCGGATGGTATCCTTCGCGTGTCATTCGGCTTTTCAACAAAGAAAAAGTTTCGTTCAATGCAAACCATGTGCATGAAGGTTTAACCGGTTATTCATCAATCGGAAAATTGAATTTTGATCTGCTTCATTTTACAGATCCCGATATTGAACATTACTTTAACAAATTTAATCGTTACACATCTCTCGCGGCATTAGAAATGTTTGAGAAGAAAAAGAAAGTCGGGGTAAATGACATTGTTCTCCGCCCTGTATTTCTTTTTATAAAGATGTATTTTCTTCGTCTCGGTTTTTTGGATGGAATCGAAGGATTGATACTCGCTATATTCTCATCGAATTATGTTTTTACAAAATATTGCAAACTCCGCGAATTGAATAAAAAGAATAGAACATTACAATGAAACTCGGAATCATCGGGAACCCCGATAAATCAAGCGTCAACAGCGTTATCACTTCGTTAATTAAAAAATGTAAAGAAGAAAAAATCGAATATTTGCTCGCGGGTGAATTGGTTCGCACAAAGTCAACTCGCTCATTCGTTCCCTTCGTTACGGATAAAGAAATTGAAGACGTTGCAAAAGAATGCGACATATTAATTTCAATCGGAGGAGACGGCACACTTTTGAACTCTGCTTTTCTCGCACATAAATATTCTAAACCGATTATCGGAATCAACATCGGCAAACTTGGATTTTTAACTCAAGTTGAAAGTAATAGTATTCCGCAACTTCTTTCCGAATTAAAAAACGGAAAAATTATTATTGAAGAGAGAATGGTTCTAACTGCAAAAGTAAATTCTAAAATCGAAAACAAACTTTTTGCTTTTAACGATCTCGTGATTGATAAAGGGGATTGGATAAAGATGATTGAAATAGAACTGTCGGTTGATAAAAATTATGTAAGCAATTTTTCGGCAGACGGAATAATAGTTGCCACTCCAACCGGCTCAACGGGATATTCCCTTTCCGCAGGCGGTCCGGTTGTTACACCGAATTCAAGGGTGATTACACTTAGCCCGATTTCGCCGCACAGTCTCACAATTCGCCCGCTTGTCGTATCCGATTTACAGTCGATCGATTTGAAAATAATTTCACAACATAAAAATATTTTTGTGAATGCGGATGGTCAGCGGGTTTGCAAATTTAAATCTCCGCTAATTCTTCAAATTCGAAAGAGCGATAAGCCGCTTAAATTAATTAAACTTTCAAGCGTCGATTATTTTTCTATTCTAAGAAAAAAATTATTTTGGGGCGCAGATATCAGAAGCAACAACAAAGGATAGATATGAAATACATTATTTTTTTTCTTTCGCTAATATTTTTTTCGTGCAACGGACAGCAATTGAACAAACAAACAATCGATGAAAAATCCGGCAAGCAAATGTTAGTGGGATATTGCGACAGAACTGCATTCAAAGATACATCATTCGCCGGCTGGTTCTATACTCAATATGAAAATACGGAAGTTGATCTCGATGCACTTGAACAACTCACAACAATCAATAAGGAAAATATCTTTATTAAAATTGTGGGAGGAAGTTGGTGTTCGGATACGCGCACACATTTGCCTTCGCTAATGTTCATTCTCGACCAAATAAAATTTCCGGCGGAGAAATACGAACTTTTGATGGTGGACAGAAGCAAAAAAACTGAAGATGCTAATGTCGATGAACTCGATATTCAATTCGTTCCAACTATAATTGTTTATCGCGATAAAAAAGAAATCGGTAGAATTGTGGAAACTCCACAAGCATCTTTAGAAAAAGATTTGCTCGCGATTTTACAATCGAATTAGTTTTACACTAATTCCGGTTCAACAATTTTTCTGACTGCGGGAATCGCTTTTCGGGTTCTCTTTTGTGATGCGGCAATACCGGAATTTTTCTTTGCGGTTTTTGTTTTCTTCTTTCCGTACTCTGAATTATTCTTATACACAAAAAGATTCTTTTTATAATTACGAAGAATAATTCTCTCTTCATCATGATGAACAACGTAGTTTGGTAGCAACGGAATTTTTCCGCCACCGCCCGGCGCATCGATTACGAAGTGAGGAACAGCGAGCCCGCTCGTCCATCCGCGCAAATTATCTACTATCTCCAATCCTTTTTCAATCGACGTTCTGAAATGATTGGCACCCTTAGTTTCGTCTGCCATGTACATATAATAAGGGCGAACTCTGATCTTCAATAATTTTTGCATCAACTCTTTTACGGTTGCGGGATCGTCATTCACACCTTTCATCAACACCATTTGGTTACCGACTGGAATGCCCGCGTTTGCAAGCGTTTCGCATGCGCGTGAACTATCCGGTGTAATTTCCCACGGGTGATTGAAATGTGTGTTGAGATAAATCGGATGATATTTTTTCAACATGTTGCAAAGCTTGTCTGTAATTCGATGAGGAAGTACGCATGGCATTTTAGATCCGAGCCGAATGATTTCGATGTGTGGAATTTGTCGCAAGCGTTGAAGAATTTTTTCAAGCATTACATCTGTCAACATCAGAGGATCGCCGCCGGATAAAATCACATCGCGAATTTCAGTGTGTTGTTCGAGATAATTGAAAGCTTGTTCCAATCCTTTCATCGAAATTTTTTCGCTGTCGCCGACTTTCCTTTTTCGAGTACAGAATCTGCAATACAATCCGCACTGAGAAGTTGTAAGGAATAATGCTCTATCCGGATAACGATGCGTTATGTTCGGAACGGGGCTCATCGCATCTTCGAGCAATGGATCATCCGATGCATCAAAGTCGTGAAGTTCTTTGATGTCGGGTACGCATTGCATCCATATCGGATCGCCAGGGTAACGAATCAAACCAAGATAATAAGGATTGATTCTTACTTGAAAAAATTCTTGTAAAGATTCGGCTTCTTTTCTGTCTAATCCAAATCGTTCAACAAGTTGTTCGACAGTGTGAACACTGTCCCGGATCATCTGTTGCCAGAGTTCCATACATCTTCCCTTTTTTTAGTTAAGAAATTTTTTTCCATAAACAAAAATTGATTCGCCTTTTTTATAAAAATCATCTATCGAATAAACAAGTTCGTAGTTGTTCTTTATGTAAAAGTTGCGAGTATTTTCATAAAGTTCTTTTGAAGAGGTTTCAATTAATAACCATCTTCCATTGTTTGCATTTACAAAATTTTCCGAATGACGTAAAAGTTCTTTACCGATTCCTCTTCCGCTTTTATCGGGATCAACGACAATCCAGTACAAATCATAAACGCCGTCTGTTAACGGTCGTTTGCCCGTGCAGTGATATCCGACTACTTTTTCATCTTCATCATAAACAAAGAAATTATAATCTGTTTGCTGCGGATTTATTAATGCTGTATCAACAAGCTCCATAGCAACTTGCACATCATCGTTATTGAATTCTTTTATTCTGTGTAGCATATTAAAAATAAATTCTCTGTCAGACTGCTTTATTTTTCGAATCATAAATTTTTCTGTTGAGAGCGAAAGAGACAATTGTTCTCAATAATTCATCATGGTCTATTCCGGCGGCTTTAGCGGCGCGCGCGAAACCTGAGTCGCGTGAAATATCAGGATTTGGATTCACCTCAATTACATAAGGAACGTTTGAAGAATCCAATCTTACATCGATGCGCGCATAGTCGCGACATTCGAGAGCATTGAATGCGTTGATTGCTATTTCGTTTAAATCTTTTTTAACCTTTGCGGAAATTTTTGCAGGACAAATCGGTGCAGTGTGATTGTAATAAACACTATTCTCGATCCACTTCCCTTCATACGTTACAATTTTAGGCAGTGAAGTGGGAAGTCCTTTAAAACTAATTTCGGAGATCGGCAAAACTTTTTCGCCGAGCACGGCAATATTAAATTCTCTCCCTTCAATATATTCTTCAATGATTATTTCTTGTTTATAAGTTTCTTTAAGAAATTGAATTTGTTTTTTTAGTTGAGAAAAATTTTCCGCAACAGAATTTTCCGAAATGCCAATGCTTGCATCTTCTCTAATCAGTTTTGCAATCACCGGAAAGTTTAGCTTAAATTTTTTTCTATTCAATTCGTCAGAAACTTTTAGAAGTAATGAACTTGGAGTTCGGACTTCATGCGCGCGTAAAATTTGTTTGGTATATTCTTTATCGAGCGAGTTGGTCAAACAGTAAGGTAAATTGCCTGTGTAAGAAACTTCGAGCAAATCATATAAACCGGTAAAATATGCTTCGAATGAGGAAACACCTTCGACAGATTCAACAAGGTTAAATATTGCATCGGGATTAATGCGGTTGATTTCAGAAACTGCCTGCGAAATACTTTTTGTAATGCTAAGAAAACTTACGCGGGAAAAATATTTTTGCAAAACTCCGCCGATATATTCAAGCTCTTTTACAAAACTACTTTCGGAAAGATCATCCACCGGATTTAAAAACGAAGAGGGCTTTCCGTTATAAACCGGATAAATTGATAGCGGTGCATTATAGCAAATCAATATGTGAGAGTTAGAACTCATAGAATATTATATCGTCTCGCCGCGCAATGAAGCACTTTGTTAATCATCGTTGTGTAGTTGTAGCCGGCAGTTCGCGCCGCTTTCGGAAAGCATGAATTATCGTTCGGGTTCGGAAGAATTCCGGGTAACGGATTCACTTCGATAATGCATGGCTCACCGTTTTTATTAATGCGAACATCAATTCTGCTCCAGTCTTTACATCGAAGAACGTTGAATGTTCTCGCGCATAAAGTTCTGATTTTTTCTTCAAGAGCAGAATCAACTTGTGCTGGGCATGAAAAAACATTTAAAGGATTTTCACTCGTGTCAAGAATCCACTTTGCTTCGTAAGAATAGATCGGAATAAAATTTTCCGGGAAGCTGTTGTATTTGAGTTCAATTAAAGGAAGAACTTCAACATCACTTCCGTTTCCGAGAAGTGCAACGGTGAATTCTCTGCCGGGTAAAAATTCTTCAATCAATGCCGGCTCGTTGTATTCAAAAAGAATTCTTTCAACTTCTCTTTTTAATTCTTCTTTGTTTGTTACAAAAGAAGATGAAAAAATTCCTTTGCTTGAACCTTCTAAATTTGGTTTGATGATTAACGGAAAAGGGAGACGAATATCGTTGGCTTCTTCAGGAGAAGTAACGACAAAAAATTTTGCGGTTGGTATTCCGTAGTAGGTAAGAATTTCTTTGGCTCGTGCTTTATCCAAACAAATTGAAAGAGTAGCCGGGTCGGAGCCGGTGTATGGAATGTTCAACATATCAAGCATCGCCGGTATCTGCGCCTCTCTGCTTGCGCCGTTGATACCTTCGGCAAAGTTAAAAACAATTTCCGGTTTTGAGTCTCTTAATTTTTCAAATGAAAAAAAATCTGCTTCAATCATCGTTACGCTGTTGAATTCTTCCAACGCGGCTTTAACGGCATTGACCGTATCCCAAGTATCCCACTCGGCATAAGTGTCAACCGCTTTCGATGACATCGCTTGTTGATGATGCGAAGCGTTTGATGTAGATGATGTAAGAGAATCTTCATCAGGTTTTACGTTAAACGTCAATGCGACATTCAATTCTTTAAACTCAGATGAACTAATAAAAAATTCCTTTCAATTTTTTGTGCAAATATAGTTATTAATTTTTTTTTGTCAACGAAATGTTTTCATTCTTCTTCAACGAAAAAAAAATTTTTGAGTGAGGAAATTTTTTCTTCGGAAGAATTTTTTTTGGAGAGAAACTTGCTAAGCAATCTTTGCGAACTTTAAATTCTCAGAATAATGTTCAATCAAATTCTTTCTGATGATTCTATTTTCTTCTTTCATCAGTTGCGGATCGCTTTCAATAATATTGAATGCATCCACTTTTGCTTTTAAAATTATTTCATGATCTAAAACAAGATTCGCATACTTCAAAGAAGGAAAGCCGCTTTGTTGTGTTCCGAAAATATCTCCCGGTCCGCGCAACTTTAAATCTGTCTCTGCAATTTTAAAACCGTCAGTGTGATTAACCATTGTTTGCAAGCGTATTAAAGATTTGTTCTTTTCTATTTCGGAAGTGGATATATATTCCGTAGCACTTTTTATTTGCGAAGATTTTGATGCGAGGTGATCGGTTGTTACTAAAATGCAATGAGCTTGCACATCGCTTCTGCCCACGCGCCCCCGAAGTTGATGCAACTGCGCGAGTCCGAATCTTTCCGCATTATTAATTACGATAATGTTCGCGGAGGGTATATCGATTCCGACCTCAATAACAGTGGTTGAAATCAATACATCAAATTTTTTATTTGCGAATGCAAACATGATTTCTTCTTTCTCTTGCCACTTCATTCTTCCGTGAATCATTCCAACATTTATATTTTTGAAAAATGTTGTGATCAACTCCGTGTATAAAGTTTCCGCCGCTTTCAATTCAAGTTTTTCAGATTCTTCGACGAGAGGATAAACTATGAAAGATTGAATTCCATTTTTTAATTGCTCAATTATAAAATGATAAATTTTCGGAAGCGAAGATTCGCCGCGCAAGTGTGTTTGAATCGGCTTTCTGTTTTTCGGGAGAGATGTAATTGTTGAAACATCAAGATCGCCGTACACTGTTAAAGAAAGTGTGCGAGGAACAGGAGTTGCAGACATAACGATTACGTCGGGTGTAATTCCTTTATTCAATAGCCGCGCACGTTGAACAACTCCGAAACGATGTTGCTCATCAACTATAACAAGCCCCAAGTTATTGAATACAACATTTTGCTCGAACAATGCATGTGTACCAACTACAATTTTATATTTTCCGTTGGAAATGTTTTCAAGAATATTTTCCCGCTCAGATTTTTTTTGTCCGCCGATTAATAACCCGACTTCGATTTTATTTTCAACCTTCTCGTTCAACTTTGAAAGAAGATTAAAAATATTTCTGAAATGTTGGTCTGCGAGAATTTCTGTCGGCACCATAATTACGGATTGATAATCATTCTCGGCGGCAATCAACATCGAAATGAGCGCGACAATTGTTTTACCGCTTCCCACATCGCCTTGCAGCAAACGATTCATCGGTTCAAGTTTTTCCATGTCTGTTCGGATTTCATGAAGAACTTCAATTTGGCTTTCGGTAAGATTAAACGGCAGCACTTTCAAAAATTCTGATATCAAATTTGATTTTATTTTAAATGAGATTCCGTCTTGAGTTTTTTTATAATTTCTTTTTCGAAGCGCAACTAAAATTTCCAAATAGAAAAGTTCTTCATACTTAAATCTCTCCAAAGCTTGTTGCGAAGCGGATGTGTCTGTTGGAAAGTGAAGTTCTCTTACCGCTTTTATTCGCGGCTGAAGATTATTTTTCTCAAGCAACTCTATCGGTAAAGTTTCAGGAAGAAATTGCGAATACTGTTCGACGGCGGAGTTAATAATTTTTCTTAAACTGAATTCGCCAAGATTGTACACTTTCAATTCTTTCGGAATTCTGTAAAACGGAATAATCTTTCCCGTATTAAAAAAATCGAGCGATTCCTCATCAGCAATTCTGTCGAAGTCGGGATGAATCATTTGCAGTTTGCCGAATTTTGAAATTGTCGGTTTCGCCGAAACCGCGAAATAAAATCCTGTTTGAAATCTTTCGTTAAAATATTTTACGCCTTGAAACCAAACGCACTCAAAAAAATTCGAGTCGTCGCGAAGTTCGACTAAAAGAATTTCCTTTTTCTTTGCAAATCTTTTTTCTTTGCTGATCACTTTTCCAATTATTGTAATTTCACCGTCATAGCCATTCAACACGTATTCATACGCTTGATTTGCCGTAAGCAGATGAGAACGATCTAAATATTTGAACGGAAAATAAAATAGAAGATCGTTGACGGTTTTTATTCCGACTTTCTCAAACGCAGAAGCGCGTTTCGGTCCTACACTTTTTAAGTATTGAACTGATTTTGAGAGATGTGATTCGTCGTGATGATTCATTTATCAATTTTAATTGTTAAATGAAATTTAAGAATAGATGTGATTAATGAGAAGTTTGGTCGCGAAAAAAATTATTCAATTTTCATATCGCGAGTCATTAAATCGGAAGTTGCCTGCACAGGGTCTTTTTCTTCAAAAAGAATTTTATAAATTTCATTGACGATAGGAGTATCGATATTATTTTTTGCGGCAAGAAGTTTTGCGCTTCGTGTAGTTTCAACGCCTTCAGCAACGGCGTACATGCTTTTTAAAATATCTTTCAACTTCATGCCTGCGCCAAGTTTTTCGCCGACGTATCTGTTGCGGCTGTGGCGGCTCATGCAAGTAACAATAAGATCTCCCATTCCCGAAAGCCCTGCGAAAGTTTCAGGTTTCGCACCGAGTTTCAAACCGAGCCGCGTTATCTCCGCATTTCCTCTTGTCATGATTGCGGCTTTTGTATTGTCTCCGAATTTTGCGCCATCAATAATTCCGGCACCGATTGCGATAATATTTTTAAAAGCACCGCCAAGTTCAACGCCTATAAGATCACCGCATGAATAAACACGAAAGTATGGAGTCATAAATGCCGATTGAATTAACTTCGCGGTTTCAATACTTTTTGAAGAGGCAACAACGGCAGTTGGAATTCTTCTCGAAACTTCCTCCGCATGACTTGGACCTGAGAGAACACCAATTCGTTCGTTTGATATGGAAGGGAAAACATCTTTAATCATTTGAGACATAGTCATCAGCGAACCTTTTTCGATTCCTTTTGAAACGCTGACGAGAGTAGTTTTTTTTAAGGATTGAAATTTTACTTTACTGATCACACTTCTTAAAAATTGAGAAGGGACAGCAAGCACAATCATGTTTTGCGAATTAACTGCATCATTTAAGTTGGAAGTAATTTCCATTTCGGCGGGCAATTGAACTCCGGGGAGATATGTTTTATTCTCCCGAAGTTTTTTTAATTCTTTGGCGTAAGGTTTTTTGTATTCCCAGAGTGTAACGTCATGTCCGTTATAGTGCAGAACAATAGCGAGAGTAGTTCCCCACGCACCTGCACCGAGTACGGAACATCTCAACTTGACTTTCCTTTTTTACCAAACGCAACTTTAGATTCGTTACCGGCGAAGATTCTTTTAAGATTTTTTCTGTGTGTGTAAAGAACCAAAACGGATATGGCAATCATGAACGGCAGCACCGTATAATAGTCCGGTATATCCGCATGAAAAACATTTGCTCGGATGATCATAAACATCGGAATAGATAAACAACCGATAATAGAGCCGAGTGAAATGTATTTTGAAATTGCTACAACGATAAGAAATACTGTGAAAGCTAAAAGTATATCGACAGTGCTAATTGTTACGAGGATGCCGACTCCGGTAGCAATTCCCTTGCCGCCTCGGAAGTTTGCGAACACTGTCCAGATATGTCCGATAACAGCCGCAACACCTGCAATTAATTGTACTAATGTAAAATCATCGAGAAAAGTTTCGTTAGGAAATGGAAAACTGCCGAGGTATAACCGTGAAATCAAAACAACTGCAATGACGCCTTTCATCGCATCGAGTAACATAACGAAGATGCCGTATTTCCAACCGAGCACTCGCATCACGTTTGTGCCGCCTGCATTGCCGCTTCCATGATTGCGTATATCTATCCCTTTCACTCTCCGGGCTACAAGTATGCTGGTGGGAATTGCTCCGACCAAGTACGAAAGTATTACTATTACTAACAAATTTAACATTATTCAGTTTCTCCTGATTTTACACCAAAATTATATGAATAAATTTTATATCTCACAATAGCTCATTTGAATATTATTTTAAAAGAGCTTCGGCAAGTTGCATATCTTCTTTTGTTGTAACTTTGAAATTCATCGGTGTTCCTTCAACAATTTTGATATTGAACCCCGCTCGCTTGATTAACATTGATTCATCCGTTCCGATAAATTTTTCTTTCTTCGCCAATTGTTCTGCGTAAAGCAAATCTGCATACCGGAAAATTTGCGGAGTCTGCACATAAAAAATTTCGGAACGGTTCAAATATTCAATCTTCTTTTTTGTAGAATGAATTAGCGTGTCTCTTGCTTGAATTGCAACCAGCGCATTACCGAATTTCTTAGCGGTAAGAATTGACTTATTCAAAACCGGAAGCGAAAGAAAAGGACGCGCGGCATCGTGAACGCAAACGAGGTCTTTCTTCTTTAGTTTTAAAGAAGTAAGAACATTGTACACGGAGTCCTGCCGCTCATTTCCTCCTTCTATTATATAGATGAGTTTAGTGAGTTTATACTTCTTCTTAATCCTTTTCATCAATCCGAAATATTTTTTTGAAGTTGCAACAGCAATTTCATCAATCAATTTAGATTGTTGGAAAATTTCCAGAGTATTAGCAATCAATTCTTTACCGTTAATTTTAATAAATTGCTTCGGCGTGAATTTCCCGAACCGCTTACCTTTTCCGGCGGCGGGAATAATTGCGCAAACACTCATACGATAAGCATTGCATCGCCGTATGAAAGAAATCTGAAATCTTCTTTCACGGCTCTTTTGTACGCCTTCATTACCAGGTCTGTATCTCCGAATGCGCAAGTCAACATAATTAAAGTTGATTCAGCCATGTGGAAATTTGTAAGAAGACTTGTGGCAACTCTGAAATCGTACGGCGGATAAATAAATTTATCTGTCCAACCTTTATTGGGTCGTACAAGGTTTTCGGCGGTTACGCTGCTTTCCAAAGCTCTTATTGTGCTTGTTCCGACAGCTAAAACATTTTTTCCTTTATGAATTGCGTTGTTGATTATATCGGCATTTTCGCGAGTGATTTCAAAAAACTCCGAATCCATTCTATGCTTAGTTAAATCTTCAACTTCAACGGGACGAAAAGTTCCTAATCCGATGTGCAAAGTAACCGAAGCAATTGAAACTCCTTTTGCTTCAATCTTTTCTCTTAGTTTATCGGAGAAATGCAACCCTGCTGTCGGTGCGGCGACCGAGCCGTTGTGTTTTGCAAAAATTGTTTGATAGTTTGTTTTGTCAGATTCTTCGGCTTCTCTTTTAATATATGGAGGAAGCGGTGTAAATCCGATTTTCTCAACAGCATCAAAAACATTTGTCGGCTGGTTGAAACGAACAGTTCTACCGCGCGAAGTTGTATTGTCTATTATTTCGCACCAGAGGTTATCGGTAAAATAAATTTTATTTCCGATTCTTACTTTTCTTGCCGGGTCCACAATTACATCCCAGATACATTCTTGTTTGTTCAATTCGCGAAGAAGAAAAACTTCAATCTTTGCATAAGTTTTTTCTTTCTTTCCGAACAACCGTGCCTGAAAGACGCGCGAGTCGTTCACTATCATAACGTCATCTTTGTTTAAATAATTAATGACGTCTTTGAATGTTTTGACTTCGATAGTTTTTTCTTTGCGATTGACAACAATAAGTTTTGATTTATCTCGTGGTGAAACGGGATACTTTGCAATTGCCGATTTCGGAATTGTGTAATGAAAATCTGATAATTTCATATCTACTCTCTTTTTTGTGATTAAAAAGTTCGGCGGCGTTTTACCGCCGAACGTTGTTAAATGAATTAATTATTTCTTTTTATTTTTTATTTGTTTCTTTTTCTTCGAGCCGGATTCTTTGATAACCGCTCTGGCGGCGGCTAATCTTGCTATCGGAACTCTGAACGGTGAACAGCTTACATAGTTTAAATTTGTGCGATGACAAAATTCAACCGATGCAGGATCTCCTCCGTGTTCGCCGCAAATTCCTACTTTCAAATCTGCGCGCGATGTTCTTCCTCTTTCGGTTCCAATCTTTACAAGTTCGCCAACTCCGCTCTGATCAATAGTTTCGAACGGATCGGCTTCAAGTAATTCGTTTTGAACATAAAGGGGAAGGAATTTTCCTGAATCATCTCTCGACAAACCAAATGTTGTTTGCGTTAAATCGTTCGTTCCAAAACTGAAGAACTCAGCAGACTTTGCAATCTCCGCTGCGGTCAATGCGGCACGCGGAAGTTCAATCATTGTTCCGACGAGATAATCTATCTTTACTCTTTTTTCGTTCATCACTTCTTTTGCAACGCGGCGAACTATTTCTTCCTGAAGTTTAAACTCGCTTACATGACCGACAAGCGGAATCATGATTTCAGGTTTAACTTTGTAACCTTCCTGCTTTGCTTCACATGCGGCTTCTATAATTGCGCGCGCTTGCATCTCTGTAATTTCGGGATAAAGAATTCCGAGACGGCATCCTCTAAAACCAAGCATCGGGTTGAACTCGTGAAGACTGTTAATCTTTTCCGTTACATGTTCATAAGAATGATTTAGTGCTGCGGCAAGTTCAACAACTTCTTTTTCCTCGTGAGGCAAGAATTCATGAAGCGGCGGATCGAGTGTTCTTATCGTTACCGGAAATCCGTTCATCGCTTTAAAGATTCCTTTAAAATCTTCTTTTTGGTAGGGAAGAAGTTCAGCGAGAGCCGCTTTTCTTTCCTGTAAAGAATCGGATAAAATCATCTTTCGCACAGACATGATTCTGCTTCCTTCGAAGAACATGTGTTCGGTTCTGCAAAGACCAATTCCTTTGGCGCCGAACGCAATTGCATTTTCCGCCTGATCGGGTTGATCCGCATTTGTTCTGATGCCGAGACGTTTGAATTCATCAGCCCATTTCATTACCGAGTTGTAAGTTTGAAATACCGATGAATCTTTTGCTTCCATTGTTTTATCAATCAAGACTTGAATTACTTCGGAAGGGCGCGTTGCAATTTTTCCCTGAATTACTTCGCCGGTTGAACCATCGATTGAAATATATTCTCCTTCTTTAATAACGATGTGTTCTTTTCCTTCAACCCTGATGGTTCCTTCTTTATAATTTATTTTTAAAGAACCGCAACCCGCAACGCAAACTTTGCCCATTTGACGGGCGACAAGTGCCGCGTGCGATGTCATTCCTCCTCTTGCGGTAAGAATTCCTTCCGAAGCGTGCATTCCTTTTATATCTTCGGGAGAAGTTTCTACGCGAACAAGAATTACTTTTTTTCCTTCCGCCGCCATTTTTTCGGCATCCTGCGCGCTAAGTGCAACCAAGCCGGATGCGGCTCCGGGACCTGCATTCAATCCTTTTGCAACAAGTCTTCCTTCATCAATTGCTTTTCGTTTTTCTGCACCATCAAAAATTGGGCGAAGTAATTGATTCAACTGATTCGGATCTATTCTTAACAATGCTTCTTCTTTAGAGATAAGTTTTTCTTTAACCATATCGACCGCCATTTTAACTGCGGCGAAACCGGTTCTTTTTCCTACGCGGCATTGAAGCATCCATAAATATCCTTGTTGAATTGTGAACTCAATATCCATCATATCTCTATAATGTTTTTCAAGAATTTTTCTTATTGAATCGAGTTGCTTGTAAATCGCAGGATTATCTTTTTGAAGTTCGGCGATAGGAAGCGGAGTTCGTGTACCGGCGACAACATCTTCTCCCTGCGCATTGAAAAGATATTCACCATAAAATATATTTTCTCCTGTTGCCGGATCGCGTGTGAATGCTACGCCCGTGCCCGAATCTTCTCCCATATTTCCGAATACCATTGATTGAACATTTACAGCAGTTCCCCAAGATTCGGGGATACCATTTAATTTGCGATACACAATTGCACGCTCATTCATCCATGATCCAAAGACTGCGCCAACTGCGCCCCAAAGTTGTTCATAAGGATCATCGGGAAAATCGTGTCCCGTTTTTTCTTTGATTGCACTTTTAAATTTTGAAACGAGTGCTTTCAAATCTTCTGCGGTTAATTCGGTATCGAATTTAATTCCTTTCGATTCTTTCATTTCATCCATTATAACTTCGAAAGGATCGTGTTCATGTTTATCAACAGGTTTCAAACCGAGAACAACATCGCCGTACATTTGCACAAAGCGGCGGTAAGAATCGTAAGCGAATCTCGGATTGTTTGTTTTGTTTATTAATGCTTCAACAGTCGCATCGTTCAAGCCGAGGTTAAGAATTGTATCCATCATTCCGGGCATTGAAGCGCGAGCTCCGCTGCGAACCGAAACGAGTAAAGGATTTTCAACACTGCCGAATTTTGCATTCATTGCTTTTTCAACTTTTGCAATCGCATCAAGAACTTGAAGTTTAAGTTCTTTCGGGTATGACCTTTTATTTGCATAATAAAAAGTACAAACTTCGGTGGAGATTGTGAATCCCGCCGGCACCGGTAGACCGATGTTGACCATTTCAGCGAGGTTCGCGCCCTTTCCACCGAGAATATCTTTCATCTCTGCTTTTCCATCGGCTTTTTTTCCGCCGAAGTAAAAAACATATTTTCGTTTTTGTTTTGACATAATGTCTTCTCCGTTTAATTCATTTATTTCAATTAATGGTTCGTGTTAGTTTATAACATTTTCCATTGTGATTGATTCGTTATTTTGTTCAGTAATTTTCCGAAGAATGTAAGAATCGAATTCTTCGGAGTTTTCAAAATTCATTTTTATTTTCAGAAAATAAATATCAACATCGTCCAGTTCTTTTTTGAAGTGAAGAAGTTTAACAGCATCCTTCTGAGTAGTAATTACGCAATGTGCATTTGATGCGTAAAATTCTTTTCTGATTTTTTCAACATCGCTATGAACATAATTTTTGTGATCGCGAAAAACCAATTTTGCTTTCGTGTCGATATTCAAATTGTGCAGTGCGTTTAGGAACGAGTGCGTGTATGCAATGCCCGAAACTATTAAAACTTTATGATTACGAAACTCTTCATGAGAATAACTCTCTCCGGTTTTTACATCAACAAAACCGGCATGAGTATAGTTTGCTTCGAAAACAAGTTTCGTAATGCGCGGAAATAAATTCTTGAAAGAAGTTTTGTCATTCATAAATTTTTTGTTGAACACAATTGCATCGGCGCGATTTACAGAACTTATCGGCTCGCGTAAATTGCCGCAAGGCAACATCATTTTTTTTATTCCGCTCGAACGCATCCAGAACGGCTGATCGAATAGAAGAATATTCAAGTTTCTCGAAATCCATCTGTGCTGAAATGCGTCATCCAAAACTATTACATCAACGTTAGACTGATTTATCAAGCGTTCCGCGCCTTCAACTCTATCTTCGGAAACTGCCGCAGGTACATTGCACTCGGAGAGAATCAAATGCATTTCATCTCCCGAAATATTCACATCCGTTAAAATATTTTTTCCGTCGGATACAAGATGATAGCCCTTCGATCTTCTTCCGTAGCCGCGACTGATAACACCAACTTTAAAATTATTTCTCTTCAATAAACTTACGATATATTGCGTGAGTGGAGTTTTGCCGCTTCCTCCAACTGTTAAATTTCCGACTGCAATTACAAACGCATTAACTTTTTTCTCTTTGAAAATATTTTTGTCGAAAAGAAAATTTCGCAACGATATAATGAGAAAATAAATCGGCACAAGTGGTAAAAAGATTATGCGTGTAATATCAAGTGCAGACATTCTATAATCTTTCCGCTTCAGCTTGAAGTTGAGCCAACTTTTCTCCGCACTCTTTAATTAATTCCGACGTTGCTTCGTAGCTCAATTCAGAATCTACAATTATCGGTTCGGAATAAAGCAAGCTAACCTTTGAAAAGGGGAGAGGGACTTCGAAAGAATCCCAACTATTTAAAACAATTTTTTTACTGAAGGCAGTGCCGAGCAGAAAAAGAGGAACATCACTTTTTTTGGCGGCAACAACAGCACCGGCTTTGAAATGATTTTTCGGACCGCGCGGACCATCGGGCGTAATTGCGACAGAGCCTTCATTCTTCGCATAATCTACCATTATTCCAAGTGCAACATCGCCGCCTTTCGAGCTTGATCCGCGCAGAACTGTGTAGTTCCACTTCTTTAAAATTTTTGCGAGCAAATCGCCATCTTTACTGTAACTTGTCAACCCAAGCATGTTCTTGTTTCGATGATGAAACCATGGGTAAAGCATTGTGCCGTGCCAAAATGCGACGATGATATTTTTGTTTTCATTTAAATATTTTTTAAACGGCTCTTCATTTTTGATTTCTGCCTTGAGAGTTTTACAAAGAAAATTCACGACAGAAAAAAGAGACATCTGTCCGAGCATTCGCAAGAAACCATATTTAACTTGCTTCACGCTCATTAACAATCCTATTTATAATTGACGCCGCCTCGAGTGAAGCATTTTTCTTCCCGAGCATTTGAGGAATTTTTGCGAGTTCATTTTTTATGTTGTCGTATTGATTTTGGTTTGACAAAATTTTATCGGCAGTTAGAAAAATGTTATCCATATTCGCTTCATGTTGTACGAGTTCGGGTAACAAGTTATTTTGAAGAATAATATTCGGCATCCCGATTTTATCCAATGAAATCAATGCTTTGCCGATGCGATACGTTAATGCGCTCGTTTTGTAAATTATAATCATCGGAAGTTGAAACAATGCGGCTTCAAGTGTCGATGTTCCCGATTTTATCAATCCGAATTTTGAATATTTAAATAACTCGTAAGTTTTATCTTTTACTACTTTAAAAGAAATTGAAGAAGAGAATTGTGAAAACCAATTCGTATCAATTTGGTCGGCACAACCAACTACAATTTGTAAATCATGTTTGTCGGAAATTTTTTCGGCGGCTTTAATCATTTCAGGAAAATTCTTTTCTACTTCCTGTCTTCGACTACCGGGGAGAAGGAGAAGAATTTCTTTTCCAACTTTCAATTCGTATTGCGAGAATAATTCTTCCTTCGATAAATAATTATAATTGTTAATTCGATTGATTAACGGATGACCGACAAACTCCACATCAACACCGGCATCGCGATAAAGTTTTTCTTCAAAAGGAAAAACTACAAGCATTTTAGAAACGAGTTGTTTTATTTTTTTAATTCTGCCCGTTCCCCAAGCCCAAAGTTGCGGCGAGATGTAATAAATAATTTTTATATCGAGCCGTTTCAATTTTTTTGCAATACTTAAATTAAAACCGGGATAATCAATCAGCACGGCATAGTTGATTTTATTGCTCTTCACGACGTTCACAATTTCAGATTGAACTTTTCTAATGAAGGGAATATGCTTCACAACTTCCGCGAAACCGAGAAAAGACATTTCGCGAATATGATGCAGTGCTTCAAGTCCTTGCGAAATCATTCCATCTCCGCCGATTCCGACGAATGAAATATCGGGATTCAATTTTTTCATTTCAGCAATCAAAGATGAGCCGTGCATATCTCCGCTTGTTTCACCTGCTATGATTAAAATTTTTTTCAAATCTCATTAACCCAATCTTCTCAAAAACCATATTAATAAAATTGTTAAAGAAACAAAAGTGAAAGCTTGCAAAGTTCTTTTCTCACTTCTCAAACCGGCTTTTAAATTGAATGGAGGTTGTTCCACTCCTGCGTTTTTGTATGGTGTGAATCGAGGAAAGAAACGGGGAACAGCTTCACAATATTTTTTGTATTCTTCGGCGAATGCAGTTTTCAAATATCCTTCTTCTTCCAAAACGATGTAGTGATATTGAAAAACAAAAAACAAAATGGCGGCAATTTGTAAATAAGGAAAGAGAGCATAAGACATTACTCCCAGCCCGAAGTACATTAAAATATTTCCGACGTAAAGCGGATTGCGAACATACGCAAAGGGTCCGCTGATAATTAAAAACGTTCCGCCAACGGTTCCGGTTGTTCGCGTTTCACTTCCCGCCCAATTCACTCCCCATAGACGAATTAACTCCCCGGCAAGCGCAATAATAAAGCCCGCGATGAGACTCCAGATATTTGCGTTATGATAAAAAAACATCACAAACAAAAATGGAAGTGGAGTGTAACTGCGATATTTAAAAATTTTTCCTGCTAATTCTTTCATGGTTATCCTTGTAAATAAACGGCTCTTCTTTTTAATTCGGCTTGGTGCCTTTTCTTTAAATTCTTTTTTGAAGCGAGAGTAAGCAGAACTTCCTTAACGCTGTTAAAACTTGTGTATGGGTAATAGGAAATTCTTTCCTTCTCACAAAATTTTAAGAGAGAATCCTTCGCGAAAATGAAATCACAATACTGCGCGGGACATTGATCCGAAACACCGTTACCGATGAACACGGTGAAATCATCATCGGAACTTTCTTCGATGAGATGATTTCTTTTGCAGTTCGCGCATCGCTCACATTCTTCATCTGTGTATGGAAATGAATAATCGAAACTACCGTCCTCTTTTTGCTGTAAATGATTTGAAAAGAATTTTAATCTTTCCAATCCTTCGCGCTCTAAAATATTTTTAAGATAAAGATCGAAACCATCACTGAGGATTGTAATATCGAAACCGTTTTGTTCGCACGTTTCAACTAACGAATGAAAAGTATGATCAATTTCGAACTTATCAACGAATGCAGAAAATTCATCGCGCGAAACTTTGCGAAGTGTTGCAAACAGCTTGTTCCATCCATCTTTTCCGCTGATGGTTTTATTAATAATATCATCGATGATTGCCGCAACCGCTTGTTGATTGCCAAATTCAACAAAGATATTTGCACCGACATCTTCTCGTGTTATCGTTCCATCGAAATCAACAAATATTTTAAATTTGTTTAACACACTCATTTTACCATCACCATTTTTTTAACTTCAACATTGTTTCCCGCGACAACTCTGTAATAGTAGACTCCCGGCGGTAAACCATAACCGCGAAAGGAAAAATTTTTCTTCCCCTTCGAATCGTAATTCAACGTTGTATCAGTAATCGTTTCAAGTTTCGAATTGTAAATTATTAGTTGAACCGTTTCAGGTTGAGGAAGATAAAATGAGATTGTAGTTTCGCCGAAAAAAGGATTCGGAATATTTTCAAATAATTTGAAGGAAGGTTCATCATTGATTAAAAAAGAGACAGGTATAGTTGCCGTATAAACAGATTGTTTTTTTTCATCGTTTTGTTTGATGCGATAAAAATAATTGCCGGAAGAATCAAGAACATCTATAAACTCGAAATTATTCGTGGCAGTATTTGTCGTGAATGTTTTAATAGTTCGCCATGAAGTGTCGCGATGATTTTCTAAACTTCCACGATGAATGTCGTAAGTGAAATTTTTCTTTGGTGATTTATTTACAAAAGAAATATTTACTGCATCATCAACTTGAGTGCAACGAAAATCGGAAATAGATAATTCCGAGGGGCTATAAATTCTATGTCCGTAAATAGCGGCTTCATTTTCTTTTTTTTCTTTAAAGATAATTATTATTCCATTTTGAGAATCAGTATAATTATGAAGATAACTTTTCTCCGATTCATTGAAAGCCGCAGTTAATAAAGGTTGAGAGCCATAAATCAACTCGCCTCTTGTGTTCACCAATTGTGAATAAAGGGCGCCGCGCATGCGTTGCGGTTTCTGTAACCAGCTAATTTTCAATTCATTCGATTTATCGACAAATGCCGCATAAGAAATTTGTTCTTCATCCGTTGGATTAAGTTGTAATTCTTGATTCCAGATTGTCCGACCTGAAAGATGGATTAAGTCAATAAAAATATTTTTTGTTTTTGTTTTTTCTTCAACCCAAACAAGAAATGCGCTCTGATTCTCTGCATCATGTATTTGTATGTTTGTCGGATTTTGCTTCGAGTTGAAAAAGTCAGAGAGAAAATCATCTTTTATAACAGAATTATTTTCAACTTTATACGAGAAAAATTTTTTGGTCTTATTTCTATCATGAATCAAAATTGAAAATTGACTTTTTGCGGTTTGAAAAATTTGAGTGATAAGTAAGTTCGAATTCAAGTCGAATATTTTTTTGCGTGCAATTGAAGAAGGATCAAATTCATCAATTGGAATAAATGTAAAATTGACAATTGTTTTATTCATGGATTCTTCATTCCAAAAAATATAATTGCCGTTTTTTTCGGAATGAAAAATTTTTGGAGCAGCGATTAGCTCATCCGATGAAGCCAAAGTTAATCCCTTGTATGAATATTCAATGTAACCGGAAGGACTTAATTTCTGTAGCTTCAAAAAATATTTTTTTGTTGTTAAATCTTTCTCGGTGAAAATGATGTACGAAGTTCCAAATGCATCGGTAATAACTTTAAATTCTTTTATTTCATTTGCGCCGTCGGTTATCTGTAATCCATTTTCATCCCAAAGAAAAAAACCGTTTTGTTTTACACGCTGGACTTTCAAGGCAGTTTTATCATCGTCATATTGTTCGAGCCAGCAAACAACAACACTGCTTTCGAACTGATTTGACAAGGTCGGAAGGATGTTTGCCGATTCGAGTGAAGAAAGTTTTTTTCCGTCGGCTCTAAAACCGGTAGTTCCTTCGGCAGTAATATATTGTATGAAAGAATTTGTAAATGCACTGCTCTTTTTATCGTTCCAGGCAATAAATGCGCCGCCGTTTTCATCGGATGAAACGGTAATGTTGGTTGGATTCACACAATCGAGAATTAATTTTTTGTTGTATGAAGGATCGTTAATCCATTGCGCGTTTAAATTTATATTCAGCATAAAAACGAATACGATACCGAAAAATAAAACATAGGATGAGTCAATTAACAAAATTCATATCCTCGTTGAACAATACACTAACGAGTTTTGAAACACCTTCTTCCTGCATTGTAACACCGTACATAACATCCGAAGCTTCCATTGTCCGTTTATTATGAGTAACAACAATGAACTGTGTGTTATCGGAAAAGTCCCGTAAAATTTTTGAGAACCGATCAATGTTTGCATCGTCGAGCGGCGCATCAATTTCATCAAGAATACAAAATGGACTTGGCTTGACGAGATAAATTGAAAACAACAAAGCAATAGCCGTTAAAGTTTTTTCTCCTCCGCTGAGTAATTCAATTGATGTAGGTCTTTTTCCCTTCGGCTTTGCAATGATTTCAATTTTCCCTTCGAGTGGATCGACGCCCTCCTCCAATCTTAAATCGGCTTCGTCGCCGGGATTAAAAAGTTTTCTGAAAAGAGAAATGAAATTATTCCTGATCTTTTCGAAAGTTTCAAGAAATAGCTGTTGTGCTGTGTTATTAATTTCTTCAATTGTTTTTGCGAGATCTTTCTCAGATTCAACGAGATCATTTCTCTGTTTCAAAAGAAAATCAAGTCGTTGCTTTTCTTCGTCATACTCGGAATAAGCGAGTAGATTAATCGGTCCCAAATTTTTGATCTGCTGTTTCAAGGTATGGACATCTTGAGAGCGGGCAGTAAAATCAAAGGTATCGAGGTCGTCGAACTCCTTGAGATCAATTCGCAAAGAATAATTTTCGTCGATGTGCTGAATTAAATTATCCATCTTCAAATTGAATTCGTTGATGTGCAAATCGCTTTCATGAATTCGATCGGTAAGTTTTTCTCTCTCTTTTCTTTTTCCATTTTGAAGGGATTCTTTACCGTTGATATTTTCTTTAACAACATTAAAATTGTTTTCCACTTCTTCGAGAGAATTACGTAAAGATTCGCGATCAAGAAGAAGTTGTTCAAGTTCAGTGTTGAGAAGAATTAAACGCTGTTCAATTTCAACTGATTCGTTTTGAAAATTTTCAATATCGGTTTGGCGCTTCGAAACTTGAGAATTCAAAGATGCAATATTCTCTTCGGCTCGCAGTAGCGAATTTTCATAATTCTTCTTCTCACCAATCAATCTTTCAAATTCAAGATTTAAAAGATTTTGGTGCGAAATGCGGCGGTTGTATTCTTCTTCAATCTTATGTAGCTCATCTTCGAGAGCGAGAAATTCCTTATCGCGTACAGCATTTGCAACCTTCGACTGTGTCAGCTCGCTTAATGTCGCTTCCCGTTCTTTGTCAAGAATGTTTGAGCGTATCGCAAGCTCTTGAAGTTCTTGATGTGTTTTATCGACTTCATCCTGCGCTTTCTTTTTTTCAAATTCAAATTGTGCGATTTGTTTTTCGACATTCGCAAGATCGTTGATGAGAATTCTTCCGCGCTCGGAATAAATTTTTAAGTCTATTTCGGAATCTTGTTTTTCCAGTGATAGAATTTTCTCTCTTAATTTTTCCAATTTATTTTCTTCTTCGGGGAGAGAAGAAATCAAATTATCGAGAAGTTGTTTTCTTCCAAACAAAGTATTGTCTATCGAAGGAAGAGAACCCGCTTCAATCACACCAGTTGTTTGAATGAAATCTCCCGAAAGAGTAACGAAATTAATTCGTGAATACTTCTTGGAAAGATGAAGTGCATCCTCCAATGATTTGACGATAACAATATTTTCCAGAATACGTTCAAAAAATTTTATCCATTGATTATCGCAAACAACTTTTTGAAAAGCCCATGAAATAAATCCAATCTCGCGTGCAATTTTTTTCTTTTGTCTTTTAAGAATGAAGGCTTCAATGTTTTCGAGAAAAGATTTTTTATCAACAAACTGTTCAGCCGCTAAAAATGCGGCTTTGCCGAGTTCTGCATTCCGTAAATAATTAATTCCCTCCGCCGCTTCATCAATAGATGCAACGATAATATTATTCAAATTATTTTTTAATGCGGCTTCAAGTGCGAAACGAAATTCTTCCCCGGCACTTCCAAGATTTGCGAGCAAGTGCGCATCGTTTTTCTGCCAAGATTTATTTTCGAGCAAAGATTTCGCGCCCTTAGAAAATCCTTCGAGGTTATCAATCAAGTTTTGTAGAAACTTAATTTTATCTTTAACCGAAGAAAGCAACCCTGACTGATTAACTTCTTCAATACGAAGTTCACGGAGTTCCTTTTCAATTCTCTCTTTTTCATTCTGCTTTTCCGTATAAATTTTTTCAGCTTCGGCAAGTTTGTTTTCAACATCGAATTTATCGTTTTGAAGTTCTTCAATGTAGCCGACAGATTTCGCAATTGAAATTGAGAGATTCTGAATTTTCGAATTTAATTTTTCAATTTCGCCATTAACCTGATTAACAGAGTTCTGTGCATTGGATAATGCGTTTTCAAGGTCGGCGATTTTTTTAATATCGTCTTTCAAACTTTCGGAAAACTGCCGAACGTTTTTTCTGTGTTCATCAACTAACTGTTTCTGCTCGTTGACGACATCGATATAATTTTCTTTTTCGGAAATTTTATTCGAAATATTTGTTGACGTTTCATCAATCTTCTTACGGAATTCTTCGATGCTGAATTTTGTAATTGAAAGTTGCTGTTGTAATTCGACAATCTCCGCTTTAAATTTTTCAATATTGGAAAGGAGAGATTTTTTTCTTTCTTCCGAAACAGAAATTTCTTGCTGATGCTTGTGAATCAATTCTGTTTGATGATTTATCGAAATTCTCTTTTCACGCAAATCGGTATCGAGTGAATTCAATTCTGATTTAAGAGCAGTTAACTCATCTTCAAGTTGAGCAAGTTCCGAATCAATGTTGATGCGGGTTTTGAGAGCTTCCTCCTTTAAAATAATTGCTTCCTGTTTTTGCTTATTGAAAAGAGAATATTCCCGTTCGGTTAAATCTATTTCAAGTTCGCGCAAAGTAGAAGAAAGATTATTGTATTTATCGGCACGCTTTGCCTGACGTTCGAGCGAGTTCACTTTCTTTTCAACTTCGCTGACAATATCATTCACTCTATCGAGATCTGCTTTGACGTCGTCAAGTTTTTTTAGAGTCAATCTTCTTCGAAGTTTGTATTTATTGACGCCTGCGGCTTCTTCAAACATCACGCGACGTTCATCGGTCTTGTTATTTAAAATGGATTCTACCATTTTTAATTCGATTACAGAATAAGCATTTGCCCCCATGCCTGTATCCATGAACAAATTCGTAATATCTTTTAGTCTGCAAATGTTTTTGTTCAACAAATATTCACTTTCGCCGGAACGAAAAATTCTTCTCGTTATAACAACCTCTGAATACTCGGTTGGTAAAACGCCTTTATCGTTTTGAATAGTTAAAGAAACCTCCGCCATTCCCATCGGTTTTTTATTTGCCGTTCCGTTGAAGATTACATTTTCCATTTTATCGCTACGAAGCGTACTACTTTTTTGTTCGCCGAGACACCAGCGCAAAGCATCAACAATATTTGTTTTACCGCATCCGTTCGGACCGACAATTGCCGTCATTCCTTTCGTAAAATTTACGTTTGTCTTTTGCTGAAAAGATTTGAAACCGAGCAACTCTAATTTTGATAAATACATTTATGCTCCGAATAACTGAAAATTTTTGAATGCGAGCAGAAGAAAGTCGAGTGTATTTTGTTGTATTTGATAGTACAACAAAAATCCACCGAGTGAAACGAAAAGCAAAATCAATCCATACAAATAAACTTTGCCGGGATGAGTATCATAAATTACATAGATGCCTTTCAACAAGCGGTGAAAGGATAAAATATAAACCGCGGCAATCGCTAAATAAATGTAAAGTGTTCCAACATTCAGAATCAAAATTCTGTGAAGCGGAATAACAAACGGAAGTAGTAATGCAAACGGAATGAATGACCACACTGCGGTATAAAACGCATTGCTAAAGTACACACGTTGCAACACAAGCAAGGCGAATAGTCTTATTGTAATTGTTGTAATTAAAAAGAATGAAATATAAAATGTGGTGAAGAAAATCAATGAACTAACGGGATGATAAGCAAGATAACTGATATTATCCATCCATGTATATTCGCCGAAGGAGAGAATAATTTTTTCAAGGAAACTTTCGAAACGCCAATAATAAAGAAGACTGCTCGTAACTAATGACAACACTCCGGAAATGGAAATCATCAGAAAAATTGTGTGTGCCATTGAAATCATTCTCATATCACGCACATCAGAAAAAAAGTTGTACGGTCTTACTAAAGCTCTTGTTGCATCTTCGCGAAATTTTTTGCCGGAGTTTATCAGCAATCCGAAAATTACGGCGAGGAATAAACCGACAATTATAAAAACCATAGTCGTATCATCTTTTTTCAAACCGATTGGTATTGTAACTCGCTCCATGTTATTCAATTTTGAATAAACAACTTTGAATGTAATTCGATTCAGCGAGCGATTCTCATCTGCTAACCCTATTTTGATTAACCCGTTCGGATTGTACCCTGAAACGAGCGTACTATAGTTAGTGCGATAATCGAACATCGCATTTAAAAAATATCCGGCGTAATATTCTTTTTGTACACCGCCCAGAATATCCTCAAAATATTTTGCCTGCGCTTCGAATGTCTTTGGATTAATGTATCCGTTTGAACTTCCAAGATTCGCAATGTAGCCTGCATCGGAAAGAATGATTTTGCCGTAACCGAATTTTTCTTGATGCAATTTAAATTCGTGGACTAAAATATCTGGAGAAAGATCACCTGCTTTGAATCCGTAAAAATCAATGCCGTCAATTTCATAATTTAAAGATTCAAAATCAGCATAGACGATTAAGCGGGTATCTTTTTTTAAGGAAGGAATAACTTCATTAAAAATTTTAATCACATCATCGGACGAAGATGAAGAAAAAGTTCCGACACAAATTCCGGCAAGCGATGAAAAATTTTTATATCCTCTTATCGTTTGTGAAAGAAAATTCTTCAATCGTTCACGGTTTTCTTTTGAGTCATAATTCCCCGGATTAATATTCGCCACCGGAATATCAAGAAAAGCAAACAAACCGTACTCTTCGCAAAGACTTATGAAATAAGGGTGAGGAATAGATTTTCCGAAACGCACGGAATTAAATCCGGTTTTTTTAATCAACTCAATGTCGCGTCTAATCTGTTCATAAGTAAAAAGTTTTCCGAAATCTCCGTTAGACGGATAATAAGTTACGCCGTCAAAAGAAAACTTTTTATCGTTCAAATAGAGTGTATCTTTTTCAATTCGCAAATCATAAAAAGAAATACTTTGTGAATAATTATCGATAACCAATCCGTTCGAAAGCAGTTCGATATTTAAGGAATACGTGAACGGCGCAACCGGACTCCACAAAATCACATTCGGAATTTCAAGGGAGAGATTTAATTTTTTTTGTTTTCCTTTTGAAAGTGAAAATTGAGTAACCGTTGTTACAGGTTTTGATTGATCATAGTTTGAAGTTACAGTCGCGCGTAATTCAAAATTTGTTGCGACAAGCGAATCTACTTTCTGAAAATTCTTATTTGAAATTAAAGTCGATACATTCAACCGCGCAATTTGAGTAGTGAAGTTAATTTCTTTACCGAAGGAAAAATCTTCCAAATAAATATTTGGGTAAAGGGAAAGAAAAACATCTCCTGTTATACCGGAAGAATTTTTAGGAAAGAGAAATTGATTTGAAGATGGAATTGTCGAGTTCGGATCGAGGCGCGGATCTAAAATTATGCGAAGAATATTTTTTTTGTCGTGGCGAAGAATATCCTTTGGCAGCTCAACTGAAAATGGAAACTCTCCTCCCGGATGTTTGAGCAATATTGAACCATTTAACTCAACAACCGCCGAATAACTGAGAGAGAGAAAATTTAATTTTATTACGTTTGAAGAAATATCTACTGCAGAAAGAGGAAAATCCTTTTCATACACCAAAACTTTTTCGCCGTTAAAAAAAGATGGAACCGAAATTCTAAACTTTTTTGCCTCTTTATCTTCGGCATCAAAAACTTTCCACTCGCCGTTGAGTAAAATTCTACGACGATGATTTGAAGTTCCGAGAAAGTTAAGGTCGGATTCCTCAATATTATACTTGGGGAGATTGTCAAAAATTAGCTGCGCTTTTACCTCACAAATTGTTTGAAAAATGAGGAAAAATAGAATAAAAAAGGTTATTTGTCTCTTCAATACCGGATGTCTAAAAACTATGTTATTAATGTGCAAATATACTATTTGCGGGGAGGCGAAATCAATGATAAAGATTGGGCTGGGGCTGAATTGAAGGGATTTCTACAAACGTTCCTTTCTTAAAAATTTGAAGGAGAGGAAGCGATTACACGACACCCG
This sequence comes from uncultured Ignavibacteriaceae bacterium, assembly GCA_964393605.1. Classification (GTDB taxonomy): domain Bacteria; phylum Bacteroidota; class Ignavibacteria; order Ignavibacteriales; family Ignavibacteriaceae; genus CAYMUL01. The sequence continues at coordinate 78,217 of CAYMUL010000009.1, read as the reverse complement.
CAATTTTGGTTTTGCAGTTCGGACATTTTCCATCGACGATGATATTTTTATTAACCGAATGCCAATCGCGAACAATAAGAGCAACTTTACAACCAGGGCAGAATGTTGTTTGCCCTTCTTCGTCATGAACATTTCCAGTGTAGCAAAATTTTATTCCTGAATTCAGCGCAATGTTTCTTGCAGTCGTTAAAGTTGAGTGAGGTGTTCTCCCTTTATCGCGCATCTTAAAATCGGGATGAAACGCCGTGAAGTGGAGCGGTACTTCATCTCCCAAATTTTCCAAAATCCAATTTACCATTTGAGAAATTTCATTCGACGAATCATTTTCCCCGGGAATGAGAAGTGTTGTAATCTCAAACCAAATTTTTGTTTCATTCTTCAACCATAGAAGTGTATCAAGAATATCTTTTAAGTGTGAGAAAGTAAGTTTGTGATAAAATGTTTCCGTAAAGGATTTCAAATCAACATTTGCCGCATCAATGAATTTGTACACATCCTTCCGTGCAGTTTTATCGATGTACCCTGCAGTAACCATCACCGATTTAATATTTTCTTCCCGCGCGATTTTAGAAATATCAATTACGTACTCGCCGAAGATTGTCGGGTCGTTATAAGTGAATGCGATTGATGGAGTTTGATATTTTTGTGCGAGTGAAATTACATCTTCGGGTGTTGCATAAAGTGAATTTGTGTCGTCAAGTTTAGCTTTGCTGATTGACCAATTTTGACAAAACTTACAACCGAGATTACACCCCGCAGTTCCGAAACTTAAAATAGAACTTCCCGGCGTAAAATGGTTCAACGGTTTCTTTTCTATTGGATCAATCGCAAAGCCGGTAGGTCTTCCGTACCCTATTGAATAAAGCTTTCCGTCGATGTTCTGCCGGATGTAACAAAATCCATGTTGCCCGCTACCGATTGCGCAGTATCGCGGGCAAAGTGTGCAAAGAATTTTTCCGTTGCCGGTTTCTTTCCACCATTTTGCTTCATGTATAGTTGAAATTTTCATACTTAAATTATTTATTAACTTTCTCAAACTTAAGCGTAAAATTTTTGTAAATAAACAGAGAAGAAATTCTTTTACGAATTCTTTTTATTCTCTTTTGCAACCGGAAATTGAATTCAGTGAAAGTGTAGAATTAAAATTTTCAATTTTATTTTTGATAGAATTATCCGATGACCATACTTTTAAAAAAAATCAATGTTAACAATTTTGGAATCAGACTCAAATATTGTAAAACCCTCGTGAGCTAATCGATGCTGAGTGTAGTAAGGGAAAACATAAATAACTATCTCACACTATGCACAAGACTTTTTTTGCCACAAAGTCACAAAGGCACGAAGAAGAAAATTAAAATTCGTTCGTTTATTCAAAACTTCTTTGTGGCGAATATTTTTGAATATATGCTTAATCTGAGTAATGAAGTAACGCAAACGCACTAATAACACACTGATGACACTGAACTACCAAAGTTCTCTTTGTTCAAATATTTATTGATGATCGTATCAAATCTTTTACTAAGCGCACGGTGTAATTTCTGTGAATTAGAATATCAGGAGGAAAAAGTGTAAGTGTAAGAGTAAGTGTAAGAAAAAAAGTGAGGAGCACTTTGCGGAAACTGATACTTCCGGTTTTCAATTGTTCTAATCAATGCTGTCTTTGTTCTAATAATTATTTTTTCGAAAATACTCTCTACTCAATCACTTCAAACTTAAGCCAATTCAATCGGCTCTTTTCGGAATAGGGCGCGCCTGCAGTAAAGAGAACAATATCTCCTTTCCTTACATGACCGCTTTCGACAATCATTCGTTTTGCGTTTTCAATTGCCGCAGATTCTTTTACAACATCTGTGGAGAAAAGTGAAGTTATTCCATACTTTAAACACAAGCGGTTCATTGTATCAAAACTATCCGAGATTGCGATGATCCGAATCTTCGGTTTAAATTTTGAAAGACGCTGTGCGGTTCTTCCATTCTTTGTGAAAGTTACAATTGCCGCCGCACCCACTTGTTCCGAAATTGCAACGATCGATTTATTGAATGAATCAAAAAGATTTTCTTCGATTGATGCCGGCACTTCATAAGTTATTGAAAGTTTTTTCCCGTCCGCATTTTCTGCATGTTTAACAATATCGTTCATCATTGTGATTGCTTTGAGTGGAAATTTTCCGACGGAAGTTTCGCCGCTTAACATTACAACATCGGTTCCATCCCAAACTGCATTTGCAACATCGCTCGCTTCGGCTCGTGTTGGAACGGGATTGTTAATCATCGACTCGAGCATCTGTGTTGCGGTAATTACTAACTTTCCGACTGCGTTACATCTGTTAATAATATTTTTTTGAATGATTGGAACTTCATGTGCGGCACATTCAACTCCGAGATCGCCGCGCGCTACCATCACTCCGTCAGATACTTTCATTATCTCTTCAAAATTTTCAACTGCTTCAGGTTTTTCAATCTTTGCAATTATCGGAACATCTTTGCCCCGATTTTTCAGCCACTCTTTCAATTGCAAAATATCATCGGCTTTTCTAACGAACGAAAGGGCGATGTAATCGAGCCGGTATTTCAAGGCGAACTCAAGATCGCGAAAATCTTTTTCTGTAATAGAATTCGTTGATAGCTTCATTCCCGGAAGGTTCATCCCTTTTTTTGGTTTTAAAATTCCACCATTGATGACTTCACAAATTACCGAAGTTGCCGTTTTTTCTTTAACGACAAGTTTTATCAAACCGTCATCAATTAAAATTACGTCATCGATTTGTGCATCGTTCGGGAGCGGTTTGTACGAAGTTGAAACTTTATTTTTTGTTCCGGCGAAATCTTCGATTGATATTTCAATTTTCTCTCCTGAAAAAATTTCGAAAGAAGGTTCGGCAAGTTTTCCGATACGAATCTTCGGTCCTTGTAAATCAAGAAGAACAGCGAGAGGAGAGTTTTCTTCAACGCATGCTTCATGAATATTTCTAAAATATTTATCGAAAGTTGAATAATCGCCGTGGGAGAAATTCAAGCGAACGCCGTCAAGTCCTGCCTCCATCATCTTTTTAATAGTATCTTTTTCCGAAGTTGCGGGACCTAAAGTTGCGAGGATTTTGGTCCGCGCAAAAACTTTACTAATATCTGAAATCATTTTTTAGTTTTGCCTCTTTTTTTTGTAGTAGATTTTTTGTGAGCATCCAAATCTTTTGCAGAAGTTTTAATTTTTTTATACATCTCTTTGAGTTTTAATTCTGCTGTTCCAAACACTGTGGAAATTTCAAAAGAGCCGTCAGGCTTGATAGTACCGGCTTTGATGCCTGTAATAATTTCTATTCCATCCTCAATTCTCGCAATGGGCCAGATGTAAAAATGTTTAGTCTTAACAGCGTGAACAATGTCATCGCGCAGCATCAAATCTTTTACATTTTGTTCGGGAATGATTACGCCATGCTTTTTGTTCAGTCCTTTCATTTTGCACACATCAAAAAAGCCTTCAATCTTTTCGTTCACGCCTCCGATTGGTTGAATATCGCCTTTCTGATTTACGCTTCCGGTAACGGCGATAGATTGGTTAATCGGTATCTCCGTCAAGCTGGAAATGATTGTAAAAATTTCTGCGGCGGATGCACTATCGCCATCTATCATTCCGTACGATTGTTCGAAAACAAGATTCGCCGTGAACGACAACGGTAAATTTTTTCCAAAAGTTTCTTTGAAGTAACCGGAAATAATTAATACGCCTTTGTCGTAAGTTTTTCCGCTCAAACCTGCTTCGCGCTCAACATTAATGAACGAGCCGTTGCCGAGTGAAACAGAGGAAGTAATTCGTGTCGGTTTTCCGAATGCATAAATATCGCTTCCATACACAGCGAGACCATTAACTTGCCCCACCTTCATTCCGTCGGTATCAATCAAGATAGAATTATCGCGAATCATTTCCGACATTTTTTCTTCGTAGAGACCATATCTTTCGCGAGCCGCATTGAATGCGAACAAAACGTGCTTGCCGGTTACAACCGATGCATCATCTTTCTTCGCCCAATAATCAGATTCGCGTGCGAGATCGGAGATGACGGAAAATCTTGCTGTGAGTTTATCTTTGCTTCCCGCATGTCGCGCAGAAACTTCGAGCAGTTGTGCAATGGCGGTTTTATCGAACTCCAATAATTTTTCTTCCGAAATCAGCTTCTTAATTACGCGGGAATATTCGACAATTATATCTCCCGTGCGGGCAATTTCATAATCGAACTCAGCTTTTATTTTAAATATTTTTTTGAAATCATCTTCATACGAAGAGAGTAAAGAATAGTAATAATTATTTCCGACGAGAATTACTTTTGCATCAATCTCAATCGATTCCGGTTTTAAAATAGATTGATTGAATTGAAAGATCGCAGGTGCATCTTGAATTTCTAATTTTCTAAACTGTAAAACTCTTTTGAGTACACGCCAAACACCGGGTTCTTCAAAAACATGATTAACATTTAAGACGAGATAACCGCCGTTTGCTTTAAGTATAGACCCTGCTTTCACCTTTGTAAAATCGGCATACCAGCCGCCTCTACCGTCATTCATTTTATCAATTGTTCCGAAAAGATTTGTGAATGTGGGAGATGTTTCAATAATTACAGGACATTCTTTCGTTTTCGAATTATCGAGAATTATGTTCACATCATATTCTCTGAAGTAGTCGATAATAAATCCTTCGGGAGTTTCATTCCCTTCCGGTTTTTGTCCTTTGAATGCTTGAAGATTTTCGAGAATGCTTTCTTCGGCGGTTTCGAGATAGTTTAAAACTTTGTTGTCTTCATATTTTTCTTTTAAAGTTGAGATTGCACCGGTTACAAGTATTTCAACTTCCTGTCGTTCAAGTTCAAAAACTTCGCTTTGAAGTTCCTGGCTAATCTTCAATCCCCGTTTAAAAAGTTGTATCAGTTCTTGTTGATAGAGATTGTATTTTTCCACTATTTTTTCTGCAGCCGCTTGCGATAGTTTTTGATTCTGCACAAGTGTCGGAAGTTGCTGAATTGTTACCGGTTTGTTTTCAATAAGCGGCATTATTTCGGGGCGTGCTGTTTCACCGACTTGAACCTGTCCTAACGAAAAATTTTCTTTTTCAATTTTAGATTGAAAGCCTTCAATCAGTTGTCTCTCTTTTTTAGAATAGCTTTCAACGATTATTTTTTTCTTTTTAGAATAAGAATCACTTTCGAGAAGTTGTGGAATTCTATTGCGGAGAAAAGTAATCAAACCATTCATATCATTTTTGAATGAAACGGCTTTTCCTGCCGGGAATGTTAACAGTATTGGCGAATCAGGATCGTAGAAGTTGTTCACGTATGCATAATCAAAAAGCACGGGGCAGGATGTCGTAATTTTTTCAAGCATCTGTTTTACTGTAGTCATTTTACCCGTACCGGAAAGCCCTGAGATGTAAACATTATATCCGGGGCTGCGCAAATCAACGCCGACTTGCAATGCTTTAAGCGCACGCGATTGTCCCACTATTCCTTCGATCGGTTCAAGTTCCATAGTTGATTCAAAATCGAAAATCTGTGGATTGCATTTCCATCTTAATTCTTTCGGTTGCAATGTTTTGTGAGGCAAAGATTTTTTTAACGCCATAATTTTTTTTCCATTATAAATTTCAGAAATACTTACAGATTATTCATGAAAGATTGTAGTCTAGTTCCCATGCAGTTTTTAATCTTGATATAAATTCTTTTTCCAGATTAGAGAAATCATCATCTGATTTGCCGATAGAGACGAGGTCATCGAGGATAGATCTTTTTTCATCTTTGTTTTGGATGTTGAAATGAATTGAACCTGCGATTGAATTTATTATCTCAAACCGATGATCGGCACTTGAATTATACCAATGAATTATTTCATTAACTAATTGATCGATGCTAATTTGTTCTTCACCCGCACGTTTTAGCAAACGTTTTTTAATTGCATCAATCTCAACATCTTCCAGGTTTTCATCGGTCAGATGCGCGTAAGCAAAATATAAGTAACCGAGATTCTTCAAATGCTTCTTTAACGACTCTTCCATTTTAGCCTCTCTTTTTAATAAAAGTGTGAATCATTTAGAGAATAATAGAAATTTCTTTTTCATTATTCAACAAATTGGATAAATTTTTGTTGTGAAATATTTTGAAGAGAATGAGATTAATTGTGAGCCGGTGAAGCTATCCAAATCTACTGCATCGATATCACTCCATTCTAAATCCGTGCAATTTTCATTGACGAATGAGTCAAAAGAAAAATGGATTTTATTCAATTCCATTTTCTCTCAGAACAATTGCGAGGCGCTTTAATTTATCTATGGCGTATTGTCGATTATATTTTGAATCCATGTTCGAAGTGGGATAAGTCCTCGCTCAATTTCTTTATCAATTTCTCTGTTTAAAATTTAGAGATTATTGAATGAATAAACATTTTTTAGTAGCTCGAAGTGTAAGAAGCTTATAAAGATGGTCTGGTTATTAAAGAACGGAAAAATTATCTATATATATCTCTTCGGTGATCGATTCGAACTATTCGTACTTTTTTGATGTCATCAAAAATTTGATAGATAATGCGGTAGTCGCCATATCGTATTCTGTAATCGTTCGATCCGCCTGTTAATTTTATTGACCCAACCGGTCTTGGGTTCTTTTTTAATAACACAACTTTCTGCCAAATTTTTTTTCGCTCCTTTTCCGCTATCTGAGAAAGGTCTTTCTCCACGCTCTCAAAAAAAGTTAAACTATACATTTATGAAATTTTGATTCGTTTAATCATTTCGGATTCTTCAATTTCTTTTTCCGACTCTCTCGCTTCTATAATCTTAATACATTCATTATCCTCAATCAGCTTAATCATTTCTTTGAAGACTTTATAGTCCAGCAATACAGATTTGGGTTTGCCGTTTTTTGTGTAATAAATTTTTTCATTCATTACTAAATCATACATAAAATTACCTTTCGCGTCTTTATCAATTTCTCCGCTCAAAATTTAGAAATTATTTGCAACTAATTCAAATTAGATTTTGATTGAGAAAATCTGAAATTGAAAAATATTTGGCAGTATGAATTCTTTTCCATTGTAAATTCATTACGCTATATTTGACTGAAAATTCTTGAATAAAATTAACGAGTCATGAAAACCATAGATGAAATCCGCGAGTTGTTTCCCTACATAAAAACCGGAATGATTTATTTTAATCATGCGGCAGTTGCGCCTATTAATTCAAAAGTGATTGAAGAGATTAACCATTATCTTTTTCAGCGTAGCGTAACTAACATCGATAATCATGAAATTATGATGAAGAAAACTGCCGAAGCAAAAATTAAACTTGCAGAACTTCTTAAAACCGATGCGCACCGAATCGCCTTTATGGACAATACTTCGAACGGGATTAATGTTCTTGCACAAGGTTTAAAGTGGAAAAGTGGCGACAGAATAATTTTAAACGACGTTGAATTTCCCTCAAACATTTATCCGTTTATGAATTTGAAATCGCAAGGAGTTGAAATTGATTTAGTCAAATCTAAAAATGGAATTGTTACTGCCGAAGAAATATTATCGGCGGTAACTGACAAAACAAGATTGGTAAGCGTGAGCCATGTGCAATTTGTCAGCGGCTATCGAATTGATTTGGAAAAGATCGGAAATGTTTGCCGCGAGAAGAAAATAATTTTTTCCGTTGATGCCATTCAATCCGTCGGAGCAGTTGAAATGGATGTTGAAAAATATAAAATAGATTTTCTTTCATGCGGAACACAGAAGTGGCTTTTGGGCTTGATGGGCTTGGCTTTCATATATGTTTCTGAAGAATTGCAAAATCATCTTTCGCCCAAATATGTCGGCTGGGCTTCTGTAGAAAATGCGTGGGATTTGCTCAACTACGATCTCGTTCTGAAAAAGAATGCCGATGTATTTCAAAACGGAACTGTGAGCTTGATTGCTATTCACGGGCTTCTTGCTTCACTTGAGTTATTCGCTTCATTCGGAAATGAAAGGAAGAACAAAATTATTTTAGATAATTCAGAATACTTGATTAATGAATTGAAGAAAAACAATTTGAATCCGGTTTTGCAAAATCAATCGCAAGAAAAATTATCGGCAATAGTTACAATCAAATCTGACGAAGCAAAAGATTTGTTGATGAAATTGACGAACGCAAATGTACGCGCATCATTGCGTGAAGGAATGTTACGGCTCTCTCCAAATTTCTATACCATGAAAGATGAAATAGATAAAGTTGTTGAGATATTACGGACGTGATTTCACTTCATCTGATATAATTTCCACCATGGCACGTTGGGTGCGGCGTGATGTTCAAAATGATATCCGAAAAAATAACAACTGATCATTGCCCAAAAATGATTCTTCTTTTGCGAACGAGCTTTGTGTGGTTCCATGCTTTGTTCATGGGGCTTTCGATGCGGTAAGTATGTTCCGAAAAAGAAGAGTTGTAAAGAACTTAGTAATGCCGGTGCAACCCAAAAAAACCAAATTGAAATTTCTGAAAACCAAATTTTTAATACGTTGAATATAACTGCCATAAAAATTATTTGTGTTACGGTCGTGTAACGAAGCAAAAATGATCCCCACCAAAAAAAGAAATTTTGCGAGTAAATGTTAAAATCGGGGTCGTCTTTTGTGCCGGGAAATTTGTGATGTTTAAAATGATTTTTTATTAAACGATTATAAGACATTCCTGCGTAAAGCGACGTTGCAATCATTCCGAGATATTTATTCAGTTTTTTATTCTTGGAAATAGTTCCGTGCATCGCATCATGGGCAGTGATAAAAAGGCCTGTGTAAAAATATGCTTGCACTAAAATGTGGAGATAAGTTATAGGAGAAGTAAAATCTATCATCACAGTCGTTAAAAGATAATAGAGGTGAACAAACCAAAAGATGAAAACGATTAAAGCAACAATGATTCCCATTTTTTCCTCAAAGAAATAAAGAAAGAATTAAAAAGAAAATGAATTGAACTAAAACATAAATCTGCGGCAACCGGCTTTTTATTTTTATCTCTTTACGTGTAAATAAAAATGATAGCAACATCGAAATAATAAACCAGGCGGCATAGTTTTGCAAAGGAATAACTTCGTTCCTCCAATACCAATAATTTAATTTTATTGCAATCGGTTCGAGAACGAAATCAAAAACAACCGCCAATAATGCGGATGAGACAGCGATAGTAATTTTGTTCTTGGTTTTGCCGGAGATGAATAAAACGATTCCGAGAATAATGAATACCCAATTCAATCCGATGATTAGTGGCACATCAAACAGTTTAATTCCGAGCGTAGTTCCATATTGATAATCACCGAAAATTATTCCGGTTTGGACACCAATAATTTCAATTGCAAGTGTAAAAATGTATGCAAGAATAATCGCGAAGAAAAAATTATCTTGTCCTTCACGAATGATTGAAAATAAAACCACTCCGCCTGTAAGGAGAAGCGTTAAGGGAGTAATTAAAAGCATTAAGTCAATTGTCGGTGAAAAGAGATGACCTGCAGTTCCAACAGCAAAGATAATTATCAAAAAATAAGTTGAATATTTTTCTAAAATATTTTTCTTCCTTTCCACAAAACGATTTTCTTATATGTTTTGAATATCGAGTTCACTCCTAAGATTTGAAGCATAATCATTTGTAGAGGATGCAAAAATATATTCATGAATGAATTCTGATTACTCATAATGCTGACTAACATTCGAGAAATCATGATTAGAACAACTATCAAAATAAATTTTGCTTCAACTAACGCTAAAACTAAAGGGGCGAGAAAAACCAATAAAATCAACGCTAAAAGTGGGATGAACGAAAAGATGTTATTCCCGAATCCAGCGAAAAAATTTTTTGTAAAACCGTTAAAGGATTCTGAGAGCGAAGAGTACATCTTGCAATAAATCATTTTATCGCCGAGTGCGGTAACCATTTTCAAATTAGCGGATTTAATTTTTCGGGCGAGTTCCATATCTTCAACGACTTTATCTTTTACCGATTGGTGACCGCCAACGATTTTGTACACGCTTGCATCGAAGAGCATAAATTGTCCGTTAGCGGCAACGAATGAGTTATTCTCTTTCCTGCGTACAAAAATTAAAGGAAGGAAATTTAGAAGCAACCAATTCATTAATGGAGTTACAATGTATGTTGAAACAGAATTAATTTTTTGAGACGGAAATACTGAAAGCAGCTGAACATTCATTTCTTTGAAAAAATTCAACGCAGATTCAATTGCGTGGGGTCGCAATTCGACATCAGCATCAATGAATAAAAACAAATTGCCTTTCGCATTTTCAGCAAGTTGATGACAAGCCCAATTTTTCCCGAGCCAATCTTTTGGCAGTTCCCTTCCGATAATCAACTTTACGCGTGAATCTTTCCTCGTCAATTCCTCCACAATTTCATTCGTTCTATCTGTGGATTGATCATCAAGCACGAGTATTTCAAGATTTTCGTGAGACTGCTCGCGCACAGTATTTATGCACCTTCCAATGTTACTTTCTTCGTTTCGTGCAGGAATTAAAACTGAAATAAAATCTTCGGAACGATTTTTATTTAATGATTCGCAAATTCTCGGCGCGGTAAAAAAATTATAAATCACAAGCATGAAAAAAATTAGATTCATTGCCAGCACAAAAAAGAAATAGATATCAATCATTTTCTCTTCTCGAAAAGATCCAAAACAAATTCTCGTTTGAATGCTGCGTCCGTGAGTGATCTAATGTTATTTCTGAATTCATATTCAAACAATGCGAAATCATTTTTCACGATATCGCTGCAAATTATTTTTCCGAAGCGAACAATCACTTCGGGATTTTTCTTCTCGTAATGTTGAATCTTAAATGCTATCGGAAGTACTTTGACATCGGCGATATTTTTAGGAATAAATATTTTCAGACCGGGTTGCAGTTTAATTTTTTCCACCCCAAATTGTTCAATCTTGCCTTGCGGAAAAAATGCGACAAAATTGTTTTCATCTTTCAAAATATTTTTTGTGTATTCAGAACTTGCAATTACACTTCTGGGAGAATATTGATTTATCGAAAATGCTCCGAGATATTTGAAGAACCAATACTTTAATAATTGTTCTTCAAGCATCATGATGTATAATTTTCTTCTTGTAAATTTCTTAAAAACATAATCAACAAAGAATCCATCCCACCAGCTGAAGTGATTTGGAGTTACAATCAATTTATCCATTTGCTTTATTTGTGGAAAATCGTTTGCAAGAAAAAAATTAGTAAAATTCTTGTTCAATAATCTTTTCAAGTAAGGATTAAAAATTAACTGCGCAAAGAAATTGTGGTTCGCTTTAATCATGCGAAATCTTTCATGATTAACTCGGCAGTTATTTTTCCCGAAAGTAAAACAAGTGGAATTCCTCCTCCGGGATGCGCACTTCCACCGCAAAAATAAAGCCCGCGATAAGGATTGCTTTTATTTCTTTGTCTTAAAAATGCGGCAGATTTTTTATTCGATGAGATTCCGTAAATACTTCCGCGATGACTCGAAGTGTTTCGTTCTATGTCGAATGGTGTCATCGTCTTTTCAAAAATAATTTTTTCCGAAATATCCAAACCGAGTGTCGAGTTAATTTTGTGAATAATATTTTTTCGTAACTCTTCGAGATTTGTTCTTGATAAATTATTATTAATGTACGGAGTATTAATCATCACAAACCAATTTTCACATTCCTGCGGTGCGTCGTCTTTTTTGAATTTTGATGAAATGTAAATGTAGATCGTCGGATCATCGGGAATAATTTTCTTCGTAACCAGATATTCAAATTCTTTCTTGTAATTGTTCGAGAATAAAATATTGTGAACATCGAGATTTGGAAAATCGCCGTTAATTCCCCAATAAAAGACCAGAGCGGAGGAAGAGGGTTCCTGTTTTGCAACTCTCTTTGCTTGCTTTGATGACTCATCCTTCAGCAAATTCTTATAAGTAAAATTCACATCTGCATTTGAAATTATTACATCATAATCTTGAATAAACTTGTTTTGAGAATTCGCTATTCGAAGACATTTAATTTTATTTTCATCGGTAATAATTTGCTCAACACGATGTTCAGTAAAAATATTCACACCCTTTTTGCGAGCAATATTTACAAGGGTTTCAACGATAGAATATATTCCTTGCTTTACAATGTAACCGCCGAGATTGTACTCCACATGTTGAATAATATTTAACGTTGCAGGTGCGGAAAAAGGGTTAGAACCGTTATACGTTGCGTAACGATCGAAGAGTTGAATAGTCTTTTCATCTTTAAAAAATTTACTATTAGCTTGATGCATCGTTCGGAAAGGATCAATATTTTTCAACTGCAACAAAGCTTGCAATGATTTTATTTTAAATAAAACCTTCGACGATAAAAATTGATTAAATAAAAACAAATCTGAAGTGAGTTCATAAATCTTTTTTACGTAATTAAGATAATTTGTCAGCGCAGATTTATTATCTGTAGTCTTTACTTCTAATTCATCTCCGAATTTATTTAAGTCTGAAAAACCGGTTATGATTGTGCCGTCGGGATAAAAATATTTGCAAAGAATATCAAGTGGAACGATTTCGAGATGCTCTTCAATATTTTCGCCGGCGAATTCAAACAATTCTTTCAGAACAAAAGGCATGGTTAAAAGTGATGGACCTGAATCGAAGCGAAACATATTTTGAGAAATTTGATTTGCTTTGCCGCCCAAGGATTTATTTTGTTCGAAGAGATCAACTTCGAAACCATGCGAGGCGAGCCGAATAGCGGCACTCAATCCGCCAAGCCCTCCACCGATTATGGCAACTTTTTTCTTTTCCATCTCTGTTCAAAAAACTTGTAAACAATTAAATATAATGTCAGCATTGAAAAGCTATAGAAAAAATCTTCGAATGGAATTGTGAGAAAACGATTACCCCAAATTGCCGAAGCGGAGTAACTTACAATCGGAAGCGAAGTGAGGATGTAGTTCACAACAAAAAATGGAATGTACATGAATGCAATCCAAAGCCAATAAATTTTACTCGAAAAGATTTTTAGTTGCGGAATTAAGTTTAGTGCAATGGCGATAGCAGAGAAGATTAAAACTGTCGAAGTATAATATCTTTCATGAAAGTAAATCGCCCCCGCAAGCAGTAATATCATGCATGAAATAAGGATTACCGAATGAATTTGAATTACTTTCTCTTTCAAATAAAGTTTTACCGTTTCGTAAAGAAAAATTGCCGCAAAGGGAATTGTGATGAAAAATAATATTTCTTCAACCGGGAGATAAAAAAAATTAATTCTGCCAATATATTTTTCGTTAAAACTCCAATCGCCACGCAAGGTTGCAATTGCATCCCAAACAATGAAAATGGTGCCAACTGAAATAATGGAAAGAAATAGGGAAGGAAATTTTTTATAGTACGCAATTTTGGATTCGAAGGAAAGTATTAGCGGCGCCGCAATAGTAACAAGATTTATTAATAAATATTCACTCATTAATTGCAAAACTTTTTTTAAGAATATTTATTTCAAATTTAGAAATTCTTTCGGAGCGAATCATAAATTCGGCAATCCCTTTTTGAATTTCCGGTTTGATGGAAGAGAAATCTTTTTTCTTTAGTTCGCGCAGAATAACGGATGCATCGTTTTGTCGTTCTTCAGAATATCCGAGAAATGATGGGATGTAATGAAGAATCGTAAATCTTAAAAAACGTATCTCCAAACTTTGCGGTTCTTTCTGAATTGTTTCGGAAAAAAGTTTCATCGACTCCTGGAAGTAATTATATTTTTCGTGAGGCCAAAATGCATGTTTTGATTTTACCGATTCGAGAGCGGCAACATAAGCAAGTACCAGAGGGGGATATTTGCTTCTGTCGCGCGTAAATTTTTTTTCGATGAAAGTTTCAAGTTTAGCTACAAGCTCTTCCTTCTCAACCGATGCATAATAATTATTGCGAATGAACTCAAGATCATTAATGTTAATAGCCGTAGTGCTTTCATTTTTTTTCTCCGATGCAATTAGTAAAACAGAAAAGATAATTATGAAGAAAGTATTAAGCTTCATTAAACTTGATCCTATTTGTTTTGATGTCAAAGTATGATTTAACCAAAAGAATAATTTTTGTAAAATTAGAAATACGAACGCGCTTCGTCATTAGCTGTTCAACTCCGAGTTTTTGAATTTTTCTGAATAAAAAATAATAATAAAGATAAGCGGAATATACACCGAGTTTAACGCCAACGGGAAGCTTTACAATTCCTTTTAACGCTTCGCGAAATTCCAAAGTTATTTCCGATTCAAGTTTTGCTTTTGAAAGATTGCTAATTGAATCACTCGAATTTACATCGGGGAAATAAATTCGCCCACGCTCCGAAAGATCGCTATCAATATCGCGCAAGAAATTTACTTTTTGAAATGCCGACCCGAGCATCTTTGCCGGAAAAACAAGTTCGTCAAATTTATTTTTTTCTGAAAATGTAAATATTTTTAGACACATTAATCCGACTACTTCAGCGGAACCATAAATATATTCATCATACGCATCACGTTTGTAGCTTGAATTATCAAGGTCCATCTCCATACTCTTCAAAAAGGTATCGACCAGCGCGACATCAATTTTGTATTCGTTCACTACAAGTTGAAATGCATGAAGAATCGGGTTTGTCGAAATTCCTTTTTCAATCGCCTCGAAAGTATCAGCCCTGAATTTTTTCATTAGAGATACTTTATCATGTTCGTGAAAAGTATCGACAATCTCATCGGCAATTCGTACGAATCCGTAAATCGCGTAAATAGGATTGCGATAATCTTTTGAAAATGTTTTTATTCCTAAACTAAAGGAAGTCGAGTATGCTTTTGTTAAAAGCTGACTCTGAGAGAAAGCAGTGTTATGATATAACTGAATCATTTGTGATCCTTTCGGTAACCAATCTGGAGCTGATAACAACCATAGGCAGACCCGTGCCCGGAGTTGTCGACGCTCCGACATAATATAAGTTGGAGAGTTTTTCATCTTTGTTCTTAGGTCTGAACGCCCCTACTTGCCCGATGTTATGCGCCAATCCCAACCCGCTACCTTTGTAAAGATTGAGCATCTTTGCCCAATCATCCGGTGCTAAAATTTTTTTGAAGACTGTATTTTTATTTATATCGAAATTAGTTCTGCGGGAAAGATTGTCAATAATGTTTTGTGCAAGTTCATCGCGGTCGCTCCAATCGCGCTTAATGCGAAGATCGGGAACAGGGCAGAGAATAAAAATATTTTCATGTCCTTCCGGTGCGCAAGTTTTATCGGACTTTGAAAGCACATTCACATAGTAGTAAGGTTTCTGCGGTGCAATTGAGGAAGTGAAAATTGTATCCGCATATCCTTTAAAATTGTTGCCGAGAAAATAATTATGATGTTCAAGATTTTCTACGTTTCCTTTAACGCCGAGATAGATGGTGAAGGGTGCCAAAGTCCAATTCATTTTATCAAGTTTTTCTTCGGAGAAATATTTTCTGTTAAGAATTTCGCCGCGGAACGAAGCGGCATCTGCGTTAATGACGAATAAATCCGCATTCCACTCACTCCCATTTCTGTCAATCAATTTATGGACTTTCTGCGCATCGGTTTTCACATTCACAATTTCAGTGTTGAAATAAAATTGAACTCCGCGCGCCTTTAGAATTTTTACTAACTCTTCGACAAGTTTATACATGCCGCCTTTTATGCGCCAATAGCCATTGTGCTTCATCTCCGAATAGTTGAGCAACGAATAAATTGCCGGCGTTTGAAACGGAGTTGCGCCGAGAAAAAATGCAACGAGCGAAAAAATTATTCTTACTTCTTCGGATTTAAAATTTTTTTCAACCTCGCTCCACATAGTTCTTGAAAGATAGGGAATATGTTTCCACGGAACTTTGGAGAGTGCGATTAAATACTTTAGAGTACTATCGAAGTTAGTTTTAACTACCGCGTTTTCGGTGTCGTGCCAGAATTCTCCTGCGCGCTTCAAATATTTTTCGGCTTTGAGAGATAAATCCGGTTCAACATCGGCAAATTCTTCCTGAAGTTTTTGCAAGTCTTTAAAAATTCTTCTCGGTTTTTCTTTGCCTTCAAAGAAAACTTGATAAAGAGGTTCGAGTTCTTCAAACTCCACAGGATTTTTTATTCCTGTTGTTTTAAAAAGTTCGTCGAACTCATAAGTCATACTCATAAAAGAAGGGCCCATATCAAAACGAAAACCATTCGATTCAATAATGTTCATTCTTCCTCCGGGGGTGGAATGTTTTTCAAGCATGGTTACGTTGTAACCTTTGCTAGTTAAACGGAGAGCCGTTGCAAGCCCGCCAAGTCCGGTTCCGACGATGATTACTTTTTTCATTTTGTTTTTTAATAATTAGAAAATTGCTTGCGGGCTAAAATACATTTCAGCTTTTGCAGTGAAGTAGTATTTATTACGATAAGCCAAGAATTAGAAAAAATACTACAAGCAACGAGTTTTTCTTATTACAAAAGAAAGAAGTGAGGATGAAAATTTCTTTAAAAGATTTAAGAGAAAATATTCCGATTTAAAGATATGTTGATTGACGAAGCTGGGAGAAATGTCAATAAAGTTTGAAATTTAGTTGTTGATTAATTTTAAAGTAAATGAAATTGCCGTCAGCTTTAGTTTTCCTACATTTAGATAAAAGGGCGGAATGATGAATAAGTACATTCTTCGGCATTAGCCACATAAAGTATTTAGATTGACTGACATAGTGCTAACAAAAATTAAATCAACGTATTACAAAAAATATTTTGACTTACATATTTTTGTTATGTACATTTATCATTAAAAAGAGTAAGAATATGGAAACGTCAGTTGTAACAACAAAGGGACAGATAGTAATTCCCGCAAAAATTCGTAGACGATTAGGAATAACCAACGGAACTAAAGTAACTTTTGTCGAAAGTGAAGGCAAAATTATTCTTCAGCCGCTCGATAAAGATTACTTTAATAACCTTGCCGGCATTTTGGGTGAAAAAGGGAAGATGCTAAAATCCTTGATGGATGATAAAAAGAAAGAACGCGAATTATGAAACCGGTAGTTTTAGATAGTTATGCTCTTATCGCCTACTTAAATAGAGAAAAAGGATTTAGTATAGTTTCGGAGATTTTTGGAAAATGTGTCGATGCCGATGAATTTGCTATTATGTGCGTAGTTAATATAGGAGAAGTGTACTACCATGCTTTGCGCGTTGGGGGTGAGAAAAAAGCAAAGTTCGCTTTAGAAATAATTAAAGCATTACCAATTGAAATTGTTGAAGCAAATATAAACCTGACACTTCATGCGGCTTCATATAAGGCATTCAACAAAATGTCTTATGCAGATGCTTTTGCTGCGGCATTGGCAAAACTGAAAAAAGCAAGTTTGATTACCGGCGATAGTGAATTCAAAGCACTGGAAAAAGAAATAAAAATAATTTGGGTTTAATCTTTTACTGCGAGTTATCGATGCTCGGCGAAGAGTGATTTAGGATAAAAATTGGTTACGAAAATTTAAAGATTAACTTCAAGCAATTTTAAAAATCAAGCGATGAATTGGTAGAAATCGCAATTTAATCTTGAGTCAAATTTTTTTGATGAACTCTTATCCAACCTTTCTTGTTATAGCCCAAAACCAACTTTTCATCACTTCTAATTTCTTAAAGCATTCACACTATTCCTCTGCAAAATTTTTTAACTCTTCTTCATTCATGCGGAAGAGTATCCACTCGTTCATCGGTTTCGCGCCGATGGATTTGTAAAATTTGATGGTCGGCGTGTTCCAATCGAGAACAGCCCATTCAATTCTGCCGCAATTATTTTTTACAGCTTCTCTTGCAATTTCTTTCAGAAGTAATTTGCCGATGCCTTTACCTCTGAATTCCGGTTTAACGAAAATATCTTCGAGATAGATTCCTTTCCTTCCGACGAAAGTGGAAAAGTTATGAAAATAAACTGCGTATCCCGATGGAATGTTATTCGTATATGCAAGCAAAACTTCAACTGTCGACTTCTCACCGAAAATTGCTTGTGTTAAAGAATCAACAGTTGCAACTACTTCGTTTGAAAGTTTTTCATATTCGGCGATGAGTTTTATAAAATCCAATATGAGCGGAACATCTTCACGCGATGCTTTTCGAATTTTTGTTTCGCTATTTTTCATTGAACAGAAACCTCATCTTCAACTGCCAGAATTTTTCCAACTTCCGTTTTCGGTATTGAAGTGTTCACAGCGAAACGATAGAAGTGATCGAATCTTTCATGAATTGCCCACGCAGGTAAATTTTCTTTTCTCATCTTTATAAAATGTAACTGGAAATTTTTATCCTGTTCGGATGTGAATGAATCGCGCGTTGGAACAGTGCATCTTGCGCACGCATTACTTCCAAAAAACTTTACATCACCGATTTCAAATTCCCGCTGCGAATCAATTTCCGCATAAAGTTTATCTTCCCAAAATATTTCTCCGCTTTCAACAATAATGTTTGCGCGAAATTTTCTTACAATCTCTTCGAAAGAATATTGTGGAAACCATCGATGAACCTCGTGCAGACTTTCGAGCGAAACAATTGTAGGTCCGTGCGCTTTTGTATCATCGGGAAAACCGGAGTTCCTATTTTCTCTGAAAAAAACTTTTTCGCCGAGGAAATCAGAAAAGAATTTTTCGATTGCAGATGTTTGATCGAACTTAAATTTTATCTCTCCCGTTTCAGTGCTTGTGAGAGTGAATTGCATCGTTTGTAAATCATATTTGGTTCTGAGCAACATTAATTTTGGAGAATTTTTTCCGCGAAGAAAAATTTCATCTTTATTAAAGAGTGCGAATCGTCTGTCATTCTCTAACATGCCGCTTTGAATTATTTGCGCCGAGTCAATTGTAATTCCATCAAGCGACTTTATCGGAAAGATGTAAATTGAACTAACTTTTGTTTTCTTCATTTAGCTTCTAATCAAAGAAAGAAGTTCATCTGTTTTGGATTTCATTAACGCATTATCCCCTTTACTTTCAACGTTCAGGCGAATAATCGGTTCAGTGTTTGACATTCTTAAATTGAATCTCCAATCGGAATATTCGACGCTTAATCCGTCGGTGAAATCCATTTTCCCGTCGGAATATTTTGATTGAATTTCTTTAATCTTTCCCGCAGGGTCGGAGATTGTAGAATTTATTTCACCACTGCACGGATAATTTTTAATCATTTCTCCGACGAGTTGCGAAAGATGTTTTTTCTCTTCAGACATTAATTGAATGACAAGCAGAAACGGAAGCACACCGCTATCGGAATACGCATTCTCTCTGAAGTAATGATGCGCAGACATTTCGCCGCCGTAAATCGCATTGACTTCGCGCATCTTTTCTTTAATAAATGCGTGCCCGCTTTTTGATTGAACTGTTTCGCCGTTTGAATGATTTACAACTTCAATCGTGTTCCATGTTAATCGCGGGTCGTGAATAATTTTTTCACCGGGATTTTTTTTAAGAATTGATTTGGCAAGCAATCCGACAATGTAATAACCCTCGATAAAATTTCCTTTCTCATCGAAAAAGAAACAGCGATCGTAATCGCCATCCCACGCAACACCAAGATCGGCGTTGTGTTTTACTATTGCATCGATGGTTGGTTTTCTATTTTCCTCAAGCATCGGATTCGGAACACCGTTCGGAAAGGATGAATCCGGTTCATTAAATAATTTGATCATCTGAATCGGGAGAACTTTTTCAAGTCGGTCAAGAATCGGACCGATGCAACCGTTGCCTGCGTTTGCAACAATTTTTAGTTTATCAATTTTTGATGTATCATAAAATTGTTTTAGGTTATTCAAAAATTCTTCGGTGATGTCTCTATTGGTAACCGTTCCCGATTTTTTCGTATTGTCAGCAAAGTCATTATTCAAAATCATTTTTTCAATTGTATTCAACCCAGAGTCGTAACTGATAGGAACGGAATTTTTCTTGACGAATTTCATTCCGTTATATTCGGGGGGATTGTGGCTGGCGGTAATCATTATTCCCGCATCTGTTTGCAGAAAGGATGTTCCGAAGTAAATCATTTCGGTGCCGCAAAGCCCAATATCTATAACGTCAACACCGCAATCGGTAAAACCTTTTGTAAGTGCATCGGAGATTGGAACGGAGGAAGTTCGCACATCGTGCCCGATGATGACTGATCTACATTCTAAATATTTCGTAAGCGCACAGGCGGTATCGTATGCAATTTTTTCATTTAGTTCGGAAGGGACTTTTCCTCTCACGTCGTATGCTTTGAATGCAGGAATTCTATCCATTTTAATCTCCGGGAATTTTTTTTGTGAATTATAATCGAATTAGTGTGAACAAATTTAAAGATAAATCATAATTGTTAAGAGATTAATTTTTCAATAGCATAAAATAATTTTTCCAACTATGTTGGTTGTGTGAATCAATTAGATATTACAAACACGGAGACCTACTATCGGACCGACTGATACAAAGAAACAGCATTTCGCCCGATGCAATAACGCTAAATGTAAAACTATCTTTCCTGTTGACCCCGAACTACCCATCGATGATCTTGGGCTTCTCTGCGATCATTGCAGAGGAAAAGTTGCAAGCGCACATACGGTTATCTGCTCAAGTTGCCAAACTGTAGTCAATTTTGTTTTTGCTTCTCAGCGAGAAGAGAAGATGGTTTTTAATATTGATAAATGTTCCAATTGCATTGGTTCGGTTGAAGATGAGTGGGAAATAGAACCCCTTTATAGGTCCGATTCCTACATTTGACTTTAAAGGAGTTTTGAAAATATTTAAGGCAAAGGAAGAAATCTCTTTCCATTTGTCAAAATACTTTTTTTCATCCAAACTTCTTTTTTTACCTTTCCACCCTTAATTAAAAAATTCAATTATTCAGAGGAAAAAAATGATTAATAAAAAACACGCCTATTTAAGTTTTTCCCTTTTTGTTTTGTTGTTCTTCGGAGTGATCGGTTGCTCTTCTTCTACAGATGTTAGCACAACAACCGCACCGCAAGCTACACAGCAAGTTACATGGGAAAATTACGACACAGTTAAAGCAGGAAAATTTGATACCGGTAAAATGTGGACCTTCGACTTTCCACCTGTAGATTATTTTGCACAAGAATATGGTTTCCGCCCTTCGCAAGATTGGCTGGATAACGTCAGAATGTCTGCGCTTCGCTTTGCTAATTATTGCTCGGCTTCTTTCGTTTCGGAAGATGGTTTGGTAATGACGAATCATCACTGCGCGCGACAAAGTGTTACACAAGTAACAGACCTTGATGCCGGCGAAGATTTACACAAAAGCGGTTTCTTTGCAAAAACTCTTGAAGACGAAAGAAAAGTTGCAGGGCTTTATGTCGATCAACTTGTTTTAATTACTGACATCACTTCTGAAGTTCAAACCGCAATTGACGAAGCAAAAGCAAAGAACGCTTTTGAAGGTACTTCCGGAATTTTCAAAACGATTACCGAGAAATACAAACAAACTTATCAAGATTTACAATTGTCTGTCGTTACATTTTTTAAGGGCGGCAAATATTCTTTATATGGTTTTAAAAGATATAACGATGTCCGTTTAGTTTTCGCACCTGAGACAGAACTCGGTTTCTTTGGCGGAGACCCAGATAACTTTACTTATCCCCGTTACGCACTCGATTGTTCATTCTTTAGAGTTTATGACGAAACAGGCAAACCGTTAAAGACAAATCATTTTTATAAATGGAGCCCTGCAGGTGCCGCGCCCGGAGAACCCGTCTTCGTTGTTGGAAATCCCGGCACAACAAACAGATTGCACACAATGGCACAACTCGAATATCAGAGAGATATGCAATATCCACTCACGATGGAATTGTTGAACGGTCTTGTTAAAGTGTACACGGAAATCATTAATGAATTTCCTGATAGAAAATTTGAGCTTCAAGACCAGCTTTTCGGAATATCTAATTCTCAAAAGGCATATTCGGGAATTTTGAAAGGATTGCGCGACGGTTATTTGATGGCAAAGAAAAAAGATTTTGAAAAGAATTTTAAAGATGCCGTAAATAAAAATCCGAATTTAAAAACTAAATATGGACACATTTGGGATGCAATAGCCGCTACACGCGCAGAAGCAAAAGCGATTGCGGGCAAAAATTTTGCGTACAATTTAAGTCCTTTTACCGGCTCGCAATATTTTGCGATTGCAAAGAATATGGTCGGTTTGATGAAGCAATTAAATCTTCCCGAAGATCAGCGCGAAGAAACTTATAAATCTGATATGCTCGAATCAACAATGGAAAGATTATTCCCTGAATCATTCGATAAAGCGTTAGCAGATAAAATGCTCGCGATGAATTTCAATTTATTTAAGTTGGCGTTGGGTGCTAATGATCCGCTTGTTCAAAAATTAACGGGAGGAAAATCCGGTTCCACCGCAGTTGATTATGCACTTTCTAATTCCTCTATTAAAACCAAAGAAGGTTTTATGGAACTTGCAAAGAAAGGTGCTGATGCAATTAAGAACAGCAACGATCCTTTTATTCAATTTGTTTTAGCAACTGCCGATGAAGGAAAAAAATATTCGGATATGATGAAAGGGATCGCTAATCGCGAAGCAGATTTCAGCCAGCAACTGGGAAGAGCAGTCTTTGAAGTTTATGGAACCTCCATTCCTCCCGATGCAACTTTCTCATTAAGAATTGCAGATGGTGTTGTTAAAGGATATGATTACAACGGAACAACTGCTCCAACTATGACTACTTTCTACGGTTTGTATGATAGATTTTATTCTTTCAAAAAAGAAGAACCATGGGCACTTCCGGAAAGATGGCAAAATCCTTCCGCGGATTTTGATCTTCACACACCGGTTAATTTTGTTTCGACAAATGATATCATCGGCGGAAACTCCGGTTCGCCTGTAATCAATAAGAATGCCGAAGTTGTCGGGCTTGCATTCGATGGTAATATTGAAAGTCTTCCCGGACAATTCATCTTCACAACCGAATACAACAGAACAGTTTCAGTTCACAGCGCAGGAATGCTTGAAGCAATTCAAGATCTTTACCTCGCAAAGAGATTGAGCGAAGAATTGAAGCATGGTAAAATTGTTGATTCCTCAAGTTCGTCTTACGAATCAGTGAAGTAAAAAATTATTTTGCACAAGAAACCGTCTCAATTTTTTGGGACGGTTTTTTTTTGAACTTTCGCAAAAAGTCAAATCGCAGATTCGCCGAATTAATTTTAATATCTTTTGCAAAGAATGAAATCAATCTCTTTTAGTAAAATCATGACTCAAAAATCCCGATAAGTATTTTCGGCAATTTTATTTTAAATTTGTACAATAATTTTAAACGGAGTAAAAATGTACCGCAAACTTTCTAAAACAATTTTAATCGTCATTCTATTTCTTTCCCCTTTGTTTTCGCAAGCGGGAATGAATATCGATGATGTTTTCAAACTCAAATTTGTAATTGAATCGAGCATTTCCCCCGACGGAAAATTTATTGCATATACAATGCTTGTTCCGAAACCAATTTCGGATGGTGCAGGTTCAGATTACCGCGAACTTCATCTCTATAATTTGGAGAAGAAAGAATCTACTCCTTTCATCGCAGGTAAAGTTAGTATTTATTCACTCGGATGGAGCGGCGATTCTAAGCGCATTACTTTTCTTTCAAATCTCGGAGATGTGAAAGGAACACAAGTTTATTCGATGGCAGTTGACGGCGGTTCGGCATCACCGGTTACAAACCATTCTCGTTCAATCGGTCATTATGAATTTTCTTCCGACGGCGAAAAAATATTTTTTACGAGTTCCGAGCCAAGAAATGAAGAAGCGAAAAATTCTTTTAAGAAAAAAGGTTTCGATACGGAAGTTTATGAAGAAGAATATGACAACATCACACTTTATTCTTTGAACTTGAAAACGAAAAAACTTTCCGCACTAACGAAAGATGTTTCGGTTTTTGATTTTCAATTAAGTCCGGATAACAAAAAAATTGCCGCGGTGATTGCAGATAAAAATCTTGTTGATGATTCATACATGTTTAAAAGAATTTATTTAATGGATGCAGAGAGTGGCGAACGAAAAAAAATTGTTGATAATCCGGGAAAGCTGACGCAAGTTCAATGGTCGCCGGAAAGTAAATATCTTGCAATAGTTGCCGCGTCCGATATTACCGATCCCGTTTCAGGCTCGTTGTTTGTGGTTGATACCGATTCACCAAAACCATTCAACGAACTCCGCAATTATGTTAAAGGTATGGAGCTTTCAGTAAAATTTGTCAAATGGTTTGATAACAAAACTATGTTGTTTCTTTCGGATGAAAGCGTGAATACTTCTTTACACATGCAAAAGATTGAAAACGAAAAAAGTAAAATCATTTACGAAGGAACGCCGGTTGTATTCAATTCTTTCACGATGAATAAAAAGCAAATTGCTTTTTCTGGAAACTCGCGTGAACATCCTTCCGAACTTTTTACGATGGAAATTCCTTCCGCAAAATTGAATAGACTCACAACTACCAATGAATTTTTGGCGGAGAGAAAAATTGCTAAACAGGAAAAATATATTTATCACGCACGTGACGGTTTGCGAATTGATGGAGTACTTATTTATCCTTTGAACTTTACGGAAGGAAAACGTTATCCGCTTATCGCCTATATCCATGGCGGTCCCGAGGGTTGCGTTTCAAACGGATGGATGACGGGATATAGCACGTGGGGACAGGTTGCCGCGTCGCGCGATTATTTTCTTTTCGCTCCGAACTATCGTGCAAGTTCAAGCAGAGGGGTAGAATTTTCTAAAATGGATCGCGGCGATCTTGTCGGCTCCGAATTTGAAGATGTTGTTGACGGAATAGATACATTAATTAAAAAAGGTTGGGTTGATGAAAGCAAAGTAGGAATCGGCGGCGGTTCTTACGGCGGATATTTTTCAGCATGGGGCGCAACTCGTTATACACATCGATTCGCCGCGGCTGTAGCTTTTGTCGGTGTATCGAATCAAATTTCTAAATCGTTCACAACAGATATTCCTTACGAAGATTATTATGTTCATTGGGGAATTTGGCCGCACGAAAATTTTGGATTGTATCTTGATAGAAGTCCGGTGAAATATGCACACACAAGTAAAACTCCGACTTTAATTCTTCACGGTAAAGATGATCCTCGCGTGTTTCCCGCGCAAAGTTTGGAACTATATCGCGCGCTAAAAACTCACGGCAAAGCTCCGGTAAGATTAATTTATTATCCCGGCGAAGGACACGGCAACAGAAAAAATACTTCGCGTTATGATTATCTCTACCGCACAATGGAGTGGTTTGATTATTATCTCAAAGAAAATCATCCGAAAGATTCGATGCCGGATTTGTATCCCGCAATGGATTAATTTTTTTCATAGAAGAAAAGAAAGAGTATTAAGGAAGTATGCTTGATACTCTTTTAATTTTTATCTATTAGTTCAATGTATTTTCTAAAATCGTCTTAAATTCGTTTTCGTTTTTGTAATTGTAAAAAGGAACGGCTGTTATCAAATAAGTGTCCGTATGAATTTTAATCGTCTTTTGTTCAGTTCTGATTTCCTCCAGAAATTCTTCTTTCCATTTATCAATTCCTGTTAAAAAAACTCCTTTCGGTTCAATGAACACTTGATAGGTTAATTGCTCGCCACTACGCTCTTTGCAGAACAATAAATAATCTGGTTCAAAAGCTCGCCCGAGTTTGTCGAAGATTTTAATTTCTCTTTCGTTTCTGATGAGGTAAATATTATCAAATTTCTGTTTTAGAGTTTCAAAGCGTCTTGCAAATAGTTCTACAAATTTCTTTTCTTCACAAGTGCCGTAGTTGGCATTGTAGACATACCATTGTTCATTGGCAATTAACTCTTCTTGTCCATTTGCTCTTTCGTCATATTTATTTACACGAATTTCTTTATCCCTGAAAACGTTATGTATTCGATCAGAGATATAATCCGAACCTTCGAATTCGGTCGAATTGCTTTTTATGTCCGCTTCAATTCTTTGCAACAATCCGTTCAAAGATTGTAGATAGTCGAAATGATTAATTTCTTTCAATCGGTTTGCGGTTCCGCTAAAAGTGATTTCCAAACCTGCTAAATAGTCTTTGCTGTCAATAAAATTGGAAAGCGAACTAACACTTGGAAAGTAATGAGATAAACTGTTAAAATAGAAAAACGGGTTTTGAGTTAGAGCGAATCGGATTATCTGTTTCGGAATCTCTGTTAGGGGAACATCCTTAGCCCTAATTACTTCATCATTTGAAACCGGAGTTTCCAGTTCAAAAAATGCACTCGACATTCTGCCAACTCCTGAAGAAAGTGTGTGTCTGTGGTTGACTTTCATAACCCCCAAATCGGCAAACGATTTTATGTTGTCAAAACTCTTTGGAATTTTCTTGTTAAATAAAACGCGACCATCACGGTAAAAGTCTGTTTCCTTAAAGTCTAATTTTAAAGTCAGTTGTTTGGTTACAAGGTTATCATCATCTTCATAAATACCCGAATCCACAAGGGCTTTCTTCAATTCTGAAATGTAACGGCTATCTTCTTTGGTGTGATAATAAAGTTCTTCTAATGTTTTTAAGTCATTGGAAAAATCATCATCAAATTTTCGGATAAATTTGTCTTGTCCCTTCGACAAGCTCAGGGCATCGCCTTCTTTTAAGACAAACGGAAAATATCTTGCACCACGACCAATTAACTGGGCTTCAGAAAGTGTAGTTTTCCCCGGTCGATTATTATCGCTGTCTCTTCCTTCATAAAGACGAACAATATCAAAAAGATTTAACACATCCCAACCTTCATTCAGTTTTTGAACGGCAAAAACCGCACGGATAGGATTGTTTTCGTCTTCCAATGTGTTGAGCAATATTTGGTTTTGCTCGGCTTCTGCATCATTGTTGGCACTTAGGCAATTTTCAAATCTGAAATTGGCTTGAATTCGTTTTACAATCTCGTTGGCTAAAATGCCTTTGGTTTCAAAAAATCGGAAAGCCTTTTGAACGATTTGAACAGTGGAAGTTTTTTGAATTTTTTCTACCATTATCTCCGAAAAATCATCAATCAGTTTATGAAAGTTCTCTTTGTTCTGTTCCGATTCCCTGATTGTCTTTTTGGCTTTGAATAGTATTACGGGCTTCAAATTGATATTGTTTGAAGTTGCCAATTCCTGACGATACAAGTTTAGAATCAAGGACTGAATTATTCGGTCTTGCTCGTCATACAGTGAACGAATAAGGTTTATTTCTTTAGAATACTTGTCTTTTCGGAACTCGGCAAGATCGTATTTGAAAATTACTTTGTCTTGATAATGTTCAACCAATGCTGCTATATCTGTGTCAATGGTTGCCGTAAATTCCAATAAGATATTTTCAAAATTGGAATCGTGAATTCTTTTTACAGTATCTTCCCAACTGCCAAACAAGTTACCGTTCCGAGTACCGGCGACTAAATGATGTGCTTCATCAGCAATCAAAACCAATTTTTTATCCTTAAAGTCTTCGTAGGTTACGCTGTTTTCTTTGGTGTTGTTCAGGTCGATATGAAGCTGTTGAATGGTTGTGAACTTCAAATTGATATTATGATTGTCGGCTTCTTCAAAATTGTCAATCTCCTTAATTAACACTTCCCTTCCATCAATCACTATTTTATCGTTGAACAAATATTTTGAAGCATGAGGATTGAGAAAATTGTCTTTGGTTTTTTGAATGATATTGTTGCTGTTCACAAAAAACAGAAAGTTGCGATAGCCTTTTTGGTAAAGGTGCAGCATCAAACCTGCCATTATCAAAGTCTTTCCGCTTCCCGTTGCCATATTGTAAAGCAAGTGATAAGGCTTTCTCGGTTTTTCTTCTAAATTTTCCCGGTCTAAGTATATGTATCGCTTGAATGCTTCAACTTGATAAGGCCTTTGCGTAAACTTTAGATTATCGTTGATCCAATTAGGAACATCTACCATTGCCAATGTTTTTTTAGCAAAGGGATTATTAAATATTTCATGTAGAAATGCCATTACTCTAATTCTTTACTTTTTTTAGGTAATATTTGTTTTGCTGTAAGCTTGCTCACTACCTTTTTTCCTGTTTTTTCCTCTATTTCTTTTCTTGTATTGCCGGCTATAGTACCACCTTGTTTGGCAATATTTTTATTTTCTGTAAAACTTTTGGGTTTCTTTTCTTTGCTTATTTCGGTAGTAGTGGCTTCTGCTAACATGTTAAGTACCAATTCTAAATTGGTCATATTATCTCGCAAATTTTCCTTTTTTAAGTTTTTGAAATTCTTGTATTGTTTTACGGAAAAACCACTCCACGCTTTACTAATTTCATCTGTAAGTATAGCGTATTCTTGACCTTTTTGTACGCCTCGGTTTTCCCATTCATCGGTAAGTTCTTTGCGGACCTCTATGCTTTTAAGCCGTTGGTTTATCCATTCTTTGCTGTACCCTTTTTTAAGATAAGTCTCCATTATCCTATCTATTCCTATCTCCGGGTCTTCTATCTCATCTATGCGTTCACGGGCTACCCTGGCAATCCATAATTTAAACGGTTCTGCCTTTGGAGATGGTACGCTTTGAATTAAACGAAATAATTGTTCTGTATCAGCAACATCTGTTTTTCTCATTTTCCCATCGGCAGCCAACATTTTCAAACCGTGAAGATTTGTCACGGTTTCATTTTCTTCAGTTTTAAGGCGTTGTTTCAGTTTACGCCAATAAGCTGCAACATCTACACTATCAGTTAATATTTGTAATACATCTACGACTGAAAAATACCATTTTTCTTCAACGTCATTCCAAGCGGTTCTAACTTTTTTTTCCTCAAATATTTTTATGGCTGTTTTATTATCCATTTGTCAACCTCTTTAAATTGTCTGAACCGTGATTAGAAAGATTTTTGGATTGCCAAGATTTATTGAAAAGCCTTTTGAATTGAAGGCTCTTTGCTCCAAAATTGATAAGCAAACCTGTAGGTAAATTATAAGCTTCTAAATAATTCATTGCCTGAGCCAAATGCACATCTTCCAAATCAATTATAGCTTTCAACTCAACCATAATTTCACCCATCACTAAAAAATCTGCTCTTCGCAACCCCACATCATGCCCCTTATAAAAAATAGGCATCTCAACTTCTCTTTGGTGTTCAATATTTTTTTCATGTAACTCAATTGATAAACATCGTTGGTAAATTACTTCTTGAAAGCCATTGCCAATCGTATTATGAACTTCCATTGCACATCCGATTATCCTATGAGTAATTTTATCCTGTTCTTCTTTAGTTAAGTATTTCAATTCCATCCTGGTCATCTTTTCATCTTGTAAAAATCGTGGTTCAGATGTTTTTCTTCCTCGGTGCAGGCAAAGTCAGCATCATTGAGCGAAGAAAGATTTACATACAATTGGTTTTTGTCCAATAGTTTTACGAGAGTTTGTTTCTGCATCTCTATGGTAAATTGCTTGAACGTGTCAATGCTTTTGTCAAATTCCTGCAAATCTATGCTGTACTTGAAGAAAGCTTTGGCTTTCATTTGTTCCCAAATTTGCAAAAGTGCCTTTGTGTCTTTTGCTTCTTCAATCTGCTCAATAAAAGTTTGATTATATTTTTTGAGTTCGAGATAAATGAAATTCTCTTGTTCGTTATCGTCAATTACTTTTTCAATTCTCTTTGCTGTTACATCCTTAGCATATGAAAGTTGCTCGCAAAGTATAAACGACCTATTCCCATCATCTTCTCTATTCAGTTCTAATACTGCGTGTCCTGTAGTCCCACTTCCACCGAAGAAGTCAAGGACAATATCATCACCGCCATTTTCCGTAAACAATGAAATCACATCTTTGACAGCATAAAGAGATTTAGGAAAACTGAACACTTTTTCACTATCAAATAGTTTTTTCAAAGGTTTTGTTCCGTGTGAAGAAGCGTCATATCTGCTATCTGTCCACATTGTTTTTGGTCTAACTCCATCTTTTATTCTATCAATAAGTTGCACCTTAAAACTTCCATCATCTCTTTTGGAAACTTTTATTTCATTTGCTTCAAGATGCTTTTGAAATGAATTTGGTGTTTTTCTCCAAACTCTTTTTTTGCCTGTTGAATCTAACGGCAAAATTTCAACAAAATCATTTCCCTTATTCTCTAATGAGATTTCTTTTGACTTTGGGTTGAAAAATATTGGATAATATGAATTGGGTCTTTCTTCAGGTGTAGAATATCCGCCTGTTCTTAAAAAATCTCTCCATTTGTATGTGGCATCACCTTCCCCTTCCTTGTATTTACTTTTTTGTTCTTCTGAAAGTGGGAAAAAGTTCATTTCAGGTTTGTCCTGATTTTTTGAGTAGAAAAGAACATATTCGTGGCAAGTAGCAAAGTAGGCATCTGTTGTTCTTCCACTTGGTTTGATTTGCACAATCAATGAACCCATAAAATTATCACGTCCAAATACTTCATCACATAGGACTTTTAAATGAGCATATTCTTCATCATCAATAGCAATGGCGATTACTCCATCGTTTCGCATCAAAATCCTTGAAACATCAAGGCGATTCTTCATAAATGAAAGCCAAGTAGAATGATTAAATGTATTGTTGTATAAGAAAGTATTTGCGTCTCCTTTGGTATTATAAGGCGGGTCTATATAAATCAGTTTTACTTTACCAGCAAATTCTTCTTTAAGTGTATGCAAGGCTAAAAGGTTGTTTCCTTTAATAATCAGGTTGTCGGTTATCGTGCCGTTTTCGTTTCGGCTAAATTGGTCAAGTGGTTTTTCACCTTTTGAGCTTATCCGCTTTGCGTTGGCTAAAACTTTTGGTTCTAAGAGTTGGGTAATTTCGTCTTGCGCTAAAATTTCGTTGAAGAAAATTTCTTCTCGTTTGTCTTCTTCACGGCTTTGTCCGCCTTCCAAAATACAGTCTTTAAATGGCCATACTAAAGCTACTTCGTTGCGTTGCTTCAGGTATTTACCGTCAATTGTCAATCCAACTTTGTTTTTATATTGGGTGTAGCTGTCGTTAAGGTAATTTTTTTGCTCCATGAACTGCACAAATAAATTTTGGTTAAAGAGAGTAACAGATTTACCCTTTGCGATGTTCACGGTTTTAAAAAATTTTTCCCTCAAAATTTCATTATGAAGAAGCAGTTCAATTAGTTCTTCATCATAATTTTGTGCTTTATTCAGGACCACCCACTTTTTCAGTTCGCCGTTGTCTGAAACAAAGTTGGGTTCTTTCTTAAGTTGTTGCTCTAAAGTTTCGTATAGCTTCATTTCTGTTTCTTTGAATTTTAATAATACAAATTTACTTTTTTTCTTAACTTTACTTGCAAGATGGAGTGAAAAAATATTATGAGAAAAAAATACTTTGTCGAGAAGCAGTAATAAGAGAAGTTAACGCTGTTTCGGTTTTCTAATTACTCCCATCTCCAATTATTTTTATTCCATTTTTTGTTTTTCTCAAAATTCAAAACCGGTTCAATGAATTCAATGATTTTAGAAACAATCGCATAAAAGTTTAAATTCATTTTCAGCGAGTGTTTATCAATGAATGCAGTCCAAAGATTTTTGAGATTTCCATCTCTCTTAAACTTATCATTCAAAACGATTTGAATTTTATCGATTGATGTATGTCTGTTCTCAAAAGTACGAATCAAGGCGTTTCGCATTTTCAGAAGTTCAAATTCTTTATTTGATGCGAGAAAATAAATGTCATAAAAATCTTTCATTCTACTTGTTGCAATGCCAAGGGTTACAATTGCTTCAAATTTTTCGGCGATTGAAGTTTCGAGAGAGTAGACTTTAAGTCGCGGTGCATCAAATTCAAGTATAGTCGGATATTCTATTGTATTATCATCGAGAAAAATAACATCACCAAATCCTACATCTATTTGTAACCGTTGTTTTATCGTTCCAAGTTTTGCAAGTAATTTAATTCTTATGCCGTGATATTCCTGGTGTTCTCTGATTTGTTCTACGACAACAGAATGCGCTTCGAAGTGTAAGCCATCCTCAAATTTTATCTCGGCTATTTTGTAAAAAAAATATCTTTAAGTGTTTCGGTGGTGCTTGTGATGGATCTCCCCAGTAAGTCAATGTCTTTCGTTGGGCGGAATCTGCTGATATCTTGAACGAGGAATAGTAGCGCACTTTTCAGAATAAAATTATTTGCATACGCTGATTTCGATATTCTGTATAAAAATCTTTCTTGAACATATTGTAGAAGAACAGAATTGAATAGAATTGAATTTTCACGCGCGTAGTTACGAAGTTTTTCTTTTACAGATTCGGCAATATTTTTTATTTCCTTTTTTGTCATTTTCAGACAAGCGCTTTTACATATGGAAATATTTTTTCCTTCACGCCAAGGAGAGTTGCGCATTCAAAAAGTTTGTTGATGTCCTTCTTTCTATTTCTCAAATAATTTTTGATTGACTCAATAAATATATCGTCGCCCAATTTTTTTCGATATCGGAATAGATCGCAAATAGTTTTTTCAGGGTCATAGATTTGAACCAGTCCACTTTTTGTTTTAAGAGTCATCAATCCGGTTCTGTAAAATTTATGCGGGAAATAATAAACTTGAATCGGAGGATACTCAAGTTTAAAACCTGGAGTGTTGTGAGGTACAGCGACGGATATTTTAGTCGGATTAAACGTTGTCAAATCGTGATAAGATGCCGCCGAGCTAAGACAGATCACAGCTTTTCTACTCGCATGGCAAACATCCGCAAAGTCGGAATGTTCATCCCATGAATGACTTTTGATTTTGTAGAGTCCGCGCTTAATTTTTTCAAGACTACCATCGGAAACTGCTTTGGCTACATTGCGCGGATGAATACCCTCCTCGCGCAACTCTTTCATTCGTCTGTAACCGTTATTTGTTTTAATTATTCTTTTCAAAGTGTCTTCTAAAATTGGATCATTTGATAGGCAAATATATGTAAATCGCCTAAGATTCGATCCAACTATTTTACAATGAATTCATACCCCAACGAACAGGTTGTTAATCTTCCTCATTCAAAATTTTTTTTCTTAACTTTACTTGCAAGATGGAAAGAAAAAATTTTTACGGCTATCTAAAACAAATCGGGTTGAAAGAAAATTCCCATTTAATTGTGCATACCGGATTCAAAAAAATTGTCTCCGCATTTCCCGATGTTTCCGTGCCGGAAGTAATTCATTCCTTGCAAAAAATTATTTCACTCCACGGCTCAATAATCTTTCCGACTTTCACCTACTGCTACAAAACTTCCACGGACGAAAACCAAATATTCAATAAAGAAATCACTTCGAGTAAAGTTGGAGTGCTCTCCGAAGTTTTTAGAAAATTGCCCGATGTTTTGCGCACTTCCTCCGCAACACATTCATTCGCGATTTGGGGTGCGGCTACTTCATCGATTAAAGAATTTGATTCTCCGCAAAGCCCGCTCGGATTGAACAGCATTTTTCATTGGCTTGGCAAAAAAGAAAATTCTTTCGTGTTGATGCTCGGAACAAATTTTACATCGCTCAGTTTTGCGCACTATCTTGAAGTTGCCGCAAACGTTCCGTACAAAGATTTATCACCGTGGGATTTTATGAATGTGCAATCGATCGGCTTATCGATTAACGGCGAGCAGAATTTATCGGAGATTCCCGGCTGCAGTGCAAGTTTCATCAACTTTGAAAAATATTTATTAGCAGAAAAAATTATTTATCCGTCAGTCAGTAATGAATTATCTTCATACTTAATTAATATCAAATCTTTAATCGAACACGGAATAAAATTTTTTAGAGAAGAATGGAAACAACTTTTATGCAAAGAAGGAAAATGTGCGGCATGCGATACTCGCCGCAGAAAATTAAAACTGTTAAATTTTTCTGTTTAATTTTTATTGCCACTCTCTTTTTTGGATGTGAAGAAGAAAAATTTTTTAAAGAAGAAAATTTCTCTACGAGTACAACTCTGAAATATGAACGCGAAAATTTTATAGTGGAGACAATTAACGAAACCATCATTCAAAATCTTGCGCGGGAATTGAATTCTGAAACGGAGAAGAATTATGAATCTGCATTTTGGGCGATGGAGTTGATGCTTTTCCGAAATTCTTATACAGATTCTGTTTTCAAATCGATAATTAAAACAATTTATCGAACATCCATTCCGTTTCAACGCGCTTTTCTTGAGGCGATTTACACTCTCTATTTGAATGATTTCCCAAAAGAAGTTCTCTTGCTCGCACAAACAACCGATCATCCCAAAATTTTTGCAATGAGTTGCAATTATCTTTTTCAAAATAACTATGAAGTGAAAAATTTGATTGAAGATTATAAATTGAAAAATCCTCAATACGCTTTGCACCCAATAATAACAATGCTTCAATGGCATCTCTCCTTTACGAAACAGCAGACACCTTCTTTGCGGGATCTTCTCTCGCACGAATTTGAAAGAAACAAAATTGTTGTCTTCAGTCTGCAACGCAAAGACAGAAATTTCCCCGGCTTACTTTTGATTCGAAAAAGCGACGGAAAATTTTTACGTACAGAAAACGGAAAACTTTTTCACGTTCAACAACTTGCGCGCGCCATTTCAAACTTGCCGGGTTATTTAACTAACGGCAACACACCGCAAGGAATTTTTTCAATTTATGGAGTTGATTCTTCACAAAATATTTTCATCGGTCCTTCACCGAATTTACAAATACGTCTTCCATTTGAAATCGACGCAAAAACTTTTTTCCGCAATGCAACTCTCGATTCAACCTGGAATATTGAGAAATATAAAAATCTTCTTCCCGATTCATGGAAAAATTACAACATGATTTACGAAGCATATCTTGCAGGGGAAGCCGGGCGCACCGAAATTATTTCTCACGGAACTACAATCGATACAAAATTTTATGAAACGAAAAGTTACTATCCCTTAACGCCTTCGCTCGGATGTTTGGTAACGAATGAGTCGTGGTCGGATAGTTCGGGCGTGCTGATTGAAAGCGATCAATTAAAATTTATGAATGAACTGATGCGACTGCCGAATCTCGAAGGCTATTTTGTTGTCGTGAATATCGATGACAAAACTGCGCCGGTTACTTTGGGTGAAATTGAAAAAATTATTTCTGAAACGGGTAGATAATTGGGAGTAATAGATTTTGTAATTGTGATTTTATATTTGGCGGTCATCACAGCTGTTGGTTTTTATTTCGAGAAGAAAGCGTCATCGGGAATCGATAGTTATTTTTTGGGGAACAGAAAAATTCCATGGTGGGCATTGGGCGCGAGCGGCATGGCTTCAAATTTTGATGTGAGCGGAACGATGATAAATGTTGCGTTGATTTATGCCTTCGGTGCCGTCGGATTTTTTGTAGAGATGCGAGGCGGACTCGTATTGATTATGGCTTTCCTGATGATCTTCATGGGAAAGTGGAATCGACGTGCAAAAGTAATGACTATGGCGGAGTGGATGAAACTTCGCTTCGGTAATGATACGCAAGGAAAATTTGCACGATTGATTTCTGCACTATCAACATTGATAATCACCGTTGCAATCGTATCATACTTTGCAGTTGGCGCGGGAAAATTTATTGGCGATGTGCTAAACATACCTAATTTCTTCGGCTTGTCGTCCGAGTTTTGGGCGGCGGCATTAATAATTTTTTTAACCACACTTTACACAGTTGCAAGTGGATTATACGGAGTTGTGTGGACAGATGTATTTCAGGGCGTGCTTATTTTCGTAATGATTATTGTCGTCTGTTCAATCGCATTTGCAATTCCGGAATTGCCCGAAACATTTTCAATCTCAATTCCTATGAAGGATGGTTCGTTCCAATCTTTACAAACCACACGAGAAAGTTGGACAAATATTCTGCCGACATGGAATTTAAATTTTCCTGAAAATTCTTCTTACTCAATTTATAACTTGTTCGGAGTTGCGCTGCTTTTCTATCTAATAAAAGTTATCATCGAAGGGAGTGCTGGAGTCGGCGGATACATGGCGCAAAGATTTTTTGCATCCAATAGCGATCGCGATGCCGGATTGCTTTCATTATTCTGGACTTTTCTTCTTTCATTTCGTTGGCCCTTTATCGCGGCTATTGCAATTCTTGGCATTAGTTACGGGGTAGATTCGGGACAAATAATTCAAGACCCGGAAAAAGTTTTGCCGACTGTAATATTCAATTTACTTCCACAAGGATTGAAAGGACTACTCATCGCGGGATTGATGGCGGCGGCGATGTCAACTTTCAGTTCGTTGATTAATTCCGGCGCGGCTTATTGGGTGAAAGATATTTATCAAGAATTTATTAATCCGACCGCCGATGATAAAAAATTAATTCTGCAAAGCCGCATTTCATCCTTGATAATTGTGCTTCTCGGATTATTTCTTACGGTGAACATCACAAGCATAAATGAAATTTGGGGATGGCTAACTATGGGGCTGGGCTCGGGATTAATTGTTCCTCTTTTAATTCGTTGGTATTGGTGGAGAATGAACGGTTATAGTTTTGCTTTCGGAACTATTGCGGGGATGCTCGCTGCTGTTCTACAAAAATTATTTCTTCCTGAAATTCCAGAATATGCTTCCTTCGCAATTGTTATTTCAAGTTCATTGCTGGCAACAGTTTTAACTGCATTACTCACAACGCAAACGAGCGATGAAACATTGAAAGAATTTTTTAACACTACACGTCCTTTTGGATTTTGGAAACCGGTCTCTTCTACAATTGCGGCAGAAAAATTTTCTTTAATTAAAAAGGAAAATCGGCGTGACATTATCTCGATATTCTTCGCGTTGCCCTGGCAAATAGTTTTATTTTTAACAATGATGACAATTATGTTCAAGCGTTGGGATTTTTTGCTCTATCTCTCCATCGCATTGATTTTACTGACTGCGGGCTTGTATCACTTTTGGCTCAAACATCTTTCAACGGAAGTAAAAATTGAAAAAGGTTCACGTTCGTAAAAATAATTTCACACCGATTGAATGACACGATAACTTGTTATTCAGAAAAATAATCAGTTTCTCTCATTCACCAACCAACACAAACGCCCCCCAGAAGTAAGGAAATTTATATTTTGCTTTGATTGCGTCTCTCGCCGTTTTCAATGCGAGTTGCTTGTCATTGTTTTCTAACCAGCTTTCAAAAAAGATTATCATAAAATCTTTTGTTGCGGTGTCATTAACTTTCCATAAGCTCATCAACACAGCATCCGCACCGGCAATTATAAAAGCTCTTTGCAATCCGAACACACCTTCGCCATTCTGAACTTCTCCTAAACCGGTTTCGCACGCAGAAAGAACTACTAACTCCGTATTCAACAAATTTAGTTGCGAAGCCTCGTAGGCGGTTAAAATTCCATTATCAATTTTATCATATCCTTTTTCGTTTTTGAGATTGAGAAAAGTTGAAGCACCCGTTAATAATAAACCCGATCGCAATAATGGATTCTCAAAAACTTTAGTTTCATTCATTCCCATAATTCTGTGTTCTTCTTTTTCTCTTTCGGGATCTTGCAAGAAAAAACCATGTGTAGAAATCATAAGTGTGCGCGGGCTTTGTTCCATTGATTTTACTGCTTCTTCTAAAGCATCATTCCATAAATATTTTTTTACGCTCCATTTTTCTTTTTCAAGAAGTGAGTCAATCTTTTCAATTTCTTCTTTCGTTCCGGGTAAAATAGATACGTTAAATCTTTCCAATCCGCTGCGGGTGAAATCATCTAAACTCAAATCTCTCTGATTTGGCATATAGTTCGAAGCAAAAATCTGCAGTTCTTCTTTGGTTAAATCGTAATTCGGATATCCGAACAACTCCGCCGTTCTGTTTTTTGATTTATCGATTTTTTGGTCGAGAATATCTCCGAGATTATTTACGATCACGATTTGATATTCTTCAAAAAGATATTTGCCGGTCTCGTTATTCTTTAGCGAAGGGAGACTTATTTTATTATAGACGCCATCGAGTGATAAATATATTTTCTTAATGCCTTTCAATTCAGCATTCAACGGCAACCAATAAATGTTGTAGGAAGTATCAATCAAGTCTTCGGAATCAATATTTCCCACCTGTTTAATGTTGTAGCGATATTTCAAGAAAAGTTTTTCTTCCATTTCTTTACCATTCGTTAAATGGATTACTTTCGGTAAATCTGTTTCGTGTGTAATAATTGTAAATGAATAGAAAACCGAATCTGTCCACACTTTATCGTAATATCGAAAGCGCGTAATATCAATCGCCGCTTCGCCGGTTTGAAGTTTATTCCGAATATCTTCCCATGTTTTTTCGTTTTGCGTGAAGATATTGCCGAGCAAATCTGAGCCTTTGCTTAATTCCTTTTCGATCGCATTCACTTTCTTTTCGAGCGAGTCGATATCAACCCCCATCTGTTCAAGTTCCATTTTGGTTTTTGTGAAGAGGCGGCTGAGATAACTTCTTTCTCTCTGCCATTCTTCATATTTTTTCGAAAGGATTGTATCACCGGATTGATGCACTGCCGAAAGCACATTTCTCGATTGGTTCAACATCAAACCCTTCGTCAACAAACTGTTGTTTGCTTTTTGAATTGTTGTAGTTTTAGTTGTGTAGGCGTAGGTAAAAGAATTGAAGAATTCAAAATTGTAATTGAAAGTTTTCAAGAACTGATTTAATTCTTTTTCGGATAATGAAGCTCGATAATTATTCAACATTTTTTTATAAATGGAAAGTGCTTCGATAAATAGGGGCTCGGCTTCAGAGTAATTTCCAGTTTCGAAATTAAGCATCGCTAAATTATCAATACTTAAAGCCAAGTTCGGATGCAGAGCATTGAACAAACGTTTATACATTTCCACTGCTTCAACATAGTACTGGTTTGCTTCATCATATTTGAGTTGCTTCGAATAAATATAGCCAACATTTAGTAATACCATAGCTAAATCAGGGTGATCTTGTCCATAAATTTTAAGATACATTTGATACGCTTCTAAAATCAAAGTATCAGATTCAGTCAATTTTTCATGCGAAGAATAAAACAAAGCAATATTATTCAGTATCCTCGCTAAATCTGCGTGATTGGTTTTATAAAGTCGTCGATACATCTGGAGGGCATTTATATAAAATTTTTCTGCGTCGTTTGTTTTTTGTTGTTTATCATAAAATACTGCCAAATTATTCAATCCTCGTGCTAATTCAGGGTGATCGAACTTGTAAAGTCGCTGTGTCATCTCAAATGCTTCGATATACAATTCCTCTGCCTCAGATATTCTCCCTAGTGAATTATAAAAAAGCGCTAAATTATTAATACTCTGGGCTAAATGTATGTTATCAAATTTGAAAAGTCGCCTTCTCATAGCTAATGCGTCGACATAAAACTGTTCGGCTTCTGAAAAACGACCTAAAGCTTTATAATAATAACCAAAATTATTAAGGCTCATGGCTAAATCTGGATGATCAGATTTGTATAGAATTCTCGTCATCAATAGTGCTTCGAGAAGAAGCGGTTCTGCTTCAATATATTTGCCGGATTTAACAAAAAGTGCTGAAACATTATTTAAGGATCTTGCGAGATCTGGATGATTAGATTTATGTACTCTTCTTCTTATCGAAAGCACTTCACTATATAACGATTCAGCTTTCTCAAACTTATTTAACTCGCTGTATAAAGCTGCTAAATTATTGATACTTACACAT
Source organism: uncultured Ignavibacteriaceae bacterium (assembly GCA_964393605.1). Taxonomy (GTDB): domain Bacteria; phylum Bacteroidota; class Ignavibacteria; order Ignavibacteriales; family Ignavibacteriaceae; genus CAYMUL01. The sequence goes on along the minus strand of CAYMUL010000009.1, from coordinate 38,599 downwards.
AAATCAGGATGTGTGTCTTTGAGGAGTCGTCTTCTCATTGCTAGGGCTTCATTGTAAAGTGTTTCGGCTTCATCAAAACGACCAACGTTAGAATAAAAATATCCAGCATTATTTAAACTCAATGCCAGTGCTTCATGATCCGTTTTATAAAGTCTTCTATGCATTCCTATGGATTCATTAAACAGTGTTTCAGCTTTTGAAAATTCACTGCACGAGATAAAGAATAACGCAACATTGTTAATGCATGTAGCTAATTCCTTTGTATCACCATTGTATAGCACTCTATACATCTCGAGTGCTTCAACATAGAGTGGGTGTGCTAAATCAGTTCTCCCCCTATCGTAGTAAAAACCAGCAAGATTACTAATACTAATAGCCAACTCGTGATGAGGTGATAAATATAACCTTCTTCTCATCAGAAGTGCATCGTTATACATTATTTCTGCCTCATCATATTTTTTCCCAAGATTGTACAAAAATGCTAAATTATTTTTAATCAACGCAAAACCAGGCGAATCCCCTTCTCCATAACTCTTCTCCCAGGTTTGTAGTAATTGCTCACCGTATTGAATTGCCAATTCATAATTCCCCTCGTTGTAATATTTCATCGAGAGATCATAAAGCTCAGTAATATCTTGTGAGATAATATTAACAGATAATAGTACGATCATCGTTAAAAATTTTTTCATGAAATTCATTTTATTTATTTAATAACTACTTGAACATTAGTCCAAAAATATTGTTCCTTAAATTTTCCTCAAGTTCGTAAAAACATCTTCTTCTTTGTAAAGAATTTTGTTGCGTAAGCGCAGAGTAAAGTGAAGATCATCCCTTTCACAAAACCCATGAACGGATTTATCAACAGATAATTTAATATAGTCGAGATGCCCGTTAATGCAAGCAGCGGCATCATTAAATTACTCCCCGATATGTATGCAATCATCGGATTCTTTCCGTTATCGATTAGCAGTTGTAAATATTTATTTTTCCTAAAATAATCCGTAACGATTGAAAAGAAGATCAAACAAAACCCTGCGAGTCCCGAAGTAACGAGATAGTAGCTCAAGTTTGAGGGATCTTTTTTAATTCCGCCTTCGAACGGTTCAAATAATACACCGAGCAAAAGCCAGAGTGCGCTCCATGAAAAAATTGATTTGTAAAGTGTGTCAAGCGAAGAGAATTCTTTTTTGAAAAGAAAGAATCCCGCGAATAGAAGCGCAACATTGCCGGCGGCGTTCACAATGAGCCAGCGATTATAAAAAGTTACAAGATTAAAAAGTATAAAACTCACCATCAAACAGAGTTGAAAAAATTTTTGCCGATTGGTTTCAACAGTTTGCGGTTCCGGTTTCAGATTCATCCATTTAAGAAAAAGATCTCCGACGATTGTTCCGGGAATGACGATGAACAGATATTGCAGAAAGTAAAAACGATAAACTTCAGAAAGTGGCGTTGCATCCCAAATATATTTTGTCCAGCTTCCTTCGATGTTGTGTGTCAATCTGAATGCAAGCAGCAGCACCAGTATTATTAATCTTATAAATATTTTTTCGCGGGTGAAAATCCAAATGACGGAACCAACCGCGGCAGTATTTGCCAGCACAATGATGATGATATCACTTCTTCCAATGCTAAAACTTTTTCTGTTCGAGTAAGTCAGTTGCGTGAAAAGGAAAACCAATAAAACTCCAAATAGAATTTTCGCGGTCAGAATAATTTTTTTATCGAGTTTAAAATCCATCCTTACATAAAGAAAAAAAAGAGCAATGAATCCGAACAATCCGATTAACCATTCATTCATTTGCGGAGTTCCGCTGAGTGCGTAAGGTTTTAAGTGTTGCAAAATGATTGCGAAAAAAACGAGAAGCAATCCGCGCAGAAATGAATTGAGTATCAGTTTTAGTTTTGAATCGCCGATATCCATTCTTCGCGAAAGTGAAAATGGAAATGCCGCTCCCATCGAAAAAAGAAAAAAGGGAAAAACGAGATCGACCCAGGTAATTCCGGGATTGTTAGGATTAAAAACATGATCTGGCGGCGGCAGTTGCGCATGATACATCCACCCCGGAAGCGCGGCTTCACCGCTGAAAGGAATACTTCCCGAAAGGATCATCGTAATAATTGCGAAGCCGCGGAGTGCATCGAGTGCATCGGCGCGGTTTATGGTTGTTCGGGACATAGCTGTTTTTTTATTTTGATGAGATTAAAAATTCTGTTCAACATAAAAATAATTTTGTGAATAACTAAAGTTACGCATCCATTATTATTATCCGAGTTTGTATAAATAGAGAATATCCATAATGCTGGTTTTGAATGATTCAGATCAGTGAAGATCAGTTGCATCAGCGTCATCAGTGTGCTATTCTTCATTCTGCATAAATTCGGTGAATAATGTAATAAGGTTGATGTTATCTAATTTCAGAGTAGCTAACTCACCTTATGCACTAAATTTTTTTTTGCCACAAAGTCACAAAGGCACGAAGAAAAAACTTAAGATTCCTTTGTTGATTCAAAACTTCTTTGTGTCTTGGTGTCTTTGTGGCGAATATTTTTTTTGAAAATATGCGTAACATGAGATACTAATGTTATGAGTTCTATGCTTCAATTGATGAAGCAATAAAAATCATCTATCACGCTTGTTTTTATAATAGCGTTTCAAATTTAATTGCAATATTTTATTCAAACAAACAAAGCACAGAAAACCTTAAATTCGTTCTCAACTTAAGAAAAACAAATACGAATTTATTTTCGTTCGACAACTCACGGTTCATTCTTCCAAATTTTTTCATGGATTGATAGATATTCTCCCAGCGCGGCGGAGCCATACCAATTGTACAATTCAACATCAAAAATTTTTTCTCGGATTGTAGGATCATTTGCTAACAATTCATTTGCCTCATCGAACGATTTCACATTTAAAATGAATAGCCCGCGATACGCTTTTTCATTTTTGAAGATAGGTCCCGCTACGAGAAGTTTTCCGTTATCCGCCAATTTTTTTATGTTGCTAAAATGACCGGCGAATAAACTATCCCGAACTACTTTGTCTTCAATTGCAGCCGAACCGGTTTTTAAGATGACGAAAACATATTGTTTCATACCGTAATCATCCGCGCCCAACTTGTGTGCGAGTGTTGAATCATAGTTAGGATTTAAATTTTGAGCCGCCATTTCATTCGCGAAGAAAAACATCGCGCACATCAAAAGTAGAAGGAGAGTACCATTAATCCAATTAAACATAAATTATTTATTCCGATTTTTTTTATGAATTTCATCTCAATGTTACGAAAAAAAATAAGTGCAACCATCTTTAGCGTTCACTGAAAAGACGCAACCAAATTATTAATTATTAATTTTTAACTCTTAATTATTGATTATTTCCCCCTTTCATAGTTAAGTTTAGTTTGAAATTATTTTAACTTAATTTTTACGGACGATAACAATTCCAAAACATTACAGATTTATAAAAGGAGACAATGAATGAGTTGGTTGAGTAAAGCTCTCAATTCATCTATCGGAAGAAAAATTGTCATGGCACTAACAGGCTTGTTCCTCTGTTCATTTCTTGTTGTGCATCTTTCAGGCAATTTGCTTCTATTTAAAGATGACGGCGGCGAAGCCTTCAATGCATATTCTAAATTCATGGGCACAAACGGTTTAATTAAGATTACGGAAGTACTTCTATTTGCCGGATTTATAATTCATATCTATCAAGCGATATTTTTGCATTTTCAAAATAAAAAAGCGCGCCCCGATGATTACGCTGTCAATGCTAGAAACAGAAATAGTTCATTTCTCAGTCGTTTCATGATTTGGAGCGGTTCAATCGTATTCGTTTTTCTCGTGCTGCATCTGAATACATTTTTTGTTCAACATAAAATTATAGGCACGGATGAACCGATGTTTGAAAGCGTACGTCTCGCATTCGCCGATCCGATTTACTCCGCATTTTATTTGGTTGCGATGGCACTTCTTGCGTTTCATTTGATTCACGGATTCCAAAGCGCATTCCAAACACTCGGGTTGAACAACAAAAAATACACACCGACGATTAAAGCATTCGGTTGGATCTTTTCTGTCGTCGTTTCGCTTGGCTTTGCTTCGATGCCGATTTATTTTTTCATCAAAAGTTTGAACGGAGGAAATTGAAATGAACTTAAACTCCAAAATTCCTGCCGGACCATTAAAAGATAAATGGACAAATCATAAATTCAACAGCAAACTTGTCAATCCGGCGAACAAAAGAAAATATGATATTATCGTTGTCGGTACGGGATTAGCAGGCGCATCCGCTGCGGCTACACTTGCAGAACTTGGCTACAACGTTTCTGCATTTACATTTCACGATAGCGCACGACGTGCGCACAGCATCGCCGCGCAAGGTGGTATCAACGCCGCAAAAAATTATCAGAACGATGGCGACTCTGTTTATAGATTATTCTACGATACAATTAAAGGCGGTGATTTCCGCGCGCGCGAAGCTAATGTTCATCGGCTTGCAGAAGTGAGTGTGAATATTATCGATCAGTGCGTTGCACAGGGCGTTCCCTTCGCACGAGAATACGGCGGCTATCTCGATAATCGTTCATTCGGCGGTGCTCAAGTTTCCAGAACTTTTTACGCACGCGGGCAAACAGGTCAACAACTTCTTCTCGGTGCGTACAGTGCCCTGAGCCGACAAGTTGGGCTTGGGAAAGTGAAACTCTTTACAAGAAGAGAAATGCTTGACATTGTTATCGTTGATGGTCAAGCGAAAGGAATTGTTGTAAGAAATTTATTAACCGGAGAACTTGAAAAATATTCCGCGCAGGCAGTGTTGCTCTGCACCGGAGGTTATTCGAATGTTTTTTTCCTTTCAACAAATGCAATGAATTGCAATACTACTGCAATTTGGCGCGCACACAAAAAAGGCGCACTCTTTGCAAATCCATGTTACACTCAAATTCATCCGACTTGTCTTCCGGTTCACGGAGAGAGCCAATCGAAGCTCACTTTGATGAGTGAAAGTTTGCGCAACGACGGTAGAGTTTGGGTATCTAAAAAGAAAAGCGATACGAGAAAAGCGTCAGAAATTCCTGAAGAGGAGAGAGATTATTATCTCGAAAGAAAATATCCATCGTTCGGAAATCTTGCCCCGCGCGATATTTCATCGCGAAGTGCAAAAGAAGTTTGCGATGAAGGAAGAGGCGTCAACGGCGGCGATGCAGTCTTTCTTGATTTTGCAGATTCAATCAAACGTTTGGGTAAAGATGTTATCGAAGAGCGTTACGGAAATCTTTTCGAGATTTATGAAACGATAACCGGTGAAAATCCTTACCAGGTTCCGATGAAAATTTATCCTGCGCCTCACTATACAATGGGAGGGCTGTGGGTTGATTATAATTTGATGACAACCATTCCCGGTTTGTTTGCATTGGGGGAAGCGAACTTCAGCGATCACGGTGCGAACAGACTTGGCGCGAGTGCTTTAATGCAGGGTCTCGCCGATGGATACTTCGTTATTCCTTACACACTCGGCGATTATCTCGCTTCTCAAAAACCTGCGAAGGTTGATGCGAAGCATGAAGAGTTTTCAAAAGTTGAAACTCAACTGAAAGAAGGAATCAATAAATTACTTTCCGTAAAAGGAAAACACACGGTTGATGACATTCATAAAAAACTTGGTAGAGTGATGTGGAATAAAGTCGGAATGGCTCGCAACGAAAAAGGATTGCATGAAGCCATCGAAGAGATAAAAGAGCTTCGTGAACTTTTCCATAAAGATGTGAATGTTGTCGGAAGCGGAAATGATTTCAACCAAACGCTTGAAAGAGCCGGCAGAGTTGCCGATTATCTCGAACTCGGCGAGTTGATGGCTGTTGATGCGCTTCACCGTAAAGAATCATGTGGCGGACATTTCAGAGTGGAATATCAAACCGATGAAGGAGAAGCAAAGCGTGATGACGAAAATTTTGCTTACGTCGGTGCGTGGAAGTTTAACGGTTTAAGTAATTGGGAACTGATTAAAGAGACGCTTCAATATGAAAATATTCAGTTAGCTACAAGGAGTTACAAATAATGAGCGAGAAAAAATTAAATCTTAAATTAAAAATTTGGCGGCAACAAAATGCTAACACTGTTGGCGCATTTAAAGATTATAAAGTTTCCGTTTCCACCGATGCTTCTTTTCTTGAGATGTTGGATGACTTAAATAACGATCTCGAAAAAAATAATGAAGCACCTGTTGCATTCGAAAGTGATTGCCGCGAAGGTATTTGCGGTACATGCGGATTAGTTATCAACGGCGAACCGCACGGACCTGTTAGAAAAATTGCAACATGTCAACTGCACATGAGAAATTTTTCTGACGGCGAAACTGTTTGGGTTGAACCATACCGCGCAAATGCATTTCCTGTTATTAGAGATTTAGCAGTCGATCGTTCCGGTCTTGATAAAATCATTCAAGCCGGTGGATACATATCTGCGAATACAGGAAGCGCACCTGATGCAAATGCAATTCCAATTTCCAAAGATGTTTCATCGGAAGCGTTTGATGCGGCAGCGTGTATCGGCTGCGGTGCATGTGTTGCCGCTTGTAAAAATGCTTCGGCGATGTTATTTGTAAGTGCAAAAGTTTCTCATCTCGGATTGTTACCGCAAGGACAACCGGAAAGATACGAGAGAGTTGAAGCGATGGTTGCAAAAATGGATGAACTCGGTTTCGGAAGTTGCACCAATACTTACGCATGCGAAGCGGAATGTCCCAAAGGAATTTCCGTAAAAAATATTGCAAGAATGAACCGGGATTTTCTTCTCGCTTCTGTTAAATGATTTTTGGTTTGTAATGAAAATCGTTACGAAATGTTTTATTGCTTTTGTTTATCTTGACCAACAAAAATAAAATAAAGTATGTTTGAACGGGAAATTCAATTTATTACCGATTTTAATTTAAACAAGATAAGAAGACTCGGCTCTTTCTTCACTCTTGAAAATCTCTCACAGGCGAACGTGCATCCTGCTATCGTGCATTACGTTTCCGCCGAATTAGATTATCTCCTCTATCTCGATCGTCAAAGAATTTTAAAAACTTCGGTGTTCGATTATTCCGGTCCCGTTATTTCCGATTCTTTCCAAAAAATTGGAGCGGAAATAAAAAAACACAAACTCCTTCCTTTCGAAGATATAAAACGGCTCGTTCTTCAAGCCGTAACTTTCAATGTGAATTACCTGTTGCGTCCGCGCTGGACTTTAGTAAAATTCGTTTTTGATGTTGATGAAACACGCAACATCGATGAACTGCGCCTCTTCCTCCAATACGCATATTTTTATGAATACTACAAAAAAATTATTGCCGCCGTTATCGATAAAAGAAAAATACTGACAATCGGTTTTGTAGATTTCAACGAACTGCTCGATGATATACAACGCGAGTTGTTGAACTCGCAATTGCAATCTTTAATTGATAACGGACTTTATTCAATCGCCGAATTTTTAAACATCGGCGAAACGAATAAAACTAAACTTGCCGTCGGAACGGTTGAAGTTTTTCTTCGCGATAAAGAACTCCACGATCATATTTACAAAGTGCGCCGCTTGCTGACTTCTGATCAAAAGCAAAAATTTGAATTGGAAGATTTTAGAACCGCATTATTCAGCGATGTTCCCGCGCAAGCAAGAAGAAGAGTTTCTGATACTGTGTTTATGGAAGGTCCGGGGCAAAGTTTAATCCGCGAGCAAATTCCACAAAACCAGGAGAAACTTCCTTTCCCCGACGACCCTACCGAATTGAAAGAACTTCAAGATAAAATGAGATCGATTAATGTTGTTGATGACAAAAGAAAAATTTCTCTATTCGGTGATAAACCGGAAACTTTCAACAAAGATTCAGTTGCGGATACTGTTGCAGATATTTTAAAATCGGATTTTGATTCTCCTCGTAAAACTCCGACTCTTGAAATTAAAGAAGAAAAAGTTACAGCTGATGATTTGCTCGACTTTGTAGCCCCGGAGAGCAGTGAAGATTTTAAAATTGATTTTGATAAACCATACGACTTCGATGAAGACGTTCCTGAAATTAATAAAGTCGCAGAAGATACAATTATTCATGAGCCAACGAAGGAAGAAAAGTTTTCAAATATTTCGGAAGAGAAACAAGAATTCGCCACATCTATCGAGCCCGAAGAACCTTCATTAAAATTGAACGCAGAAATATTTGCAGACGAAACTCCGGCAACTGAAACAGACTCAACTTTTGAAGAACAACCAATCGAAATAAATCTTGAAACTAAAAGTAAAATCCCAAATGAAGTTCCGGCAGAAAAATTTGAAGAAGAGAAAGCAAACGCCGAGCCGATAATTAAAGGGAAATTTACAACAGAGAAAACCAAAGTCGATGATGAAGTCTTCGATTATTTTTCTGCTAAAGAAACTGAAAAAATTGTTCAAAATATTTTTAATGGTGACAGTGTCGATTTTGCGAACTCTCTTGAAAGAATCGCCGAATGTTCTTCATTCGATTCGGCACGCGAACTTCTCAACTCGGTTTTTCTTACTTACAAAATAAATCCTATTTCGGCGCGAGAGGCAATTCTTCTAAACGAAAAGATTCTTCAATATTTCAACGATAGAAAATAATGTTTATCGATTATGTCGAGATTAGCGTTAAAGCCGGCAACGGCGGAGACGGTGCGGTAACTTTTCGTCGTGAAAAATATGTACCGAAAGGCGGTCCTTCCGGCGGCAACGGCGGCAACGGTGGCAACGTTTATATTCAAGCTTCAAACAATCTTTCCACTCTTCTTGATTTTAAGTACAAACGAAATTATTCTGCACAAAACGGAAAACCGGGCGGCAATTCTTTAAAGGATGGAAAAACCGGTGATGATATTGTCATTCGAGTTCCTTGCGGAACTTTGGTGCATAACCGCGATATTGAAAAAACGATTGACGACTTAAATGAAGACGGAAAAAAAATTTTAGTTGCAAAAGGAGGGCGCGGCGGAAAAGGTAACAGTAATTTTGCAACGGCGACAAATCAAACTCCGCGCTTTGCCGAATCGGGTAGAAGCGGGGAAGCAAAAAATCTCGCACTCGAATTAAAACTTATCGCGGATGTCGGGCTTGTCGGTTTTCCGAATGCGGGAAAGTCCACATTGATTTCAACAATATCTGCGGCACGCCCGAAAATTGCGGACTATCCATTCACCACTCTCGAACCAAACTTGGGAATTGTTCGCTACAAAAATTATGAATCATTCACCGTCGCTGATATTCCCGGAATAATTGAAGGGGCATCGCACGGAAAAGGTTTGGGTTTAAAATTTTTAAAACATATCGAACGCACAAAAGTTCTTTTGTTTCTTATTGAAGCAACATCAGAAGATGCAAAGAGAGATTTTGAAATACTCAACGGCGAATTGAAAAAATATAGTACCACACTTGCAAAGAAGAAAAAAATCGTTTCGTTTTCTAAAGCTGACTTACTTCAATCGGAAGAAATAACTAAACTATCAAAAACGAAATTCAAAGGTGTTGAAGGGAAGCCGGTTGTATTTTCCGCCGTACAAAATTTTAATATCGATTCACTTCTCGATGAGATGTGGAATTTGATTCAATCTGAAATATAAATTTTTTAGGACCTCGTCATGAAAATAAAAAAACTATTTTTCGTCTTTTTGATAATGCTTTCATCATCGATGATTTATATCGGTTGCGATGAAGACGGAAGCATAAATATTTTTTCCGATTCCGATGATGCCGCGCTCGGCGCACAAGTTGCCGCAGAGATTGAAGCAAATCCTTCGGAGTATCCAATCTTCACCGGAGACCCGTCAATTAAGGCGTATATCAAATCAAGAATTTTTGATCATATAATTGCTTCGGGCAAAGTTGCAAAGAAAAACGTGTACAATTATGAACTTGAGTTGATCGGTAAACACGATATCTTGAATGCATTCGCATTGCCCGGCGGAAAAATTTATATTTATACAGGGCTATTAAAATATCTTGATAGTGAAGCCGCACTCGCAGGTGTTGTCGGTCATGAAATTGCACATGCGGAAAAACGTCACTCAACTCAGCGAATGACAAAACAATATGGTGTTTCTGTTCTTATCAGTTTGCTTTTGGGAGAGAATCCATCGCAGATAGCGGAAATCGCCGCGAACTTATTTGTCGGTTTTGCTTTACTTGCAAATAGCCGCAGCGATGAAGATCAGAGCGATGAATATTCTTTCCTCTATTTACAAGATACACGTTACTATGCCGGTGCTGTAAAATTCTTTTTCGAGAAGTTAGTTGCCGACGGAAAAGCTTCGGCAAGCACAGACCCCTCGCTCGAAACTTATTTATCAACGCATCCAGAACCTGCGCAGAGAATCGCAAACACTAACGGCAGATTAACAACAGCCGGAATCGCAGTTCGTTCTTATACCGATACAGGCGATGGCATTTACAGAAACGAATACAATCTTAACATAAAAAACAAATTGCCATGAGTAAAAAATATTTTTCTCTCTTTATAATATTTCTACTTCTTCTTTCGAACGGGAAATTTTTTGCTCAAGAAAAAAGAGGAATAACCGCCGAGGATTTATGGAAGTTTAAACGTATCGGCTCGCTTCGTCTTTCGCACGATCAGAAAACTCTTGCATTCACTTTGACCGAATACAACATCGACGAGAACAAAGGTTACAGCGATGTACATTTTTTGGATTTGGCTTCGAAAGAAATAAAAAAAATTACGACAGACAAATCGAGCGAAGGAAATATTGAATTCAGCCCTGACGGAAAATATTTAGCGTTCACCGCAAAAAGGGAAGGGGATGAAAAAAATCAACTTTATCTTTTGCCGCTTACCGGTGGAGAAGCATTTCGCCTTACGGAAATGCCGATGGGCGTTACTTCCATAAAATGGTTTTCCGATTCCAAACATATCGCCTTCGCTTCAAATTTATTGCCCGAATTTGAAATTGATTTTGAGGGTTTGAAGAAAGAATTGAAAAAAAGAAAAGATTCTAAAATGTCGGCAAAGGTTACGGAAAATCGTTTTTACAGATATTGGGATAGCTGGCTGACGGATGGTTTTGTTACTCATCTTTTTTCCGTTGATGTTGCTTCGAAGGAAATAAAAAACTTAACTCCAAAGATGAATAAAATTTTATCAGCTTCAGGAAGCGGTGCTTCGTACAACATCTCTCCCGACGGCGAATGGATTGCGCTCTCGGCAAATGTTACTCCCGCGCCTTACAAAAGTGAGTTGAATTACGATCTTTTTTTATTAAATACAATCAACGGCGAATTGAAAAATCTTACCGAAAATAATTTGGGCGGAGATGGCGCACCAATATTCTCTCACGATGGAAAATTTCTTTACTATCAATACACATCAAATCCAAAATTACTTGCTGAAAATTCTAAACTGAAAAGAATTTCTCTGAATGATTTTTCATCGTTCGATATTACCTCTGCTTACGATATTTCCGTTGCGGATTATCAACTTGACGGGAAAGGTGAAGTAGTTTATTTCACCGCAGATAATGGCGGCGAACATTCGATTTATTCAATTAACACAAACGGTAAAAATTTAAAACTCATTCATGAAAAAGGGGTTGCAAGTAATCTTACGCTCGCCGCCGGTTCTCTTTATTTTCTTCATGAAAATTTTAGTTCACCCGCAGATATTTTTTCTCTCAACTTCAAATCAAACAAAACGGAACAACTTACAAACGTGAATAAAAGTTTGCTCGATTCAATTTCCTTCGGCAAAGTTGAAGAGTATTATTTCAAAAGCGCGGATGAAGAAGATGTGCAAATGTTTTTAATTTATCCACCGAATTTCGATGTGAATAAAAAATGGGGATTGCTTCACCTAATTCACGGCGGACCGCACGGCGCATTTCAAAATTCTTTTCATTACAGATGGAACGGACAGGCATTTGCCGCAATGGGTTATGTTTGCGCAGTTGTTAATTTTCACGGCTCAACAGGATTTGGAGAAAAATTTGCGAACTCTATAATTGGTGCGCACGGCGATAAACCTTTCACAGATATTATGAATGCAACAGATTTTATTTTACAGAAATTTTCTTTCATCGATGAAAACAAAATAGCCGGTGCTGGCGGCAGTTACGGCGGCTATCTCGTAAATTGGATTGCCGGACACACGAATAAATTTGCTGCATTAATTTCTCACGCCGGAGTTTATAATTTGATGGGACAATTTGCATCCGACATGACACACTTTAGAGAAGTTGCTTACGGCGGCGCACCCTGGTATGATAAAGAAAATGTGAAGAAGTGGAGTCCCGCAGAGTTTGCAGATAATTTTCAAACTCCGATGCTAATTGTTCACGGCGAAAAAGATTATCGTGTTGTCGTTACACAGGGGCTTGAACTATATGGCGTTTTGCAGGGGAAGGGAATTCCTTCGCGTTTGCTCTACTTTCCCGATGAAAATCATTGGGTTATGCAGCCACAAAATTCAATTTATTGGTATAAAGAATTTGAGGATTGGCTCGATAGGTTCTTAAAATGAATAAAAGATTGTGAAAGAGAGTTATTTTTTGACATTCATAATCTTTATAAAAATTTTTGTGAAGGGGAAGTCGAGTATTTATATTTGTAACTCTTTTTTTACGAAATACCCGGCGAGGTAGCTCAGTAGGTTAGAGCAACGGAATCATAATCCGTGTGTCGGGGGTTCGAATCCCTCCCTCGCTACAACTTTTTTTCAGGAGAATATTATGTATAATTTATTAATTACTTTATCGATCATAGTTGCAATTTTGCTGATGATTATTGTTTTATTGCAAGCAAGCAAAGGCGGCGGACTTGCCGGAACCTTCGGCGGTGCGCAAATGGGAACTATGTTCGGAACCAGAAGAACCGCAGATTTTTTAAGCAAAGCCACATGGTGGCTCGGCGGTGCTTTGGCACTTTTAGCTCTTGTAATCAATCTTTTTTTCCTTCCCGGTAGTACAACTTCGGGGGGACAAGATTCAATTATTCAGCAAGGCGGAAGACAAAACGTACCAACAACCCCAACTTTGCCGCAATCCACTCCGAACCAATAATTGATAAAATTAGCCGGATATTATTCTTCATATTCGGCTAATACTTTTACAATCTCATCTTGAATTGAGCGATAATAATTTCCGCTTTTACTGCTGAATTCAAAAATCATACTCACAATCAAGTCGTCGCCGTTCTTTGTTTTCAGATAACCGGAAAGGGAAGAAGCGCCGTTCAATGTTCCCGTCTTTCCCATAAAATTAAATTCAGCATTCGAACCCTTCATTCTTCCGGAAAGAGTTCCATCCGCGCCGGCGATGCTTAATGTCTGTGTAAATTTTTCGAACAAATCTAAATCGAGATAAATTTTTTCCAGCAGACTTACGATTGTACCAACCGACGTTTTGTTATATCGTGAGAGCCCGGAACCATCAATAATTGTTGTTCCTTCTGTGTACACATCAAAATCTTTCAAAAATTTGTTGACGGTTTGTCCCGCGTTGAAAGCTGTTCCCTGCCCGGCAGTAGCTTGCGCACCGATTAGTTTGAATAAACATTCGGCAATAAAATTGTTACTGTTTTTATTTACAGGTTTTAGAATATCGAGTAACTTCACCTTTGTTTCTACAAGCAGAAAGGAGTTTGCCGGCAATGAACCAACATCGCAAGTTCCGGCGATTTCAATTCCCCGCGCCACTAATTTTTTTTTGAATTCATTTGCGATATGTAAAGGGGGATTACCGACATTCGTGTAATATGTTCTTATTCTTCTTCTATATTTTTTTTGATACGAAGTTTTATTGCCGTTCAAAACCAGTGCTGAAACAGGGGCGAGTTTTACATTTGTCAAATCGTCTTCAATCCAATCCTGCCGCGAATATTCATCATCAAAAAAAGTATCGTCTCCGATGATTCGTCCGTTAATTTTTTTTAATCCGTTTGAAGATAATATTTCCGCGATGGAATCGAGATCATTATCGCTCATTAAAGCATTGCCGTAGCCTTTAATTATGAGGTCGCCGTCGATTATTCCATTTTCAATTTTTGCGGTGGAGAAAAATTTTGTTGCACATTCAAAATCAACTCCCAACAAATGCACGGCGACTGCCGACGTAAATAGCTTCGTGTTTGATGCGGGAATAAATGATTGTGATGGATTTATAGAAATGATCGTATCTTCTGTTAATGGATTAATCACAAGCAAACCGTAGAGCGTAGATTTCGGCATTCGGTTAAGAATTGATGCAATCTCATCTTTGGCAGGCTTATCCCCGGCCAAAGCAGAATTGAGAAAAAATATGGTGAGAAGAAAAATTCTTTTTAGTTTCAAATATTAAAATCGGATTATGGATGAAAAATTGATATATTTATTTGTAAAGATAAGAAGCAATTTTTTATGATTAACAAGGAAGCAAAGATTAATGTCAAAAGAAAATAAAATTTTGAAAGCATACCAGAATATTCCGTTTCTAAATTCGGCAGATGCGCGTGTTGTGCGTCTGCTTGCAGAATACCTTGAACCGGAATCCCGTTTTTCAAAATATAATATTAAGGATACGATAGTTTTTTTTGGCTCGGCAAGAATTAAATCAAAACGTGACGCGGTGAGCGAATACAACGCGCTGAAGTCTGCCGATCCGAAATCGATTCCGAACTTTGCAACGAAGCTGAGAGCCGCAATTCATGGCGTTGAGATGTCGAAGTATTATGAAGCAACCGTACAACTTTCAAAAATGTTGACGAAATGGTCGATGTCATTGGGGTTTGAAGAGAATCGGTTCACGGTTTGCACCGGCGGAGGTCCGGGAATTATGGAAGCCGCAAACAAAGGGGCCAAACAAGCCGGCGGTTATTCTGTCGGTTTGAACATCAGTATTCCATTCGAGCAATTTGTGAACAGGCATGTTACTCCGCAATTGAGTTTTGAGTTTCATTATTTCTTCATGAGAAAATTTTGGTTCGCTTATTTATCGAAAGCACTTATTGTTTTCCCCGGCGGTTTTGGAACGATGGATGAACTTTTCGAAATGTTGACGTTAATCCAAACCGGAAAAATCAAAAAGAATTTGTTGGTTGTAATCTATGACGAAAAATATTGGAAGAGTTTAATCAACTTTGATATGTTGATTGAGCAAGGAATGATTAGTAAAACAGATATGAATCTTTTTCAATTCTGCAACACAACCGAAGAAGCATTTGATGTAATCACAAAACATTTTGAAAAACATTATTTAACGAGAACTGCAAAGTAAATCCAACTTCCGATTTCCTTCTTCACCGCAGAGACGCGAAGGGATAATCATTCTTAATTTTTAATTTGTAATTTTATTCCTCTTTCACCGCAAAGACGCAGAGACGCAAAGGGACATTCATTTTTAATTTATAATTGTTCCATTCTCAATTCTCAATTCTCAATTGTCACCTGTCACTTGTCAACTCACATCCCTCCTTCCTCCCGTCACATTATTTAAAAAATAATTCATACATCAAGATTCATCGTTGAAGAGAAAGATAAATCTTTCTTAAATTCACGCACGTTCAAATTAACTTTTCAGAAACTAACTAATTCATATGCCAAAAAGAATTTTAATTGTTGATGACGATAAAACAACCGCAAAACAATTGACGAAGATGATACAATCTTTGAAATTTGAAGTTGCCGGAGTTGCCGCCGACGGACTTTCTGCCGTTGAAATGGCTGTGAATGATTCGGTTGATTTAATTTTAATGGACATCGTTCTCCCCGCTAATATCAACGGGCTTGAAGCGGCGGAAAGAATTCGGAAAAAGAAAAAAATCCCGATTATTTTTATCACCGTCTACGATCGGCAGGAGTTTTTCGAACGCGCAAAAAATTCTAATCCTGAAGCTTTCATTTTAAAACCCTTCAACGAAAGAGAACTTGAACTCGCAATTTCTCTCGCTTTCTATAAAACCGATGCGGAAAAACAGCTTCGTTTAAAAGAAAAACAACTTGAAAAAATTTTAGATTCCGCCAGCGATATTCTTTTCACAATAACGCCGGACGGAAAAATAATTTCTCTTACAAAAGCATTTGAAAAGCACCTCGGTTTTAAAATTAAAGATTGGATAAATGAAGACGTAAAGAAATTAATCCCCGATGCTACAGTGCCGGTAGTTAAATTAATTCGCGATAAAATATTAACGGGCGAAACCGTTCAACCTTTTGAAGTACAAATTCTTTCACACACCGGTGCGTTTGTTTTTTTTGAAACAACGGTAGAACCAATTTACAAAAAAAATAAAATCGATCTCATTTTCGGATTTGCACGCAATATCAACGAGCGCAAAAAGAGCGAAGAGATAGCACGCCGACATAGCATGATGTTCAATAATATCAAGAGTGCGATTCTTGTTACCGATCTTGAAGGAAGAATAATCGATTTGAATCCCGCCGCAGAAAAATTATTTGGCTACTCCAAATCGGAATTACTCTTTTCCAACATAAACAAACTACACGAAGCCAATTCACCTGAAATGATTGCTCCGGACATATTGGCGGTATTGGAGCGGGACGGAAAGTGGACGGGAGAATTTGATTTCATTCATAAAAACGGGAAGAAAGGAATTGCAATCTCTACTTTGCTTCCTTTAAAAGATGAGGAAGGATCGATACTTGCCCACTTCAGTTTAAATGACGACCTCAGCGAATGGCGAAGCATTGAAGCCGCTCTCGATCAAAGTTATAAGAGGTTCGAGTTAGTTAGTCTTGCGACTCAAGATGCAATTTATGATTGGGATATAAACAACAAAAAAACCTGGTTGAATGAACATTTTCGTGCGCTATTCTTAAAAGAAAATGAAGTTGTCACCGATCCCGATTTGTGGTGGAATCAGCATGTTCATCCCGATGATTTTGAAAAAACTTCGGTGAGCGTTACAGATTCTTTTATCAACGATGTAAAATCCTGGACGGGCGAATATAGATTACGCAAGAATGACGGTACTTATGCGTACGTTATCGATCGCGGCTATATCGAACGGGATGAAAATAAAAAGGCACTCCGTGTGATTGGCGCAATCACCGATATCACTGCATTGAAACAAAATGAAATGAGACTACTGGAAGGGGAGAAAAGGTACAAAGCAATTCTTGATCTTTCGCCTGAATTAATTTTTATACAATCGGAAGAGAAGATAGTTTTCATCAATAATAGTGCGGTTAAAATTCTCGGCGGATCTTCTTACAATGATTTTGTTGGAAAAAATTTTGCGGAAGTAATTCATCCCGAATATTTGGAACATGGTGCAAAGTTTTTTTCCGATTTAAATACAGCGAGCGAAGGAAATAATCTCGAGTATAAATTTATATCACGTAACGGAGATAAGATAGATGTCGAACTATCGGCGATAAAAACAAATTGGAAGGGAACTCCTGCGATTCAAATTGTTGCGCGCGATATTCGTTCCGAAAAAATGCATCAACATATTCAATCAACGGAAACAGAAATTCTTACAATGGTTGCACAGGGTTATCCTCTTTCGCAAGTGTTGAATAAATTATGCAGACACAATGAAGAGATTTTTCCCGGAGCGCATTGCACAATTTTGGAATTAAAAGAAAATGAACTTTCAATCTCTGCCGGAAATAGTGATCAATCTTCGGTGAGAGATTTAATCAAAAAAATTTCATCGGTCGCACTGAAAAGTTTTCATGGAAGCAAATCCTTTTCGCATGAGCCGAGATTTATCCGTTCACTTAAAGATGAACCGTTCGTGAAGGAAATTGTTAGTGCAGAAACTCTTCCGATTGTTTCGTGCTGGTGTATGCCGATTACAGATACTCTAAATAAAATGATTGGTTTGCTTCTTATTTATTTTAATAAAGAAGTTACTCCGAACGGCGATTCAAAATACATACTTGAAAAATCAGCGCGTATTGCTTCAGTTCTTTATTCTAAACAAAAACTTGAAGCGGAAGTTTTCAAGCTGAGTTTGGTTGCCGAACAAACCGATAACAGCGTTATGATTCTCGATACGAATTACAAAATCACATGGGTCAACAGCGCATTCGAAAAACTGACCGATTATAAATCCGCTGAAGTTCTCGGCAAGATTCCCTTTGATTTCCTTTCCGGTTTAGAAACCGATTCAGCACTTCGTAAAGAAAAATTTGAAATCCTTAAAAAAGGAGAAAGCGTTCGCTACTCAATTGTGAATTATGATAAACACGGAGAAAAGTATTGGGTCAACGCTTTAATCGATCCGATGTTTGATGCCGACGATAAACTTCTCGGCTACTTTATTATTGAGTATGACATTACCGAAAGCGTGGAGAAAAATTTACAGCTTGAAGCCGCGCTTGCGAAAGTGGAAGAATCAAACAAACTTATTCGCTCTTTCACCGCGAATATGAGTCATGAAATTCGAACTCCTCTCAATGGAATTCTTGGTTATGCCGAAATCATTGAAGAAGAGGCGATGAAAATTGATAATGCATTATTCATCCGATATGCACAAACAATTAACCGAAGCGGACACCGGCTATTGAATCTGTTGAATGATATACTTGACATCAGCAAAATTGAAGCGAACAAACTCGATGTAAAACTTTTATCCATTGACGGAAATTTATTAATTGCTAAAGTTGTTTCGCTTCTTCAGCACGCGGCGGAGAAAAAAGGAATCAAAATCGCTTTGCAAAAAAACACCGAGTCTTTTTTGCGTGCCGATGAAATGAGACTTTCGCAAGTGTTAAATAACATAATTTCCAATGCTGTTAAGTTCACGGTGAAAGGAGGAATAATTATTTCAACCAATGACGCGAAGAACAGTGCAGGAGAAAATATTTTTGAAATCAAAATAATCGATTCCGGAATAGGAATGTCTGAAGAATTTTTAGCGCATGCATTCGATGCATTCACGCAGGAATCAAGCGGTTTCGCTCGCACGCATGAAGGCAGCGGTCTCGGTTTGGCAATAACAAAACGACTTTGCGAATTGATGGATGGAGCCATTGAAATTGAATCCGAAAAAGGAATTGGAACAACTGTTACGATTTCCTTCCCTGCTATTTCTCTCGATGAAAGAGATGAAATAATTGAACCATCTTCCATTGATGTTACGCCGATAGAAAATGAATTGAACAAAATTGCACCTAAAATTTTAATAGTGGAAGATGATGAAAGCAGCAGAAAACTACTCGACATTAACTTAAAAAAATATGGAATGGTAACTTCAGCCAGAGATGGTTCGGATGCGCTTAGAGCTATTGAAATTCTTAACTCGAATGGCGAAACTTATGATGTTATTTTAATGGATATTGGTTTGCCGAGACCCTGGTCGGGAATTGAATTGCGCGTTGAAATTATGAAACGGTTTTTGGCTTATTCAAAAATTCCATTCATTGCACAAACTGCGCTTGCGCTAAAATCCGATCGGGAAAAAATTCTTGCCGAAGGCTTTGATTATTTCATTCCCAAACCGATTAACAAATCAACGCTTCTGCAAACAATTCATGATGCGTTGACTCGAAAAAATTCCACTTAATATTTTCATAAGAAAATTATGCAAGAAAAGTTCACGCAATTCCGCGCTCGGTTTTAAACATCTCTACAATTTTTTCGGCTTCAATTTTATTTTCGGAGGGAACGGGAATACGCGCAACTCTTTTATTCGGCGCACCTTTCGAGCCGCGCGAATAATATTCGAAAACCAATAACATCAAATTTTCATCGAATGAAATATTTGCCAACCTTCTTCCCCATCTGTTCCACATGTGATATTCTTCGTTAAAGAGTACTCCGTCATACCCGATATAAACCATTCCTTCCGAATTATACATTT
The DNA here is from genome assembly GCA_964393605.1 of uncultured Ignavibacteriaceae bacterium. Lineage (GTDB taxonomy): Bacteria > Bacteroidota > Ignavibacteria > Ignavibacteriales > Ignavibacteriaceae > CAYMUL01. Next base: position 18,802 of record CAYMUL010000009.1, on the reverse strand, counting down.
TTGCGTGAATCGATTTTATATAAAGATTGCCGACGATATAACCGAAAGTTGAGATTGCAATTCCAAGTATTATGCTTTCTACAAATGTAATTTCTCTAAATTGAAAAAGATAAAGTAAGATTGCACCGAGGAAGAGAGCAAATACAGTAGAGTGCATATCGGATTTTCTTCTGACGAGTTCGGCATCTGCAAACTTTCTTGATGCATTAATATCGAGGTTCCATTTTGCCAAAAGCCGTTCTCCTTTGGTCAAACTTTCAATTTGCGGAATCAACTTCTTTCCGCTAAAGAAAAGAATAATTATTGCCAGGAAAATTCCTGCGCCGAATATATGCGGAAAAAAATAGTAATCAGCCAAATCGGGAACGCCCATCATAATTATTCCCACGATAATGAGAGCAATGTATAGTTTAAAAAAAATCTTTATAATATTTTTGTTCGGATTTTGAATTTCCATCGGTATTCTTTCTTTCAGAATGATTAATGTTTTAGCTTTATTTATTTGTAATCTTTAATAACCGAAATTAAAGTGATGTTACCATTTATCAAATTATAAGTTCATTACTTAAAAATAAGAAATAGATTTCACCCAAGAAATTTAGAAGATTTTACTACTTAATCCGTAACAAAAACAAAGGAGAAAAAAATGAAATACAAATACCTGTTACTCTTACTATTATCATTCGCTCTTCTGATATCGAGTCCGAATGTCTTTGCTCAGAACGAAGATGAACAAGACAAAGAAGATGTTGAAGAGGATTCGATAATCGAGATTGATGACGATTTCGATTTTGAATTCGATAAAGACCTCGTTTGGTTCAGCGGGAAACCGACTATCGGCGTGAATTACGGATTCGGAAAAAATAGCCACAAAGGATTTTTATCCGACTTTGCAAAACCGAATTATCTTGAAGTAAAATTCGGCTACACAACCGAAAGAAATATTAAACAAAGTGAAAATGTTATGCGTTATAAACAACGTTATCTTACACTTTCGGATGCATCAAACAAATTAGGAAAGAAAGCTGAAGCCGGCGAAGTTGAACTTGATGTGTTTAAACTCGGGCTCGGTTGGGCTGATGGTTACGGTTATAATTGGGGAAAGACCGGAATAATTTTTTACAACGCAAACGGTTTCGCATGGAGCCGCCTGAAAACTGAACAAGCACCGACAAACCTTAACGATCTCGAATTACTCAATTATTATGAAGACAATTTCAGAATTGGTACAGGCATGGAAGGCGGTATCAAATTTCAGATTGTGCCGGAGTTCGTTTTAACTGCTTCGTATGAAAGAGGTGCTGTGTATCCGCGTTTGCTTTTCTGGAAAGCCGCCGGTAGTTCTATTATTGAAAATATCGGACGCGAATGGGTTGAAGATTTTGTGCATGAAATTTTAGATTCTTCACCGCTCGCAACACCGATAGTTGATTTTATTTTGATGAACGGATATTCTTATTTCATTTATGAATTCAGAAAAGAGAACATGAATTTTCCGTTTAACACTGCATCACCGTTTATGTTTGAAACTTACAAAGTTGGCTTAAGCTTCATCTTCTAGAAAATAAATAGTTAGTTAGTGCATGATAGAGACCGGTTAAACCTAACCGGTCTTTTTTTTTATTCCAATCCTCATGTTCAGATTTTTTTGAGCAATAAGTTTTGCACAATTCATCACATCCTCAATACTTCACTCGCTTTATGATTAAACTGAAAAAATTTGTTCTTCGACGAATAAATAATGAATACAATTTTATTAAGAAGTAAATAATGATTTTGCTGGCGGTTTCTATTGAAAAATATATTGACGGTAAATAAGAATATTGAATTGAAGAATCGGTGGATTGCTATTCTGCCGATCGATTGTTTAACCGTAATTTGCTCGAAAAATGTCTTCAGTGAGTGATTCACAATATTCTGCAATTTTCGGATCTATTGGGTTTCAGTTCAAGTAACAAAACGCAACCAGGATAGAATCGTCAAGCAATTATTTTTCATGTCGCGCGATTGCGACTATAAAAATTTCTTCCGAAATAATTTTTCTTTTTGCAGTGAAGAAATTCTTCTTTAGTTTCCCAACCACATGAATACAAATTTTTATAAAACGGAGAACTAATGAGAGCGAAGTTATTAGCCGTGATGATTTTACTCCTCACTAATATTTTACCTCAAGGTGTTGATTTAAACTTAAATTCTGATGTCAAATACAGAACTATTACAGGTCTTGATGCCGGAAACTACCTTGATATTACTCTGCGTCCCACACTTGAAATCGGCGAAATGCTCGGTTCTCAATTTTTTGTGAATGTTCCATATAATCTTTCTACAAATCAAATAAGAAAAGTAGATTTAAAAATTGGAAACGTCTTTAAGTACGCTCGTCTTGGAGATCAAAGCAATTATATTTCCGCCGGTGCATTGCAAGATTTCAAACTCGGCTTCTCTTCAATGGTTGTCAATGGTTACAATAATCAACTTGATGAGACGAACAGAAAAGTTGGCGCAACTGCAGGAATTAACTTCGAAGGATTTTCCGCTTCGGCAATGACAAATGATATTTCAAAACCGAAAGTCTTTGCCGGAAGTGTTGGAATGGATCTTCCGTTAATGGATGTATTCAAAGTTAATATCAGCGCGGGTTACGATGCCGATCCCGATAACAACAACGCCACATCAAGTTACGCCGCCGCATATGGAATTGATATTTTAAGTTCGCTTCCGATTGATAACAATAATTATTTTTATGCAATCGCAGGTGCGGCGCAAATTCATGAAAACGGAAATGGACAGGTTGCAATGGGTGGCGCACGTTTTGGTACTGAAGAATTTTATCTCGATATCAGCGGCGCTTTGATGAGATTAGGTCCCGGCTTTGAATGGGGTTTCTTCGATACATACTATGAAAAAGACCGTAATTCAGGAATTGACAAAACAACAGTTTTAAAAACAAAATATCCAAAAGCAACCGGCGGTTCAAACATCTCCGCATTTCTTGGTTATGCGCCCAACACAAAGGAAGATTTCTCTCTCCAATTCGGCGGTTATTATTTTACAAATTACGGCGGAACAGATTTAAATAAACTTGATGCCGTTGCATATCTATACGTTCCCCGTTCAATCATGGGAGAAAGCGGTGAACTTCTTTCCGCTACAATTACTCTTCGCACGAGAGCGTTTGAAGATATTAGCGGACTTGTGAACCAGTTAAAAAATCCCGATGACAAAACAGTAATTTCAATGAGCATGCCGGTAACGATACTGCCCGATTTAGGTGCTCTCGGTGCTTTGGCTTTTGTGCTGACTTACGATTGGAAGTTCGCATTTGATACTTCCAAAAATCTTTACGTCCCGCAAAAAAATCTACTTTACGGTTTCAGATTGATATCTAATTTCTAAACAAACTAATCACAATAAATACACGAGGTACAAATGCAAAAACGAACATTCCTTTTACCGGCGCTATTCTTTGCGCTAATTCTTTCAGCGGCAAATTTCAGCGGTTGTTGTTTCTGGGGAGATGATACATCGGATTTAAGTTTCGATAGCTTCGTTTCCGAATTTGCGGAAGCATTCATCGATAATGATACATCATACGCAAGCACACTTAAATCGGCTTATCCTTCCTACTACGACAGAATGTTGAACAATTTACAATCCAATATGAACAACATGAATAAAACGCAGGATGAAAGAAATACCGCCGCACTATTCTATGCGTGGGCAAGTTTAATCGACTGATTAAAGCCCGAGCATTTTGGAAATCATTCCTGTAGAAAAGTTTAACCCGAAGTAAAATTTAGGTTCATATTTTGCAGGGAAGAATTCTTTAATTTCTTGAAGGGAGTTGATATCCCCGATCGACTCCCCGCTTTTAATTTGTGTAGTGCTGTTCAACATCGTTCCGAGCGAGAGTTGAATGTCTTTCGTCATATTTAATCCTACGCCTGCAAAAAAATTATCGAATGGGCGAGTGCTTAATTCAAAGCCGACAAAAAGATTCAATCGTTTGTGGAAATCACCCCAAAATTCTGAAGTCCAAACTTCGTACGAAGGATTCCACGCATCAACATCTCTTCCAAAATGAAAATTAAAACCGATTAAAAATTTTCCTTGCCATTCCGATTTCGCTCTATCGGAAATAAGTAATTGTTTGTTTGAGATGATGAAATTTTTTTCCACTCCGTTTGTGGCGCTGACACCGAGCGAGAAATTATAGTAGCTTCTTTCATGATTGATAAAATTTGTGCTGTTGTTATACTTATCCACCCCTTTATTTATAACGTGTGAAGTGATGTAAATATCTGCAGGAGAAACAGTTCCGTTTAGTTTCATTATGTTGTAATAGTAATTGAATTTCTTGTTAGTTCCGCGCGTAACATTTGCTTCATCCTTCACTCCGTTTAGCCAATTCTTCATTGAGTTGAACTCCTTTTCAAGCACCGACGCGCGTTCTTTAATTTCGTAAGTAATTTCGTAATCGTCGTTCGCATCGTCGTCAATCCACACGAAAAAAATATTTTCTTCGGCAACAAGTCTTTCCGTCGGAGTGCCGTCTTCTTTATGAACGATATGCCACTCATTCAAATCTTTTATGCCGATAAATAGTATGTACACATTCTCTTCGGGGTTGAAAGACTTTTGATATTCTTCATCCGCGCCGAGTACATCGCCGATCATTTCGCTGAAATTTTTCTCGGCGAGAAAATCGAGGAAGTAATTGTATCCGCTGATTTGAAATATTTTTTTGTTGCCAAAATCTCCGTCCTGATCTTGAGCGAAGTTTATTGTTGCAAAGAAAAATATGAGCGATAAAGAAAGAAGTTTCATTTGGTTCTCCGTTTTAAAATTAACATTCACTTATATGATGAAAATTACAAAATTGTTTCTGAAATTAGGATAAGAAATGTTAAGAATTAATAGATAAACAAAAAGATGATAGACAAAAATTTACTCGAAATTTTATGTTGCCCCGAAACAAAAGCCGATCTCGTGCTTGAAAATAACCGGCTTGTTTCATGCGACAAAAAAACACGGCGCGCATACCGAATTGAAGCGGATATTCCCGTTATGCTGATTGATGAATCGGAAATTCTATCTGTTGAAGAATGGACCGAAATAATGAAACGGCACGGAAAAAATTCAGAGTAGAAAAAATATCTTCGCTAAAAATCTTTGCGACGTATGATTTTAGATTTTTTTATTGGTTAAAAAAAAGTAGGTTACAGGAATTAAACAATGATAAGCGTAATACTTTGCTGAAACATTTAGAGGAGAATAAATGAAAAAAAACGAAATCAAAAATCTCACGAATAAATTACTTTTCTCTTGTTAAGAACATTTCGAATATTCTTGATGCAGGGAGAAGGAAATCAGCCGGAGCTGTTAATGCGATTCTTACGGCAACATATTGGGAAATAGGAAGAAGGATTGTTGAATATGAATACCAGGGTATGGAGAGGGTTGAATACTATGGCGAACGTTTACTAGATAAACTTGCTGAAGATTTCACAAAAAAATTTGGGAGAGGTTTTAGCCGAAGAAATGTTTTTCTTATGAAATCCTTTTACTTAGAATATAAAAACATTGTGCAGACACTGTCTGCACAATCTAATAGCGGTCAAAACATTCTTTTGACGCGGTCTGGCAAGTCTACCAAAAACATTGTGTAGACGCTGTCTGCACAATCTTCTATAAATAATTTAGCTTCTTTATTTCCTTTGCCATGGTCTCATTATGTGCTGTTATTAGCCGTAAAAAATGAAGCGGCGAGAAAGTTTTATGAAACCGAAGTATTGCGTAACGGTTGGTCTGTTCGGCAGCTTGATAGACAAATATCGACTCAATTTTACGAAAGAACTATGCTTTCTAAAAATAAAGCCGCGATGCTTACCAAGGGTAAAAAGAAAAAAGCAGGCGAAACATTAACCCCCGAGGAAGAAATAAAAGATCCTTTCATACTAGAGTTCCTTAATCTGAAAGATGAGTACACTGAAAATGAATTGGAAGAGTCGATGATTCAACATCTTGAAAAATTTTTGCTTGAGCTTGGCGGAGATTTTGCGTTTGTCGGAAAACAAAAAAGACTGCGCATCGGAAATGAATGGTATCGAATTGATTTATTATTCTTCCATAGAAAATTAAAATGCCTGGTAATTATTGATTTGAAAGTCGGAAAATTCACGTATGCCGATGGCGGACAAATGCACATGTATCTTAACTATGCAAGAGAACACTGGACAAACGAAGATGAAAATCCTCCTGTCGGATTAATACTTTGCGCGCAAAAAGATGCTGCGGTTGCAAGATACACTCTCGATGGGTTGGATAATAAAGTCCTTGCGGCTGAATACAGATTGATATTGCCTGAAGTAAAATTACTTGCAAAAGAAATTGAACAAACTCGCAATCGACTCGCACTTAGAGCCATTGCAAAAAGCAAAAAAACTGCGAAGAAGAAATAAGCAACTGAAGTGATGCAACCGGTCGTATTATCCGATTTTTATGACTATCACAAGAAGAAATAGAGCACTGATAACGCAGATTTTGACTGATAACCACAAATATAAATCTGTGAAAATCAGTAGTATCTGTGTCGTCAGTGTGCTATTAGTAGATTTCAACAGTTTTTAATTCTTTTCCAATTTTAGATTAATGACTTTTTAAGATCGAATTCATCGATACAGAAGAACTCTTATTTGTAAAATTGTACAAACCTCGTAGAGGTTTAATTGTTGTAACCAGGTGACTAACCAATAAAATCAATCCTCGTAGAGGATTAACAGAAGAAAGCAGAGTCTTTAAATATATTTTCATGTTTTTAAGAGTGGTGGAATATTGGGATATCATTCTCTGGTCCGAATAAAAGAATAATGAATCCTCTACGAGGATTTGTTAAGTCATGTAATCTTATATCTACAAAAATAAATCCTCTACGAGGATTAACTTGTTACATGTTCACATGGAAATGCCGGCAACAAAAAAATGAAAATAGATTCGTAATAAAAACTGATAGCACTGATTGTGACTGATATTCGTAGATATAAATCTGTGAAAATCAGTAGTATCTATGGCATCAGTGTGCTATTAGTAGATTTCAACGGTTTTTAATTCTTTTCCAATTTTAGATTAATGACTTTTTAAGATCGAATTCATCG
>CAYMUL010000009.1:0-11548 GCA_964393605.1 uncultured Ignavibacteriaceae bacterium | reverse complement strand
ATAAATCTGTGAAAATCAGTAGTATCTGTGTTATCAGTGTGCTATTAGTAGATTTGTGTAATTTTAGTTAATAACGTTGCTTTCGCTAACTTAGTTCTTCCAATTTATGTTGTTAATGATAAAGATAATATTAGTTACAAAAATTTTATGATTGATAATTCTCAAGGCACCAAAGACTTAACAGCGTTGATAGATTTTATTAAGAAGTGAAAAGTAAAATAGTTCTTTAAAACCTGCACACTCTCGCGTTCGCTTCTTTCAATATGATGTTATACCTCTCAAACGAAATTTCAATTGCACCGAACATTTTTAAGTGTTCGGTGATGTATTGAATGTCGAGTAGTAGAAATTTTTTTTCTTTGAGATGAAATAGCAAATGTGCTAACGCAATCTTTGATGCTTGCGGTTTGAGAGAAAACATCGACTCTCCGAAAAATGCGCCGTTGATTACTAAACCGTACAATCCACCACTCAATTCCCCATCAAAATAAACTTCTACCGAATGGAGATGCCCGAGTTCAAAAAGATTTTTATATGCTTTGATAAGTTTCGGAGAGATCCAACTTTCTTCCCGCTTTCTGCAATTGTTCACGACTTTCATCGTCGCCGAATCGAATTTTACTTCGTAATTATTTTTATCAATTATTTTTTTTAGTGAGCGGGGAATGTTGAATTTGTGCAGCGGAATAACGGCGCGGATTGGCGGCATGAACCACTCAATCTTTTCGCTGAACTTACTTTTCGCCATAGGAAACGCTCCCATCGAATAAAGCTTGAGCATATTTTGTGGGAGTAGTAAATCATCTGCGAAAATTTTAGAATCACTCATCGGCTTTCAACTCGTAGGAAACAATTTCATATCCGCGCACAGTTTCTAAGCCGGCAAAGACAACTCCGGCAAAGAGAGTTACCATTCCTAAAATAAAAAAAATAAGTATTCCGCTTTGCAAAAAAAAGTTTGAAAAGAAAAATCCCATACCGATAAGAAATGAAGTGATGACGAAAAGAGCAATAGCAAGCACGTAACAGATAACTGCATTCTTAACAAGTTCCACGCGAACGTAAAGTTTATCGAGTTGTACCGCGATACTTTTCAGTCTAACTTCTTCCTGAAAAGTAAATTCCCTTTCTGCCGCCTTTGCCGCAAATCTTCTTTTCTCTTCGTTGAGTAATCTCATTCGATTAACGACGAGAGAATATTTGTTATTCATCCCGAGCAATAATAATGCGCATGCGGAGATCATTAATCCCGGTGCCAGCATCGCCTGGATTATATTTACAATCGCGAGAGAGGAATCCAATCTATCTCGAATAAATATAGTTGTTGAGCACTTCTATGGTTTCCCGTTGAACTCTAATTTCCAAATTCATAAGATCGCGCATGGAAAGCACGCCGGCAAGCGAGTTCCCTTCAACTACAAGGAGGTGGCGAATTTTCGCTTCCCTCATTTTCGCCATGCACGAGTTGTAAGTTTCATCCACCATAGCAATTTTGAGATCGGTGGACATAACTTGCGATACAAGAGTTGACGCCGTATCAAGTCCTTTAGCGATAACTCTTTTAACGAGATCACGTTCGGAGAAAACGCCGACAAGTTGATCATTTTCATCGAGTACGGGCACTAAGCCGATATTATTCTCAGCCATGTAATTTACAACAGACTGAATGCTTTGATTTGTTTTAACCGTGAATAATTTTCTTCCGGTTAACATTTCTTTAAGAGTTTGCATTGCATCGTCCTTTTTTATTTTCAAAATAAAAATTAAAACTTTAAATCAAAAGAAATAATCACATCATAAAAATTATTTTTGTTTTATTTTTGCAGTGAACAAAATAACAAAAACCAAAGGAGAAATCATGAAAAAGAAAATAAATTATTTAGCGATACTCATCTTGTTAGTTGGTTTTGTCATTTCGGGCTGTAAAGAGGAAACCACAACCCCCGAAGTTACAATCACCGAAGATGACGCGGCAGATGTCATTGCAAACAATGTCGGCGAGGGCGATCAGACAAACGGCTTTCTCGCGCAGGTATCGGATGCTGGCATCGTAGCCGGCGGCGGAACACTCAGCGGCGCACCATTCACAAAATTTAATAATACATTGTTCGATACAACAATTGTACGAACGAAATCGGGCTCAACTTACTCATACACATACACTTTTAAGTTCAGTTATAATTTTACAAATCTCGGCAATCAATTAAATTTCAATTACGGCATGGGTGGAGTGTTTGATGGGACGAATTTAAAATCCGTAGATAGCGCAAACGGCGCGGTTGTAGTGAAACACATTATCGATACGCAACCGAATTACACCGCCACTGGAACTTATAACCGCAAAGGAACAAAAGAAAGCAAAGTCCGTGATAAAAATTCTTCCTCCGGAAATTTTACTTTAACTTTAGACTCTCTCGCTGTCAGCAAATCATCGAAGAAAGTAGTCAGCGGTTCAGCTTCATTCACTTACACGGCAACAACCTCGACCGGCAAAATCTATACATTCACGGGAACGATCGTATTTCTTGGAAATTCGCAGGCGCAATTAACGATTAACGGAAAGACTTTTGCAATTAATCTCTTAACAGGCGCGGCTACAAAACAATAATTTTTTAAAGTGAATTAATTCATCTTCAAATCGAAGAGGATTAATTCACTTTCGCTTTTTGCAAGGATTGTTAGCGATTTTTCATCAGTTATTTTCAGCGCATCGCATGAAGATATTGTGGTGCCGTTAACTTCAAGCACGCCTTGAATCAAGTGGAGATACACGCCATGATTGATTTCGATGTTATGTTGTAGTTCAAAACCTTCTTCCAAACTTGAGATAAACATTCTCGCATCTTGATGGATGTGAATTGTTGAATCATTTTTTTCGGGGGAGACAACAAGTTGCAAAACATTTTTTCTATTTTCAGGAGAAAATTTTTTCTGCTCGTATGATGGCGTCAATCCGCTTTTGTTTGGAATGATCCACGTTTGAAAAAGATGAACAATTTCATTTTCGGAGTTATTGAACTCGCTATGAAAAACACCGCTTCCTGCTGACATTTTTTGTACTTCGTTTTCATGAATAACTTCTTTATTTCCCATGCTGTCTTGATGCGCGAGCGCACCTTTTAACACGTAAGTTATAATTTCCATATCTTTATGCGGATGCATCGGAAAGCCTTGTCCGCCTTGTACAAAATCTTCGTTCAAGACGCGCAGAGGACCAAATTGCATCTGCTTTGGGTCGTAATATTCGCCGAAACTGAAGCTGTGAAAAGTATTGAGCCAACCCCAATTCACGTTACCTCTTTCATTGCTTTTTCTTAATTCAATCATGATGTTTTCTTCTTTCTATTAATCTTCAATAATTCAAACTTAAAATATTAATCAAAAAAAATTACTATTTGCTTTGCATGCCGAGTTTGCGGAGAAGGTTGCCGAGTTCTATTTGTTCCGCCTCAGTCAGCACGTTCATAACTTCTTCCATCTTTTTGGCATGCTTGATAAAAATAGTATTGAAAAGTTTTTCTCCCTTTTGTGTAAGTTTAACGGTGATGGAGCGTCGATCGGATTTATCGAAAACGCGCTCGACTAAATTTTCTTTTTCGAGATTATCGATAACGAGCGTCATATTTCCGCCGGTAACGAGTTGCTTTTTGCTCAGCTTTCCGATTGTCATCGGTCCAAGATGCCCGAGTGTTTCGAGCGCGGCAAATTGCGGTCCGGTGAGGTTGTAACTTTTTATATCATCGAAAGATGCTTTGCTGACCGTGTTGAAACAGCGCGCAAGTTTCACCCAAAGCGAAAGGGCGAGCGATATTTTCTTTCCGTATTTATTCGTTGTTTTCATTTTAATTAAATCTTAATTATTTCAAACTTAAAATAACTACTTTGAGAATATTGACGCAAGAGAAAAATTTAAGAAACTTAAATCGCGTCAATAAATTTTTGCCCGAAGAAAAACTTAATTGAAGAAAAAATTCTTCTCTAAATTTGCCACATGAAATTTTTAATTATTTACTTGAGCGCGGTAGTATTTGTTTATCCGCAAAGCGAAGCGAAGTTTATTTTTACAACGGGTGAAAATCTTTCCCAAAGTTTTTCAAACTATACTTCAGAAGATTATTTAAATCTATCCGCCGCCGCTTCAATAATAGTGTTATCAACTTTTGTGGATGAATCTTTGCGAGATTTTGCAAAAAAAAATCAAACGGATTTTGGTAAAACGATTTTTGGAATCGATAAGTATTACGGCGATACTTACACGCTCATTCCGGTTTTAGGCACTTACGTTTATGGAGTTGCAACAAAAAATAATTATGCGAAGAATCTCGGTTTGCAAATGATTACGGTTTCTTTATATAACGGATTAGTAACATCAATCTTTAAAACTCTTATCGGTCGCAACAGACCTCAAGCAGAAAACGGAAATATGCATTTCGATCCCGTGGCTTTTAAGTGGAATACAACTTCTTTTCCGTCCGGGCATTCATCATGGTCGTGGAGTGTTTCAACAATACTTGCCCGCAATACAAATAGCAACTTCTTGAAAATTCTTTTTTATTCTTCTGCGGGATTGGTTACTGCTTCGCGTGTTTATAACGATGCGCACTGGTTTTCAGATGTGGTTGCCGGTTCTTTGCTCGGATATTTCATTGGAGATTTTGTTGCGAATCAATTTGCTGTTTCGGATTTCAATTCGCCAAATCAAATTCATCCCACGAGAGAACTATTTTCTGTAACGATTATTTTTTAAAGAGATTAATTTTCTTCGAGTAGTAATCAAAAATCCTTTGTGCAAGCCAAAGCGTATCTCCCTCATCTCTATTTATAAAAATTATTATCACAAAATTTTCCGAAGGGACGCGAAACAAAATATTTCTAAATCCTCTTGTTCCGCCGGTGTGATAAATCGTTTCATAGTTGTTATAAATTTTATTGTACCAACCGAAACCATAATCAATTTCAGTTCCGTCGGTGAGTTTTGTTTTATTCGTTGCCATTTTTCTAATCGAAGCCGGAAGAATTTTATCAGTGGAAAAAGATGCTTCCCATTTAATCATATCGTTAATCGAAGAATAAATTCCGCCATCGCCAAGCACTGCACTCGTTGAACTTTGATCGTCTCTTTTAAAATTAATAGAATCAACCCGTGAGTAGCCGTAAGCGCGATTGGGAACAATATTGACGCCTTCGCGAAACGCCAAACTATTTTTCATTTCAAGGGGAGTGAAAATATTTTCTTCTAAATAAATTATAAAACTTTTTCCTGTGAGTAGCTCAACAATCTGTGAAAGTAAAGCATAACCGGTGTTGCTATAACTATAATCTGTTCCCGGTTGGAAATACGTTGAATCAACTTTCTTCATCATCTTTAAAATTTCATCGTCGTGAATTTGAACTGTTTGCGTGTCGGGCATTAGAGATTCGTAGTCTATCAATCCCGAAGTATGATTGAGAAGCATCTCGACAGTAATAACATTTCCGATAGAAGCGAAATCCGGAAAAAGTTCTTTCAAAGTTGAAGTGAATTTGAGTTTGCCGGCTTCAATCAATCTGAGCGCACACGCGGCAGTGAATGCTTTTGTAACAGAAGCTAACCTGAAATTTGTCGCGGAGGAAATTGGAATTTTTTCTTCAACATTTTGCAACCCGGAATATCTTTCGAAAATCCTTTCGCCGTTGTGCAGAACGGCGAGTGCAATTCCCGGTTTGTCTCCGTCAGCGTAAGGGAGTAGTAATGAATCAAGTTCGCCGATTTGTGCGTTCATAATTTTTGCGAGAATTAAAGGGATGATAAAATATTTTTTCATTCAAATTATTTATAATTTTTTCGTAAAGATAACTTGTTTGATTTTCATTTAATTAAAAAAATTCATTGATTCGGGGAAGCGAGTTAGTTTGATTTTAAATAGTAAATCGCCTAAATTGAAAACAACAAATTGCTAATACTTCGTGAAGTACAATCTTCAAAATATTCGGCGGCAATTTGGTTGTGTAAAATAAAACGGGAAAGGACTTTTGCGATGAAAGATATTTTTTTAATCGCGGCGAATAGTTTTACGGCATTAAGCCAGAGCGATGCATATTTGGCATCTCACAGTTTCGGCGGAATTACTCAACTGCCGGCGGTCGATCCCCGCTTCAGTCTTTATTCATGCGGGTTCAACTTAACTTCACTCATTTTGTTCATTTAACCATTTCGGAGAAAATGATTTACAGTTAATTCGTCAAAAAATCTTTATGGGAGATAAAATGAAAAAAATATTTTTAGCATCGTTTTTTTTAATCACGATTGCTTCGGCACAAAATAAAATCTCACCGCAATTCAGCGAGATGATGGGAATGGAGGATAGCAGCGGTGTTACTCATCTTTTTTATCGGCTATACAGCTATGAACAGGGAGGAGTAAGCTACGTCAGCGATAATTCCCTCTATCATTTCATTCCTTCAACGCAAATAGATACTTTCTTTATAAAAGACTATTCCTACTTTTATCCGATGATGGGAGGTAGTTCCTTTACTTTAAAAGGATATAAATTCTGGAACAGGAATCCTTCCAAATATATTTACTGCGGTGTGGGCTCAAGTTTTTTTAATACCGAAAAAATTTCTCCTCAAGCACTTGTCGGAAGATATGATTACTATCCTATAATAATTCCATCTTTCGATGTTGACGGAATTTATATTTCTCCTTACAACGATAGTCTTGTTTATGTCAATACTATGCAGGCGATTATGAAAAGTAGCGACGGCGGTTGGAACTGGAGTCCCACTTCAGTTACTAATTACAATTTTGTTTCTTTCGCGCCGTATGATTCTAATACGATTTTTCTCACCGATAATTTAGGGAGAATTTATAAATCTTCAGACAACGCCACAACTGTTTCGCTCGTCGATACGAATTCCACAGATGTTACAATGGCTTTCGAGTTTGATAATAACGCTAATTATATTTACAGAACTACCAAGAGGGGCGGATTTTATCATCTCATTGTCTCCGACAATAAAGGAAATCAATTTAGTTGGGATGTAAAATATTCTTCCGATGAACCTATTTATTTTTCGATCGATAAACTCCAAAGCGGAAAAATAATTTTAGCAACGGGAAGAAAAATATTTGTGTCAACGGATTATGGTTCAACTTTTACGCTTCTGAAAATACTTCCGCGAAAGTTGATCGGTGTGCATCAGAAAGGGGGAAGCAACATTGTTTATACAGCAACAAAATTTGCTATTTACAAAATCGAAAATGGAACGCTGACAACAATAAAGAATTTACCTTTGCCCATAGAAGCCGCCTCTTTATTACCGTTAAAGATTGGCAATAAGTGGGTGTTCGACAATTTGTACCTTCATGAAAATTGTTATTGGATTATGGGACACTCAGTTATCTCTCGAAAAATTATCGGCGAGACAATTCTTAACGGAAAAAAATATTTTGAATTTGACGACTACGTTTTGGGATTTTCAAAATACCTCAGAATAGATTCTTTAACCGGGTATGTTTGGGAAACTGACAACGGTTCTCAAGAATATTTTATCACCGACCTTTTAGCTGAACCGGGTGAGTTTATTTACGGCACTACTTTGGAAATTCCAATGGGGAGATGCGATTCGACAACTATGATTATTTTGGGCGATACTTCTTTTTCGGTGAAGCATTATTCTTTCTACATGACGCCAAGCATGTCGCTTGGAAAAGGCATCGGAATTGTTGAACAATCTTTTTGTGAATTTGGTGGGTATCGGTGGGAGTTAAAAGGCGCAGTGATTGATGGAGTTGTGCATGGCGATACAACGCTTGTTGCCGTCAAAGATGAAAACAAATTTCCACTTGAATTTTCCCTCTCCCAAAACTACCCCAACCCGTTCAATCCCTCCACTAAAATAAAATTCACAATACCATCCCTCTCCCTTTGGGAGAGGGTGTCCGAAGGACGGGTGAGGGTAACCTTAAAAGTCTTCGATATACTCGGACGTGAAGTTGCAACTCTTGTTAATGAAGAAAAATCTGCAGGCGAGTATGAAGTTGAATTTCCAGGTGTAGAGACGAAGCATGCCTCGTCTTTACCAAGCGGAGTCTACTTCTATGAATTGCATGTAAATCAATTTAGACAAAAAAGAAAAATGTTGTTAATCAAATGAGGAGATCATGAAAAAAATAATTGTAAGCGAAATTTTACTTTTTCTTTTAATAATTTTTCTAATTTATTCATGTGATGAGGCAGGTGTAAATAATCCCGTAATACCAACTCTGGGTGTAAATGGTAAAGTTCTGGATATTACCGGTAAACCAATCAGCAATGTAAGCGTGCATTATTTATTTAATTATAATTATGTGCCACACTACTCTCCCCCATTAACGAATGCAACTTCTAGTGTGGATTCATTCGGATTTAATTTTTACCAGAATTTCCCAAACCCTGTTTCTGATTCTTTGTTTTTTAGATTCTCAATTGCCGAAGATATGGATATTGAGCTAACATTTACGGATTTAGCTTCTGGTGTTACGGTGTACACTATTGCAGGATTTTATGTATATGGTTTTTATCAACACTATTTTGATCATTTTGTTAGTTCAAACAATCTTGTAAATAGCTGCTATTTAGTAAAATTCAGAGCATTAAAAAATGGTATCCCAAAATATGAGGCGAGTAAAAAGCTAACTATTTTGAGTGTCTTGAGTAAACCTAACACAACGAGTAATGATCAAGGCATTTATTCATTTGAATATAAGAATGCATCTATTGGGGATACAATATTTTCCACCATTGATGGGAATAATATCTTGTCTTTAGAAATTACAAACAAAATTTATCTGCTGTTTAAGAAAGAAGGTTATTTGCCCGAAATAATTCAAGTTGATTTATATCCTGATTTATTGCTAAGTAGAGATGTTGTTTTAAGGAAGGAGGAATAAACGTGAAAACGATAATATTACTTGCACTTATGCAAACACAATCAATTTTTGTTTTTGCTCAATCTAATTGGAAATGGATAGCGCCTAATCCACCGTACAAAAAAGTCTTCTCCTCAGTTCAGGTCGAAGGTAAAATCTACTTCTGGTGTGAGCACAATTCAATAATCAAATTAGATATTCAAACAGAAAAGTTTGAAATCCTCCCGCCATATACAGCTGTTGAAAATGTTGGCATAGATGAATTTGCTAATCAAGGAGTTGCTTTTGCAGATTCACTTGTAGGATACATAACCGATATTCACCATGGGGAATTCAGGACTACAAATGGTGGCAAAAGTTGGATTAGAACTGTAAGCCCCTTCTCAAATAAACATCTCGTTACTTTTGGCAATAATCTTCGAGGATGGAAACTAGGTGAAGGAGGATTTTATATCACTAATAATGCTGGTGCAAGTTGGTCAAGTCTTGGAGGTCCCTTTTTTCAGACGGGTGTATTTTCAAAAATGTTTGCATTAAATGAAAATCAACTCTGGATATTAACCCGTGCGCACTATAGCGGTAACAAAGGAACAATGTGGTATAGTTCAAATGGTGGATATAGCTGGAGTAAAGTCAATACAGGATTAGTTTCTGATAGTACAAATCTTGTCGCTTACAAAGATTTCCGAATGAATTCTTCAGGAATTGGTTTTGCTGTAGGTTACATCTTTAAACAAAATGTTAGTTCTCCAGAAGGCTTCATTCAAAAAACTACCGACATGGGTGTTACTTGGACTACTACTACATTTACAGATGAGAGTTACAAAAATATTCTCTCGATTAATGATGATACATGGATAGTTTTTGGCAGTTCAGGATCTATCAACCAAGGCAATCTTATTCATCGGAAAACTACTGATATTGGTAATTCATGGCACCTTACTAACCCGTTTCCCGAACCTCAGAGCAATACGATTTTCTATAATGCAATTTATTCATTTTTAAATGATGCTATCTATCTGTTTATGGTTAACGGAATCTTTAAATCTATCGATAAAGGGGAGTCCTACCTTAAAATAACTTCTGAAACAGATGTTCGAGTAAATCAAATTGTTTTTGATGTAAAACCAAAGAGTGAATCTGAACAAATGGCAGTTGCCTGGCTCAAATGGAGTAAAAAACCATATATTATTAGTTTTGATGGGGGAACTACCTGGCATCAAAAATCACTTCCTGAGAGTATGGGTTATATCTGGCTTGTTGGTGTAGCAGAAGGCGTAATTTATATGATTGTAAGCCAAACTGAACTGTTTAAGTCCACAGATTTTGGGAATACTTGGCAACAATTATTTGTTCCGATAGATAGCGGATTACAGGCTTTAGCCGTCTTTAGTAAAGATATATTCACTCTGAAGGCAGCAAGAAATTTACTATCATCAACTGATGGTGGAAGCACATGGATACGTGGTCCTGTAATAGAAAACGTATGGTTAAATGAGAACCAGTTTGCAAAGACTGGAGCGATTGTTGGTGTGGGATTTTATAATGATCCTCCTCAAAGGAGGGGTCTATTTTATAATACTACAGATTATGGTCTTTCCTGGCATATTCAAGATACAGATTATGAGTTACGCGAAATTCAAATGCTTAACGAAAGAACTGGATATGCGTTAGAATCCAATAAGTTATTTAAAACCACAAACGCCGGAAAAAATTGGGATGTTGTTCTTTCTAAAAACAATCCTTATGAGAGATACTCAACATTTGCATTTTTTGATTCACTAATGGGATTAGTATCAGACGGATATTTTTTTAAGAAAACATTAAATAGTGGTTCTTCATGGGTAGATCAAAATCTTAGTGAACCTTTTAGTGGTATAGACGAAATGAAATTTAATGCAAGAGGCGATTTATTTGTTATTTCAGAGGCAATGTTAATAGTGTATCCAATACAACCACCAGGTTCCCCGCCTAACAAAGATTTTACAACAGATGGAGTTAATAATTTTGATCTGTACCAAAACTATCCCAATCCATTCAATCCCTCTACAGTAATCAGTTACCAGCTTTCAGCATCCAGCAATGTTGTATTAAAAATTTATGATGTACTTGGAAAAGAAGTTGCAACATTGATAGATAATGAATGGAAAGAAGCGGGCTTCCACAATTATAAATTATTAATTATTAATTATCAATTGCCAAGCGGGATTTACTTTTACAAACTTCAAGCCGGCGAGTTTGTGCAAACGAAAAAGATGATTTACGTAAGGTGAGATAATCAATTCAAAAAAATCAACATAAAATAATGAGGTAAAAAAATGCAGAACAATTTATTTTCTCTAAAAAAAATAATTTTGCTATTCGTTTGGATCAGTAGTGTAGTTTTTTCCCAAAATATAATTGAAGGAGACCAAAACGAAAGGAAAGAAGTTATCTTAAATTCAAATAAAATTAAAACTGTGTTATTCAATTATAGTTCTATTTGCAAACCAAACTACTTGGTCAACATCGCAGATTTTGTCTGGAAAGATCTTGGGTATTTATTCGAATTTGGCCCAGTGATTGCAGCGAAGGTAGTGTCAGAAACGGGAGATACAGTCTTAATTACAGATGATTCTTTCGTCCTTCCAAATCAAGGAAATTTTTCCCCTGATG
>CAYMUL010000008.1:127535-142606 GCA_964393605.1 uncultured Ignavibacteriaceae bacterium | reverse complement strand
TTTTTATTGCACTAAAACTTATTGTATTCCTCTCTATTGAAAAATCTGGGTTAATCATAGCAAAATATGCTGATGTTCGCCTAGCAAACTTCCGCCCGCAAAGGCGTTAAAAAAGTTCATACAGTGCTGGGAAGTGATGAGAAAAAAGTTTTATAAAATGAAAGTATAATAAAAGGATGAGAAGATTTTTAAATGAAAAAACCCCTTAAAGACGATACCTTAAAGGGTGTTTTCTGTCGTAATTCTATGTGCAAAATTAATGTTTTCCTAAATAAATTCAATACCCTTTCATGAACAATCTCGAAGCTAAAATACTTGTCGAAAAAACTTTCGAAAATCCTTTCGAGGAAAAACAATTCGTTTTCTTTATTAAAAATCTGCTCAATGACCTTGATGATAGTGAATCCAAAAAGTTCGTCTATAACGGTTCTTTAATCCCCGAATCATTTCGCGAAGCTATTAAACAATTTAAACGCATCGGACAATACGCTGATGATAAAAAAAATGTTATCGATGTGCTCTTAGTCAATATCAAAAGAGATATAACACTCGAACGTGCAAGAACTCTCCAAAGAAACTTTATCGCCAGACATCTGAAGCAGCGTAATCACGATGCGGCGCTTGTTGCATTTTATACTGAAGGATTTGACGATTGGCGTTTCTCTCTTGTTAAGATGGAATTCAATCTTACTCAACAAGTCTCTCCTGCAAGGGGAGATTTAGAGGGCGCTAAAATAAAAATCGAGGTAGAACTTTCACCTGCTAAGAGATATTCTTTTCTTGTTGGTGCAAACGAAAGAAGCCACACTGCTCAAAGTCAATTTCAGAAAATTTTAACTGAAATTCCTAATCCCTCGCTTTCTGAACTCGAACAAGCTTTCAATATAGAGCCGGTTACTAAAGAATTTTTTGATCAATACCGTAATCTGTTTATTCGGACAAAACAAGAACTCGATAAAGTATTAAAGAGTGATGCAAAGCTAAAGACAGAATTAGATTCCAAAAGTGTAAACTCAGTTGATTTTTCAAAGAAATTGTTAGGTCAGATTATTTTCCTTTACTTCCTACAAAAGAAAGGTTGGTTCGGCGTAGAGAGGGATTCCGATTGGGGAACCGGTTCAAAGAAATTTTTGAGAGAATTATTTGAGAAAAAACACGGAGACTATAAATATTTCTTTAATGATATTTTAGAACCTCTTTTCTATTTTGCGCTTCGCATAGACCGCAGCCACGATGATCACTACTATGATCGCTTCAATTGTAAAATTCCTTTCCTTAACGGTGGTCTCTTTGATCCAATTGGTAACTACGATTGGGTTCACACAGATATAAATCTTCCCAATGAATTATTCTCAAATAAAAATAAAACGCCTCAAGGCGATATTGGCAATGGAATATTTGACATCTTTGATCGATACAATTTCACTGTCATCGAAGACGAACCTCTCGAAAAGGAAGTTGCTATTGACCCGGAACTTCTCGGGAAAACTTATGAAAAATTTAATGCGATACGTCCCGATAATTTTGATGAATACTTAAATGCGCTCAAAAGCGGTAAAAAAGGAGAAGAAAATAAATTTAACAAACAATATGGCGTTTATTATACACCAAGAGAAATCGTTCACTATATGTGTCGAGAAAGTCTAATAAATTATCTCGCTTCTGAATTCAACAATGAAACTGTTGCATACCAAAAATTAGACACCAATCAACTTGATGCATTCGGAAATACTGAAAGAAACGGTCAATTATTTCTTGAATCAACAATCATCTCTCCCCCTTCGGGGGAGACAAAGAGGGGGCTTCCTCCAAAAGAAGATATTGAAACCCTCATAAACTATGGTGAACTCATTAGCGAAAATGAAGCAGTTGTAGAAACAAAAGGGCGAGAAACAGAAACCTATTTTTACAAGATGCCGGAGAGCATAAGAAAAAATGCAAAACTAATTGATGAAAAGCTTGCTGATATTTTAATCTGCGATCCTGCTGTGGGTTCCGGCGCTTTCCCTGTTGGTATGATGCACGAAATTGTCAGTACAAGAAATATTTTATCAATTTTCATAAAAGATAAAACAAGAACTATTTATAAATTCAAGCGTGAATGTATTGAAAAATCATTGTACGGTGTTGATATTGATTCCGGCGCTGTTGAAATTGCCAAACTGCGTCTCTGGCTGTCGCTCGTTGTTGATGAAGATGATTTTAAGGAAATAAAACCGCTACCTAATTTGGATTATAAAATTGTTAAAGGGAATTCATTACTTGGGTTTCCAGAAGCTTGGCAAAGTTCTATATCAGAAATAATTGAAACTTTAAAGAAAGAATTTTTTACCGAAACACGTCCCCAACTAAAAGCTAAATTAAAAGAAGAAATTGAAGAACAGATAAAAAGCAGACTAATAAATTCGGAAAAGAACTTTGGTTATAAGATAGATTTTGATTTTAAAACTTTCTTCTCAGAAGTATTTCATTCTAAAAGTGGCTTTGATGTAATAATTGGAAATCCACCTTATATTAGTCACGATAAAATCATCAAAGAGCAAAAAAATTATTTAAAAAATGTTTTTAATTCATACGAACCTTTCGCAGACCTATATTGTTATTTTATCGAGAAAGGTTTGTATTTACAAAATTTTAATGGAATCATTTGTTTTATTACCTCTAATTCATTTTTAAGATCTGAATACGGTTCACCACTCAGAAATCTATTACTGCAAAAAAATAATATACTTCAAATAATTAATATTGAGGATTCTCAATTATTTGAATCGGCAATTGTTAATGCGGTTATTTTAATCTCCAAGAATGGTGGAAGTAAAGAAAATCTAATTAAAGTTGTGAATAACTATTACGACACAAGCATCAGTTTCAATAAATTTATTAACACCAAACATTTTATGTATGAAAATTCTTTTCTTCATACAAAAAATTGGAATTTAAGAGAAACACACTTATTAAAATTATTTCTTAAAATTAGATCTAGTCATAAAACTCTTGAAGAATATAATACAAAAATAAGATTAGGTCTTGCTACTGGCGATAATAATGCCTTCATTGTTGATGAGGAAACGAAAAACATCTTTCTTTCCAAAGACAGAAATAACAATAGCATAATTAAGCCAATTTTAAGGGGGCGAGATATCAACAGATATTATTATTCCTTTCCCAATTTATATATCATTCTCTCTAAGAATGGATTGAATGTAAAAACAGATTACCCGACTATCTTTAGTTACTTCGATTCTCTTGGACCGTCTTTTAAAAAACGTGGTGCAAAAGGACAACATTGGTCCAACCTAAGAGCTTGTTCGTTCTTAGATGACTTTAAGTTAGAAAAAATTATATGGATTGAATTAACTGATAAGGGAAGATTCACTATTTGTGATGAGGAAATTTATTTATTAAATACAGCTTATTTTCTATTACCACCATCTGAATTTAGTTCTAAATTTTTACTTGCCATCTTAAATTCTAAGACAATCCAGTTCTATTTAGAAAGCATTGCTGAAACTAGTGGTATGGGTGTAAACCGTTGGATTAATAATTTTGTAAAAGATTTTCCTATCCCCTCTATTGAAAAATCTTTACAGATAAAATTCGAAGTCACTGTTGGCAAAGTATTGATAGAAAAACAACAAAATCCCCGCGCCGACACACAACATTTAGAAGACCGGATAGACACAATGGTTTACAAACTCTACAACCTCACTTACGAAGAAGTTAAAATAATAGATTCGGGAATAGTGAAATTAATTTCAGAAAAAGAATATGACAAGTTTAGTATCGTCTAATATAATTTTTCCAAATTTATCAGAACAATAGGTTTTTAATATGGGTTTAACTATTCATTACAGCGGGCGATTCAACGAACATTCTTCTCTTTCAGAAATGATTGAAGAAGTAACTGACATTGCAGAAATTTATAACTGGACATATCATGTTTATGAAAAACATTTTCCTTATGAAAATTTAAGTAATACTGAATATAATGTCAGTATTTACGGAATTAGTTTTACGCCTCCGGAATGTGAGACAATTTACTTGTGTTTTTTATCTAACGGAAGAATGAGTAGCGCCCCAAACTTAAAATTCTTTGGTAATTCAACCGATGAAGATTATAAAAAATATTTATATATGCTTTCGGTAAAGACTCAATTTGCCGGAAGTGATGTTCATAAACTTATCATTCACTTGCTAAAATATCTGAACAAGAAATACTTCACCGAATTTGAAGTAATAGACGAAGGTAACTTCTGGGAAACCGAAGATGAAAAATTATTGGAAGAAACATTCGAGAGGTATACTGATTTGTTAGATTCAGTCGGTTCGGCATTAGAAAATATTCCATTAAAATCTGATGAAACTTTCGAAGATTATTTTAGCAGAGTTATGAAAATAATTCAAGCTAAGCGTAAAAAGTGAATTATATTCAGACAATTTGTAATACTTTTACACACTTTGTAAAGAAACGTCTTGATAAAGCAAAGAGTGTGTAGTTATGGTTTACAATCCGCCTTTTGCAGACTACAACCTCGCCTACGAGGAACTAAAAATAATAGACACTGAAATTGAAAAATAATTTCTGAAAAAGATTATGTGAATACGAAATTAAACAATTATAAATAACCATGTATCTAATCTACTTTGATGAAAATAAGTTTTCTGTTGAAGACCCTTACTTTTATATCGGTGGAATATTAGTTGAAAAAGACAAAATTCAAACTTTGGATAAAACACTAATGCAAATCCAATATAATTTTTTTGGTACAAGTGTTTTGCTGCCTGAAACTGAATTGCATGGTAAAGATATTTTTCACGGTAAAGGAAATTTCAAAAAGAATAAATTAGCGGATAGAGTTAAACTTCTTGATGACATTACTAACTTTATTATCAATAATAAAATTTCAATTAGAATTGTTTGCATCGATGTTAATCGTCATCGTCGGAGATACGTTTATCCGGAACCCGAATACCGTCTTGGCTTGATGCTCTTCTTGGAACGTTCGTGTGATTATCTGGATGAAAAAGACAAACTCGGACTTGTATTTGGAGACTATGAAAAGGATGAAATTGCAAAATCAATTCTAGATTTTTCGCAATTTAAACACGAAGGAAAAACCAATATGTATTTTGGCCGTCCCCTTGGTCGTTTAATAGATACAATTTACTTTACGCATTCGCATCATAGTAGATTTTTACAAGTTGCAGATATTATTATTTTTCTTGCTAACCGCTATGATGTGGAACCTAATCCGGTAAGCAAATGGCATGAAAATGAATGTAGAAAGATTTGGCGCAAAATTAAAAATGGCGCTGACTGCAAAATTCAAAGGTGGCCATAAAAAAGGAACGACCAGCCTCAATGAGTGAGTTCGCTTTTGGAACGAACTTCTGCTGGTCGCTTATTAAGCAAATGACATTTGCCATCTGGGGCTAACGTCTTTCGATCTCTTTCATCCTAATGGAAAGATGAGAAATTTTTCTTTTAATTTTAGCGCTAATTTAATTCCAATTAAAATGTCTTTCAAGCAAAATCTTAGGTCTTCTCTACGCCTTTTAGTTTCACCGTAGCAAAAATTAATGTTTTAAAACGGACAAACTACCTCCATACTACCATGCGTCTGTTAATAAGCTCATTCCATTCCCATTTGAACTGATTAATATCACAAACTTTTTTACTCCTCTATATTTTCAGATTTTGATTTTAAAGCCTTGTAAGTATATGACGAAGACATTGTAAAATATATATTGACTATTTTTTGTCGCTTCAATTCCGCTGCCGGACAGAAAGGCGCTGGACGACATAATTTTCGATGCACTCGGCTTAACCCGAGCAGAGCGAGAAGAAGTGTATTATGCCGTCTGCGAGCTTGTTCAGAACAGATTGAATAAAGCGAGGAGTGTATTAACTCTGTGCCTCTCCGCGCCCTCCGTGGTGAAAAAAAATCCAAAAGCCAGCACAGCGCTGATGCGAACACATTCCTTTGGAAGTAAATCAGATATTCTAATGGTATGCTTTAATTTCACTGCGACAGATTAATCATTGTAGTATTCTTCGTCAGTGTTTTATATTTCATGGGTTAATATTTTAATCTATAAAAAACCTTTATGCTTGACGGGAAATATGCTGTTGAACGAGTTTTAGGCTCCGGCGCTTTTGGTAAAGTGCTTTTAGCTCGCGATACTATCGCTAATCGCAATGTAGCCATCAAATCCTTTGTGAACGCTAATTTCACTGAAGATGATATTACTCGCGAGATTCGACTTCTTGCTTCACTTCTGCATCCGAACGTTGTAGTATTTCATCACCACTTTTTAAAAAATTCTAGACTGCACCTCGTTATGGAATACTGTCCTAACGGAACACTTGCAAACCGTTTGTCCCACGCCAAACTGCAAATAGATGAAGCGCTTGATTTAACAATTAAAATTTGTAATGGACTTTCCTACATCCACGAACAACTGATTGTGCATCGCGACCTCAAACCGAGCAATATTCTCTTTAGCGAAAACTTTGAACCTAAAATTTCTGATTTTGGCGTTTCCAATACTCTCGGCGGTACGCCTCTCTATCTCCCGCCAGAAGCCAATGATCCTAATTTTTATCCTCAACTCGAATTTAATTATGATACCTATTCGCTCGGTTTGGCGCTTCTCGAAATGATTTTTGGACATCTGCCTTTCATTTACAATTCAAAAAAAGAAATTCTGTCGCAAAAATTTTCTCAATCATTCATTCCAAATAATTTACCGAATTGGCTCCGGGAAATTATTATTAAAGCTACTCACCCGCTTCCGGAATTTCGTTTTCAATCCGCTTCTGATTTTTCTCATTCTCTCCAAACTAAAAGCGTTCCGTTCATCATCAATAAAAAAAATATTTCCGCCGAATCTCTCTTTGCAAATTCCCTAAAATCAATATCTCGGAAAAAATGGCGCGATGCAGAAAAATATTTTCTACAAGGATTTTTGCAATCCGACGATTCTGCGTTTGGTAATTTTGTAGCGGGGACTTATCACTTGAAGACAAATAATATTCCATCTGCAAAACAATATTTTGACCGCGCTTTAAAACTTAATCCCGGTGTTAATGCCAAAAAGGAATTGGCAGAAATAAATATTGATGAAGGTAATTTTCAAGAGGCAGCCTCAATGCTTCAAAATCATATTCAACTTAATCCAATCGATTGGGAAGCCTATAACTTATTATTAGAGTGTTACTTCCGTATGGATGAAAGATTGGATCTCGCGATTGATATCTTCGAATCTATCAAACATATTAAAACTCCCAATTGCTTTCGTAATAATTTTTTTCTTATTAATCTTTTCCGAACTGATAGCGATCGCTCCATCTTCGATAGATACCGCAGCCACTCTGGTAACAACCCTTTTATTGAATATAACATCTCCCTTCTTGATGATGAAAGTAACTCATGGTTCACTGCCGATGACATGAAAAAAAAATTTCTTTTTCAATCTTTCCGTTTCAATTCATCTAAAAAAAATAATAAAATTATAATCGAATCGGGTAATCATCGCTTTGTTTCTGAGAAAGCTATAATCTCGATTGGACGAAACAAGGAAAATGATTTTACAAATTCAAATAAATCCATCAGTCGTCGGCATTGCGCAATAATTAATTCTTTTAATGATATTTGGATTTATGATCTTGGCAGTTCGCTTGGAGTATATGTTGATGGACTGTTGGTTAGTAATAAAGCATTCCTTCCATCTGGCAAACATACTATACTACTCGGAAGTTTCGAATTCTTCCTCTTCACATCCGACGACATCTTACTTTAAATTTATTTTCGCATACTTATAAATAATTCTAACAGCATTTTGCACTCCCTCATTTTTTCATTTTTAATTTGTAATTTTTAATTATCCTCCATTCTCAATTTATCTGTCCTCTCCGACCTCTTCGTCCTATTCCATTCAGCTACACCAAACTTCTCCCTCCTCATTTTTTCATTTTTAATTTGTAATTTTTAATTGTTCTCAATTCTCCATTCTCAATTCTCCATTCCCTCCACATCTCCCTCCATTAAATTATACCGTTTCATAAAATACTCCTTGCTAAACTTCACGCCCAACTCGCTCAGCAGCTTATCGCGTTCCGGCGAGACCTCAATTACATTTTCCTTCTTTTGCAGCTTCACCTTTGGCGATTCGCTCGCTCCGAAATTAATTTTGCAATAACGCTCAAGCAGTCCGTTCAGACCCCGCTCCACCAATTTCTTATCAGTCATGCCCAGATAGTTCAGCATCTCCTTGTGTATCTCGCTCGCCTTGTAGCTCCCCACTTTTCCGACTTCAGTTGTCAGTGTAACAGTCAACACCGCCTTTGAGATTTCCTTATTGTGAAAATCCACTAAGTATTCATATATCTGTCCCACGTCGTACTGCGCGCTCTCCTTTATTTCAATTCCCAATCCCTCTTCAAACACCGCGATTGAATCCTCCACCATTCCGATTAACTCTTGCATCAATTCATCCTTCTGCTGCTCTGTCGCGCCCGTTGAATATCGCCCGATTAAAAACGGCGCTCCATATCGCTCAACCATATTCTGCCAGGCTTGTATCCCCGCCCGCTTCATCTTCACCGGCCAGTAACAACGCGACAAAACTTTCTCTCCATACGGATTCAAATACGTCGGCTTATGTTGGATTAAAATAAATTTATTCTCATCCAGTTCCAATCCCTCCTCAAAAACAAAACTTCCGCCCCGTCGCTTTCGAAGCCTCAGTTCGTTGTTGCCGTTAAACATAAACCACTCGTGCGGCTTCTGCTCCACATCCTTTATTGCTATTTCCTTTCCGCGCTTCTCCCACAAAATTTCATTCACGCTGAATCCGTAAAATATTGCATCCAGCATCTGACTCATAATTTTCCCCATCTGTAATTCCTCAAGCATCCTCTGTGCTTTATGCTTTATCCCCTTATCACCACCATAATTTAATTCCCAACCCATTTGCAGCACTTGCATTTTTCTCTGTTGCATCGTCGCCATTACATGAGGATCATTCATAATATCTCGTAGTAATTCATAATCGTAGTTGCACTCTCGCAATATCTTATCCGGGTCCGGCACATTCTTTCCATACACCATTGTCGCGCCCAAACTATTTCTTGTCGCTATTTCACTCAACAAATTCTTTGTCGCTTTTTCTATCGATTTCATTTTTTACTCCACATAATTTTTATATTTCTTTATACTTTTCCTTTTGAAATGCTTCATTCTATAATCACTACGTTTACTCTTTAACTTCGCATAATTCAAAAACTGACTCATGCTGTCAACACTATCGTCAAACTCCCCATCGGGAAAATCTTCACACTCTCTTAAAAAATCTTCTACCCAATCCCCTCCTTTTTTTATATACACTTTCCCCTTCTCTATCAATGGTGTTATTGCATTCACTCGCGCCTCTTTATCCCTATCCACCTTTATCTCCTTTATCGGCAAGTATGTTTCCCGCTTCAACTCTTGCACTAATGACTGTCCGCTCGCTTTATCTTCTATCAATATTGCGCTCGGCTGATATTTCTCATTCAACTCTACACACTTCTTCTTTAGCTCCGGGAACTCAACCCTCTCTTTCCAAACTTCTATCAAGTAATATCCCTCATCTTTTATTCCCCACGTTGTACATACGGAATAATCATTTCCTTCCTTTGTTTTATATGCAGTGTCCCAACTCTGTATCACGCTTAAATATTTTTCATCTTCATCAAATTCTTTTTGCACGAACCATTCTCGCTTTATTATTCCGCTCGTTTCTCTCTCTACAAACTTGCCGTAGAGTTCTTGCTCTCTCAATTGTGTCGGCAACTCCTTCGCAAGTTCATCTATCTCTTCTTTTTCCAATAACGGATTCTCATAACTTGAAAAATTGTAACTCCGCCAATTCTCTTTCCCTTCTTCCTCTTTTCTGTATAGTTCATAAAACAAATGTTGCTCACCGCTCCGTCTGTTCCTTATCCCCTTCGGCGTACCACCTATAAATACTTCCGCTTTATAATCTAAGATCATCGGCAATATTGTCTCTGTCCACAAATTTCTATTCTTCAACACTATTCCCGCTTCGTTCACTATTATCAACCTATATCCAAAACCTTCTATATTCTCTGGCCTATCCGCAGACCTAAAATCACATACCGCTTGATTTATCTCCAGCATATTTCTATTTCTGTTGTAACTCCACATCCCGTGAGGCAACTGCTTCATCACCGGCATAAAATATCTCTCTACATATCTCTCTATGTTTCCAAATATTGTATCTACCCAAAGTATGGGACTCACATTCTCCAACATCCTTTCAATAACATAATTCGCATACCCTCTCGTTAATCCGAATCTTCTCCCCTTTGCAATTACGTTAAACCTTTTCTTGCTGTCGAAAAATATCTCGTTCTGCTTTGGATGATAACTTATTTCCACATTCACTTTTCTTTGTGCGTCCTTTCCGTTAATACTTTTCGCACTATCGTTATCTCAAGTCCACCTTCTGCTTCTATCTTTTCTTTCTGCCCTAAATATTGTTTCCCCAACCAGATTAACATCGTTACATTCCCCTTCATCGCTGTCTCTATCTGTTTCCTTTTCAAGCGCTCCTTGAGATTAATCCTCCCTTTTATTAAAAAAATCTCAAAGTTTCGTTTCAATGTATTTTCATCATACCCGAGCGCGTCTGCTATCTCTTTATTCGTTAACCCGAATCCTGACAATTTTTCAATTCGTGTTTCTTCACTATTATTTTTTTTCTTTCGCTGCATGTCTAACCTTATAAAATTAACTATTATTACTAAATTACTTTTTTTTATTATGCAATATAAAATAATACTTGCTTTTATTAAAGTTAATTCCTATCTTTGCCTTAGTTATTTAATCATTTATTTTAAATTAATTCACTTTTAGTTTTTCACTTTTCACTTTTAGTTTTAAGGCATCTTTATGGAATTCGAAATTTTCAAATCCGGCACTCATACTTCCGATAACGGCATTACTCGCGCTTTCTCAGCTTCCGACCTCGACCTAATCGTCAATTCTTACAACCCTGCCTCTCACGAAGCCCCTATCGTAATCGGCCATCCGAGGGATAACAGCCCAGCCTTCGGATGGATCGATTCCCTCAAGCGTGTCGGCGATACTATCGTGGCTTCCGCTAAAAATCTTGTCCCCGAATTTCTTGACGCGCTCAAAGCCGGCCTTTATAAAAAACGCAGCATCTCTCTTAACCCCGACGGCTCTCTTAATCACGTCGGTTTTCTCGGCGCCGCCGCTCCCGCCGTTAAAGGATTAAAAGATATTTCCTTCTCCGACTCTTCTTTCGATTCTTTTTGTTTCGATGATTCTGATATTTCTTGCTTCAACTCCCCTATTAAAAAATTTTCTATTCTGGATGAAATTAAACGGCTCCTTACTTCGCGTAATATTCCCGATGCCGCGCCGATTAATTCTTCTTCTCAAGTAGTCCCCGATGATTTCCAGCAAACGGCAGCTTCTCTTATTAATCAAATTAATTCACTCGATTATAAACTCAACCGAATTAATTTTGAATCTTTTCTCGATTCCAAAATCTCCGATGGTTTTCTAACTCCTTCTCTAAAAAATAATTTTCTTTCCCTGCTTGATTTTGTCTCGGGCGCTAATTTTTCTGAAGTAACTTTTTCTCATCCCTCATTCGTTGAATCAGTTAAAAATCAAATTTCTGCTACTGTTGATTCTCTCCCTAAATTGATTGATTTTAATTCTCTCTCCTTTAAAGATGATTCCAACTCCGCTAAAGATAATTATTCCGAATTCAATGTCGATTCCGAATCTTACCAATTGCATAAGAAAGCGCTTGCGCTTTCAAAGGATGAGAACATCTCTTATACATCAGCTATTCAAAAATTAATTAATAGGAATTAAATATGTCCCGCTTATCCGAACTTCGTATTGTCGATCCTGTTTTAACCGAGTGTGTCCGCGGTTATTCTAACGCCTCTTTCGTCGGCGCAACTCTCTTTCCCATTGTTGACGTCGAAAAGGAAGGCGGCAAAATCCCTCTCTTCTCTAAAGAGGCTTTCAAGATTTATAACACCGAACGCGCCATCCGCGCTAACTCTAACCGCATCGCTCCCGAAGGCAGATCTACTATCGATTATTCTCTTACCGAACACGACCTCGAATATCCAATGGACTACCGAGAAATTGACGAGGACGTTTTCCCCCTCAAACTTCACGCCGCTAATGTTGTCGTCGAAGGCGTTGCTTTGCGTCTCGAAAAAATTATCGCCGACCTCTGTCAAAATCTTTCCACTTTCCCCTCCGGAAATAAAGTTACTCTCGGCAGCGGAGATAAATTTTCAAACCCTTCATCTGATCCTTTCGCTGTTTTCGATACCGCTAAAGAAGCTATCAGAACTAAAATTGCTAAACGTCCCAATGTTTGTGTGCTCGGCGCATCCGCTTACAAAGCCCTTAAAAATCATCCCGCAGTTGTTGATAGAATTAAATACACTCAGCACGCTGTCATCACTGCCGACTTGCTGAAAAATCTTTTGAACTTCGAAACGCTCATCGTCGGCGACGCCGTTTATGCAAGCGATGACGATACCTTCTCTGATCTTTGGGGAGATAATGTTGTTGTCGCTTACGTTCCTTCCGCTAAAAGCGACGCGCCGCGTTCTTACTTCGAACCCGCTTTTGCTTATACGCTTCGAAAGAAAAATTATCCTTTAGTTGATACCTACGATGAAAAAGGAAAAGTTACTATCGTGCGCAACACCGATATTTTCACTGCAAAAGTTGTCGGCTCCGACGCCGGTTATTTAATCAACGACACCAACTCTTAATTATTAACTATTAACTATTAATTATTAATTAATTCCCATGAAATACAAAATTATCAGAACCGACCTCATGCACAACGGAAAACTTCTCAAAGAAAATTCTTTCGTTGACTTTCAAACTCCGCCCGAAGAGTTTGCGCAATTTCTTTTGCCCATCGTTGACCCAACTCCTAATTCTCCGCAATCGCATGAAGAAGTCCCAATTACTTCTTCGCCTAAAAAAAATAAATCAAAAAAAATTAAAGGTATAGCTCTATGAAAACCGAACAGCCAATTTTAACAACCACCGTCAAATTCTCTGCAACCGTCGACTACCCTTACACAATCCCGGCTCATTCTTGCATCGCCGCTAATGGTGCCTCTACTTCTGACCCTTCACGCGCCATCGGTGTCTGTCCTGTTGAAACTACTTTCGATAGTGCCTCCGATTATAATTTAGTCACCGTCGTTGTTGCCGGTATCGTTCTCGTATTCTGCAATGAAGCTATCACCCTTGGTGCTTGGGTTCGCGCTACCGATAACGGCAAAGTCTCGGATACTGACGTGGATCCTTCTGCTAATGAAACTTTCCCTGTCGGTGTTGCTCTCGATGCTACAACCGGTGCTAACCAACTCCTTCGTATTAAACTTATTTAACATCGTATTTTTTATGCGGAAAATTTCTAATCTTTTGGCAAATCATGGTGTATCTCTTAGTGAGTTTAAAACTCTCTCTTCTGTCACTTCTGATATTCAATCGCAACTCCTTTCTAAACTTCCTAAACCGAATTCTGTTTTCACTGTCGGTAGTTCTAATTGCGATTTTTCCTCTTTAGCTACCGCTCTTGATTCCGCCGCAACCGGCGATACCATAATAATTTTTGGTGATGACTCCGTTCACCTTGGTCCATTTAACTTAAAAGAAAACCAACGTATCGTTTCCTTCGGTCGAACTACTCTCAAAGCTGATTCGTCTGGCCTTCTCTTCAATTGTTACGGCAATGATTCTTCTGAATTCAACGTCTATTTCTCTGGCGATTTTTTCTATCAAGTGAAAAATTCCGCTTCTCCCATCATCAAAGTTTTTTCGGATGGACTTGATGTACCTCTAAATGCTTTCGTCTATCTTCATGGTGTCTATTTCTGCTGCCGCTTTCAATGGCTTCAATCCGGTACTAATAACCCCAACCTTCAAACTTATGAACGCAATTGGCTGACATTTGGTTCCTCTCTCAATCCCTCTGCTATACGTGACAACATTGGCCAATACATTTTTAATAACTTCCTCCCCCCTTCTTTTAACTTTAGCCAATCTTATTTTGATATTTCACTTCTCTCTACAAACCCTGCTCGCATTTTATTCTTTGATATTAACGCCGGTGATCCGAATGTTTTATTCTTTTCTAACATCGATTTCGCCGGTGCTTTCGGTGATAACTGCAATGGTATCTGTTCCATCAAGGCACCGCTTTTCTTTGAATCTGCTTAATTTCACCTTCGCTAAAGGGAAGGCTCAAAGAGTTTGCCTTTAATCTAAACGCTCGCAAACAAAAAATCTTCAGTTTCATTCTCAGTCTCATTTTTTTAGTTTGCTCTTTCTGCATCCTTAAGGCAAACACTTTTCGCCTAAAGTAATGGGCAAAAAAGTTGGCGATTCATTCCTCTCTTTTCGCTCCGCTTCGTTCGTTCAATTTATTTTCTGCTCAGTCATAAATTTTCCCGCTCATTCAAAAAGTTTGCCTTCTTCAGTCATGCTTTTTTATCCGTTTCACCAAAAAGTCCGCCTCGACGAGTCACACTTTTTTCACATCTTTTATAAAAAGCACGCCTTCATCAGTCACACTTTTTGTAGTTAAATCAAAATTTACGCCTTCGCTTAGTATCCATTTCACTCACTACGCTTCGCTGTCGTTCGTCATTCACACCAACTCTTTTGCTTCTACACGCCAACATAATTCTCCATTCTCAATTATCAATTATCAATTCTCAATTATCAATTCTCAATTATCAATTATCAATTCTCAATTATCAATTCTCAATTATCAATTCTCAATTATCAATTGCTTCTTCCGCTCTCGCTTCGCAAAAAGTTCACAACATTTTGTAGTTTTATTTTTAGCTGTACTATATGAAGAACTATTTGCTCGCATCAGTCTCCTTTTTCTGGTGTAATTTTTTATAAAGCCGTTTAGGTATTTGATAAACGTTCGGCTTCAAAAAAAATTAATTTTTTCTTATCCCTTCACTCTCA
>CAYMUL010000008.1:0-127435 GCA_964393605.1 uncultured Ignavibacteriaceae bacterium | reverse complement strand
ATTCTCAATTCTCAATTCTCAATTCTCAATTCTCAATTCTCAATTCTCAATTCTCAATTCTCCTTCCGTTCGATAACACTTCTTTTCCAAATTGTTTGCTTCGCTATTCTTTGAACCTGTGTTAAAACCGCAGACTTCAATATGTGCCGAAAAGGAATCCGTCTGGCAAGGGTATATGAAACGGTTTTTGCTTCGGTTTGTTTTCGTTCGTTCCTCACTACAAACAGCAAAAAACCGCCCTTGCCAGCCACCTTTTTCGGCGACCATTTTACAACTACTCCCCTTTTTTGTCGATATGCGGTTTTAACACTTTTTTTTTTACACAGATAGGTGCTTCCCATGCAACAACAAAAAAATATTATCTCCGTCTTTGCGCTCGCGCTTCGCTTCGGCTGTCTCGGCGTTAAAATTACCACACATTCCCCAGCCTCCTCCCTCGTTTGGTGTTACTTCCCCAATCCTAAAAAAGCGGATGAATTCGCTTTCTTCATTCGTACAAATAAAAAATATTTCACCACGTGCAGCACTTATCAAAAAGGTAAAAGAGGTATTTATAAAGTTATTAAAGTTATCACACCCGATATAATCAATAACTATAAAATTTATTTTAACTCTCTCAAAACTCTTCGTAGAAAATATAATTCCATCATCAACGGCTTCGGCTGTTTTAATTCAAATCTCACTCACAATAAAAGAAAGGTTTCTGCATGAAACGAAAAATCTCTCATGAGCAGATCGAGAAGAAAAAAGAATTGATGAAAAATCTTCTCTCATTGCTCAAATCGCTTGATGAAAATCAACGTCAACAACTCGCGGAACAATTTCCGCTGATCAACCCGGAAGGGCATCTCTTTTCTCCCGCTAATGTCTGCTTAATTGTTTTTCAAAATGAAAATAATATTTCGCTAACTGTTCTCGCGGGATTTAAACAATGGATCAACAAAGGCAGAGTTGTAAAAAAAGGTGAACATGGTTTCACAATTTTTTACCCTTCCCAAAAATCTAAAAATGGTAATTCACAAAATGCGGATGATGAAAATGCTACCATCGCAGATAACCTCCGCTATTTTACAACTACTGTTTTTGACATCTCGCAAACTGAGGAACTTAACTCGGATGAATATAATCCTCAAAATTCCTCTTCTCATTTATCTTTAATCAATCACCAATCTGCAAAGGAGTAACAAATGCAACTTTCAAATTTTGCTTCTCAACTTGTTTCTAAAAATCATTTTATCAAAGCCAGCTTCGGCGGCTTTCAAGGTGCGGGCAAAACCCGCACTGCGTTCGAGTTCATCGTCGGCGCTTACAAACAAATGAAGCTTTCTAAACCTATTCTTATTTTAGATAATGAAAAAGGTTCGCGCTTCCTAATCCCATCTTTCAAGAAAAACAAAATCGATGCTTTCGCTAAAGAAACCACTTCTCTAAAAGATGTTCAAGAGGCTTTTAAATTTCTGCAATCAAATGAAGTCTCTTTTCTCTTCATCGATTCTTTAACTAAAATTTATTATCGATACATCCGAGATTATCGCGAAGCGAATCATAAAAAATTTATGACGCTTCAAGATTGGGGAAAAATACTCCCCCTTTGGAATGAAGAATTTTCCGAGAAGTTCGTCAACACTGAAGGAAATATTGTTTTCACCGGTCGCGGCGGTTTTGAGTATGAAAAGGAAGATGATACAAAAGACGAAAATGGTAACGTAACCGAAAAAGGTTCTTTTGTTAAATCCGGTTTCAAAATGAAAATTGCCGGAGAAACTCCTTACGAAACTGATCTTAATGTTTGGATGACTTCCGATGATATTTACAAAGATGGAAAACCCGTTAAAGAAATTTTTGCTTATATCTTAAAAGATAGAAGCGATCAGATAAACGGTAAAATCTTTTTAATGCCCTCATTTAAAGAATTCAAACCGGTTATAAATTTCATTCAAGGTCTACCTGTCGGTGAAATCGCTTCCGAATCTGCCGAGAATTTTATTCCCACAGACAAAGCATTTTTTGAAAAACAACTGCAAAGAAAAATTGAAGTTGAAAAAATTTCAGCTCTGTTTGATAAATTCGGTTTAGGAGATGCGCGAAGTAAAGCAGATAAGCAACTTAAAACACTTATCATTGAAAAAATATTCGGCACTACTTCACAAACTGAAATTGAAAAACTTGATCACATTCAATTGAATCATTTGCGTCAGTTGTTGCAAGAATTATTTAGCGCGCTTGAGCCAATCGAAGATAAACTTTCATTCGTTCAACAATATTCACCCGCGGCATAATCATAATACGTTCACTCCGTCAAAGCGGAGTGAACTTTTTAACTTAAAAAAAATTTACTTATGTTTGCAATGACGATTCACATTTTCAATTCACAAAAAATATTTATTCACCACAAACCAAAAAAGCTTGGTAAGGAAAAAAGTAAGGACTAATAAAAAATGTTTAGAAATTTTTCAAATATTAGAACTTCCCCACTGACTCATAATCAGCGGGTCGGAGGTTCAAGTCCTTCAGCGCCCACCACTAAACCTCGTTTTCATCCCGATTTCGAGGTTTTTCTATTTTAAATCAAATCAGTGTTGCAACAATGAAACTGGCGTTAGAAATGAGGGAGATATTACAAAATTTCGGTTTTAGTCTCATCCATCGACTACAATTCCAGTCATTTGACTATAATAGTAGTCATCGGTTCACGAGTTAATTAATCAACTATTCATTTTTACAATCTCCCTCTCAAACCACTGCATTACAAAGTTTATTAGATTTTTGCTTACGGGCATATTTGCTTTTGCCTTTAAATCGCCGATAGTTATCTGATTCCCTCTTATTTTTAATTCAAGTGTTGCTTCTTCACCGGGATATTCGATTTTGTAAATCGCTGTTTCTAAATTTTTTATCTTATTTGAATAAGTGTTAACACAATTTTTTTGTCGTGCGCTCCATTCATTTAATTCAGTTATGGTTTTGATACTCGTAATATAATCTGCATCCGCGAACGGCGCGGCTGGCAGACGGTTCACATTTGTTTCAATGTACTCAATCTCAGTTTCCATTCTTTGGTTTAGCTCATCAAGATTTTTGATACTTTTTAAAGTGTGAGGTTTCATTCGCAAACTTCTCATCCGCAGAATGTTTCTTGAGAATTTTTGCAAGGCTGTAATTTTTTCAACTGACTGCAATATTTGCTTTTTTGTTTTTGCACTTAAAAAATGAAATGAGTATGAATTCATCCTGAATAATATGTCGAAGTTTTTCGGAATAATTTTCGTTTGAAGAATGAATTCGGCAATCCATAGATATTCTTCCGTCTTATGATTGACAATAAATTTTAGTCGTTCAAAGTTTTGAATTGTACAAAATTCGCTTGTGATTTCAGATATTAATTTTACGAATGAGTCTGAAACTTCGAATCCCGCATGAGAAAGAATCTTCTTCTGCTTTTTCAAAACCATTGCTTCAGTATAATCAAGCACGGAAAAAGGTGAATATGCAGGATTGAGCTTATCAAGATTAACAATGATATAGGTTAGTGCGGGATTAGTCGTTAAAAGTTTTTCGAAATAGATTTTTCCTTTGACAGCCGCCAGTGCGAACTCCCAATGAGAATCTTTAAACTTTTTTATTTCATTTCTTATTACAACCGGAATTGAATTTATAACCGAATTTATTTTTTCTTCATCGGCAGAATTGGAATGCCAAACGCTACTTGAATTTGAATTTAAAAAATCAGCTTTGCGTGTACGAAAATTTATTTTCGGAAAAACCGGAAACCACATTTGATGCTCTCCATCAACCATATATGCATCGAGGTGAGGATACTCGGTCAGCAGAAAACAGATTCCATCGCTCACAAAAGTATGGATGTTTCTATCCCTCAACTTCTTCTTTAACTTATCAGGAATTATCACCGATGATGCGCTTTCAATTTCCAAACTATTTTTCTTTTCCAATTTCTTTTTAAAACAAAAATAAAAATATATTAACACAATTTTCTAATGGATTTAATATTTTCTAAAAAACTTTTTAAGAATTATTTATGTAAGGATGCGAATGTCTTTTCCCTTAAAACTTCATACGATTTTTGTTTCAACATTTATCTGCTCAATTCTGTTATTTGCTTTGAATTTTTCGGAGGCGAATGCGCAATCAAAACCAAAAAATATTATTTTAATGATTGGCGACGGAATGGGGCACAACTACGTTTCAACCGCATTATTAAAGGATAAGATGCACCCTCTCTTTGCTTTTCCCGTAACAGGTTTGAGTGTTACAACTTGTGCGGATAAACTTATCACCGATTCCGCCGCCGGTGCTGCCGCGATTGCAACAGGCGAATTAGTGAACTATGAAGCAATCTCGGTTTCTCCCAAAAGTGAAAACTTACCGACAGTTTTCGATCATGCGCAAAGTGTTGATATGTCAACGGGTATTGTTGTAACAAGCAGATTAACAAATGCCACACCCGCCGCATTTTATGGACACGTTTCGCATCGAAAGTATGAAGATTCATTAGCCGTTCAATTCACAAATGCGAATGTGGATATTGCAATTGCCGGCGGTTATGATAAATTTCTTCCGACAAATTTGCGCGGGACAAGAAGCGATGGAATGAATTTGATTTCCGATCTCAAACAAAAAAATTATATCGTTGTTAATTCGCTGGAAGAATTGAAGCAAAACAGAAATGCAAAAAAAATAGTTGGACTTCTCGAACGTGAAGGATTGCCAAAGGCATCACAACGAAATTATGGTTTGGATGAACTCTGCGCAATCGCAATTGAAAATCTTAACCGCGATGAAAAAAGATTTCTGCTAATGATTGAAGGCTCGCAAATCGATTGGGCGGGTCACGATACTGATGCAGTTTATCTTCTTTCAGAGATGGATGATTTTACGAAAGCGATACAAACTGTTTTTAATTTTGCAAAAGAAGATGGCGAAACGCTTGTTATTATTACCGCCGATCATGAAACGGGAGGTATGGCAATCATGGAGGGAAATCTCGATGGTACAAATCTTCAGCTTGAATTTTTAAGCGGCAATCACACGGCGGGAACGGTGAGTGTTTTTGCTTATGGACCTGGAAGTGAAATTTTTTCGGGAACTTATGCGATTAATGATATCGGGAAGAAAATATTTTCGCTACTAAAAAAATAAATTCGCTGCCCTGCTAGGGGTCGAACCTAGACTTTTCTGATCCAGAGTCAGACGTGTTGCCAATTACACCACAGGGCAGTGAAGAAGTTTAAACCTCTTGTGCAAATTTAGGAATTCGAGTTCGCATATCAAACGGAGATAATAAATCATTTTAATTAAATTGTGTTATGATTTTTAAGAAGTTAATATTAACTATTTCGATGTTGTGCTTCCCTCTTTCAATGTTTGCACAAACTTTTGGATTGGTAAGTGAAATCGGAAATTTTTCCTCCGCGAGAAGTTTTTATTTCTTAAGCAAAGAAAAATTTGTTGTTACCGACGACCTAACGAACGAAGTTATTTTGTTTGAAGACAATCTCGAAAAGAAAAGAATCGGCGGCTACGGCTGGGGAAATGAAACATTCGATAAACCGATAAATGTTTTTGCAGACCCGCTTAACATTTGGGTAACGGATTATAACAATCACCGAATCCAGCGATATGATAAAAACTTAAATTACATCGGCACGCTTTACACACGCGATGATAATGACGAATCAAAACGATTCGGTTTTCCAATGGGAGTTGTGCAATCATCACAAGGCGATTTATTCGTACTCGATTCGGAAAACAAGAGAGTCGTGAAATTCAATTCCATCGGCGATTATGCGATGAACTTCGGCGGATTTGAGTATGGCAGATTTGGATTAGATTTTCCAACCGACATCGCTATCGACACAGATAACAACATTTACATTCTTGATCAAAATAACATTAAGATTTTCAACTCATTCGGTACGGGAATAAAAATTATAAAAACTGTTAATGAAGTTGTCTCTATTTCAGTCTCTGACGGCTATTTAAGTGCAAACACACCGTTTAATGTTTTTCAATACAAGTTGACTGTTGATAATCCCGATATAGAAGGACTCTCGTTCGATCCTTATCCACAGAGTCGAATAAGTGATACAAAAGGGAATGCCTATTTCATACAGATATTGACGCAAAAAAAAATCATTATTTACAAAAAAAATAATATCAGGACTTATTAGCGCATGAGAATAAAAATTGCAATTACTCTTTTCGCGGCTATGTGGCTGATATTTCTTTCGTCAGAAATCATATCGAAGCAGTTCGCATTTTTTCATTACTTAGCGGCATATGGAAAATTATTAACCGGTAATATTTGTCATCAATCACCACAAAAACTTTTCTTAATTGGTGATGCAGAAAGTTTGGTTTGTAGTCGTTGTTTCGGAATTTATTTCGGAGGATTCATCGCAACCATTTTATTATTTTTCAAAAATATTGTTTCAGAGAAACAATTTAAAATTCTCTTCATCGCAAGTTTGTTGATGCTACTTGATGTTATGGCAACCACATTCGGAATTTATAATTACACAAGAACTACTGCATTCATCACCGGATTATTCTTCGGTTCGATTACCGGCATTTTTATTTTTTCACATCTTCTTAAAAAAGGCGTATGACCAAAAAAAATATTTCACCTGCGCTCGTTGCCGGATTTGCAGTCGGCGTATTACTAATTATTCCCGGGCTACGAAGTTTCGGATGTTGTTTAATACTTCCTCTCGGTGCGGCAGTTGCAGTATATCTCGAATCTTATTTTGAAAATTTTTCTTCAAAAATGAGGAACAAAAAAGCGCTGTTAATAGGGTTGGCGACCGGCTTCTTCGCCGCTATTTTCAGTACTGTATTCGATGTTCTCGTAACATATTTTTCCCGCACCAACGATATGATTGAAGCACTTCCCCAAATAGAATTAATGCTCGCCGGTTTTTCTCTCGGCGAAGTAAAAGAAGAAACTATGAATATGCTTCGGAGAATTGAACATGAAATAACTTCAACCGGATTCTCATTGCTTTATACTTTTTTTCTTCTGATTAATAATTTGATAATCGATTCAATCTTCGGAATACTCGGCGGTTTGTTTGGTGCATCCTACATCAACAAAAAATATTTCAGAGAGCATAATTCATGATTTCAGCATTTATATTTTTCCTTCATTTAATTTTTTCTTTAATCATCTTTACAAAGAAGTGGCAGGATGAAGGCATTGGTGCCGGGTTAATGAATATTGGTTTGATTGGAGTTTTGTTTGCAGTCGGTTGGTCAATTACAAGTATGATTTCGAAAGCAGTTTTGGAGCCGGCAGGCTTCGGGCTTCATTTCGATCGTGATACTTTTTCTTTGACGCTATTGTTGATTGCAGAATTTTTCTTCTACAAAATTTATTATAAAGATACTTTCGTTAAGAAAGCCGGTACGGAAAAACAATAATCGCAAATTGTTCAACTTGTTTCTGATTACTGTTCAACGGCTCGAAACGCCATTGACGCAATGAATTGATCGCCGCATTTTCAAGTTTTGTGTCGGCTTTCGTTAGTGGAAAAATAGTACCGACCGAACCATCGGGAAGAATTGAAAAACGCAAACGAATGTCTGCTTCCTTTTGAACACCGCCGGGATATTCGGGAAGTTTGTAACTATAAATTTTTCTTTTTCCTGCACCGCCCCATTCAATATCGTAACCCATACTCCCCTGCCCATCGGTTTTGTTGCCGAATAATTCTTTGTTGGAAGTGTTTTCTTTTGTCGTTTCTTTTTTCTTTTCGATCGGCGGGATAGAATT
The DNA here is from genome assembly GCA_964393605.1 of uncultured Ignavibacteriaceae bacterium. Classification (GTDB taxonomy): domain Bacteria; phylum Bacteroidota; class Ignavibacteria; order Ignavibacteriales; family Ignavibacteriaceae; genus CAYMUL01. The sequence goes on along the minus strand of CAYMUL010000008.1, from coordinate 119,646 downwards.
ATCTTCGGAATTATTTTTAGTTTTTACGAGATCAACATTTTTGGTTTCATCGATCTTCGATACACTTTCTTTGTCAACTTCAGAAAGTTCTTTTACTGCGGGATCAGTTAACTGCGTACCGCTTGCACCTGAAGAAGTTGCAAGTCCCCCCGAGCCAAAATCTATTTCCAAAAAATCTTTTTGTTCATACTCAAGATTGATTTGAAAAAAATAAAACACGACGAGCATCAAGAGATGAATCAACATAGAAAATGTGAAAGACATATTTCTTGTTTCGGTGAGAGTCATGTTCGTTACAATTTTTCTTTTTCTGTTTCAATAGTGAACTTATCGATTCCCGCGCCGCGTGCGGCATCTATAACCCGAATCACCCTTTCAACCGGCACAGATTTATCTGAACGGATTATCAAATTCTCCTCGGCAGTTTGCAATTTCAAAACACCAAGTTTAGCACCGAGTTCATCGATTGCAGTTGCTTCATTTCCGAGATAAATTCCTCCGTCACTCGTAAGCGTAACAATAAATTTTGAAGCGGTAACCTGCTCATTATTTTTCGCGCCCGGAAGTTTTACTTTCACCCCTGTTTGAATTACAAATTGAGAAGTTAAGAGAAAAAATATCAGCAATAACAAAACAATATCGGTCAGCGAGGAGAAGCTAAAAGCAGAAAGTGGTTGTTGCGAAACTTTGAATTTCATTTTCTTTACACTTCGATTTCTAATTCATCATCGTTGACTTTTTTGCCGGTGAGAACCTCTTCAACCGTATCAACAACATCGTTGGAGATGATTTCCATTTGCACAACAAGTTTATTTATCGCGGCGAGAAAGTAATTGTAACTTATCAACGCAACAATTCCGACTGCGAGCCCGAAAGCTGTTGTGATGAGTGCTTCCCAAATACCGCCGGCTAAATCGCTCGGATTGGCAGCACCGCGCAAATCTTCAATACGCATGAAAGCAGAAATCATTCCCGTTACCGTTCCCAGAAAACCTAACAACGGCGCTACTCCTGAAACGGTAGCGAGTATCGATAAACCTTTTTCAAGTTTTGTAATCTCTTGTTTCCCTGCATCTTCAATCGCTTCTTTCACACGTTGATGACCGAAAGGATATTTTTTTAATCCTTTACGAATGATGTTCGATGCCGGAGATCTTTCTTCAAGACAAAAAGCAACAGCACCGCTCACATCCTTTTTCTTCAACATGGTTCGAATCTTTACAAGAAATTTTGGCGCATTAATTTTTGCTTTTCTTATGACGATGTATCTATCAATCGCAATTGCCAAACCAACGATTGAAGACAATAAAATTGGCCACATTAAAAAGCCGCCTTTTAAAAATACAGAGAGAAGATCCATTTTATTCCTTACTTAATTAAAAAATTTTTGAAGCCGCTGATTCAGCTTCTTCCATTGAGTTGAAATAACCGACGCGAACGCGATACCAAATTCCTTTCCCCGGAATTTCTGCTTGCGTTAAAAATGTTTGAAATCCTTTTTTCAAATACCGCGCGACTTCCTGTTCAGCTTTCGTCTTATTTTTCCATGAAGAAATTTGCACAACATATTTTCCGTTTTCGATAAAGATATTATCCTTTACATTTTTTGAATTATCTTTTTGAACTACGGGAGTTGTACTTTTTTTCTCTACACTTTTGTTCCCGTCAGTTTGATTTTTTTTCTCAACGGTCGATTCCTTTTTCTCAACCTTCGGAGGTTCCTTCTTTTCAACTTTCGGAGTCTCCTTTTTATCATCCTTCGCCGCATTCTTCGCATCTTCTTTTGTAATTGAAGAATTGTTTTTCTGATTTGATCCTTCATCTTTTTCGGGAAGAACTACATTCTGTTGCGCTAACTTTGGAATTAACGATGCCGATGCGATATTCCTTTTATCGTAAGGATATGAAAGAGGAATTCTATAATCCCGTTCAATTATTCTTGGTGAAATCTTTTTGGGAATAATATTTTCGACTTTAGTTTTAGTATCCATCACCCACGAAGGAATTCCGTAAAGTTTCCAATAAACTAAACTGAACATCGAGAGAGCGATTAAAAAAGAAAGCGCGTACCAAACTTTATTTCTCTTCTGAACAACCGCAGGTCCGGCAGTGCCTTCGTCAGCGAAAGGATCAACATATTGTTCCGTTTTTTTCCATCGACGAACATCAAGAAAACGAGGTAGCTTCGAAAGTTTTTCGGAGCGTTCTTTCAAGTCAATAAATTTTTGGTCTATCTTGAGCGCGTCATCTTCTTCTTTCGGTTCGGAGATTTGTTCTTCGATTGGCTCGGCATTCAAAACACTTTCAACGAGTGATTCACGAAGCAATGAATCAAAATCAAAAAACGAATCACTTTCTTCTTCTTCTTTTTCCTCCACTTTTGGAATATCTACTTCTGATGCGGAAAGTTCAGAACTAAGTTCGCTTAAATCGACGCTTAACTCTTGAGTAGCCGATGTTACGCGCCTAAAATCTTCTTCCGAATTGATAGCAATAGGTTCTGTGTGGAGATCAGGTTGTGGAGTGAGTTTTCCAATATCCCACCCGTTCACGAGATCTTCCTTAGTTTCAATTACTTCAAGTTTTTCGTTTGTTAAATCTATATCAAGAATTGATTCTTCATCGAGTTCTTTTTTCCACTGAAGTTTAATTCCGAGATCGTCGATCTTACTCGTACGAACTTCTTCAAATTCTGAGTGTTTGATAGAAGAAAGTTTTCCGGTTGGTTCAACTTCGAGCGATATGTTTGGAAATGTCTCGGTTTTATAATAATCATTTTGAATTAAATTAGCAGAGAAAAGCAGATGATTGACAATCTGTTCAAAAGTATTTCGCTTGTCGAAAGTTTGATAATATTCATTTTTCACATTCTCTGAGGTTGCAGCAAGATTTATAACCGGTTTAGCAATGCTCAAAGAAAAAAATGCATCGATGACGGAATGTTCATCATAAACAAGAGATGGGACTTCGAACTGCACAGAACCCAAACCAAATCCCAAGTTTATTGCGGGAGTGAAGTCGAGTTTATCCGCTTCAGAGGCGGCTAAACCGAAGGTTTGCGAATCGGATATAAATTCAAACGAACCGATATTATCAATTACGAGTTTATCCCCTTTTGTAATTTTGGAAGAAACTTTTGCAAGTAAGATTTCCATAAATTCCTGAGAATCGGATTCGTGTATGCCAAGTTCTTTAACAATTATTTTTATTACTTCTGATCTGTTCATCTAACTAAATTCAATTTCAAAAGAAAATTACTACCATGTATAGTTTAATCCAAACGAGATATTCAATCCTGGTTTTACATAGTTTTGATACTCAAACCTTTTTTGATTCAAAATATTTTTTACATCAAGTACATAAGAAAAATTTTTCCCGCTGAGATATTCAACTTCCAAACCAATATCGAACTCTCCACTTTCCTCTTTTTGATTTGTAATATCAAGGAAGTAACCGGAATTGTAATGAAAGAAAATACTACCGCGCCAATCATCCAATATTTTATTGGAATGAACAACATCGACAGAAATTTTTGAAACATACGGTAAAGTATTTCCTGAGTTTGCTTTTGCATCTTGATACTTGCCGCTTAAATAAAGTGAACCTAACGGTCCTTTATGAAAATACATTTTCAAGAATGCAGAAGAATGAGTAGCAGTGTCACGGCTTATTGTAAATCTTTCATCACCGGACGGAACAAAGTATGGCGAATTTTCGGATTTGTAATTTTCTCCGCCGATTTGTATTTCAAAATATTTATCGAACTCATAACGCAGCGACATCGATATTTTATTATTTTCATCCATCAAAACATACGCGGCTGAAGGAAGATATAAATAATGGTTATTTGCAAAGAACATTGAAGGAGTAATCAAATGTGCGTTTGAATTTAATCCAAGTGAAAGCGATAAACCTTTATCCAAAAGTAAGGAAAGGTTTCCCTTCATGCCTGTAAATGATGAAGTATCAAACTTTGCGTAGTTCAAACCGAATGACAAAGAAAAAACTTTGGAGAATGGAATTTCGAAGGAACCGTTTCCGCTGAAGAAATTATTATTGATGATTGAATTACCAAACTCATATTTGTGAGTTGCAAAATCGCCAAGAAGATTGAATTTTAATTTTCCTAATGAGATGATCATCAAACCGGAAGTTTTGAGTTCGGTTGTTTCGAGTTCTTTCTTCATGATGTTTCGCGGGGAAGTTTCCAACAAATTAAAGAAATCGCTTTCGAGATTGAATATCTTTGGTTCAAAACTTAGACTATACGAGAATGAATTCGACGAAAGATTTTTTAAACCGATTTCAAAATCCGCATCGTACCAATTTCGTTTTAAAACGGGATTTGTTGCAAACATTTTGTATTTGTTAAAGACAAAATCAGAGTTGATAAAAAACTTTGCACCGGATAAAAATTCTGCATCTTGCGGAATAATTCTTTCCAACTTTATTTTTTGATTGATTGAGAACGCATCACCATTTTCTTCAAAAGCTCTTCTGTTTTTTGCGTCAGTGAAGGATGTAAAATCAAGTCCCCAAAACTGTGATTTATAAAATAATTCTGCCGAAGGTAAAAAGAGAGATCCCATTCTGAGCTTAATTGACGCGGGTTCGGAAGGTATTACGTGTTTAATTGCCGGAGTGGCTTTTAAAGGGTCGGAGAATTCGCGAACCTCTAAATCCTCTGCGGGAAAAACCGGTTTTAAATATGTATCTGATACAGTTGAGATTAGCGGCGGAATTTCTTTTTCTGCTTTTGGCATTATGAATGCTTCTTTTCCGGTGATTACAAAATCGGGTAATTCGACATTTGGATTATCCTTTTCTTGTGCGAATAAAAAAGCAGAGTACATAATTAGTACAATTAAATATTTTTTCATTTTATTTTCTTCAATCTCTTTTGTGCTTCTTTACCGAAGTCATCATCTCTAAATTTTGTAAGAACAATTCTATACATTTCTTTTGCTTTTTCTTTATCGCCAATTTTTTCATAAACAGCGCCAAGTTCGAGATAAGATTTCGCAACCCACTCATCGTACTTAGAAAATAAATTTGTTACTCGTACGAAAGAAGTAATTGCATCTTGATTTTTTCCTTGAAGCAAATAAGCCATGCCTTGATAGTACTGTGCTTGCGCGCCGATGTCATCAGTTCGCTTTGAAGTGAGATCGTTAAAATGTTTTAACGCATTGTCGAATCGTTTTGCGTTCATTTCGATAATGCCAAGTTCAATTCTCGATTTATCTGCGAAAATATTTTTATCATGATAAATTACTACTTCGTCAAAAATGTCGTATGCTTTCGGAACGCTTCCCGATAGCAGGTACGTTTCGCCCAACATGTATTTGAGCTCCGGTAAGCGTGAAGAATTTTTTAACACGCCGATTGCTTTCAGATAAATTAATATCGACTCTTCATATTTTTTTTGCAAATTAAAAATCGTACAAAGTTCAATAACTGCAGAAGGGGCTATGTCATCATTCAAATAATTATTGAAAACAATTTTGAAATTATAAATTGCTTCCTCAGTTTCGGCAAGGTTCAGCGCGCTTTTGCCAATCCAGTAATATGCTTGCGGAATCATTTCGCTCTTCGGAAAAGTTCCGACAAAATCTTTGTAACTCAATTTTGCATTTTTATAATCGCGGAGACTATAATACAATTCACCTTTCTTCAAGAGTTCATCTGCAAATGTGGCGGAAGGATTTCTCTTCACAAAATCGTCAATCGTAGCAACAGCTTCTTCCATATTACCAAGTGCGACATAACTGTACTGAATTCCATTGAGCGCATCGAAAACATAGCTCGAATGTGGATAGCCGTTCAAGATTGATTTATAATTAACTATTGCGGAATCATACAACCCCAAATTAAAATAGGCATCACCAATGGAATAATACGCAAGCGGCAATAGTTTTTGATTTCTTGTAAAGCCAAGCAGATAGCGATACTTGGCAATCGCATTTGTAAAATCGCTGTTCTGAAAATAAATCCAACCGGAAAGGTAAATCGAATTTTCAGCGTAAGCCGAGCGCGGATATCGTACTACAATTCTCTCAAATTCTTGGATTGCCAAATTATTTTTATTCGCACGAAACAAGCACAAAGCATATTGATAATGAACATAATCGGGCTTGTCCGAAATACCTTTTGTACTGAGTAAATTTTCGTAAATCTTAATCGCATCCTCATATTTTTTTTCTGCAAAATAACTATCGGCTAATCTGATTTTTATCTCGTTCACTTTCTTATCGCTCGGAAATTTCTTTAAGAAATCCTGTAGTTGATAGATCGAGTTTTTGTAATCATGTAAATTAAAGTAAGAAATCGCACGACCGTAGAGCGCAAGTCCACCAAGTTCAGGATGGTTGTTGTCAATCTTCGCATAAAATTTTAGCGCAGTGGAAAAATCTGATTTGTAAAAATATGATTCCGCTAAATAGAAACTTACTTTCTCATGCTCAAAATTCGGAGCGCGGAAATCGATATCGAGAAGTCGCTCAACTGCCGAATCATATTTTTTTTCATAAAAATCTGTAATACCTCTTCCGAGCAACGCACGAAACTCTGCATCACCCGAAGTATAGGATTCATCCTCGAGCGCATCAAAATATTTTTTGGATTGTTTGAAATTTTTTCTGTTGAGTTCAATCTCTCCCAAAAGTGTGAACGCTTTATTGCGATGATGTTTATCGGTTGAACCCGTGGCACGCAATAAATAAGGAATTGCCTGTTCAAATTTTTTCTGGTTGTAAAAAGTAATTCCAATTTGAAGTTCAACACCTTTCACATATTCATTCGTAGGAAATTTTTTTAAAAAATCAAAATAGACTTTAAGTGCATCATCATCATTGCCGGCGTATCTCTTTGCTTCCCCTTTCCAATAAAATGCTTTCACAATTAAGGAATCATCACCTTCTGTAATCGAATTGAAAATTTTATACGCATCGTTATATTTTTTTTGTTGAAAGTATGACCACCCCAAAGAATATTTGACAAGACTGTTAATTCCGATTGAAGGAAATCGTGTAATTATTTCGAGATAAGTTTTTGAAGCGTTCTCAAATTCTCCAACGAGATAGTATGCGTTTGCTAAAAGATAAATTGCTTCGGCTTGCAATTCATTCGGAAGCGTGTTCACCAATGGATTCAACAATTCGAGGATAGCACTATCATATTCCTTTAATTTGAAGTAGCAAATACCAATTCTGATTTGTGCCGAAGATGCAAGTTTGCTCTCTCGATGGAAAGAAAGTAGTTCATCATAATATGAAACCGCTTCGGAATATTTCGCAAGTCTTTCGAATGTATATGCTAAGGAATAGATCGTGTAATCGAGAAATTTATTTGTGTTGCGATTGGTTATAGCTTGCTCATAATAGTGGATTGCACTATCAAGTGTATTTTCATTGGCGAAAGATTCGCCAATAAGATATTGTGCAGAACCGAAAAATTCATTCAAGATATAATCATCATTCAACTTTGCCAGTCTTTCACGGGCAGATACAAAATTATTTTTAGAAAAATAAATAGTTCCCGCGCTATAAAGTGAGCGCATTCTGTATTGCGTAAATTTAAGCTGTCGGATTATTAATTCATACTGACCGAGAGCCGCTTCGCTATTACCTAAGAACGAATATGCTTCTGCCAAATAAAAATGTGCGGCGGATTTTTTTTCATCATCGTAAGAATTAGTTTTTAAATATTCTTCAAGCATGATTGATGATTGTTGGTAAAATCCTTTTTCGAAAGCAGACATTGCCTCAGTAAAAAGTTTATCTTTCTCCTGTGCAATCGCTATCACCGAAGCTAAAAGAAATATTATAAAAGTGTATTTGAAATTCATCAATTAAGAAAAACAAAAAGAAAAATTATTGCGGAAATGAAGCCCGATAGAAAATTTACGGAGTCATTATTGACTGAATGAAAACCACTCAATAACTTGCCGTTGGCGTCGCAGTGCATTTTTTTTTCGACAACGAGATTGCAATTCATGCATTCATACTTAGCTTGAATTGTTGCGCCGAGAATGCTATCGATGATAGAACCAAAAAATCCAAACATAACTACGACAAAGATAATCCTTGCGTCATAGATAAAGTAAGAGGAAATTAATGCAACAGAATAACTCCCGGCGAAGGCGGCGACAGTTCCCGCAAATGAGATACCTCCGCTAATTCCCGCTTGAATTCTTTTAAATGAAATAATGCTAATAGTATTTTTTCCGAATCTTGTTCCGAATTCTGTTGCCCACGTATCCGCGCAAGCAACTGCAACAATTATGACGAAAATATAAAACCAAAGTTCAGATTGTGTGAAAAAATTTATCAAAACTAAAACTGCACCGATTCCGCCATTTGATATCACCTGCATATAGTTTCTTGATTCACTTTTCGTTTTAGATTTTGAATTGCCATGTGCTGCAATATTTTTTTTCAATTTTGAAAAAAGACTTGAAGAAATGAAAAAAAACAAGATTGGCAAAGTCCACTTTATACCGCCGAGACCAAATAAAAGCAGTGCCAAAACGAGCATCGCCGCACTACCATCGAGCGTTAGAAAACGAAATCGATGAGATAAAACTGCCGCGCCGATTGCCAACGGTATCGATAATAAAATTATGGAGAAGTCTATTCCAAAATAATTTGACGAGAAGAATAAGTAGACTAAAGGTGCCGCGAATATTGTGATAAGTAAATTATCGCTACCGCCGGAAGAGATTGCTTCGACTGCTGTGAGAATTATTGAAAAGAATATTCCCGCGGCAATTAAATCATGCAAATTTAGCTGTGGAAAAGTTATCCCAAATAAGAACAGAGAGACAACTTCTATTCTTGTCGAGAAAAAAATAACTATTGTTGTAATAAAAAATGCCGAAGAGCCCGCAGCTGATTTTTTATCTCTCGTTAAATAAAAATATTTTTTCCCGAATGATAAACCAATAATTGCCGCGATTGAATCCGATAAACCAAGTATGAGAAAAGTAATTTGCATCACCCAAAGTTTTTCGTACGGGAGAATTATTACTAATAGTGTGTAAGCGAGCGTAAAATAAAAAATTCCCCAACTTTTTCGTTCGCGGCTATCAATCGCCGGAAGTAAATTCTTTTTTAAAAGTATTACGGTTATGATCGATAAATTGATTCCCGTTACGACGAGATAGATTTTCTGCTCAACTAAGTACGGTGAGAAAACTGCGACCAATGCCGAAAAGAGATGCAGCATTTTTCTTCCGAACTCTTTTTCAATGATAGATTTTCGGCTAAGAAATTCGATAAGTATAAATAAAGCTGAAATGATTGCAACGGCAATGAAGATCTTCATTTTCTTTTTTTCACCGCCACTTTCTCAAAAAGTTGAATAGCATAATCGCTATCAGATTTGTAACCGATGAATCGCAAAACATGTAAGAATTCATGAAGGAATTCAATATTGAATTTTGATTTTACTAATCCATGAAAATGAGAAATTAGTTGGTCATCAAACCGAAGCGGAATAAGTGAAGCGACCGCGCAAAGTTCTCGCTCGGCAAAATTTAGTGTATCACGTGAATAAACTTTTCCGTAGCCCTCAATTATCATCCAATCTGCTAAATCTTTTGAAAACCTTTCAACCTTTTGTAGAAGTTTTTCAGTTTTGTTTCCGTACACTTTTTTGAAATTTTTCAATCCAAATTTTCTAAGTATTTCAGTTTGTATTGATATAACTTTCCCTTCACCTTTGAAATTAAGAATTTGAAGTGAGTTCAACGCAGAAGGAAATCCGGCGAAAAGATAAGTTTGAAGTAGAGATTCATAAATTACATCGAGTGGTACTGAAAGTTGATCAGCAATGCGAATTAACTTACGGAGATAATCATAATCTCGCTTAACCGATACAAACGTAGAGAGAAATATCAAAAGACTTTTCGGTTTGTCAAAAGTTAGTATGTCAGTATTTTTTTTTGGCACAAATTCTCAAATTATAGTAGCTCAAAGAAATCATGGTTTGAAGAATTAACAAAATTAAGTTGGGTACAAAATAAAAAAAGAATCTTTAGTTTATTCAACAAAAGATTCTTTCCATGAAACAAAAATAAAAATTATGAAAACTGATTCTAAAATTATTTTAGAGAATCAAGTTCATATTCGGCAAGTTTTTTATAAGAGGGATCAGCTTTAGCGAGATTAAAATTTTCCTTTGCTTTTGTAACATCACTCTTATTTTTGTAAGCCATACCCATGTAGTAGTAAGGTCCACCTTTCGAGATTGAGGATTTATACTTGATGGCGTTTTCGCAAGCGGAAATTACTTTATCCCACTCTGCGAGTTCGCTGTATGCTCTTGCAAGCGAAAGATAAGCCGCGTCAAAATTGTGGTTCTCAACCGACTTAAGTAAATGAGATAATGCTTGTTCAATATTGCCATCGTTTAAAGCATTCTGCCCTAACTTAGCATAGGAGCGGGAAATATATTCCTTAACTTTTGCCTTCACTGAATTGTTAGTGGAGAACTCGAGAACTTTTTGAAAATTTTCTATTGCCAATTCCATTTGGTTCAAAGAAAAATATGAACCGCCGAGAGCATTATATGCGAGATCAAATTTTGGATTTTGCTCGATACAAGATTTGAGAGTGGCAACCGACTCATCCAACTTATTTAGTTTTTTGAGGGCGATTCCTTTTTGGTAATAAATTCTATAATCTTTGCTTTTTGCAAGCGCGACATCATACTCTGCGATGGCACCTTGATAATCTCCGGCTTTCATTTTAACGTTACCGGAGTTGAATGCTTTAGCCGCATCCGGGTCCATATCTTGTGCTAAAAGATTAAATCCGAAAAACAGAAGTAGCATTAAAGTATTTGAAGTCTTTTTTAACATGACTTTCCTTTAAGTTGAGCATTAAAAATGGTGCGGAAGACGGGACTTGAACCCGTACACATTGCTGTACACGCCCCTCAAACGTGCGCGTCTACCAGTTCCGCCACTTCCGCAAAAAAAACGTTGCAAAGTTATGTTCGTAAATTCAGAAATGCAAGAATAAAATCGCTTTGTTTAAGGGCGCATTCCTTTTCTGTTTTCGAAAAGAAGTTTTTGTATTTCGCGGGGGAATCTTATTTCGAAAATTACATATTTAGCAATTTGCTCATCGGTTAGTAATTCTCGAACAGAATCTTTGAAATCTTGTCTCAATTTTAGTATTTGTTGTTCGTACGAATAGTAGAAATCAATCTGTTTTTGAATTTCATCTTTTTGGTTTTTCGAGTCATCAATCAAGTCTTCAAGTTTTTTACTCACATCCTCAATTTTTTTGTGAACAAGACGAAGATTCTCCTTGTATTCTTTTCGCCGCGTAAAAAATTTTACGGCAATCTCCTCTTCCATATTTAAAACTTCAAGAAGTTTCATGCGTTCGAATTGTTCAAGGCGTTTCGGTCGTTCATCGTCATTCATGTTCATTCTTTGCGCAAAAGAATTGAGATTCAACGCAAGAAAAAGCGTGATTAAAATCTTCAAATAATTTTTCATCATATCATCCTTAAAATTTAAATATCAATAGAACTAATTAATTCTTCATATTCATCATCGCTCAAGTTTTCAAAGAGTGATGAAAGTTCTGTCAATGAAGAGTTGAATAAATACAATTCGGAATCAGTATCCGAAAATAAAGTAGAAAATTCTTTGTCAAGTTTTTCTTCGGCAATTTTAGATTCAATAATATCCGCAGTTTGACCGTAGCGAATCATAATTTCTTCATCGCTCAATTCGCTCGCAATGGAGTTACGATTTTGAGAGAGGAATTCATCTGCAGTTTGGTTATTTACAGCGATGTTTGAAAAACCGATATAAGTAACAATCAAAACTATAACCGCCGGTAAGAAATTGAAAGCAAATTTTTTAATGAACGGAACTTCAGTTTTCATCCCTCCAATTCTTCTGTCATGAAATCTCGGAAGAATTGTTTGATAGTAGTGTGAATTGAGGTCTAACGATTTGGGATTAAAAAACTCAAACGTTCGCCGGATTCTTTCGTATTCTCTTTTGAGGTCTGAATTCATTTGTAATTCATTCTCGAAAATCTGTTTTTCGTTGGAAGACATATCGCCATCGAGGAAACGCATAATGTTGATTCTATATTTATTCATCTTCTTTTTCCATAAATTTTGTGAGTTTATCCAATGCATGAAAATAATTTGCTTTCAATGCACCGACACTTTTACCTGTAATTTCAGCAATTTCATCATAGCTGAGTTGTTCAAAATTTCTATAAACAAAAACCTCTCTTTGTTTGGGAGGAATTTTTTGAAGCAGTTGCTCAATTTTTTTTATTTTCTCTCTGTTCTCCAATTGAGTTACAAAGTCATCGTTGCTCTTCAAATCAAAATTCTCATGTTCATCGATAAAGAAAAAGGTTTTGAGTTTTCTTCTGTTAATATTATTAATACTTCTCGTAGAAACAATTTTGTAAATCCATGTAAATAAAGATGAACGGAACTCAAAATATTTTAGTTTGTCATAAATAACTAAAAGTACTTCTTGAACCACATCATCGGCATCGAGGTGATTTCCGGTCATTCTGCGTGCGACCCAATAAATCTTTTGCTGATACTTCCCAACAATTTTATTGAATGCGCTTTGATCACCGTCGATAAATTTTTTTACTAATTCAAAATCTTCTGTATTGCTTTGCATTAAACCATTGTATTACGATTGATAGACATAATATTGATTTGAGCGGTTTAAAATATTTTTTACCGTGGTGAAATTTAATTCCTTACCAAATATTAAACCAACTCGCAAACGAAGTTGTCAATAATTCAAATTCAAAAACATTAATTAAAAAGGATAAACAAATGAAAAATAAAATTGTATTCTCGGCATTGTTATTCACTCTTTTATTTGCAACGTTTTCCTCTGCACAGCCCGGCAGAGGCTTCGGTAAAGGTTACATCTTTGACAAATTAAATCTTACCGAAGAACAAGAAAATAAATTTGATGATATGAGAATCAAGCACCAAAAAGAGATGGTTGATTTAAAATCGGAACTCGAAAAAGCTCAACTCGATTTAAAGCAATTAACGAATGATGGTAACTATTCGAGAAATGATTTTTTATCAGCTCACAAAAAAGTTCAAACCGCACGAACTAAAATCGGCGATTCATGGGCAAACCACAGAATGGATATGCGCGACATTTTAACTTCAGAACAACGAACCAAATTGGCTGAATTAAAAGATGATATGCGCGATGATTTTCGTCCAATGAGAAAGAATCATATGAAACGGAATAGATCTTTTCACCGGGGAACTTTTTGTCCCTGGTAAATCCACACAGCACGCACAAGACTGCATTGATTACTCGGTGCAGTCTTTTTTTTTTATAAATCTCCCTGAACGGGACGCAACACAATCTCCTCCGCAACTAAATTATCCCTCTCAAAAAATGTTCTCACGATGGTTCTTGCAATTGCTTCTGCGGGCATCATTCTTTCATTATATTTTTTTCGTAAATCTTGAGACCACATCGGCGTATCGGTAGCACCGGGCAGAATATTGATAACGCGAATGTTGTGTTCTCGCAATTCTTCACATAACGCATTCGTATAACCGAGCAATCCAAGTTTCGATGCTGTATATGCACTACTTCCGGCGAAGACTTTTTTTGCAACAACCGAAAGAACATTAATTATCATCCCGTCTCCCCTCTCAATCATCGAAGGTATTACAGATTTAATCGCATATATCGCGCCGAGAAGGTTTGTATGAATTATTTCCTCAATTTCATTTATAGAATTCTCGGTTGCTTTTTTAAATGAAGTGATGCCTGCATTGTTAATAAGACAATCAATTTTTTTTTGTGAAGCTAAAATAGATTTCACAACTTGTTCAACATTCTGCCGCGAGGCAACATTACACGGGAGAATATTAATATCAAGTTTTTCTTTGTTAAGATCTTTTTTGAGTCGCTCCAATTCAATTACTCTCCGTGAAGAAGCGAAAATATTGCAACCGGTTTTTGCAAATTCGATTGCCGCGGCTCTACCAATGCCGGATGATGCGCCTGTAATCCAGATGTTACTCGATGAACTCATTTATCTTATTCTTTTTCTGATGAGATTAAAAAATTCCATCCGGGTTTTTGTATCTTCTTTAAAGATGCCGTGAACAGCACTTGTAGTTGCGGATGAATTTTGTTTTTCAACGCCGCGCATCATCATGCACATATGAAACGCTTCCGTAACAACCGCAATTCCTCGCGGACTTAAACATTCATCAATTGTATCGGCGATCTGTTGCGTCATTCTTTCCTGCACTTGCAATCTTCGCGCAAAGACATCAACAATTCTCGGAATTTTACTCAACCCGATTATCTTTCCGTTTGGAACATAAGCGATGTGAACTTTCCCATAAAACGGAAGCATGTGATGTTCGCAGAGACTGTAAAAATCAATGTCTTTTACAATTACCATTTCATCATACTTTTCGTTGAAGACTGCGTTGTTCACAATCTTCTTAATATCTTTAGAATAACCATTCGTTAAAAATTGATACGCTTCTGCAACTCTTCGCGGTGTTTCTCGCAAACCTTCTCGCTCGGAATCTTCACCGAGTTGTACTAACATCTCGCGCGTCAGGTCTTTCATTTTTTCAAGATTCATTTTTTATCTCCATAATAAGTAACAAAATTATTTTCAGTCTCCCTCAAAACGACCGCATGTAATTGTGCATTTGGCAACTGCAAAAGTGGCTTCAATTGCTCGTAAATTCCGACGGCAATATTTTCTGCAGTGGGAATTCTATCTTTCAAAAATTCAACATCGAGATTTAAATTTTTATGATCGACTAATTTGATAACATTATCTCTAATAATTTTTTTAAGAATTTTAAGATCGATAACATAACCGGTTTGCGAATCAATCTCGCCGGCAACAATTACTTCTAATACATAATTGTGTCCGTGTCCGTTCAAGTTATTACACTTGTCGTAAATCTGTTCATTCTTCTCATCAGAAAAATTCGGATTGAATAACCTGTGTGAAGAACTAAAAACTTCTCTTCGGGTAACGTAAATCATTTTAATTTTTCAAATCTGAAATAATTTGTTCAACATGTCCGGGTACTTTTACTTTGTTATAGATTTTTAGAATCTTTCCTTTTTCATCGATGATAAAAGTCGTTCGTTCGATGCCCATATATTTTTTTCCGTACATACTTTTTTCTTTCCATACATCGTAGGCTTGAATAATTTTTTTATCTTCATCCGCGAGGAGAGAAAACTTCAAACTATATTTTTCGCTGAACTTTTTATGGCTGAGAATGGAATCCGCACTGACACCGAGCACAACCGCGTCAATCTTGTTGAAGCGAGAGATGCTATCTGTAAAATCGCACGCCTCTTTCGTGCATCCACTCGTCATATCTTTTGGATAAAAGTAGAGAACAACTTTTCTTCCGGCGAAATCTTTCAGTGCTATTTCTTTTTCATTCTGATCTTTCACTTTAAACTGTGGGGCTTTATCTCCAATTTTTAACATATCAACTCCTAATACGTTGCTAATTCAGGCTCTACTGAGGTTTGCCATGCGTTAATTCCGCCATCGAGGTTAAAAAGATTTTTAAATCCTTGACGAAGAAGAAATTTGCATGCAGAAAAACTTCGCGCGCCGTGATGACAATATATCAGATAGTTATCATCGGGGTTCAACTCGGTTGCTTGATTTCTGAATTCAGTTAACGGAATTAATTCTGCGTTATTCAAACGAACAATTTCATATTCCCATTTTTCGCGGACATCGATAATTTTCAAATCGGGAGTAGAATCGATCAATTTCTTTGCATCGTTCGGGGAAATATTTTGGATCATCAATTCAAACTCTCCAAACAATTTTTTATTGCAGAGTAATTCGGTTCGGTTCCGGGATTATCAAGAACTTCAGCGTAACGAATGCTTCCCGATTTATCCATTACAAAAGCAGAACGTTTCGCAACGAGTTGAAAATCAAATTTACCGGCTCCAAAAACATCGTGATAACAATCGTATTTTTTTATCACTTCTTTATTAAAATCGCTGAGCAAATTAAATTTTATACCGAGCTTCTCGCCCCATAAATCAAGTGCGAAAGGGCTATCGATACTAATTCCAAGCACTTCCACATTTAATGTTGTGAATTTATTTAAATCTTCCTGTAGTGTACACATTTCGTTCGTGCAAACTGAAGTGTTTGCGAATGGAAAAAACATCAACAAAACATTTTTTCCGCTGAAACTACTTAGTTGCACTTTTTCTTTTTTTTGATTGAACAATACAAAATCCGGTGCTTTATCACCGATTAATAACGACATATTTTTCCTTTTACATTTTTATAGAAATTAAAGTAAGCCCTCTTTTTGCACCCAATAATTAAAACCTTCTTCAAGTTGTTCGAATGAATCGATTGCAAACAACAACGGTTGCAAATGCCATACTTCATATTCTTGTTTGACAATTAATTCGGGATCGAAATCAATCACTTGCACATCACGAGATAAAGCGTGTTGAACTTCATTAAGCGAAGAAAGAATTCCTGCTCCATAAATTCTCATCCCTAAAGAATTTTTTATCAATCCAAACTCGACTGTGAACCAATGAAATCTTTCCAACTTAATATGCTGTTCACCTTTTGCATTCAGTGCCGCAACTCCAAACTTCTGATAAAAATTAGCGAAGCTCGGATTCGTCAACAGAGGCATGTGTCCGAAAATATCATGAAATAAATCCGGTGCGGGAGTGTAATCCAATTCTTCTTTGCCGCGGATATAATCTGTGGATGGAAAAATTCTTTGCCGAAGAAGATCAAAAAAATTTTCTTCATGAATTAAGCCAGGAACCCGCGCGACTTTCCAATTCGTTTCCGCTTGTAATACTTCGCTCAACTCTTTGAGATAAGGAATTTTATTCGAAGCGAAATTCATCTTTGCTGTTCCAAGTATATACTCTTCGCAAGCTTTTCCTTCATGAAATTTGAGTTGTCTGTTAAATAAAATATTCCAGGTATCCTGTTCCACTTGCGTATAATTCGGATAAATAATTTCATCATGAACGGGAACTAAACCGGAAAGCTTTTGAGGAATACAGCGGGGGTCTATCCCGTTTTCAGCCGCTTTTTCGTAGGCAGTTTTTAGTTGATTTGTGTCAGCCATGCTTTACTCTCTAATTTTTTTTGAGGATGATTAAAACTTACAGCGTAAAATAATAATTCACATCGAGTAATATCAAAATCACTCTTCGCACAATTCATTCTTTTCGTAACAAAGATAAAACAAAATCGAATGATTAAATGTAGTACTTCAAAAAAAGATTCCTTGTAAGAAACGATTTTGTCAAAAATACGACAACGGAAAAACAAAAAAGAACGCTTGCAAGGAATTATAAAACATTGATATATTTGCAACGATTATTCCAAAAAGGAAAGATAATTCCGAATGATCGACAATATCGACCAACAAATATTGACTATTCTTCAAAGCAACGCGCGAATTTCAAACGCAGAAATTGCGCGAAGAATTAAGATGGCTCCCTCCGCTGTGCTGGATAGAATCCGGCGTCTGGAAAAGAAAAAAATAATTGAAAAATACACATTGAAGCTGAACGACAAAGCAATAGATAAAAATCTTGTCGCCTTTGTTCATGTTCGTGCTGCCGGTCCGGTAGTAGATTTGAAAACAAGTAAAGAGCTTTCAAAAATATCGGACGTGCAGGAAGTTCATATTGTCGCCGGAGAGGATTGCTTTCTCATCAAAGTTAAAGTAAAGAACACCGAAGCACTTTCTAATCTTTTAAGAAACAAAATCGGAAAGATTACTTCAATCAGTTCAACAAGTACGACGATCGTTTTGGAAACTGTAAAGGAAACAATCACTTCTATTGAAGATACACATTAATATCAACCCTTAAAAAAAGGAGAACACATGTCTAACAATATGGGAATTCGCGGATACCATTTCGTCGAGTTTTATGTCGGCACAGCGAAGATGTGGGCGTATTGGTTTGCAAAAACTTTTTCGATGCAGATTGAAGCATACAGCGGACCCGAAACCGGCAACCGCGAAAGAGTTTCATATCTACTCACAAAAAACAAATTGAAATTTTTAATCACTTCGGGAATAAATCCGAACAATTATGATTATTACTATTTCATTCAAAGGCACGGCGATGGCGTTAAACGTTGGGCACTCGATGTTGATGATGTTCATCACGCTTATAACACAGCAATTAAGAATGGCGGAATTCCCTTTCGCGCTCCAAAAAAAATTGAGGATGAAAATGGATTCGTTGAAGAAGCGGCAATTCGACTTTATGATGATGCAGAAATTGTTTTCTTTAATAATGATAATTACAAAGGAAATTTTCGCCCGGGATTTGGCGAAGCGCGACAAAAAATAAATCTGTCAACTCTCGACACCGGATTGCTGCAAGTCGATCATATCGTTGGAAATGTTAGGGAAAATGAAATGAATCTTTGGGCAAATTATTTGAATAATACTCTCGGGCTTGAAACATTTTTGGAATTCGGCGCGGGAGATATTTCTACAAAATATTCCGCTCTCCTCTCTAAAGTTGTGAGATCGAAAGATAAAATTATCCGCAACCCGATTAACGAACCTTATGAAGGTTTGAAGAAATCGCAAATCGAGGAATACATTGATGAATACAAGGGTTCCGGCATTCAACACGTTGCTATTACGACCGACAACATCATAGAAACTATAAAAAATATGAGAGAAAACGGGGTTGAATTTCTTTCCAATCCTCCCGACACATATTACCAAATGTTGAAAGAAAAAGGTTGGAAGATTGATGAAGATATTAACGAACTAAAGAAGTATGGAATTCTTTGCGACCTTGAAGGCGATGGTTATCTTCTCCAACTTTTTACAAAACCGATAGGAGACCGACCAACTTTCTTCTTCGAAATAATTCAGCGAAGAAAAGGCGCGGAAGGTTTCGGGCAGGGAAATTTTCAAGCGCTGTTTGAATCAATTGAGCGCGATCAAATTTTGCGCGGTAATTTTGATAAAGAGTAGTTGAGGAAAATTTATGGCTTATTATGTAAAACTCGGCAATGTTCCTCCAAAACGTCACATCACTTTTTTTAAAGAAGATGGCAAAAGTTTATACCGCGAAGAACTTTTCAGCACGAAAGGATTCTCGGGAATTTATTCGAACAAATATCATCTCTATTCTCCCCCGCAAGTTGATGCAATTAAAGAAATATTTCCATTCGAAAAATCTATTTGGATCGATGCACCATTGAAGTATTATCATTTCAAAACTAATAAAAAGAAATCAAGCGGAAATTTTCTTTCTGCAAGAAAAAATTTTTTGGAGAATGATCACTGCACAATTTCTACCGCGAATGTTACCGAAGCGACAGACATTTTTTATCGCAACAGTTACGCGCATGAGATTGTATTCATTCATTCGGGCGAAGGCGTTTGTCTTTCGGAGTACGGCTCTATTCCTTTTTCAGCGTGGGATTATATTGTGATTCCAAAGGGAACAACATATCAACTAAAGTTCAACGATTTGAAAAATAATAAGTTGTTGATTATCGAATCCTCATCGCCGTTTGAAATTCCGCGTCATTTCAGAAATGAAGATGGTCAATTAACGGAGGACGCACCATATTACGAAAGAGATTTTCGCCCACCGCACTTCACAGAGCCAATTGATAAGTCGGGCGAATTTAAACTGATCCTCAAAGTTGCGAACAGATTTTTTGAGTACATGCTACCTCATCATCCCTTTGATGTTGTTGGTTGGGATGGATTTCTTTATCCATATGCGTTCAACTTAAAAGAGTACGCGCCGAAAGTTGGAAAGATTCATCTTCCTCCGCCGGTGCATTTAATGTTCACAACAGATCATTTTGTTATTTGTAATTTTGTACCACGACTTTTTGATTTTCATCCCGATGCAATTCCGGCACCATACTATCACTCAAATGTTGATAGCGATGAAGTGCTTTATTATGTGCACGGAGATTTCATGTCCCGCAGTGGAGTAGAAGAAGGTTCGATTACTCTGCATCCGATGGGAATTCCCCACGGTCCGCAACCGGGAAAAACTGAAGCATCTATCGGAAAAAAAGATACCGAAGAATACGCAGTAATGATTGACACATTCGAACCGCTAAAGCTTTCAACAAATGTTAAGGAGTGCATTGTTGAAGATTATGAACACTCCT
Organism: uncultured Ignavibacteriaceae bacterium; assembly: GCA_964393605.1. GTDB lineage: Bacteria > Bacteroidota > Ignavibacteria > Ignavibacteriales > Ignavibacteriaceae > CAYMUL01. The sequence goes on along the minus strand of CAYMUL010000008.1, from coordinate 99,439 downwards.
GGTTAGAAAAGTAAATGGTTAAAATTCCCGAACACATAAAAAAATTATCGTCATACAAAGCCGGCAAGCCCATTGATGAACTTGCGCGCGAAAAAGGTTTGACGAGAATAATCAAACTTGCGTCGAACGAAAATCCATTTGGTCCATCGCCGCTCGCCGTAAAAAGAATTGCCGAAGTTGTCAATGACCTTCATCGTTATGTTGATCCCGCCGGTTATCGGATTACTCATGCGATTGCAAATCATCTTTCAATAACGGCGGACAAAGTTATTTGTGCAAGCGGAAGTGATGCGCTGATTCAATATATAATCTCAACATTCAGCGAGGAAGATGATGAACTTCTTTCATCGGAAGGAACTTTTATCGGTTGGTATGTAAATGTTAATAAGTATAATCGCAAATCTGTTACCGTTGCGTTAAAAGATTATGCATACGATTTGAATGCAATTCTTTCTGCAATAACAGAAAAAACAAAAATTATTTATTTGGCAAATCCGAATAATCCGACCGGAACAATTTTTTCGAAGAATGATTTTGAGAAATTTATGTCGAAAGTTCCGCCGCAAATTCTTGTGATTCTGGATGAAGCATACACGGTCTATGCAAAATCCAATCCTGATTATCCCGACGGATTAGAATATGATTTTGAAAATTTATTAGTGCTGAGAACTTTTTCAAAAGCATACGGATTAGCCGGTTTGCGAATTGGCTTTTGCGTGGGAAATCCTGATTTGATAAAAGCACTATACAAAGTCCGTCTTCCATTTGAACCGAACTTTCTTGCACATGAAGCCGCAATTGCTTCTCTTTCCGATTCCGAATTTTTGGAGATGACCATCGAGACAAATGAAGAATCTTTGGAGCAGTTAAAGAAGTTTTTTGATTCGGTGGAAATAGAGTATGTCGAATCTTCTGCAAATTTTCTTTTATCGCTTTTTGAAGACGAATCACTCGCATTGGAATTCACAACCGAATGCTTGGAGCAAGGATTGATTTTACGCCATGTGGCATCTTTCGGAATTCCGAATGGTGTGCGGATCAATAGCGGAACTTCCGCCGAAACGGCTCTCGCGATTGATATTATGAGAAGCGTTGTGGAAAAGAATTCACGGCTTATTAAAGAATCAAGTAATATTCATAACTAATTAAATTTTAAATTGTTACAAAGATAATCTATGAAGTTATTCTCCTATGAAACGGCGGGGAAAGATCGTGTTGGAATTGTTGCTGCGAATCAACATTACGATATCAACGAGAGCGCGAACAATGTCGGCTTAAACCTTCCCTGCACAATGAACGGAATCTTGGCAAATTGGGAGCAGTATTCTCTTTTAGTTTCGAATTTGGAAAAAGCAATAACCAAAAGCGCAACTGATTTTATTCCATTAAAGATTGAGAGACTACTCTCCCCTGTTCCATTTCCGACATCATGCAGAGATGGATATGCCTTTCGTCAACATGTGGAAACTGCAAGAAGGAATCGAGGTGCCTCGATGATTCCCGAGTTCGATCATTTCCCGATTTTTTATTTTACAAATCATAATGCAATCTTCGGCGAGGGTGAAATTTTCGTTGAGGAAGATCATCTTCAAAAACTTGATTTTGAATTGGAGTGCGCAGTTGTGATCGGTAAAGAAGGAAAAAATATAGACGCTTCTGTTGCCGATAGTTTCATTGCAGGATATATGATTATGAATGATCTTTCTGCCCGAACTTTACAAATGGAAGAGATGCTGTTAAATCTTGGTCCGGCAAAAGGAAAAGATTTTGCCACAACACTCGGTCCATATTTAGTTACTGTAGATGAATTAGAGGATAAAAAAATCGCAACGCCTTTCGGGAATAAATACGATCTTGGAATGCGGGCATATCATAACGGACGACAAATCTCTCTCGGAAATGTGAAGGATATGAATTGGACATTTGCCGAGATTATCGAACGCGCTTCGTACGGAGTAACTCTTCATCCCGGAGATGTCATCGGCAGCGGAACGGTTGGAACGGGTTGCTATTTAGAATTAAACGGCACATTGGCTTTGGAAGCGAAAGCGAGGAATGAGACGTTCACACCAACATGGCTTCAGAATGGGGATACAATAGAATTGCAAATCGATAAACTTGGCAGTCTGAAGAACACAATCCGAAAAAGTGGCGACAGCTACTCAATCTTGAAAAAGAAAAAGAATCAATCTTAATTCTCCACAGTTTCGGCGGATGAGTGCTTTGCAATTTTCAACAATCCGTTAATTGAAATATCTTCATCCAAGGAATTCCAGTGAATTCCATAACCGGCGGGACTGATTCTGTAATTCAACAATTCGGATTTATTTGCGTTTGCGAGTTTTGTAGAAATCTTTGCAAGTAAGAATTCTAAACGTTTTCCATCAATGTTGATTACAATTGAATCATCTGTAAATTTTAGCGAAGTAATTTTATGTGCTTTTTCCATCATCATTCATTAAAATATTTTTTCCATTCAGAAATAATATAGTCAAAATGATCAAAAATAATTTTCTTAATTTCCCTTCTTGATTGTGGGGATAGTTTATATTCGAAAGCTATTTTTAAATCAAAATTTTCAATATCCAACCAGAATTTACACTCCATCCCTCCTTTTTCAGCATACATTGGTTCCTTTCCTTCATTCGACCAAAAGTAAAGCCCCCATCCCAAGATGAACAAAATAGTTGGCATTTTTTTATAAATTTTAAAATATTTTTTTTAGTGTTTGAATTAAATGAAAAATTCAAAATAAGAACGAATGTTTTAAAGTTAATTATTTAATTTTGAGTAACTAATTATTCGATAAATGAACATACTCAAAAACTATTCGCTAAAGCCACACAATACTTTTCAACTCGATGTTTCAACAGAATATTTTGCTTCGTGCAATGACGATGCAGAGCTACTCGAAATTCTTAATTTCATTCGTGATAAAAAGTTAAAGCATCTTATCATCGGAAGTGGAAGTAATATTCTCCTCACAAAAGACTTTGACGGCATCGTTATTGAATACAAAAATTCATTTGTAAAAATTACGGAGCGAAAAGACGATTACGTATTGCTCGAAATTGGCGCAGGAAAAGTTTGGGATGAACTTGTTCAATTTTGTGTAGAAAATAATTTTGGAGGAATTGAAAACCTGTCGCTAATTCCGGGAAATGTCGGTGCCGCTCCGATTCAAAATATTGGTGCGTATGGGCAAGAAGTTTCTAACACTTTACTTTTTGTGAATGGATTTTTTCTTCACAACTCCGAAAAGTTTTCTCTTTCAAAAGAAGAATGTAGACTCGGTTATCGCGACAGCATCTTTAAAAATGAATTGAAGAATCGTGTAATCATCACTTCAGTGGTCTTTATACTTTCAACAAAACCGAAGCTAAATCTTTCGTACGGAAATCTTGCTGAAGAGCTTAACAAAACGAAAAAAAATGAATTCACAATTCAAGATGTTCGTGATACTGTTATCAAGATTCGCAAAAATAAATTACCCGATCCAAAAATTATTGGCAATGCGGGAAGTTTTTTTAAGAATCCAACGCTTGATGAATCGCATTTCCACTCACTCAAACGCGAGTTCCCCGAAATAAAATTTTTTAAAAGTGAAGAAAATAAATATAAAATTCCCGCAGCATGGTTAATTGAGCAGTGTGGTTTGAAGGGCTACAGAGAAGGGAGAGTCGGCATTCACGATCGTCAACCGCTTGTGATTGTAAATTATGGAGGCGCAATTGCGAGTGAAATTCTTTCTCTAAAAAATAAAGTTCAAAAAGAAGTCTTCGAAAAATTTCAAATTCATCTCGAAGAGGAAGTCAATATTATTTGAATTAACCTTTCACACTTCCGAGCGTTAAACCTGACACTAACCATTTACTCAATATTACAAACAACACAACAACGGGAATACTGACAACAAGAGATGCGGCGGCGTACAATCCCCACTCCGTTGTAAGATTGGATTGAAATGATTTCAACCCTAACGGCAAAGTATAAAGTTCGGTTTCTTGAAGTACCTGCGCGGCAACAATGTACTCCGACCACGCAGTCATGAATGAAAATAGCGCAGTGATTACCAGCGCGGGTGCCGCCAACGGTAAAATAATTTTATAAAATGCCTGCCATCGATTGCAACCATCAATTCTCGCACTCTCTTCCAAACTGAAGGGAATCGTGTCGTAATATCCTTTCATCTGCCAGACGCAAAACGGCAGCGCAGTTGCAGAATAGACAACAATTATTCCGAGATAACTATTCAACAATTCCAATTTGATTAACATTATGTACATCGGGAGTAGCAACATTGTGGCGGGAAACATTTGCGTCGTCAATATTCCGAGCATACTGACTTGCTTTCCGATAAATTGGAAACGTGATAAAGCGTATCCCGCTGTTGACGCAAGGGCAACGCCGGTAAATGTTACAACAGCACTTACGATCGTCGAATTCCAAACCCACAAAAGAAATGGTTGATTCGTAAAAAGATTAATGTATTGTTTGAAACTCGCATTCTCGGGAATTATTGCCAGCGAAGTTGAAAGCAGTTTATCATCGGGGCGTAAAGAAATTGTGAATACATTTACGATCGGGTAAAGTGCTATGAGTGTGAAGCCGATTAGAAATAAATAGGTGAATGCATTGACGATATAAATTTTTTTCTTCTGAGCAGAAAGCATTTTCATTCCTTCAAATTTTTAATAAACCGATTCAGTTGCTTTTGTCTTCTTCAAAAATGTTAATCCGAAAGCGAGGAGAATCAAAAATAAAATCATGCTGAAAGCCGCTGCGTAACCGTAACGATATAAATTGAATGCGGCTTTGTACACATACGAAACAAGTATGTGCGTTTTCTCGGATGGCTCACCCGCATTGCTGACAAGCCAAACAACGTTGATGTTGTTGAAAGTCCAAATTACGCCAAGAGTAATCGCCGGCAACAGAACAGGCTTAATTAGTGGGATTGTGATGTTCTTTAATTTGTGAAACCATTTTGCGCCGTCGATATCTGCGGCTTCATAAAGTTCTGCGGGAATGCTTTGCAACGCGCCGAGTGCGATTATCATCATGAACGGAAAACCAAGCCAGATATTTGTTATTATAACCGCGATGAATGCTTCTGTCGGAGATTTCAACCATTCGATTGGAGAAAGTGATAAATATTTTACGAGCAAAAGATTAATCGAACCATACTCATAATTAAACATCCCTCTCCACGTTAATGCAACGATATATTGCGGAACAGCCCACGGCAATATTAACAACACTCTAAACAACTGACTACCGGGAAGTTTTTTGTTTAGAAGAATTGCAAGCGTAACGCCGATGAATACATGAAAGAAAACATTCGCGGCAGTCCAGATAATTGTTTTCAAAAAGATTTCGTAAAACTGCGGCTCGCTGAAAACTTTTGCGTATTGCACAAAGCCGACGATACTCCAATCGTGAATATGCGCGAGACTCATATTCGAAAAAGATAAAATAAGATTATAAAAGAATGGATAAAAAATTACAGCAAACATTACCAGCAACGCCGGCAATGCCAGTATGTATGCGAATGAATCTTTAACAAAATTTTTAAAGAATGTTGAAATGCTTTTCCTCAGTGTAAAAATTAAAATAGAAATTGCCGCGAGAAACGTGAGTTGAATTATCAAACCCCAAATCGGATTTTCGATATCTTCCCGCAACTCCTTGATTTTTAGTTCGGCATCCGTCTGCATTTTTTTTGCTGCCGCTTCAGAAGTCATTGCCCCACCGAGAACAGCTTGATAAGAAGGGCGCATCGCATCCCAAATAGCGCGCATCTCTGTAACTATCGGAAGCGGAACACCGTTTCTAATTTGTTCCTGTGAGTTTGAAAGTATTGGATCGGCTAAAAGTTTTTCATTGCTGTAAAGATTTTTTTTGCTCGGATAAGTTTTTACTTCGAGTGCAGTGGCAAGTTGGTTTTCATCGCTCAAAAGAAATTCTAAAAGATTTTTTACGATAACAATTTTTTCGTCATCTACATTTTGATTGATGGAAAAACCTTTCGGAGCGACCATCGGTTTTGCATGCAACCCCGTTTCGGAAATTATGGGCAGAACGGAAATTCCATAATCGATTCCTGTGTTGCCGTAGCTCGACCAACTCCAATCGCCATTGATGATCATTGCGGCTTTCCCCTCTTTGAAAAGTATGTCTGCAATATCGTAATCCGCTTCGTTGGGAATGATTTTATGTTTATCGCGCAAATCGCGAATGAACTGCAATGCCTTCAAAATTTGAGGTGTGTTGAGCGTGGGATTATTCAAACTATCTATAACCCATCCGCCGTAACCAGTTAAGAAAGGAATGAAGAAATATGGTTCGGTATAATTCCAAACTAATCCGTATTGATCAATCTTTCCATCATTGTTTAAATCTTTTGTTAATGCTTTCCCGATTTCGATTAATTCCAAATCCGTTTTCGGCGGAGTAGAAATTAATTTTTTATTGTACACAAGCGTAAGATGATTGCCGAGTTTATCCGCAAGTTGCCAAAGCTTTCCGTCAATCCTTATCAAAGCATTTTCATTAAATGAATCGATGTAATCTTTTGCAAATATTGTATCGAGTTGCTTAATAATATTCATCTCTGCAAAAGGACCAGCTTGATCGGAGGGACCGTAAATCAAATCGGGACCTTGCCCGCCGATAGCCGCAACAATAAAGCCCGAACGCATCTCTTCGGTTTCTTTGTAAAGCTGAGTTACTTTAATTCCGGGGTTGAGTTTTTCGAAATCGTTTATTTGTTTTTGAAGAATCGATTTTTCTTCCGGGCGCATGTTGTGCCAGATAACGATTTCATTTTCATTTTTCTTTGAGGAACATGCGGAAAAAAGAAATGCGATTGTTGCAATGAATAAAAGATGTTTCGCGAATTTGTTTATCAATTTCTTCGTGTGCTTTAAAAGGGAATTATTAAAATCTTTTTGTAAAGATATTCATTCGGGTTGAATTGAAAAACTCCGAAGAAGAATAATCTATGGCGCAATCGTTTCACCCATCTCCAGAAATTCGTCAAAATTATTTTGATGGATGATCTTACTTTGATTAACAACATAATTATTCAAAAATGTTTTGGGAAATTTTTTCTTTGAATTTTCATTGAAGCTGAATTCGAATGCATAAAGTTCTCCATCGAGTTCTTCGATATAATCAACTTCCTGCTGCTGTGTAGTTCTCCAGAAAAATCTTTTGGAATCAATATCCATCGCAAGATTTCTTTTCATTCTTTCCGTCATCAAAAAATTTTCCCACAACTGTCCTTTATCATTGCGAGTATGAAGAGGTTTCAAATTCGTCAATAACATATTCCTGATGCCAGTATCATAAAAATATATCTTTTTCAATTTTGTTACTTCGGTTCTTACATTTCTGCTGAAGGGATTTAACTTATAAATGATGAATGCCTTCTCGAGAATATCGATATATTTTGAGACCGTGTCTTTATCTATTCCGACTGTGTTCGCTAATTCATTATAAGAAACTTCACTTCCAATTTGCGCGGCAAGAACAATTAATAATTTTTCAACCGGCTCGGGCTTTCTGATTCCTTGAAAACTTAAAATATCTTTAAATAAATAACTGCGAGTAATTTCTTTGAGAATCGGTTTGCTCTCACCTGAATGTTGCACAACTTCGGGATATAAACCGAAAAGAATTCTTTCTTCGAGCATGCGTTTCGTTTCTAAAAATCCTCTGTTGTTGCACAACTCTCGCATCGAAAAAGGGAGCAACAGAAATTCAATTTTTCTTCCTGTCAATGGTTCATTTATTTCGTTGGATAATTCAAACGCGGAAGAACCTGTAGCAATTACTTGAACATGTTTTAATTCATCTGCGAATAATTTTAAAGTCAGTCCAATATTTTTAACACGCTGCGCTTCATCGATGAAAATTATTTTTTTCGAACCGACAAGATTTTTTAATATAGTTAAAGTTGCGTCGGTTAGCATCAATCGGATATCGGGTTCATCGCAATTTAGAAAGAGCGAAGTTTCTCCAAATTTTTCAGAAATTGACTTGAGTAAAGTTGTTTTGCCGACCTGCCTCGTGCCGTAAATGATGAGTAACTTTCCCGTAAAAAGTTTGTTCTCGATTTTTGGTTGTATTTCTCTCTGTATCATAAAATTCTCAATTCACACCCAAAACATAATAATTTTCGATTATAATCGCCAAATATTATAATATTTTTCGATTACGATCGAAATATCTCATATTTATCATGTATTATTAAAAATGATTGGAATTATAGCCGCGCAAAAGATGAGTCTTCATTCAAAAAAAAAATCCGAACAGACACTCACACAACCGAAATACTGACCGTTGCTTCCTTCCGGACCTGGCGGGGTTGGGTAGCCGATTGTTGAATGCTGCCCGGATAATTTTAAAACACGATTCGAAATTCTTTAATGAAGAGAAATTTTACAATCCAAAAAAAATTTGCTTGCTTTCTTTTTTTTGATGAGGAAAAGAATTTCGTTCGTAAAAAATTCCATCTGCATAACCTTGAATTGAATTGTCCTTCGCCGCAATTGCGAGACGCTTCGCGGAAAGCGCGCAATAGTGTTCGTCAATTTCAATTCCTAAGTATTTCCGATTTAATTTTTTTGCCGCGACGCAAGTAGTTCCGCTTCCCATAAAAGGATCGAAGACAATTTCATTTTCATTTGAAGAGGCGAGAATAATTTTTGCAAGAAGTTTTTCCGGCTTCTGTGTCGGGTGTTCTGTATTTTCAGCCATCGACCAAAACGGAACAGAAATATCTGTCCACAAATTTGACGGTGCTGTGATTCTGAAATTCCCCTCCTTCTCCTCCGCCCAATCTTTGGGTTCACCGGAAATTTTATACGGTGCAATTACTTTCCGCTTAATTTTTACTGCGTCGAGATTAAAAGAAAAATTTTCGGAGTTCGTGCAAAACCAGATGTCTTCGTGTGCATTTTTCCAATTTGAATTTGCCGCTCTTCCCTTCTCTCTCTCCCAGGTAATCCGATTTTGAAGGATAAAAAATTTTTCAAGCGCGGACTGAATCGGCGATGAACTTCTCCAATCGCCACAGAAATAAAATGATGCAGTCGGCTTCATTATTCTTTTAATTTCGACAAACCAACTTTCCAACCAGTGCATGTATGTTTCGTTGCTGCTACTTTTGAAATTTATTGTACGAAATTTTTTATCGATGTTGTAAGGCGGGTCTGCAAATACGAGATCGACGAAAGCATCGGGAATAAATTTTATCGCTTCAAAAAAATCTGAGCAAATTATTTTATTCTTGAAATGTTCGGGGTTTGAATTATTCGTCGGCTTGAAAAACTCGATACGAAAGGATTGCAGTTCTTCATCCGAAAGAGTTAATGTTTTGTTTCGCGGCGCACGCTGTTTTTTTTCAGACATAAAATATCAAACAAACTTACCGTACTTCTCTTTCAGAAGTTGTAATTCTGTTTTAACGCTTTCAAAAATATTCACCAGTTTATCAGAAAAGAATTTTGCTTTTTCAATTTCGTTTTTCTTCCCGATTGCCTCTAATTCCATCACTACATCAGCGACGGCGTTGATGCCAAGCGATAAACTACTGCCTTTCAATTTATGGCTAAAAAAAGTAATGCGTTCGCCGTTGCCTTCGTCAACCGATTCGCAAATGCTTTGAATTACTTTTGGCGCATCATCGAGATACATGTCGATAAGTTCAACGAAGAAACTTAAATCTTCTTCGCTCTGCATGTCATTGAGAAATGGAATATCTGTTTCGTTAATTACCTGTGTATCAAGTTTTTGATGTTGAAGTTGTTCAATCAAATTTCCTTTTTTAGCAAAAATTTTCTCGCCATAATTTTGGAAAACTTTTTGCAGTTCGTCAATGCGAATCGGTTTGGAAAGATAGTCATCCATTCCGGCATCGATGCACATTTCTCTATCACCTTGCATTGCGTTTGCGGTCATCGCAATAATAAATGGTCTATCATCTCCCAAGCGTTGAATAATTTGTTTTGTAGCTTCAAGTCCATCCATTTCCGGCATGAATACATCCATAAGAATCAGATCGTACTCAATCTTCTCAACCAGATCGAGAGCTTCAAGTCCGTTGCCCGCCACATCGGCACGATAGCCAAGTTTTTCAAGAACGCGCAGTGCAACTCGTTGATTTACTTGATTATCTTCGGCGAGCAAAAGTTTCATCGGATATTGTTTGCCGAGTGAAGAATCTAAATAAACTTTTTTCTGTTTTTCGGGAAGATGTTTAATTTCTCCGCCGAGTGTTGAAATTATCGATTCGTATAGATTGGATTGCTTTATCGGTTTGTTCAAAAATTTGGAGATGCGAAGTTCCTTCAGAATTTTTTCATCCTCTTTTCTTCCGAGTGAAGTGAGAATGATAACCGGAAATTGATCGACATCTTTTTTCTCTCTCAGAGATTGAACGAGATGCATACCATCCATTTCGGGCATCTGAAAATCAAATATTCCGAGATCAAACTTCTCCCCTTTTTCAAGCAGATCGAGAGCCGCAAGAGGTGACTCGACAAGCACCGGTTTCATTCCCCAATTCTTTGTTTGCAAATCAAGAATGCGGCGATTCGTTTCATTATCATCTACAATTAAAATTCTTCTTCCTTCAATTTCGGGTTGGCGCGAACGCATATAAACGCGCGTCTGTTCATGTTTACCTTCGCATTTAACAGTGAATAAAAATGTTGAACCTTCGCCGAGCTTACTTTCTACCCACATCGTTCCTCCCATTAACTCTGCAAGTTTTTTGCTTATAACAAGTCCTAACCCTGTACCGCCATAAACTCTTGTTGTGGAAGAATCAACCTGGCTGAAGGGCTTGAAAAGTCTATCCATTCTATCTTCGGGAATTCCGATGCCTGTATCTTTAACTTTAAAGAGTAGTTCGAAATGTGCGCCTTCTTTTTTAATTGTTTCTACTGAAACAAATACATCACCCTTTGGAGTGAATTTAATTGAGTTACCAATCAAGTTTGTAAAGATTTGTCTCAACCGTGTAATATCAGAGACGATAACAGGCGGCACGCCTTCATGAATTTGATAAAGAAGATCCAAACCTTTATCGCTTGCCCGCGAGCTAAGTAGATCAAGAGTTTCTTCGATGCAATCTCTCAAATCGAAAGGATGTTCTTCAAGTTCCATTCTTTCCGATTCTATTTTAGAGAAATCGAGAATGTCATTTATAATTACAAGCAATTGTTCACCGCTGACGCGAATCGTATCGACAAATTCTCTCTGCTCTTTTGTGAGTTTAGTATCAAGTAGCAAACCTGTCATTCCAATTACACCATTCATAGGCGTTCGGATTTCGTGACTCATCATGGCAAGAAATTCACTTTTAGCTTTTGCGGCAAGGTTGGATTGTTCGAGTGCTTTGTCGAGTTCAATATTTTTCTCGTGCAATTCATCCATTGCGACTTTTCGTTCGATCGCTCCACCAAGAATTGAAGCGATCGTAGTCAGAACTGATTCATCGTCTTCAGTCCATTTGCGTAAAGATAAACATGAATCAAAGCCGATGAATCCCCAAAATTCATTCGCAACTTTTATCGGTGCAAGAATTATAGATTGGATATCCGAATCCATAAATACCGCTTTCTCTTCAGGTGGCAACTCAGGGACAATTAATCGAATGATTGAGCCGGCATTTAATTTTTCATACATGCGAACGGCGGCAAATCTATCGTAAGAAATAAACTTTCCTGCAAGTGCAATTTTCTGATTAACAACTCCTTCGGCAGTCCATTCGTACATATCCTGGAAGAGAATTTTTCCGCTTTCTGCATCATTAAAATTTTTATAAATATAAACTCTATCGACATGAGAAGCGCGTGCAAGTGTCTCAACAGTTCGCTCAAGCGCAATATCGAGATTCGGTTCTTGAATTAAAATTTTAGAGACGACAGTAATTCCCTGCAACAGATCATCTTTTTTGCCGATTAAATCTTCATTCTCTTTTTGCGTAGATATATCTCTAAAAATATTTAAGAGTGCATCTTCATCATGATTGTGATGTAAAAATGAAGAGCTAATATCAAGATATTTTTTTCGTCCGTCCCAATAAGTAGTATAAGTTTCGTAACGAGGTTTAATTGTTCTGTCGGCAAAGTTCGCTTTGAAATGCGAAAGTATTCGTTCTTTAATTTCGTTACTATAAATAATATTTAACGGCTTCCCCTCGATCTCAGATTTTGGTTTGTTTGAAAGTTTCGCGTAAGCTTCATTGCATTGAAGAACAATCCCATCTTTATTTACGATTCTCATCGCATCGGCAGATTGTTCCCACACCATTTTGAAAAATGCGAGCGTGGCTTCATGTTCAGCTTCAGCTGCAATTCGCTCGCTAACATCGCGGATTGTGCCCTGTCCCCAACTTTTATCGCCAACCTCAACCAAAATTCCATTCACTTCAGTCGGAATTTCAGTGCCATCTTTCTTAGTTAATTTTATTTGAAGATTTGTGAGTTTTTTTTCTTTAAAAAATTTAGAAAGTGAAAGGAATGCGACTCTTCGTTCATCTTTTGCGACAAAGTCTATAAAAGATTTTCCAATCGATTCGTTGGTTGTGTAACCTAAGACAGATAAAATGGATGGGCTGACGTAGATAAGTTTTCCGGTTGGCGAGATTCGGAAAATTACGTCCATCGAACTATTGACAAGCAATTCGAAATCGCTCTGCTTGTTCACAAAATCCTCAACGGCTTCGAATTTTTTCAGGAAAGAATGGAAGATATCTTTTTCAACTTGCAGATATTTCTCGCCATCGGTATCTGAAATTTCTTGGGTTAAACGTTCACGAGTTTTTCGCAAATCCGATTTTTTAAAATTATCTGCCTTCGGTTTTGATGTTTTTAATCCTTCTGAAATAATTTCAAGTAGTGAAACTAAATGAGAATAGTGATTAGCGTTTGAAGATGTGCGAATACTCTGAAGTAGAGATTCGACTTGCGACAATAACTTCCCTCTTTCTTCGTTTGAGAAGGAATCAAGTTTTTGAAATAGTTCCGAAAGCAAAATTATTTATTCTTAATTTTTTTAGTTTTTGTAAAATTATTCAAAGAAATCTAAATGCAAAGTAGAAATATTTTTTCAATTTTATAAAAATTTTCTTGCACACTTATTAAAAAATTGCGGTGCTGAATTTGCTTCAACGCCAACAATTCAAATGGAGATGAATAATTTATTCACAATGATATTAATCCATGAATGGATAACGCCAATCTGTCGGAGGATTAAAAGTTTCTTTAATTGTTCTCGCAGTCATCCAGCGCATAAGATTCATCGCGCTGCCGGCTTTATCATTGGTGCCGGAAGCTCTTCCACCGCCAAATGGTTGTTGCCCGACTACCGCGCCTGTCGGTTTATCATTCAAATAAAAATTACCTGCGGCATTTCTCAACTTTGAACTTAAATAAGATAAAATATTTCTGTCCTGTGCAAAGATTGCGCCGGTTAATGCGTAAGGCGAGGTTGTATCGCAAAGTTGAATTGTCTCCTCAAACTTTTCATCTTCGTACACATAAATCGTTAAAACCGGACCGAAGATTTCTTCTTCCATTAGTTTGAATTTTGGATTTGAAGTAACAACTGTTGTCGGCTCGATGAAATAACCTTCATTGCTGTCATAATGTCCGCCGGTGATAATTTCGGCTTCATCGGAAGATTTTGCAAAATCGATATAAGAAGTAATTGTTTCAAACGCGCCTTTGTCAATTACCGCTCCCATGAAGTTTGAAAAATCTTCGACATCTCCCATTTTAATATTATTCACTTCGGCAACGTACTTCGCTTTGAATTCACTCCAGATTGATTTTGGAATATACATTCTCGAAGCGGCAGAACATTTTTGTCCCTGATATTCGAATGCGCCGCGCAATGCCGCAACAACAAGTGCATCAACATTGGCGGAATTATGGGCGAAGATAAAATCTTTTCCTCCGGTTTCGCCAACGATGCGAGGATAGTATTTCATTTTACTCAAATTCTCTGCAACCATTTTCCACATTCCCTGAAAAACTCCGGTCGAACCGGTGAAATGAATTCCTGCCAAATGAGGACTTGACATCGCGGGGTTTCCAACCTGGCTTCCGCTTCCCGGGACAAAGTTAATTACACCTTTCGGCAAACCTGCGGCTTCGAATAATTTCATTAAATAGTAGCCTGAATAAACCGAGCTTGATGCGGGTTTCCACAATGCAACGTTTCCTACTATCGCAGGTGAAGTCGGCAAGTTTCCTGCAATGGATGTAAAATTAAATGGAGTTACACAAAATACAAATCCTTCGAGCGGTCGATACTCTAATCTATTCCAAATACCTTTCGGCGAATATGGTTGATCCATCATCAATTGTGCAAAGTAATAAGAGTTAAAATTCCAGAAATCGATTAACTCGCAAGCGGAATCTATCTCGGCTTGAAATGCAGTTTTGCTTTGTCCCAGCATTGTTGCGGCATTCAAAGTTGAGCGCCATGGACCGGAAAGCAATTCAGCCATCTTTAAAAAAACGGAGACTCGTTGTTCCCACGGAAGTTCAGCCCATTGCTTTCTCGCTTCGAGTGCGGCTTCAATCGCCATTTCAACTTCTTTTTTTCCGGCTTTGTGGTACACACCCAAAACATGGGAATGGTTGTGCGGAATTCTCATCTCTTCAGTGTTACCGGTTTTAATTTCCTCGCCGCCGATAATCAACTGCACTTCAATCTTTTGAGATCGAAGTGAGGATAATTTTTTCTTTAATTCATCACGCTCGGGTGTTCCCGGCGCATAACTTTTTATCGGTTCATTTATAGGTTGGGGGACTTTAAAATATGCGTTCGACATTTTTCCTCTTCAATTTTCTTTATAAAGTTTTGAAATCGTTTGTTCAAAAATATCTATTATTCTCAAAAGATTTAGTTCATTTTTAGCGATACAATTGCCGGGGAGAGATTCTATTCATGCATTCTACAAACCGTTTCCATTTCGAGTTATGGTAAAATTTCGTCGATTTTCTTCGATTATGCGCTGAATTCAAACATTTTTTTTACTTTCTTTATTTAAAAAGAAAAATATCTTCAAAGAAACTCATTTTATTTTTAACTTTGCCATCCATAATTCTAAACGTAGGGAAAGATGAAAATCCACGAATACCAAGCTAAAGAACTACTTAAACAATATAATGTTGCTTTGCCGAAAGGAAAAGTAGCTTTTTCAGTTGATGATGCGGTTGCAGCTGCAATGGAAATTGGCGGAGATACATGGGTTGTGAAAGCTCAAATACATGCAGGCGGACGAGGCAAAGGCGGCGGTGTAAAAGTTGCCCGTTCCATCGATGAGTTGATTCAATATTCAAATCAAATTCTCGGTATGAATTTAGTAACGCATCAAACCGGTCCCGAAGGGAAAATTGTAAAAAGATTATTAATAGAACAAGGCGTGAGTATAGCGCGTGAACTTTATATTGGTATCACACTCGACAGAGCGGTTTCAAAGAATGTCATAATGGCATCTACCGAAGGGGGAATGGAAATTGAAAAAGTTGCCGCCGAAACACCGGAAAAAATTATTAAAGAATGGATTGAACCATCGATTGGATTACAACAATATCAAGCAAGAAATATTGCATACGGTTTGGGATTATCCGGCGTTCAACATAAAAACGCGGTAAAATTTTTGCTCGCTCTTTACAAAGCTTATGAAGCTACCGATGCATCGCTTGCAGAAATTAATCCACTCGTAGTTACAACAGATGGCGAAGTTTTGGCACTCGATGCTAAAATGAATTTTGACGACAATGCACTGTATCGACACAATGACATCGTTGAATTCCGTGATCTGGATGAAGAAGCGGCATTGGAAATTGAAGCATCAAAATTTAATTTGAATTACATAAAACTTGATGGAAACGTCGGTTGCATGGTCAACGGCGCAGGTCTTGCAATGGCAACAATGGATATTATAAAACTTGCAGGCGGCGAACCGGCAAACTTTTTAGATGTCGGCGGTGGTGCAAATAAAGAAACCGTTGCGAATGGTTTTAAGATTATCCTTTCCGATAAAAATGTAAAAGCGATTCTAATAAACATTTTCGGCGGAATTGTAAGATGCGACAGAGTTGCACAAGGCGTTATCGACGCGGCAAAAGAAATCCATGTAAATATTCCGATTGTCGTCAGGTTGGAAGGAACAAACGCCGTTGAAGCAAGAGATTTACTCGCCGGCTCAGGTTTGAATTTTGAAGTTGCATCCACCTTAAATGATGCCGCACTTAAAGTAACATCAATCTTAATGAATTAATCAATGCCATATAGAGATTCTGAATATTCCGATAGCGAAGATTTCTTCTTAGACAAAGACGAAATTGATATTAAAGTGCGCGAGTGCTTTAATATTATAGAACGGGATGAAACCTATCTCAATCGGGAATTTCTTGAAGATACAATCGAAATCTGTATCGATAATTTTCGTTTTAAAGATGGATTGAAAATCACAAATGCAGTATTAAAAATTTCCGCATTCGATTCGGATCAGTGGTTCAACAAAGGATATTGTCTCGCCCAACTGAAAAGATACAATCATGCTTTGATAGCATATAACAGAGCGCGTTCCCTCAACCCCTCTGATGTCGAATTATTACTCGAGACTGCATCGGTAGAAGTGTTGCTAAACAAATTCGATGATGCTGAAAAGACACTCGGCGAGGCACTGCAATTATCTGATAATCATACACAGATTTATTACGACTTTGGACTTCTTTATAAAAATAAAGGAAACTTTAAAAGTGCAATTGAATATTTTAACAAGATGTTGCGGCTGGAACCCAATTCCCTCGATGCTTTATTTCAAATTGGTGTCTGCTACGAAAGTTTGAGAAATTATAAAAAAGCTCTCAGCTTATATGAATCATATCTCAATATCGATCCCGAATGTCCGTTCGGGTGGTACAATAAAGCCGTTGTACTCGAAAAACTTAAAATGTATGAGATTGCCTTAGATTCGTACCAGTTCTCTATTGCATTGAATAGTGATTTCTACGATGCATGGTTCAATTATGCAAATCTTTTGGCAGACCTCGACCGCTTCCATGATGCAATTGAAGCATTTCAACAGGTAATTAGAATTGAACCGAAAGATGAATCGGCATTCTTTAATATTGCCGCCATCTATGAAGAACTCGGTCAACTTCAAAATGCAATTCATTTTTATTCTAAAGTTATCGAAATTGATAGCGGCTATCAGGATGCTTATATAAACAGAGGATATTGTTATCTCAAACTCGGTTTCAGATCTCTTGCATTAGAGGATTTGAAGGGAGCGCTTGAAAACAACTATACTTCCGATGTTCAATGGGATATTCGACTTGATGGGGAAAGAATTATCGATGAGAATGATTTAAACACCGAACGCAAACTTAAAACGAAATTAAATTCTGAACCGGATGATGTTCAATCCTTAATTCAATTAGCGGAAGTGCAATTGAAACTCGCCCGTGTTAAAGACGCGTTGCACACAATCAACGATGTAATAAACATTAAATCAGCGAGGAGCCACGCACATTATTTGTTAGCTCAATTATATTTTATCCTCTCACTGAATGAAAAAGCTATTCACTTTTTGGGTTGTGCAATTAATGATAATTCAAAAATTAAAAAAAGATTTGCAAAAGATTTTCCACTTGTTGCCGAATCCCGTTTATTATCAGAATTAGTCGGAAGTATTTAGCGACTATTTGTGTTTTTGTGCAAAGCTGAGATGTTGGTAGTTTCTTAACTATCTCCTGAATTTATTAATATTAAAAATATATGAAAGATACACTACACTTAGAGACGAAAGTCATCGGTTTGCTTGGTCATCCGTTGAAGCATTCACTTTCCCCTTTTATTCATAACATCGCTTGCGATTTGATGAATCTTGATTACATCTATCTTCCGTTCGATGTTTTACATTCGAATTTGAAAGATGCGCTCAAAGGGATGCTTGCGCTCGGGATAAAAGGTTTTAATGTTACCATTCCACACAAAGAATCAATCATTTCTTATTTGAACGAAATTTCTGAAGAAGCTTCAACAATTGGTTCCGTAAATACAATTGTAAATGATAATAATAAATTAATTGGATACAACACGGATGTTCACGGAGTAATGGAAACTCTTTCGATGTACAAGGATGAAATTGGCGGAAATGTCGTTTCTGTTCTCGGTTCCGGAGGCGCATCGCGCGCGGTAATATATTCCTTAGTAAGAAATTTTAAACCTTCCGATATAAATATTATCAACCGAACAGAACAAAGAGCTGAATCATTAAAAAGATATTTTAGCGATAAAATAAAATTTGAAAATTTTCATGTTTATGAACTCGTTCCTCCCGATTTGACTGAAGTCCTCCAGAATTCTGCATTAATTATTAATACTACTCCGGTCGGGATGAATCCCGATAATGATGATTCGGTAATCGACTTAAAATCAGCTTTTAACAAAGAGCAGATTGTATTCGACCTTGTGTACAACCCGGTAAAAAGCAAATTACTGCAACTCGCTTCGGAACAAGGGGCAAGAACAATCAACGGGATTGATATGCTCGTGGCTCAAGCTGCCAAATCTTTTGAACTTTGGACGGGACATGAAATGCCGATTGAAAAAATTAAAACTGCAGTCGCTAATTATTTGCGAGAATAAATTCTAAAACGCTTTCACATTATAAGTGAATGAGAGCATCAAGTAGCTTCTTAAAATATTTGAGCGTGTGTCTTCGTAATAAGTGTCAGTAATGGTTCTTTTGATGTTACTGTTTTGGTTAAAAACATCGAACGCGGTTAGCTTAATTTCTCCAACATCATCTTTAAATAATTTCTTCCCGAGCGAAATATTCCAGATGTATGCATCTTGATTAAATTGGTCGGATAGTCCTGAATCATATTTGTGGCTCAACTCGGTTTGGAAAAGAATTCCTTCCCAAAAAAGATAATAGAATTTCAATGTCGAGTTCAGGTTGTAATAATCATCATCTAATGTTTTTTGAATATTGTTTTTAATAGTGTTATAGGAGATGTTGCTTGAGATGGTGAAATCAAATTCTTTACTAATGTTGCTCGCAATTGTCAGCCCGAATCCGAATGAATTATTTTTCGATTCGTTCTCCACACTATTAATGATGCCAGGTACAGTTGAAAAAGATGTATTCAAATTCATGTTTAGATTAGATTTGATCAGCGAAAATGGAATGCCGTACGTGATATTTGTCCTAAAATTAAAATACCCATCAAGATTAACCGGAGTAGTAAGTTGCATTCCATTTCTCAATGAGATACCGTTTATTGCTGTATCATTGCCGGCAATAAAAACGGAATTGCCGATATAATCATTCATTGTTGTCGAACTCAATAAAACAAAAAAAGATTGCTGACTCATCATATCAACCGAGGAATAATTTGCGGAAATCATATGCCGTGTATCTTGCGCGAGTGATGGATTTCCGATTGATAGTTGTATCGGGTTTGAATTATCAATTACATTTTGTAATTGTTGAACCGAAGGCGCATTATTGAAAGTACGATAAAACACACGCAAATTTTGTGTACGCGAAAATCCATATCTCAACATCGCAAACGGCAGCACAGAATAAAATTTCCTCGTAACAAAATTGTTGTTCGGAAAACTTTGATCGTTCTTTAACTCGGCAATATTATAAGCAAGATTGAATGATATAAAAGTAGATTCCATATTCCATAAATAGCCCGTAGCCAGTGTGTGAGTAGTGTAAAATTTATCATAAACATTGCTCAGAGTTGCGTCGAGCGTCTTCGTATTCAGTGTGGAATTTATGTTGTATGTATTTTTATCACTCTCTTCTTTGGAATAATTGTATCGATAAGTTATTTGCATCATTCCATTCTCGCCTGCGGGTTCTGTATAAGTTAAATTTGACGAAGCTGTGAATCCTTTCTTTATCAAATCTGAATTTTGATTGAGCGTATCACCTGAAGAAGTGCTTCCAAAAAATAAATTCTCGGAATAAAAAATATTTTCGCCGTCAGAATTATTTATAACTCCACTTGCAAAAAAAGAAATAGTTCTTCCGCGTGTTTCGAATCTTTTCCTAAATAAAATATCGGTTGAGGCATTTAACGCAGAGTATTCGGTGCTTAAATTATTAAGAGTTGAATTTAAAGACGAAGTATTCATCGTTGTTTTACCGAAAGAAAAATTTGCGCCATCATTTGTTTGAATTGTCAAACGGGGACGAAGCATAACAGATGTTAAAGTGTCAATCGAATATTCCAGCCGCATGTTCAAACGATGATTGACATTATCGCTAATCGAGTTATCGGCTTCATCATAAATTTGTCCGGAGTTATTCGAAAGAATATACTGGCGAAGAATTTTCGAATCTGAGTTTTGATTTGTGAGGTTGTAAAAATAACTTCCATTGAATTCAAATTCCGGTGTGAACTTATCGATGAAATTTGAACCGAAAGCGTACGTTTTCGTAATACCGTCTCTTGCATTAACAAGAAAATCGGATGCATTCCCGCCGCCGCGCATTCCACCAAAAAATCCTCCACCGCCACCAAAGCCGCCGCCGCCGCCGAAACCGCGACTGCCTCCGCCACCGCTTCTGTTTCTTCTATTTCCCGAAGCTAATACTCCCAGCAAATCTTCATTTGAAAAATTTTGTTCGCTAACATTATTTGATTGTGCGAGTAAAGAAATTCTTTGATCTTGATTAAAATAATTTATGTTACCGCCTAACTTGTATCTTTCATCCTCGCCGTAACCGGAAAAAAATTTCCCAAAAGTACCGTCGGAAATTCTCAACCGAGTAACGATGTTGATGGTTTTTGTTGCGTTACCGTCATCGAATCCGGTGAACTGCGATTGATCGCTCATCTGATCGAAGATTTGTATTCGCTCGATAACATCTGCGGGAATGTTTTTCAATACAGCAGTTGGGTCATCGCCAAAGAATTGTTTTCCATCCACAAGTACGCGCTTAACATCCTCCCCTTGCGCTTGCACTTTCCCATCTTGCACTGTAACTCCGGGAAGTTTCTGTACAAAATCTTCCGCGCTTGCATCTTTGTTCGTCTTGTACGCGCCTGCGTTGAATTCTGTTGTGTCTTGTTTAATTTCAACCGGCGGAACTTTTGCAATAACTTCAACTTCTGGAGTTTGAACAGATGCGCGTGATAAATAAATTGTTCCGAAGTCAATCGACTTTCCGGTAATCTCAAAATTTCTTTTATAAGAATTATATCCAACGAAGCTGACCGTCAAAGTATATTTTCCGTTTTTGAGATTCTCAATTTTAAACGCGCCATTTTTATCGGATGCGGCGCCATTAGTTGATGAATCTTGAAGATGAGTTGCAATGATGTTTGCACTTACGAGCGGTTTTTTGTCGGACGAATCACTCACAACGCCAAAAATATTTCTCGTTTGTGCAGTTAAATAATATGAAGTTAGTACTAAAAGTATTAAAAGTTTGAGTCGCATATAATTATTATTTTTTGTTTCAGTTTAGTCATTTAAAAAAGTTAATTAGTTTAACAAAATTTTCGCAAAACTACCTTAGCACACCGATGACACCGATACAACTGATTTTCACAGATTTGAATCAGCGAATATCAGGCAAAATCAGTGTTATCAGTGTTCTATTTCTAATTGTGATAGTTACGAAAATCTGATAATATAAACGGTTGCGTAACTTCAGAACGAATCTCATCTGTTAATTTTATAATTCAACCATTTTTCCAGAGTAGAAAGAATGAGTTCGCGATCCGCTTCATCGAAGCTATTGATGCGCGTTCCGTGAGAGCCGTTCTCTTTCACCATCTTTAACGAATTTGTATTTGAAGAAACATTTACCGCTGCACCTGTCCATGGATCGTTCCCGCCGTAAATGTAAATAAAATTATTTCCTTCATTCATCAACCATTCTTCTATCTCGAAAAGAAGTTTTGGAGAAAATTCTGTTGTTACACTATTCGGAATGAAGAAAGAGGTTTTTCCGTCAGCGAGTTTCAATAAATCCTTGAATGCAGTTACATCATATTCGTAATAACCGAACTCCGTATATGCTTGATGAAAGAAAGGGGCGAGAGATGAAATTGATACATCGGAAAAATAATCGAACGGACTTCTTTGCTTCAAATGATTGAGTAATTCTTCATTCGTTGCCGTCGTATCGGAAATAGAGTTGCAATCTCCCCTGCTCAATTGCCAAAAAGCAAAACCATATTCGAGTACAGTGTATTCAAATGCTTTTTCGATTCCAATCGAGTAAGTTAAACTATCTTTTTCAGATTCATTTTGAAACATTGGAATCAATTCATCTCTTCTTTTCAAAACCTCGCGCTGAAAAGATTTTACTTTCGTTCTGCATTCCGGAGTAGAAACATTTTCTAAAAATCTCTCAAGTCTTTTATCGCCGATTGAATAATTTAACGGCGCAACATAAGGAACGGTTACATCAACATCTGCCGGGTAAAATTTTCTGTGAAAAATTGCAGTTGATCCGCCTTTACTAATTCCGGTGCTAATCCATTTTCCTAAAAAATATTTTTTAAAGAATTCTACGATGCGGTGATGATCAGCTGCGGCTTGAGGGATTGTCATAAAATTCCAATCGGGATTTTCAGGTGTAGAATCATCAAAGTAGCGATGCTCGACGATGATCTGATTGCATTTCATAATTCTGCTCAACTCTAAAGTGCGATTGCCTGTACCGTAACCTTCAAGATAAAATACAACGGGCAAATCTTTGTCAACCACGGAAAGGAATAATTGTTGTCTGAATTTCTGAGATGATTTGCCAAAATGATCGACAGACTGTTGAATGAAAATTTCAAATGCTTCGGTGAAGAGTGAATCCCCTTTTATTTTTTTATACTCGATTTCTTTTTGTGAAGAAAGCCATTTTTCTAAATCACTTACTTGTGAATAAGAGATGTTGAAAAAAATTAGAGTGAGAATTAAAGAACAAAAATATTGTCTGTTTTTCATTTGTATCCCGTGTTGTGTGTTGTAATAAATTTAGTTCTCGAAACCGGTGATTGCCGCATCGGAAAATATTTTTTTTATTTCAAGAATTTTTTCTACTTCAAGCGGCTGCAAAGGTGAGCGAGGCATTCCGCCGAAAAATCCGATCATGTCATGCGCAGATTTTAATCCTGCAATTCCAAATTGTGAAGTTACCGCGCGGTTCGGTTTTATTAATTTGTTTTGAAGTTCGAAAGCTTTTTGCAAATCATTTTTTTCAACCGAGCGGAATAATTCCAAACATTCGTTGAACGCCACATTCGCAAGAGCAACAATCCCTCCCGAAGCACCGGCAACAAGCCCATGCGCCAATATTGAAGCGGTTCCGACGATAACCGAAAAATCTTTTTCCACCGAAGAAATTATTTCAGAGAACTGCGCGATATTTTCACTGCTGTTCTTTACTCCAACAATATTTTCATGATGCGATAATTCCGAAATCGTTCCGGCGGCAATATCTACTCCCGTGAACTTCGGAACGTTATAAATAATAATTGGAATTTTTGCAGCATCAGCAATTTTATTAAAATAAATTTTGAATGCCTCAGCTTTCATTTCGCTTTTGTAAAAAGATGGCGTCAATACAAGCGCATATTTTGCACCGACTTCTTTGACTGCGTTCGATAATGCTATTGTATCTTTTATAGAATCGCTTCCTGTGCCGGCGATAATCACCTTATCGGAAGAAGCATATTTTGCAACAGCTTCAGTCAATTGCACTTTTTCACGAAAAGTAAGAAATGCACTTTCTCCGTTCGATCCCATTACAACGTAACCGGAAAGTTTTGTTTGATTCCA
This sequence comes from uncultured Ignavibacteriaceae bacterium, assembly GCA_964393605.1. Lineage (GTDB taxonomy): Bacteria > Bacteroidota > Ignavibacteria > Ignavibacteriales > Ignavibacteriaceae > CAYMUL01. The sequence continues at coordinate 75,592 of CAYMUL010000008.1, read as the reverse complement.
TTGCAAAATATTTTTTTCTAATTCCTCAAACGCAATTTCATCATCAATGAATGGAGTAACAATCGGCGGGAAAATTCCTTTAATCATTCAAGACCTATTTTGTAAATAAATTTTTTAACACAAACCAAACATTCGCGGGACGCTCTGCAAGTCTGCGCAGATACCATGGATACCAGTAACTTCCGTAACTGATAAGAACACGCAATTTTATTCCACGTGCGGCTAATCTTTTTTGCTCTTCCGGTTTTATTCCATACAACATTTGAAATTCATAATTATCATTCGGAATATTTCTATACTTTGCGTAATCAACAATCATCTCAATTAAATTTAAATCGTGAGTACCGAACGCTGCGCGAGAGTTCGAATCAATCATTGTATTGTCCATCATTTTTTTAGCGACGAGAAAATAGTTTTTATCCGTATCCGTTTTTTTTCGGAATGAAACATCAGGAGTTTCTTTATACGCTCCTTTAACCAAGCGTATCAAGGGGGAAACCGACTTCAATCCTTCAAAATCTCTCTCGGTTCGGAAGAGATAAGATTGCAGACAGATTCCGATGTTCGGATAAAACTTTTTAATTTCTTTATAAAATTTGATGGTTGTATTCACGTAATAGCTTTGTTCAATATCAATCCAAGCTGTAATGTTCAATTCGTTTGCAACTTTTGCAATCATTTTAAAATTGTTCAGACCGACTTCATAGCCGAGATCGATTCCAATCTGCGTGAGTTTCAACGAAATTTCAGTTGGAAGATTTCTCTCCGATATAATTTTTATCGCATCGATATAATGTTGAGTTACTGCATCAGATTCAGTTTTAGCTTCAACATTCTCGCCGAGCCGCGTGAAAACCGTTCCGATATTTTCAAGTTTGAATTTCTCTGCTTCAACAATTGCATCGGCAATATCTTCTCCCGGCATGAATTTCTTTACCGCTTTTTGAACAAAACCAAATTGCGGCACGTTCTTCAACATCCATGCGTTCTCCGAACACCATATGAGAAAGGTACGCGCTACATTCATCAACTCTCCATTTTTTTTTAATGACAAATATAATTTACGGAGTTTCAAGCATTGATTAAATTCATTTTATTACACTAACTTTGCACTAAATTTTTATAAATCAAAGTCAGAATCATTATGAAATTATCTCTTCTATTTATTGCGTTACATTGTTTGATATTTCCACACGGAAAAGATACTACCACTACAAAGGTAAATTCAATTTCTCTTCTCGGCGGAAAAGATGTGCAAATTACTTCCCATCCTTTTTGTGAATATGCGGATATTGCAATCGATAAGAATGATCACATTTTCGTTGTCTTCACAGAATACAAAGATGAGAATGAAAGAATTGTTGCGCTCCATTTAAGAGATACATTAATTCAAAAAGAATTAGTTGTAAGCGAAGAAATCGGAAATGAATTCAACCCCCGTTTGACCGCATTAAATAAGGGTGCCGCAGTTGTCTGGGCAGCAAAACGAAATAACAGATGGGATATTTTTTTTAGAACTATTACCGATGATGGATTAGGTAAAGAATTTAAAATTACGAACGACGAAAGCATCGACTTAAATCCTACTATCGTTTCTGATAAAAGTGGAAATGTTTTTATTGTTTGGGAAAGAATTGAGAAGAATATTTTTCAAATCGCTTTTTGTAAAGTTGAAGGAGATAGAATTTCTGCAATTCAAATTCTTTCATCGGCGAAAGAGTTGGCGCAAAGACCATCACTTCATTTCGCAAAAGATAAAACTCTTTATCTCGCTTGGGATGAAATGACAGCCGGAAATTATCAAATAAAATTTATGAAGTTGAAAAATAATATTTGGTCGAAAGAAGAAATCATTAGCAGTTATTACGGTTTCAACTTATCCCCTTCGTTAGCTGAAAATAAAAACGGAGATATAATTTTCGCATGGAGTTCGGATGTTAATGTTAACGGTGAGATTGAATTTAATAATTGGATTCATTACAGAATTTTTTCAAAGGGCAAATTTTCTTCTATCAATACGCTCGCACAGCATGGCGATTTTAAAAAACTTGGCGAAGATCAAACACTCGAATTTCCTACTTTATACTACGACAAAAATGATCGCTTAATCTGTTTCACTCGTTCATCGCAAGGATTTGATTGCCAATTTTTCAACGGTAAAAAATTAAGCGAGCTTTACACTTTCGATGTTCACGGTTGGGGCGGAAGAGGTTATAATGTGCGCGCGGCGATCGATTCTAAAGGAAATATTTTTTCTGTGAGAAGAGATTTAAGAGCAATCTTTCTTCACAAAATGAATCCTGAAAAAATTGATTTCAGTCTCTCTCCGCACAAGGTAGATTTGAAATCAGAAAATATTGTGTACAACTCTGAAAAAGTCGAACCGGAAATAATACTCAAGGGTGATTACAAAATTGTGTACGGCGATATTCATCAGCACTCCGCTTTATCCGATGGACGGGGAACGATTGACGAATGTTACACACGCAGCAAGTATAGGTACAAACATGATTTCGCCGCGCTTTCCGATCATGAATGGTTCACGCAAAATTTAATTATGCCTTCCGAATGGGAGTGGATAAAAATTATCGGAAAATATTTTGACTCGCCGGAGTTTGTAACTTTTGCCGGATATGAATGGACTACACCGCGCGTGCCTATCGGGTTCGGGCATAAAAATGTTTATTTCAATGATTGGGAACATCCCATTTTCAGTTTTAAGTTTGATGCAAAAACTTCTCTCGATCTTTTTGAACTGTTGAGAAAAAATAATGCAATTACTTTTCCGCATCACATCGGTTGGACTGGAATCGATTGGGAAAATCATGACGAAAATATTCAGCCCAATTTTGAATTGGTTTCCACTCACGGCGCATTTGAATTTATGGGGAACGAACCAATCATGCATCGCGGATTGATGCCGGGATATTTTATTCAAGATGGTTTGGCTAAAGGACTAAAGTTCGGATTCATCGGCTCATCCGACGGGCATGGTCTCCGCTTTCATCACGGAGTTGGAAGAAAAGAAGATGAATGGCTTACCGGTTTAACGGGAGTTCTTGTAAAAAATTTTTCGAAGGATGAAATTTTTTCTTCCCTAAAAACAAGAAGAGTTTTTGCAACTTCGGGGACGAAGATACAAATCAAATATTCGGTTTCGGGGAATGAGATGGGAAAGGAAATTACAACATCTTCGCCTGCTGAAATTAATTTTGAAGTTCTCGGCACGAACAAAATTCATAAAGTAATTTTAGTGAAGAACAATATTGATTATATGCAGTGGGGAAAGGATCTTCACGATGGCAAAGGAGCGCGCGGAAAATTCATCGACGAAAAAATGTCGGAAGGAACAAGTTATTATTATCTCCGCGTAATCCAAGAAGATGGAGAAATGGCTTGGAGCTCACCCGTGTGGATAAATTTTATAAAATGACTTCGCTCTAAAAAGGTCATTAATCTAAAATTGGGAAAAAATTATAAACCGTTCCCAAACGGACAGGTGAAACGGTTCGCAGTTCTTTAAGTTACTATTCACCAACGGCTTATGCCGTTGGTGATTGAAATGCTTCTGGATGGTTAAACGGTTTCAACCCGTTTCAAAACATATTAAAGAGATTCAAAATTAAAAGATTACATCAATTTTAATTGACGACATCTTTAAATACTTACTCGACTTCTGTAACTCGATTATTCTCTAACTTATATTTCTTTCCACTCTTCTCGCAGAACGCAAATCCGTTTTCATCGAACTTTAATTTCTTCCCGGCTTCACTCACCCACCCAACGATTCGTGCGGGGTTTCCGACAACCAGCGCGAAGTCAGGAATATCTTTCGTAACCACAGAACCCGCACCAACAAAGGCGAAACGTCCGACATTGTGTCCGCAAACGATCGTACTATTTGCGCCGAGTGATGCACCTTCTTTTACAATTGTCTTTAAATAATATTGCGCACCTACTTGCGGATATTTACTTCTTGGATCCATTATGTTTGTGAAAACCATGGAAGGTCCACAGAAAACATAATCTTCCAAAGTTACTCCTTCATAAACAGAAACATTGTTCTGAATTTTTACATTATTTCCGATTGTAACATTGTTGCCGATATTTACGTTTTGCCCGAGCACGCAGTTCTTTCCAATCTTCGAACCACTTTGCACGTGAGAGAAGTGCCAAACTTTTGTGCCTTCACCCAATTCAACGTTATCATCTACAACAGCATATTGATTTACATAAGCCGGTTTATTCATTTCTATTCTTTCTATTCTTATTTTTTATTTTGTTAATTGAATTAATAATAAAATTATTGTTGCAAGATTTCCCACAACACCGAGGTACACGCTAACTTCTTTCACTTGTGTAAGGAAAGATTTAGCTTCAACTCGCGGCACCCAAATATAATCGCCGGGTTCTATCTTGTATGTTTTTTCTGTAATCGAAATCCATTCCTTTGTAGAACCTTTGATCAACATAATTTCCTCATCATAAAATTCACCGTAGCCGCCCGAATGATTGATGTAATATGAAACATCTCCACTTTCAGAAAATTTTATTTTGCCGGGATTTACAACCTGTCCATACACATAAACGTATTCATTCAATTTCGGGACTATAATGATATCGCCCGCCATTAATGCGCCGTTGCGAACTTCTTTTTGATTCGAAAGATCGATTGTCTGCGCATCGAGTAAAAATCTTAGCCGGTTTTCAAGATTGAAATATGCCGTATCTTCTTCGGTGAGATTTGACATTCTTGAAAAAGAATATTTTTCTAGATCAGTCAATAACTGAATCACTTTTTCATCATAAAGTTTAGCGGTGCGGTCATCTGTAATCTTAAACTGAGTTTCAAAAAAATGAAAAGGAATAATTTCGGAAGAAAATACTCGCGTGTTTTTTCTGTCCGATAATTTTGTAAATCCTCCTGCCCTCTCAATAATTTCAAAAATATTTTGCACACCTTTTGAAACAGGAATGAAACCGGGATTCGCAACTTCTCCCAACACAAGAATTTTGTGATTATTCTTCTCCGGTTGTACACCAACAAGTTGAACTCTGTCTCCTCTTTTCAAATTAAAATTTTGATTCAACTGCGCATCAATTGCAGTTAAAGTTAAACCATCAACGGAAAGTCTGAAAATTTTTGCCGATGTTACGTTTCCATAAGCGGGATTAATTCCTCCGGCAAAGAAAATTGCATCATTCAAGTTATCGCCATCGACAAACTGAAAAGATGTTGGATAATTCACGGCACCATCGACGGAAACAAAATTTAGTTCGGTATCTTCAATCGGAAAAATTAGAACGTCATCTGCTTTTATGTAAGGATTATTTTTAAAATCACCATCGAGCCGAAAGCGCAACAAATCAAGTTTCATCGTAGTTCCGTCTGCGCGTTTAAGTGCGATATTTCTAAAAGGAACTCTATCAAATTTTTTTGTGATTTCGAGAAGAGTTTTTTCATCCTTTGCAAGTTGGAGTGCGTTTTGTTTCGCTTCTTCAAAAATTCTGGTAACGAATTGATCGACTCGCTCATTCACCGACGCAGGAAAAGTTCCTTGAACAATGAAAGCACCGCCAAGAGTAACCTGAACCATGCCGAGATTAGTCAATGAGTTTGTATTAAATTTGTCCATCTGCGCAAATAAAAAATTAGCGGACAAAATTCCGAAAATCAAAACAAGATTTTTCATTCTTACTGTCATTTGTGTTAAAATATTTTATCGTTTAATGTATTGTTCGTTATAATAATTTTGATACTCGCCGGAGATTATTCGTTTCCACCAATTTTCATTTTTCAAGTACCAATCAATTGTGTAACCGATTGCTTCTTCAAAAGTGAATTGCGGTTTCCATCCGAGCGAAGTTGAGATTTTTGTTGAATCGATTGCGTAACGCCGGTCGTGTCCCGGTCTATCTTTTACATATTCAATCAACGAATCCGGCTTACCAAGTTTCTGAAGAATTAGTTTGACAATATCAATGTTCTTCATTTCGTTTGATGCACCGATGTTATAAACTTGTCCGACTTCTCCTTTTTCAAAAACAAGATCGATTGCATTATTATGATCGATAACATAAATCCAATCTCTCACATTTTTTCCGTCGCCATAGACAGGAAGTTTTTTTCCGTTCAATGCATTAATCATCATCAACGGAATTAATTTTTCGGGAAACTGAAACGGACCATAATTGTTTGAACATCGCGTAATTACAATTGGGAAATTATAAGTATGATAAAACGCTTGTGCCATCATATCTGCCGCCGCTTTGCTCGATGAATATGGACTGTTCGGACTCAGCGGAGTTGTTTCCGAAAATAAACCGATCTCGCCAAGCGAACCATAAACTTCATCGGTGGAGACTTGTAAAAATTTTTTTACATTATTTTGACGCGCCACTTCGAGCAGAACATTTGTTCCGATAACATTTGTTTGAAAGAATACTGCCGAGCCGAGAATGCTTCTATCAACGTGCGATTCTGCCGCGAAGTTAATTACATATTCTATTTCATATTTCTCAAACAAAAATTGCACGAGTTCAAAATTTGTTATATCCCCTTTCACGAAAGTATAATTTTTATTCGATTCACTTTCGTGAAGGTTTTCCAAATTCCCCGCGTATGTAAGTTTGTCAAGGTTTAAGATGAAGTAATCATCACGAGTTTTAAGAATGTGATTAATAAAATTACTTCCGATAAATCCGGCACCGCCGGTAACTAAAATTCTTTTCATCAATAAGAGAAAAATCCTATAAATAAACCGGATTGAAAAAAGAATCCCGAGGGCGCAATTTCTTCCGGCACGTTAAATATTTCAAGTTCGTTATCCGCTTTCCAATCATTACCAAGCGCGAAGGAATAACCTGCGCCGATTCTTAATCCGAAAAAACGATAAATTGGTATGTCAAAGTTAAGAGTGGGTGCTATTAAAATGTAGTCATTTTTTAATAGTCTGCTCATGTTTCCCGAAGAAGTTGAATCGGAAATTTCTCCCCAAAGATTATCCCATGAATATGTATTTTTATTTCTAAAGATTTCCAATTTGGTTTCGCCTCCGCCAATGATTGCACCGATTGAAACTCCCACATTTTTAATTACTGGTAGAGTGTATTCAATCGTAAATCCTCCGAATGAGTTTGAGTATTTTACCTCGCGGGAGTAGCCGTCTTTAATTCCTTTCTCCGATGTTTCGCCTGTGAAAGCAATTCCGCCAAGCCGAAGATTTGGAATAAAACCGATGTACACGAATCCCGTTCCGCCGGAAAGATAATAGCCGGATGAACTAAGTTGCGGAGTTCCGAATTGTGAAATTTTTTCATTAATCTTTTCAAACTTTGGAATGAACCAACCCGGAGAATAACCGCCCCCTGCACCAAACGGCATATCAAAATATGTTTTTTCCTGTGCGAAAGAATTTAAAACGGTCAGTAGAAAAATGGATAAAAATATTTTTTTCATAAATCACCTTTGATGGTTGTCTAAAAAGTATTCAACTTTCATATTGTAATCCCATTTATCAAAATAGAGATTACCGCCTCTCCACTCCAATTCGCCTCTTTGAAAATCTACAGTCTCACTTCGCGGAAAAATTTTTGCGGGGTAAAATTCTTTACCAAAATCTTCGTTGACGATGAAATGAAAAGCATCGACACCTTTTGCAAAATACCATTTTACATTTTCATCATCGAAGGGTTGCAATCCGTAATCGGAATCGACAGTAATCCATCCCGTTTGATCGAAATAAACTTGCGACCAATCATGCAGATTAACACTGCCGGGCTGAAACATCCATCCGCTTTGCCACTTTGCGGGAATACCGTTGTATCTGCAAAGAGTAATGAACAGTAAAGATTTTATTCCGCAATCGCCATATCCTTTTTCGATGCAATAATTCGAAATTGAATTGATGGTTGAGTATTCAAGTGCGCTTGCCCATGGAACCTCTTCGCTGATAAATTCATAAATTTTTTTGAATTTTTCTTTAAGATTTTTTTCGCCACCTACAATTTTTTTTGAGAGTGATTTAAGTTCGTCTGAAAAATTTATGTGCGGTTTTCTTTCGGAAGTGAATTCGATGAAAAGGTTTGAAGAAGTATCGACTGTTAATTTTTGAGAGAACAAATCATGCAGATACTCCGAATAGGCATCGTAAGAAAGTTCAATATTGAAGCGGGTTTCGGCATCCTTCACAGTTTTTTGCTCAAAGTAAATCGAGCGTTGTAAAATTGAATCTGGTGCAATAATGTATGATTTCGGAAATGCAGAAATGAGATTAATATTTTTTTGTCGTTGAGAATTTTCTTTCGGGAATGGAAGCCAACAACGGATCACTTCTCCTTCGGGAATTGTGTTTGCGGGAACAGTTACAGAATAATTAATTTTTATTTGTCCACGTTTAATAAATCTTTGTTTTGTTTTTGAGGAAGCAGCAACAACTTTCGGCAATTCTTCGGAAAGGAAGAGTTCGAGTTTGCTTTTTTGCATTCCGTCAACTTCTTCTTTTTTCTTTTTGCAAACTTCATCAACGCGGAAAAGATTCGGCGCGGCATTTCTAAAATATCTTCTTTCACCATTGATAATTTTAACTTCGAGTTTCTTTTTTAATTCCCAACCTCGAAGTTGGTCAGAATCAACATCCGGGAAATATTTCCGAATATATTTTAGAACATCAGTTTCACTTTTGTTAAAATCAATTTCGATTCTATCCATCAAATCAAGTTTGAATTTTAGATTGTAAGAGATTTGTTCGTCAGCAATAGTTTTCAACTCATCATTAATTAAAGTGCGCGCTTCAGTAAAATTTCCATTATCAATCAGCAATTGAATTTCATGTAAAGAATTTTGCGCGAGGTTCATAGAAACAAACAGAAGGAAGAAAAATAGAATTTTAATTTTGTGCATACTTTCCAAATTTTAGAACAAGATCTGCAACTTCGCGGTAACATCCCCAGCCTCCTTTTTCTTTGGAAACAAAATCCACTACTCGCTTCACTTCATCAATTGCATCAAGCGGTGAAGCGGCAAAACCGACTTCGCTCAAAATCTCAATATCATTTTTATCGTCTCCAATAAAAACTATCTCTTCGGGAAGATAGTGGAATTCATCGCAGAGTTTGTATAGTGCTTCTTTTTTATTTTGAATTGAGATGAGTACATGATCCATCTGCAATTTTTCTCCGCGCAAAGACATGATTGGGGAAGAATCGGAAGAAATTAATCCGGTTTTGTAGCCGTTATCTTTAAGAATCACCGTTCCCATTCCATCTTTAACGTTGAATCTTTTGAGAATCATTCCTTCTTTCGAATAGTATAAACCGCCATCGGTCAAAACACCGTCAACGTCGGTCAGTACAACAGAAATTTTATTTAATTTAATTATAAGGTCGTTATTCAAGTTTTTCTTTCAGTCCCAAAATTTAGTATGATTAAACCGTTGCAAAATTTTTTTTGTCTTCTTCACTAAAATTCTTTAGTTAGTGATGCATGATAAAAATTTTTTTTCAGTCTTTGAAATTTTTTCTTATCAATTATGAGTTCACCCTAAAAAGGTCATTAATCTAAAATTGGAAAAGAATCATAAACCGTTAAAACGGTTAGCAGTTCTTTAAGTTGTTATTAACCAACGGCTTAAGCCGTTGGTTAAAGGAAATGCTTTCTGAATAGTTTAACGGTTTCAACCGTTTCTGACCTTATTACAGTAGACTCAATTATTATTCTTTATTTAAATGAAAGTTACGACCAATGCGTGCAATAGTTATTCTAATTTTATTTAGTGCGGCAATTTATTCCCAAACATGGCAGTTGAATTGGACAAGTCCTAAAATTTCATACTCGAGTTTATCGGGTTATATTAATTTTTCAAAAAACGGAGAAAATTGGGAAAGCCGTTTTTACGTTCTTGATTCAATAAAATTTTCCGTAATGAGCGGAATTTATACGAACACACCGCAATACATTTATAATTTTTCAGATGCCGAAAGACTCGCCGGGCTTCAACTTTATTCTTTACAAAAAGATTTGAACAACGACAGCAAAGTTGATTTTTACGTACTCGCCTATTTCGGACCCTCTGCAAATTACAGACAGACGGTGAAGATTTTTGACATCACGACCGGCAATGCGATTCTCGAACTTAACGATGCGAATTATTATTATTCCTATCCGACCCTATATGATTTGAACGCGGACGGAACTTTGGAGTGTGTAATTACACGCTATAATTATCCAAGCTTTAACGAATATGATCTACTCGTTTATAACACCGGAGTTACAGGAGTTATTGCTAATCCTATCCCGATGAATTTTAAAGTGGAACAGAATTTTCCAAATCCCTTCAATCCTTCAACGACAATTCGATATTCTATCTCTCAAGATGCGAAAGTGAAAATTATAATCTTCAACACAAATGGAGAACAGATAACAACTCTTGTGAATGAGCAACTTTCTGCAGGCGAACATGAAATCATTTGGAACGGTACAAACTCAAGCGGCACAAGAGTTCCGACAGGCGTATATTTTTACCAACTCTTTACTAACCAGAAAAGTGAAACAAAGAAAATGTTGCTGCTTCAGTAACCATATTAATTTTTTAGCATCATACCCAATGACTTTAATAAAAGGAACACAAAATGGATAAAGTTAAAATACCGGAAAACTTAGCAATTAGCGATTCCGGTTTTCTTTTCCTTCCGACAACAGGTGAAACATTTACACTCAACGAAACAGGAAAGTTTGTGTTGAATCTGCTCGAGGAGGGTCTTTCGATCACCGATATAAAAAATAAAATTTTTGAAGAATACGATTCCGATCTCGCTTCTATCGAAAAAGATTTGGATGATTTTATGCATCATTTATCATCGCTAAAGTTGATTGTACCCGCATGAATATTGCAGTAACCGGGCTTAATGCCACTGATAATCCTGGACCGGGTGTTCCCTTAATTCGTAGCATAAAATATTCAAACAGATTCTCTGGAAAGATTTTCGGTTTGATTTATGATTCGCTTGAACCGGGAATTTATATGGAAAATCTCGTTAATAAATGTTATCAAATTCCATATCCTTCAAGCGGATTGGAGAGTTTGTTCGCTCGCATCTCTTCAATTCATGAAAAAGAAAAAATCGATTTGATAATTCCAACACTCGATTCGGAGCTGTTTGGTTTTGTAAAAATACAATCGAAATTGGATTCGCTCGGAATTAAATCCTATTTACCCTCCTTCGATCAACTAACCGTGCGCGGCAAGGATAAGCTATTCGATTTTTGTACTTCGCACGGAATCAAAGTTCCCAAAAATATTTTAGTCAGCAGTGTAAAAGATTTATACACGAGTAAGCAAGAATTCACTTACCCTGTTGCAGTAAAAGGAATTTTTTATGACGCACACATCGCCCACAATTTTGATGAGACAGTCGCGGCTTTCACAAAAATCAGTTTGAAGTGGGGATATCCCGTTATCATTCAAGATTTTGTTGAAGGCGACGAACTTAATGTTGTAGCATTGGGAGACGGCACCGGCGCGATGATTGGCGCGGTTGCTATGAAAAAACTTTACATCACTGACAAAGGAAAAGGTTGGGCGGGAATTACAATCTCCGACGAAAATTTGATAAACATCTCGAGCAAATTTATTGCCGCATCAAAATGGAAAAGTGGAATGGAACTCGAATTCATTAGAGATAAAAAAACTGGCGAATATTTTTTACTCGAAATAAATCCTCGCTTTCCTGCCTGGGTTTTTCTTGCGCCAAGTGCGGGGCAAAATCTTCCCTATACTTTGGTCGAACTTGCACTCGGAGAAAAAGTTGAACCATTCACTTCCTATGAGATTGGAAAAATTTTTGTGCGCAGTTCATGGGATTTAATTACCGATATAAAAGCATTCGAAAAAATTTCTGTTTATGGAGAATATTCATGAGTAATAAAAAAAGATATGAAAGACCGATAATCGTAAAACAATTTTCGGGAATGATGAACAAGTTCGGCGGAACACCGATGGCTACTGTAAAATCTGATATTGACGGTGTAAAAGTTAACGAGCTTGTTGAGAAATTTGGATCGCCTTTATTTGTGATGTCGGAACGACAAATCCGGCACAACCAACGTGAAGCGTACAGAATATTTAAAACGAGATATCCGAAAGTACAATTTGCATGGAGTTACAAAACAAATTATTTGTCAGCAGTTTGTTCCGTGTTTCATTCGGAAAATTCATGGGCAGAAGTCGTTTCAGAATTTGAGTACGACAAAGCGAGAAAACTCGGAATCAAAGGCGATAAAATTATTTTTAATGGTCCCGATAAAAATAAAAGCGTACTTCGCAAAGCAATAAAAGAGAAAGCAAAAATTCATATCGATCACTTCGATGAACTTTATTCAATTCTTGAAATTACAGAAGAAGAAAAATTAAAAGCGAATGTTGCGATTCGCGTAAATATGGATGTCGGCGTTTATCCTAAATGGGATCGTTTCGGATTTAATTACGAGAACGGCGAAGCATGGCAAGCGTTGAAGAGAATTTTAAATTCAAAAAATTTGCAACTCGTTGGATTGCACACGCACATCGGCACATACATGATGACCGCCGAAGCATATCGACTCGCGGCAATAAAATTAGTTGATCTGGCAAAAGCCGTGAAGCGAGATTTTAATCATACGATTGATTACATCGATATGGGAGGCGGGTTTGCATCGCACAACACTTTACTCGGGCAGTATTTGCCTGCCGAAGAATTAGTGCCATCAATCGAGCAATTCGCCGATGCAATTTCGAGCGGCTTGTTTGAACTTTCATGGCAGCGAGATGAGATGCCAATGCTTATTCTCGAAACCGGCAGAGCATTGATTGACGATGCAGGTTACATGATTTCTTCTGTGCTTGCCAATAAAAGATTGAGCGACGGAAGACGTGCAACCATTATTGATGCGGGTGTGAACCTTCTGTTCACAAGTTTTTGGTACAAACATAAAATTTCTCCCGCGCAAGAATCAGGTGTCTACACTGAAAATTCAGCAATCTATGGTCCTCTTTGCATGAACATCGATTGCATCCGTGAATCGATAAATATCCCGGCGTTAAAGGTCGGCGATAAAATAATTGTGCATCATGTTGGCGCATACGATATGACACAATGGATGCAGTTCATTACGATGCGACCAAAAGTTGTTATGATAATGGAAGACGGCTCTGTTGAGATAATTAGAAAAGAAGAAACACTCGAGTATCTTGAAGAGAGAGAAATTCTTCCCGCAAGTTTGAAATTAAAATAGAGTCAAATGAAATTTTTTTTTGATTCTCTACTTTATAGTTACGCACAAATTTTCTTTTCCAACCGAAGATGGTTCGGTGCAGTTGCGGCGGCTTCAACGTTCGTAGTTCCGCGCATCGGTTTAATGTCAGTGCTCGGAGTGGTAATTTCAAACTTCACTGCGCACCTTTTAAGATTTGATGAAGAAAAAATTCGGTCGGGATTTTATGGATTCAACGGAATACTGTTCGGAGCAGCGATACTTTTCTACTACGAACTAAATCCGTCATTTCTTCTGCTGATACCGATTTTCATAATTCTCAGTTTTCTAATTGCAACTGTAGTCGAACATCATTTTGCATTTGCATTTAATTTGCCGGGGCTTTCACTCCCGTTTATAATCACGCTTTACATTTTCATTGTCTTTCTCGCAAACTACGATTTTATATCGTACTCGCAACTGCAAGTGAACAACGAAATATTTTCATTTCTTCCGGCGTTTCTTAGAACATACTTCAAATCGATTGCATTAATTTTATTTCAGCCGGGAATTTTAACGGGAATACTTTTGACTATTGCGCTGCTATTTTTCTCGAGAGTATTGTTCGTGCTGAGTTTCGTCGCGTTCACAATTAATTATTTCATGCTTGGAATAATATTGCCGGATTTATTTGAATCGCACTTAATCATTACAAGTTTCAATTCAATTTTAACCGCGTTCGCGCTCGGCGGAAGTTTGATAATTCCTTCGCGCAAAAGTTTTTCGCTCGTGATTATCGCTTCTTTAATGGTTGTGATAATTGCAGGATTTTTTCATCAAATCTTAACCGGCACAAATTTTCCGATGCTCGTTCTCCCCTTTAATTTCATTGTACTTTTCACAATTTACAGTTTGAAATTCAGACAGGAACAAACTGATCTCGTTCTGTTATATTTTAAACCGGGTTCGCCCGAAGAGAATTTTTATTATCATGTAAATAGAAAAAAACGCTTCGATAGATTTAAATATTTTTTTACCGAACTCCCATTCTTCGGCGAGTGGTTTGTATCTCAAGGATTTGACGGCGAGTTCACTCATAAAAAAGATTGGCGTTACGCTCACGATTTTGTTATTACGGATAATAATAATTCACAATTTAAAAATGACGGCAATGATTTGAACGACTACTATTGTTATAATTTACCTGTGTCTGCTGTACTTGACGGTGAAATTGTCGAAGTGATTGACGGCGTTCCTGAAAATAAAGTCGGACAGGTGAACATCAATAAAAATTGGGGGAACACAATTATAATAAATCACGGTGAGGGATTATTTTCGGCAACCTCGCATCTGTACGCCGACTCTGTTAAAGTAAAAAAAGGAGAAAAGGTTAAAAAAGGAGATATGCTTGCAACATGCGGAAATAGCGGGCGATCTCCGTATCCACACATTCATTTTCAATTTCAAAAAACCGATAGACTTGGAGACGCCACACATAAATTTCCTTTTTCAAGTTTTATCGAGAGAAAAGAAAACTCTTACAAACTTAAAACTTTTGATTTTCCCGAAGAAGGAACTCACGTTCAAAATATTGAAACACATAAGTCTCTTAAAAAAGCTTTCACTTTTAAACTTGGTGATAAAATAAAATTTAAAGCTGAACTGAACGGAAAATCTTTTACAGAAGATTGGGAAGTAAAAATAGATATTTACAACACGCTCTTCATCATCAATAATCGGAACGACCTTGCATATATCTATCAAACCGAAAAAATTTTTTACTTCACTTCTTACGCGGGTAAGAAGAACTCCGCACTCTATTATTTCTATCTCTCCGCTTCAAAGATTCCCTATAGTTATCATAAAAATTTACAGTGGGAGGACAGTTACGCAGTGTCTCAGTTGCCGTTGAACTACTTGAGGTACATTTCAGAATTTTTACTCATCTATAAAAATTTTTTAAAGGCAGAAGGTTTATTACAATTTGAAGAAACTGCCGAAGACATCGATGATTTTATTATCACTAACAAAATTAATTTGAACGGTACCGGAATATTTTCTTTTATAAACAAAGAATATGATTCGAGGATTATAATCGATACTTCGGGAGAGATTAAAGAATTTTCATTTACACAAAAAGATGACCTGAATTTTAAAGCAACAATTATACAAGAAAAGGAAGATTAGATATGAAACGATTCGCAATTACAAGTTCACTGCTGATTGCCGCAATCCTTATATTTTTCGGCATGGAACTTCTTTCACAAAATAATGCAAACAAAATTAAATCGTTCAATAAATCGATTGAATATGAAGCGCTCAAACAATATTCAAATGCTATTGCCGAGTTGACGAACATCTACGATCAAAATAAAAATGATTACCTGATAAATCTTCGTCTCGGTTGGCTTTATTATTTGAACGGAGAAAATGAAAAATCAAAACGATATTACGAAGCGGCAATCAACTTGAAAAAGAATAGCACAGAAGCACTGCTCGGCTTAACTTATCCTCTTGCTAAATTGGAAGATTGGAGTGGAATTGAAAATGTGTACAACAAAATTTTAAAGCTCGATGCGAACAATTATTCCGCAAATCTCTATCTCGGACAAATTTATTTGAACAAAGGTGAATACGCCAAAGCGCAATCATTACTCGGAAGAGCGCATGATTTTAATCCATCAGAATATGAGCCGGCGCAATCTCTCGCTTGGGCATATTATTATCTGGGGAAAACACAACATGCGCGCGAGTTATTCACAAATATTTTGATGATCAGCAAAAACGATTCTCTCGCAAGTTTAGGATTGAAATTAGTAAAATGAAAAAATTATTTTTTACGTTCTTTCTTTTGAACTTTAGTTTTGCTTTTGCCGATTCAATTTATGTTACTCCCGGTTTGTATTACACTAACGGCGATTACACAAACGACACTCGCGCAAACTCTTTTTCTTTTTTTAACACTACCTACATCGGTAAATATTATTTGACGTTAGGATTTGATCTCCACAAACTTTCCGGTACAGGTTGGGATTATGATCAGTTTAACTACACTGCAAACCTGGTTGTGAATGAATTTCCAATTTTTTATAAACTTGGATATATGTTCATCGACGGCAAATCAAATGTGAGCGACCCGGTTTATAATTCACAATCATCCGGCAATCTTGGTAGCTTCGAGTATGTCTCGTATGGCGATGGATATTATCTCGGCGGTGCTGTAACTTTTTTTTCACAGTCGGGAAGCAGTAAAGAAAAATCAATTCAATTCACTCCGCGATTTGATTATTTTTATTCAGATGATTTTTCATTCTCAATCAAACCAAATTATTTTCTTTCATCCTTCGGTAGTTCGCTTTTCTCAACGCAAGTCGGGCTATCATACATCTTGACAGACGATATTTTTTTGAGCGGAGTGGCATCTTTCGGAAACAGAAAATATTATTTCAATAATGATCTGCTCACAATTTTTAATCAATCGGAAGTGCAGAATACAACTTACAATTTTCGAGTTGATTATCTCCTCACAAGTTCAATTCGTGTCATCGGAAATTACACACTAAGCGAGTTCGACGGATACAAAATAAATTATTTCAGTTTAGGAATTAAAACCGGATTTTTTGCTTTCTGATTTTATTCACACCATTTTTTTTAACTTAAAAATCTTTCCGCCGATTCAGAATCTATTTATCTTTGAAAAGAATTTTTATGGAAAAATATGCAATGGAAAAATATGCAATGGAAAAATCTGTTAAAGTAATCGGTTTAATGTCTGGCACCAGTGTTGATAGCGTTGATGCGGCATTAGTGCAAATTTTCGGAAGTGGAACTTCAACGAAAGTTGAGTTACTCGATTTCATTTCATTCAACTTTCCGAAAGGAATGAAGGAAATGATTTTGGAAAATGCAGAAACAAACGGCGGCAATGTTACAACAATCTGCAAACTAAATTTTCTGATTGCGCAAGTGTATGTCAAAGCCGTGCAAAAATTGTTACGAAAAAATAATCTTGAGGCGAAAGATATTTTTTGTATCGGCTCGCATGGACAAACGGTTCATCATCTGCCGAATGAAAAAAAATTGTTCGGTCTCCCCGCTTCCTCGACTTTGCAAATCGGCGATCCATCTGTACTTGCGAAGTTAACAGGCATTTTAACGGTTGGAGATTTTCGTGTAGCTGATGTTGCATTGGGCGGACAGGGCGCACCTCTCGTTCCATATTTCGACTATCTCATCTTTCGATCGAAAACTAAAAATCGCGGATTGCTCAATATTGGCGGTATTGCCAACATCTCCGTGATTAAAAGAAATTCGCAGCCGGATGATGTAATCGCATTTGATACCGGTCCCGGCAACATGATGATTGACGCACTGATGAAAATATTTTTTAACAAACAATTTGACAACAACGGAAGATGCGCCGCAAAAGGTAAAGTCAATATTCAATTACTCGCAAAATTGCTTGAATCGGATAAGTTTATAAACTTAAGTCCGCCAAAATCAACGGGACGCGAATACTACGGCAAACTATTTCTTCAGAAATTATTGAAAGAGTTTTCACGACTCAAACACAACGATTGGATTGCAACCATTAGCGAATACACTGCACTCACAATTTATTTTAGCTACGTATTTTTCATCTTACCAAAAATTAAACTCGATGAACTACTCGTCAGTGGCGGCGGTGCTAAAAACAAATTTTTGCTCTCAACTCTTCAACACTATTTTGGTAGTGTGACAGTTATTCCAATTGAACAACAAGGATTTTCATCCGATGCGAAAGAAGCGATTTGTTTTGCGGTGCTTGCAAATGAGACTATGAATAATTTTTCTTCGAATCTGCCGCAAGTAACGGGTGCAAAGAGGAGAACGGTTTTGGGAAAGATATGTCCCGCTTAAAAATATTCATCACTGGTGGAAGTGGATTATTGGGGCACTATTTAAACTTCGAACTCTCAAAATTATTTAACATTTTAACTTCATACAACCATAACATTGGCAATTGTAAAAATTTTAATTCAATAAAGATTGACGTTTCCGAGTTTGATTTGCTGGAAAATATTTTTAGAGAATTCAAACCCGATGTAGTAGTTCACACAGCCGCAATATCCTCGCCACAACTCGTTGCGAATCATAATCCAACCGATGTGTTTAGAATTAATGTTCTGTCAACGGAACGGATTGCACAACTCTGCGAAAAATTCAAGTCGAGGTTAATCTACACTTCTACCGATTTAGTTTATGCCGGCGACCGCGGAAAAATGTTAAAGGAAGATGCAAAGTTGATTCCCATTTCACTTTATGCCGAAACAAAATTAATGGGGGAAATAAAAATTCAACAGACTTTTGAGAACTATATTATTTTACGAACTGCATTGCTGTACGGATTTGGATTGAACACGACGAAGTCGCATTTCCAGCAACTTTATTACGATCTGCGAGCAGGAAAAAAAGTAAAACTTTTTACCGATCAATTTCGAACGCCGCTTGAACTGCAAGATGCGGCGCAAATTATATCACGCTTGTGTGAACACGAAATAAAAAATGAAATAATAAATTTCGGGGGAAAGGAGCGCGTTAGTCGGTTTGAGCTGGGGCAGTATTTATGCAACGTTGCCGGCTTTGATGAAATGCTTTTAACTCCAATTAAAATGGAGGATATCGAAAACTTTCCTGCGGTCGAAGATGTTTCGATGGATATTTCAAAATTGAATTCATTCGGAATTTTACCTAAGTCAATCGGTGAATCGATTCGGCTATCGCTACAAAACATCAAATTATGAGCTGTCAAATCAAAAACAAAATTTAGAAAAATGAATTAATGCTTATGAAAAAAAACTCTCAACTTCTCGGTGCCCATACCTCAACTCAAGGCGGCGTTTCAAAAGCTATTGAACTTGCCGATAAACTTGGCTTCACTGCTATCCAAATCTTTACAAAAAATAATAATCGGTGGGATGCAAAACCACTCGAAGAAAAAGAGATTCTCTCTTTTAAAGAAAAATTAGGAAAATCAAAAATTAAATTTGTTGTTGCGCATGATTCTTATTTGATAAATCTCTGCGCGAAGGATGACGCAATTCTTAAAAAATCGCGATACGCTTTTCATGATGAATTAATCAGATGCGAGCAACTTGGAATCTCTCATCTGAATTTTCACCCCGGAGCGCATGGCGGTGCCGGAGATGATCATGGAATAAAATTGATTGCCGAATCTCTCAATGAAGTGCATCAAAAAACCAAGGGCTTTATCGTTTCTTCCATGCTTGAAACTACCGCAGGACAAGGCGCAGCACTCGGTTATAAATTCGAACAACTGCAAAGAATCATCGAACTCGTTGAGGAGAAAAACAGAATGAGTGTCTGCATCGATACCGCTCATATTTTCGCCGCCGGTTATGATATTGTTGATAAAAATAATTTTAAAAAAGTTTTGCACGCTTTCGATTCTATCATCGGTTTGGACAGATTACAATGCATTCATATGAATGATAGCAAAAAACCTCTCGGCAGTAGAGTTGATCGGCACGAACACATCGGGCAAGGATTTATCGGTTTTGAAGGATTTGCAAATATCATGAATGAAAAAAAATTATTTCGCATACCTAAAATTCTCGAAACTCCGAAAGGAAAAGAACAACTCGAAGATTTACAAAACATCGCCGCACTTCGAAGTTTGGTTAAGTGAAATTCATCTCGATTTTCATTGCCTATCCAAATACTCTCGCGATTGGATGACGGCTATTTTCATTACCCTCGTTCCTATTCCTTCTATCTCTACATACGCTATATACATTCCACTGCCTACTTTCTCTCCCCACTCATTTCGTAAGTCCCAATCAATATACTGACTCCCTTCTGTTTCATTACTCAACTTCCTCACAAATACACCAGATATACTATACATCCTTATTATACTTTTCTTCGCCATTCCCGTGAACCTTACTTTTTCCATCCCTCCATCATTATTCCCCGCATAATACGGATTCGGAAACACGCTCAATTCCCCCAACTTCCTCTTCCCTTCCGCTCTATCATTCAACTCCGCCTTCTCCGTCTCTATCTCATATACATCTCCGCCCTTCAACGGCTTGAACGTCTCTATCTCTATCTCTGCCCCCTCTTTCGGAAACCCTTCTCCTTTTATTACTATGTTCCCTATCTTATAACTCATTCCCGTTCCGCTGCTACTCGCTAACGGCTCCGTGTAGTTTCCTTTATACAAATACAGCGCTTCATATTCCCCGCTTACGCTATCTCTACTCCAACTCGTATCACGCAACTCCTTATCCCATACCTTGATCAACATTCGATCCCAGGTCTGTTTTCCATATTCTTGATGATATGCCTCTATCGGTATTCTTCCCTTCCCCTTCGGGTCATCCTTCGTCAACGGATTCACGGCGCTATAGCCCGTCGTGTAATACTCGCTGCCCGACTCGCTTTTTTTTAGTTTGTATCTGCCATACCCTGCATTGTTCAAAAAATTTATATCTGTTCTTCCGTCCGCATTATTTCCCTTCCCCTTTATCTCCCACCCCTCATTCCCCTTTCTGTTATTGAACACATTCTCTCCTTCGCTTGTGATGCTCTTTATTCCATTCATCCGGCTGCCTCCCAACTTATCTATGCTGTCCTGTCCGTGATTCTCTATCGTTACATACAGCCCGTCAAATATGTGCTTCTCTATACTGTCTTTTCCAGTCTGCTTTAACTCTCCGTACAACGTGTCTCCCCGCGTTTTGTTGATTACTCTATATCTTAAGCTGTCCTTCTGTCCCTTAAACTCTACTCGATACGTAGCTCCGGTTATGCTCTCTCCATCTACTACTATTATTCCAACTTCTGCATCACTCTCTCCTTCCGTCTGTTTTCCCTTGCCGCTTCTTTCTTTCTCGTAGCGGCTTCGGTAGTCTATCTTCTTTCTTCCGGGGATTACTTTCTTTATCTCTCTTTCGCTTTCTATTATCACCGGCGAACTCTCCGCGCTATACGCAAAACTGCTTACGCTGTAATAATAGTCGCTTCCGTTATACAGAACTGTGTTTCTTATTCGGTCTTCTCGTAATTCCGCGTATCTTGTTATTCCTTCATTCGGGCAGTGTAGTATCGGCAGGCGCACGCTTACTCCGTTGGCTATTGTGTAGTCTTCTATCGTGCTGATGCCGTTTCTTCTATCTATTATCTTTACTATGCGTCCTTCGCTATCCAACGTGTCTTTGTGTTGGCGGATTATGTATCCTTCGAACGTGTAGGTTGTATCAGGATAGTTTTGTTCCAGGATTAACTCGTCTATCTCGTCGTAGGCTTCGGCGTTTGATTCCCACCAGAGTGTTACGGCACTGTCCGATGAGTAGCTGTGTACTTTTGGTTTGGGCGGCAGCGGCGTTAGTTGGAAGTTCTTTGCGTAGAGTTTTTTTATCATCGCCGCGCGTTTCTTTAACTCGGTTACGCTCTTCAAGTTGTCCGCTCCTTTTGCCGCTATTGTCGCGAAGACTACTTCGACGGTATCGTAAGAATTAAAAGTTACCGGTGTGAGATTCAAATTCATTCCACGAAAGGGATGCAACATGACCGTATCCCATCCGGGCCAGCCGTCACGTTCGTACCAGCCGGTTCGTTTATCCGGATCTCCCGGAGCTACAAACTTTGTTATTTCTCCTGTCAATGGATTTCGAAAAGGAAATCCCCGAGGAAGTTTTCCTGTTAAGTTATGCCACCTTTCAAAATAGTTTTTGGGAAAATAGGGGCGGTAAAAAGTAGTATCGTTTTGTTGATTTAACGGATATATAATATTAACCATAAAACTATTCATAAAGTTTATTTCGTTTCGCTTTATTGAATTTCGATTGAGTGAATATTCTAATATCAGATAACCTATTGCAGGTTTATCATCTTTGTAAATCGGGTCGTAGGATTGGGAACTAAACAAAAATCCTAAATCAAGTGAAGTGTCACAACCTGCATAGTTTTTATTTTCTCGTAACCATGGACTAACGTTGATTGAAACAATAAAGCTATCAATTTTAATTGTATTTTTGTTAATGATTCTATACTTCCGGAAAAAAACATCTCCCAGCAATCCATTTCTATTAAATCCATATATCAAACCCTGAATTTCTAAACCAAGAGGAAGAGTTCCAGAATGAATTTTGTGCCAAAATGTATCTAAATCATTAGCGACATAGAAAAGAGTTTGATCCCCAAAAATCTCCGGCTTATCAATCCCGCGACTAAAAATTCCATCTCCATCTATATCCTCCCATGGAGCCCCATTCTCCACGGGCCATTCATTGTAATCATTCTCATATTGATCTCGTTCCTCGCCAAATGGAATTTGTTCCCAACCTTTAAGAAGGCGATAGATTTTGTATCGCCCATTGAGTGGATCATCAGGAGAGCCATCTCCAAAAATGATACCCGGCTGCAACGATGGGGTGTAACTGGAGTAATTTATGCGATAGTCCAAACTATCAAATTTTCCTCCCCATTGAAGTCCGTCAGTTCTTATCAATGGCTTCTCAGCGAATCTTCCCCCTGGCCAGTAAATTGATTCATAAAAAGTTCCTAAAAAAGGATAAGCCGAACCTGCATTGTAATTTGTAATAGAAACTTTTAGTTGGTTAATATCAAGCATCGACTTATAATATCTTTTATTCGGTATTGAAGAAAAAACAAACGGCTGCGCCACCGCCAAATTAATCAGACAAAAAAAACAAACTATTACTATTTTGAAATGACTGAATTTCTTCATTGTACAGAAAATAATAAGTATGACCAGAACATTTTTATATTTATCGTTTTACGTTAAGTTAACAGGTTGTATAGTCTTGACAACCTTCTGCTGAATAGATACAACATTTCCACGGGGGATAAGGTAGTGTATGAGTTTGTCCGTGACAATTCCCATAAACTGGACATTCTTCACTTCCCAGTGTTTCAGTTATCGATGAGATGCCAATGAAGGCAACCGATAACATCATACTGAGAAAGATTAGTTTGAGCGTTGATTTTGCTTTTTGCATATTGGTACTTCCTTTCTTCCGGTCATACTTTTTTTCTTTTGTGTTTTTATCATTGATTGTTTTTTTTCTCATTGCCTATCCAAATATTCTTTTGCCTGGATGACGGCTATTTTCATTACCCTCGTTCCTATTCCTTCTATCTCTACATACGCTATATACATTCCACTGCCTACTTTCTCTCCCCACTCATTTCGTAAGTCCCAATCAATATACTGACTCCCTTCTGTTTCATTACTCAACTTCCTCACAAATACACCAGATATACTATACATCCTTATTATACTTTTCTTCGCCATTCCCGTGAACCTTACTTTTTCCATCCCTCCATCATTATTCCCCGCATAATACGGATTCGGAAACACGCTCAATTCCCCCAACTTCCTCTTCCCTTCCGCTCTATCATTCAACTCCGCCTTCTCCGTCTCTATCTCATATACATCTCCGCCCTTCAACGGCTTGAACGTCTCTATCTCTATCTCTGCCCCCTCTTTCGGAAACCCTTCTCCTTTTATTACTATGTTCCCTATCTTATAACTCATTCCCGTTCCGCTGCTACTCGCTAACGGCTCCGTGTAGTTTCCTTTATACAAATACAGCGCTTCATATTCCCCGCTTACGCTATCTCTACTCCAACTCGTATCACGCAACTCCTTATCCCATACCTTGATCAACATTCGATCCCAGGTCTGTTTTCCATATTCTTGATGATATGCCTCTATCGGTATTCTTCCCTTCCCCTTCGGGTCATCCTTCGTCAACGGATTCACGGCGCTATAGCCCGTCGTGTAATACTCGCTGCCCGACTCGCTTTTTTTTAGTTTGTATCTGCCATACCCTGCATTGTTCAAAAAATTTATATCTGTTCTTCCGTCCGCATTATTTCCCTTCCCCTTTATCTCCCACCCCTCATTCCCCTTTCTGTTATTGAACACATTCTCTCCTTCGCTTGTGATGCTCTTTATTCCATTCATCCGGCTGCCTCCCAACTTATCTATGCTGTCCTGTCCGTGATTCTCTATCGTTACATACAGCCCGTCAAATATGTGCTTCTCTATACTGTCTTTTCCAGTCTGCTTTAACTCTCCGTACAACGTGTCTCCCCGCGTTTTGTTGATTACTCTATATCTTAAGCTGTCCTTCTGTCCCTTAAACTCTACTCGATACGTAGCTCCGGTTATGCTCTCTCCATCTACTACTATTATTCCAACTTCTGCATCACTCTCTCCTTCCGTCTGTTTTCCCTTGCCGCTTCTTTCTTTCTCGTAGCGGCTTCGGTAGTCTATCTTCTTTCTTCCGGGGATTACTTTCTTTATCTCTCTTTCGCTTTCTATTATCACCGGCGAACTCTCCGCGCTATACGCAAAACTGCTTACGCTGTAATAATAGTCGCTTCCGTTATACAGAACTGTGTTTCTTATTCGGTCTTCTCGTAATTCCGCGTATCTTGTTATTCCTTCATTCGGGCAGTGTAGTATCGGCAGGCGCACGCTTACTCCGTTGGCTATTGTGTAGTCTTCTATCGTGCTGATGCCGTTTCTTCTATCTATTATCTTTACTATGCGTCCTTCGCTATCCAACGTGTCTTTGTGTTGGCGGATTATGTATCCTTCGAACGTGTAGGTTGTATCAGGATAGTTTTGTTCCAGGATTAACTCGTCTATCTCGTCGTAGGCTTCGGCGTTTGATTCCCACCAGAGTGTTACGGCACTGTCCGATGAGTAGCTGTGTACTTTTGGTTTGGGCGGCAGCGGCGTTAGTTGGAAGTTCTTTGCGTAGAGTTTTTTTATCATCGCCGCGCGTTTCTTTAACTCGGTTACGCTCTTCAAGTTGTCCGCTCCTTTTGCCGCTATTGTCGCGAAGACTACTTCGACGGTATCGTAAGAATTAAAAGTTACCGGTGTGAGATTCAAATTCATTCCACGAAAGGGATGCAACATGACCGTATCCCATCCGGGCCAGCCGTCACGTTCGTACCAGCCGGTTCGTTTATCCGGATCTCCCGGAGCTACAAACTTTGTTATTTCTCCTGTCAATGGATTTCGAAAAGGAAATCCCCGAGGAAGTTTTCCTGTTAAGTTATGCCACCTTTCAAAATAGTTTTTGGGAAAATAGGGGCGGTAAAAAGTAGTATCGTTTTGTTGATTTAACGGATATATAATATTAACCATAAAACTATTCATAAAGTTTATTTCGTTTCGCTTTATTGAATTTCGATTGAGTGAATATTCTAATATCAGATAACCTATTGCAGGTTTATCATCTTTGTAAATCGGGTCGTAGGATTGGGAACTAAACAAAAATCCTAAATCAAGTGAAGTGTCACAACCTGCATAGTTTTTATTTTCTCGTAACCATGGACTAACGTTGATTGAAACAATAAAGCTATCAATTTTAATTGTATTTTTGTTAATGATTCTATACTTCCGGAAAAAAACATCTCCCAGCAATCCATTTCTATTAAATCCATATATCAAACCCTGAATTTCTAAACCAAGAGGAAGAGTTCCAGAATGAATTTTGTGCCAAAATGTATCTAAATCATTAGCGACATAGAAAAGAGTTTGATCCCCAAAAATCTCCGGCTTATCAATCCCGCGACTAAAAATTCCATCTCCATCTATATCCTCCCATGGAGCCCCATTCTCCACGGGCCATTCATTGTAATCATTCTCATATTGATCTCGTTCCTCGCCAAATGGAATTTGTTCCCAACCTTTAAGAAGGCGATAGATTTTGTATCGCCCATTGAGTGGATCATCAGGAGAGCCATCTCCAAAAATGATACCCGGCTGCAACGATGGGGTGTAACTGGAGTAATTTATGCGATAGTCCAAACTATCAAATTTTCCTCCCCATTGAAGTCCGTCAGTTCTTATCAATGGCTTCTCAGCGAATCTTCCCCCTGGCCAGTAAATTGATTCATAAAAAGTTCCTAAAAAAGGATAAGCCGAACCTGCATTGTAATTTGTAATAGAAACTTTTAGTTGGTTAATATCAAGCATCGACTTATAATATCTTTTATTCGGTATTGAAGAAAAAACAAACGGCTGCGCCACCGCCAAATTAATCAGACAAAAAAAACAAACTATTACTATTTTGAAATGACTGAATTTCTTCATTGTACAGAAAATAATAAGTATGACCAGAACATTTTTATATTTATCGTTTTACGTTAAGTTAACAGGTTGTATAGTCTTGACAACCTTCTGCTGAATAGATACAACATTTCCACGGGGGATAAGGTAGTGTATGAGTTTGTCCGTGACAATTCCCATAAACTGGACATTCTTCACTTCCCAGTGTTTCAGTTATCGATGAGATGCCAATGAAGGCAACCGATAACATCATACTGAGAAAGATTAGTTTGAGCGTTGATTTTGCTTTTTGCATATTGGTACTTCCTTTCTTCCGGTCATACTTTTATAATATTGAAAATATTTCATCTATCTTAGTTTTATCCAGCGTTCCAATCCATACATTTTTAACAACTCCACTTTTAGAAATGTTAACTGTTAATGGAACGCCGCCAATTTTATTTTCCTTCCTAAAATTTTTAGATGCAGGGATTACTACTTTATATGGTAATACAATTGTTTTAATATATTCATTAATTTCATCAAGGTTACCGATGCCTATTCCATAGATTTCATATCTGCTGCCGTAGGTTGCATGCAATGATTTCCAATTTTCTATATTCTTTGTGCAAAAAGGGCAATCCGCAGTGAAGAAGAAAAGCAATTTTTCTTTTATATCGAGCGTATCGTTAGTTATAAAAAGTTGTTTGTTCCCATGCAGATCGTAAACTTCGAAATTTTCAATTTGCTCTCCGACTTTCAAAAATATTTTTTCTGCGGAATTTCTTAATTGTTGTTTCAGGTTCTCATTTTGATTTGCGAGTACCCAAACAAGGATACCTAACAAAACTAAAAGAGAATGAATAACGAGTTGATATGAATTAATTTCACGAAACTTCCACATCTTAAACAATCTCCTTCTTTTGATTTTTACTTATAACGAATGATAATAAAAAAATAATGATTATATCAATCAGAAGCATTTCAACCGGCGAGAAAGCAACCACGTTACCGAAACAATTACATGAAGAATTAATATCCAGAATAATCGTAACAATATTCCACACCGTGAATAAAAAAATTAAAATTAAAACCATGTAAAGCGCAGCGCCGGCGCGAGGAAAGAAGAGTAAGATTGCAGCCCCGATAATTTCCAGAACGATTACGCTTACGGCGATAGATGGCGCTATTAACCATTCATAGCTGCCGCCTATCCCGAGTTGTTGCAGCAGGCGCGCCACTGCGCCGGCAAAGTTTTCATACGCAAATAACTTTGCGAGAGCAGCGAGCAACAGGATGCCGGACACAATGGATCTGATTGTGAAGCCTAAATTTTTAAGCGCCCCCGGCATTTTATTCCCGTCTTTGTAGTTTTATTTTCGAACCATTACTTAACATATTTTCCACCTGTTTTGTTAAAAAGGAAATTTTAGCGCTTCAATTTTTGAGATACTTTAAAGTTTCCGCTTGAATATTAAATAATAAAAACATTACTTGCAAAAGAAATTTTATTTTGTAAGAAGGAAATTGTTCAAACAACTAATTGAAATTTTAAATGAAAAAATTTTCATTGTTTAAAAAAATAATGAACTCAGCTATTAATTAATTTAAGGCAGATTGAATGAAAGAGAAGTTAGTGAAACTATTTACTTTGGCGTTTGTAATAATACAGATTGAAGGGCGCGCGCAGCAGTGCGAATTGTATGGAAACGCGAGCGATGCAGAAACAGGCGACAGACTGATCGGCGTGAACTTAATTGTTTATCCCGATAGTTTATTAAAAAAATCTTCCGTTGCCGGCGCCGCTTCCGATGCAAAGGGAAATTATGCGATTAAAAATTTAAAGCCGGGCGCATATTGGCTTGCGGCATCATTCATCGGTTACGAAAAAGATATTCAAAAAATAATTCTTATTTCTCCTTCCTCCCGAACTGAAAAAAATATTAAACTGAAGCGAACTAAAATTGAAATTGAACAGGTTTTGATAGAAGCAAAGCGGGATACCAATGTTCCGATTAGTCAAATATCAATTTCCCCGGAATTCATCGAGCAGCTTCCAACGATGAGCGGCGAGTTGGATCTCTTTAAAGCCTTGATAATGCTGCCCGGCGTAGCGACCGCATCGGAACTTTCCGGCGGGCTGTATGTTCGCGGCGGCTCGCCCGATCAAACTCTGACTCTTGTCGATGGAGTTGTTACGTACAATCCTTTTCACCTTGGCGGATTCACTTCCACATTTAACTCCGATGCGGTTAGCGATATAAAACTTCTTAAAGGCGGCTTCCCCGCGGAGTATGGCGGAAGAGTTTCGAGCGTGCTCGATATTAAACTTAAGAGCGGTAACAAAGAAAGATTTAAAACTAAACTCGGAGTTGGAATTATCAACTCAAGAATTTCCATCGATGGTCCATTGAGCGAGAAATCCACAATAATTCTTTCGGGACGCAAAATGTATTTGAACAGCCTTCAAACGTTATTCATGAAAGATCAAAATATTCCCTTCTACGGATTTTATGATTTAAATGGTAAAATTTCTTTGCGCGCCGATGATAAAAATCATTTCACATTCAGCGGATATTTTGGAAATGATAATTTAAATGCGCCGCCGGTTGCTTCCGGCGATGTTGATTATCATATCGCTTGGGGAAATATTTTCGCGCACATTGCCTGGCTGTACGTTCCTACAGAGGATAAATACACGCGCTTTTCTTTCAACTACACTAACTACTCTTTCGAAACATTAATTCAGGATAAATCGCCATACGCGTTTCGCCAGGATTTTTTTTCAAATTCAACAATCGAAGATTTCAGCGTTAAGGGGGATGGTCAATATCTTTCGACCGATGAGCATACAGTTAAGGCAGGCGTGGAAATAACGCTGCACAAATTTAATCTTCTTAATAACGACTTCTTCAGCTCGCTCCTAAAAAAAGATGAGAGAATCGGGAATGAAATTATCGGAATCGAATCGGCAGCGTATCTGCAGGATGAATGGGTCCCCTCGCCGATATTCACTCTTAATTATGGAATTCGACTTTACACATTTCCGCGGGCGCGTTATTTAAAACCGGAGCCGAGAATATCTTTGAGCTATGCGCTTTCTGATAGAATATTTTTGAAAGCAGCTTACGCAGAAGGGAATCAATTTCTCCACCTTGTCGTACGAAATGATGTTGTGCTGCCAACCGATATGTGGTTTCCATCCACTCCGAAAATCAAACCGACATTTGCATCGCAATCAATCCTCGGCTTTGAGTGGAACAGCGACGATAAAGAATATCAAATTAGCATCGAGGGTTACTATAAGAATTTGAAAAATCTTTTTGAGTACAGCGATACTTCAACTTTTTCTTTCGAAGGAGATATTGAAAATCAGCTTACCGATGGAAACGGATTTGCCTACGGAACGGAATTTTTTTTCCAGAAAAGATTGGGCGCCGTTACGGGGTGGATCGGCTACACCTATGCAATCACCAAAAGAAAATTTAACTCCATTAACAATGGGAATGAATTTTATCCGCGATACGATAAACGTCATGATCTTTCTTTTGTTCTCTCATACAAAATTTCCAAAGAGTGGGATGCGGGCATTACTTGGGTTTACGGCACAGGGCAGGCATTTACAATGCCTTCGGGAATTTATTATTTCCCCGGAGTTCTCTCCGGCTCAAAACAAACCGTGCAAGTTTTTCTTGATTATACCGAAATCAACAACTACCGCTTATCTGCTTACCACAAACTTGATGTAAGCGTGAATTATAATTTGCAATTTATGGGGAATCCTTCCAAGATTTCATTTAGCATTTTCAATGCTTACAATAGAGCTAATCCGCTCGCGAGATACATTCTATTCAAATTGGGAAACAGCGCGAACGAAGTTACTCCGACAATGCAGCAGTTTTCACTCTTCCCTTTTTTGCCGACAATAAATTTTTCAACGGAGTTTTAAATGAAAATATTTATTAAAAAATTTCATTTCGCTTATGCGTTCCTTTTTATAATTCTAAATTTAAACTGTTCGGATAATGTCCTTGAGACAGATTCTCTTCCATTCAAAGAAAGATTGGTTGTTCGCGCGCTTCTTGAAGCAGGCAAACCGATTTCCGTGTATGCCGGTAGAACATTAAAGATTGGCGAAACATTCACTCCTGATAACGCTTTTCTTTCCGATGCAGTCGTTTCGGTTACTCACAAAAATGTTGTAAAGAATTTAACTCACACTGCAAATGGAAATTATACTTCAAACGGATTCAATGCATCGAACGGCGAAGTGTATTATCTTTCCGTAAAGTGGAAGGGAATTGAAAGCGAAGCTGCAACGCGCGTGCCGTTCACGGCGCCGTATCAAAATGTAAAACTTGTAACAGAAATAACCGGAAGCGATACTTCATTCTATTTTGAAACATTGCTCACTCCGCGCCCCGATGCAGTGTACGGCGCAACGTGGTCAATCTTCCGAGCATCCGATACAACTCGGATTGAAGATACTGTTGTCAACAATCTTGCCCGCTATTCCGATAAAAATTTAAGCGGATTATTAAAAATCCGCACGCGTAATCTTTCGAAGGAATTAGTTGATGAGTATCGCGATAATTTGTTCATTCGCATTCACGCATTCGATGAGCAGTTCTATAATTTTTTCATAACACAAAATGCTAACAATGCATCGACAAATATTTTTAGCATCAGCGGAATAAATTTGCGGTGGAATGTTTCCGGCGACGCAATCGGAATGTTTATCGGCAAATCCGATTTTGTGATAAAAATTCCGTGAGATGGTTGTACCTAATCATCAAAACTAAATGCGGATAGGTTAAACTATTTTTTCAATTTATAGATGAAATAGTTAAGAAAAAAAATAACCACGAAGTCGCTCAAAGTATTTCACGAAGTAACTCAAAGGTAGTGTTTAACTTCGTGAGCTTTTGTTGTAGATATCTTTTGTAGAAATCATGTTCATTTCCACAAAAAATTTTTAGTTTAGAATTATCTTGTCAAACAATTTTAAAAAACGAGATGAAATTTTCTCCCCAATTATTAATTTTTAATTTTTAATTTGTAATTATCAATCCCTTTGAGTTTAGTTCTTTCCAGTATAATCATGTCCCATCCTGGCCCAATAAATTAAGTTTAAAAATACATTGACAAATAAGTTGAATACAACGAGATGAAATTTTCTCCCCAATTATTAATTTTTAATTTGTAATTATTAATTATCAATCCCCTTTCCCCGGTTCTAAAACACGAAGCACAATAATACCCGTATGTTTTTTTACTGCAGCTAAATAATCGGGCAAAGGTTTGCTGCTTATTTGCACAGTACTACCGACTAAAGGCGCATGCATAAAATGAATTCTGCCGTCATCCATTTTTATAGCAACCCCGACATGCCCAATATCCAAGCCCTCCAGATTAGTCGTACAAGCTATCAAATCTCCATTTTGAATTTTATTTTCAATTGCCTCCACCTTCTCCTTCGGCACAAAATAATAGGTGCGAGAATTGATTTCTTCTTCCTGCTTTTTAATTGTAGGGATGAACTCCGGCTGTTCGCGTAAATGTTTGTACTTGTCGGGATGAGTTGACATGTAGCCAACTTTAAATGAAATTTTTTCTCCGCCGATTTCTTTTGAAATATCTTTTACAATTCCGCGACTGTTATTGTTAAAAATCCAATCTGAGAAATAATGCAAGCGAGAAGGATAACGATCGATAATTCCATCGCGGTAACGAATGTAAGTTAATTCATTTTGATAATCTTTAAAAGATGTCTTCCCTTTTTTAATGCAGCGTGAGAAGACGAGACAATTTTCAAGGAATGTGGTACAATCCAAACCGCTAAGATGCACAACGAGTTGTTCTTCGCCGTCTCTTTCAATTGTAAATGCTTCATAAGGAATTTCAAGAAAACTTTTACCAATTTCCGTAAGTACATCGTTGATTGGCAACGATGAAAATTCTTGCTTAAAAGATAGATCAAACTTTGAATTACATATTTCAACATCACTCTCGGAATAAAGTTGAGCGTTGAGAGAGAGCGTAAATACCGCAAATAAAGTGAATATAGATTTTTTCATATTATACTTTCCTCAATTTCGTTATCGAGTTGAATAGGAGTACCATCCGTAAGTTGGGAACGGAATTGGTCTAAATTATCAAACCTTGCGTAAGTATCTGTGAATTTCAACTTAACTTCACCTGTTGGTCCGTTTCGTTGTTTCGCAATAATAATTTCTGCAACGCCTTTTATCGATTCCTCATTTTCTTCTTCATGTTTATATTTTTCTGCGCGGTAAATAAAAAGCACAACGTCTGCATCCTGTTCAATAGAGCCGGACTCACGCAAATCGGATAGCTGCGGACGTTTATCTGTTCTTGATTCCACCATTCTGTTTAGCTGTGCAAGAGCAACAACTGGAATATCGAGTTCCTTAGCAAGTGCTTTTAATGAACGGGAGATGTGCGAAATTTCTCGCTCACGGCTATCGCGCGACATGTGTTCGGGTCCCTGCATCAGTTGAAGATAATCAATCACGATAAGATCAATTTGTTTTTCATGTTTAAGTCTTCTCGCTTTTGCTCGTACTTCCAAAATAGTTTGCGCAGGAGTGTCATCAATATAAATAGGTGCTTTAAAAAGTTTTCTGTAAGTTTTTGCCAATCGAGGTCCTTCGGAAGCAGGGAGTTTTCCCGTCCTCAATTTATGTGCATCCAAACTACCTTCGGCGCTTATTAACCGAAGAATCAATTGTATTGTTGACATTTCAAGGGAGAAAATCGCTATACCTTTTTCATAAGCAACGGCGGCGTTGCGCGCCATAGAAAGTGCGAGTGCTGTTTTTCCCATCGAAGGACGTGCGGCAATAATTATCAAATCAGATTTTTGAAAACCACCGCCGAGTTTGTCGTCGAGATCTATAAATCCGGTTGGAACAACATTCTTTTTAATTTGTTGGGAATGAATCGCTTCGATGTACTCCATCGCTTCGCGCAATGCGTATTCCATGTTTTGATATGAGCGGTGGAGGTAGCGTTCTGTAATTTCGAAAATTTTTCTTTCGGCAAAATCGAGCATGTCGAAGGCATCATCTTTTGCTTCGTAAGCTTTCGCGGCTATCTCGTGCGCGGAAGTAACCAATCTTCTCATGATAGCTTTTTCAAGAATAATCTTTGCATGATATTGAAGATTGGATGCGCTTGAAATTTCTTGAGTAAGTTTTGAAAGATATGCCGCCCCGCCGACTTCTTCAATCTTATCCTGCTTTTTCAATTCTTCGTAGACAGTAACAGTATCAACGGCTTCGTTTGCTTCGAATAGCGAAACAATTGCTTCAAAAATATTTTTGTGCGCGGCAAGTGTGAAAGAATCAGCTTGTAGTAATTCGATTGCGCGGGGAACTGCGGCACTATCCAGCAGCATTGCGCCGAGAACAGCCATCTCGATTTCAGGCGCAGATGGCGGCTGTACCGATGCCGTTTTAAGTAATTGTAATTCCGTTGATGTTTCTTTTCGTTTAGCCATGAATCTGAAAATTATTTCACTTCAACATACAAAATTTTATTGAAATTCGCTCGGTTGTTTTAAAACTTCTTCATCATAATTTCTGCGAAGCATTTTAAAATCTTCCCATGTCGGTCTTTTGTAATTTGCATTTCTTAATAACGCGGCAGGGTGATACGTAACCAAAACTTTTGTATTCATATACTCATGAAATTTTTGCCGCATACTTGCAAGCGAACCTTTATGATTTAACAATCCTAAAGCGGCGGTTGCACCAAGACAGACAATGTACTTCGGTTTTACAAGTTCAATTTGTTTTTGCAAGTAAGGAATGCAACATTCCATTTCATCTTTTTCAGGAACGCGATTTGCCGGAGGTCTGCACTTCACAATATTTGCAATGTACACATCTTCTCTTTTCAATTTTATGGCGGCGATAATATCGTTCAATAGTTTTCCCGCTCTGCCAACGAATGGTTCACCCTGTTCATCCTCATCCGCGCCGGGACCTTCGCCGACGAACATTATATCTGCATCCGGATTGCCAACGCCGAAGACAAAATTCTTTCTCGTTTTTCCAAGTCTGCATTTCAAACAACCGGAAATCATCGAGTTAAGTTGATTCAAATCTTTTGCTGATTGAAATTCTACCGATGTAGACTCTGTTTTCACTACTTTAGCAGGTTCTTGTTTTTTAGTTAGTTTCACTTCAATTCTTTCTGTGAAAAGATCATCTCCAAAAATTTCTTTTTGAACTTTTAATGCTTCGATAACTTCATTCTTAAACATAAAAAGCTTTGTTGATTGTTTTAAAAAAGAAAACCGGATTCAGAGTTTCACTCCTGAATCCGGGAATTCGGTAAGAATTTTTATACAATTATATTAATCTCTGTAACGAAATTTAACCTGACGTTGCAATAGTTGATCGAGTGCCTCAATATGTGGTTTTGGACGTTTCTCAAATTTATCACTTATTTGAGATTGAGCCGGGTTATCGAAATCCTCACTCTCATCATCTGTGTTCTGATTTGGTACTGTTGATAGTAATGCGCCGAATTCAATTTTTCTGTCATCGTTAATCTGTCGTGCTTTTTTTCCGCTAATGATAATTGCTTCATACACGTTAGCCGCATTCTTATCAATCTCTCTTAAGTCGATTGTTTCTATAGCCATTTTTTAATTCTCCTTTTCAATTAAATCGTTTATCAAATTTTTAAGTTCTTCGCTTGCATATTCTAAATTATTGTTGGGCACAAAATAATCAAATTTATCCTTAAGACTCAATTCCATTTTTGCGCGCCGGATACGTTTTTGAAGGCCAGCCCCGGTTTCGGTATTTCGCGTTTCAAGCCGTTTTTCCAATTCTGTAATGCTTGGCGGCAGTATAAAAATTAACCGCGAGTCCGGGAAAATTTCTTTTAAGTTCAGCGCGCCTTTAACTTCAACGTCAAGTAAAATATTTTTTCCGGCTGAGATTGTATCTTCGATTACTTTTTTATACGTCCCGTAATAATTGTCGTAAAAATTTTGCCATTCGACAAATTCGTTTTTTTGAATTTGCTCTTGAAATGTTTCCATAGTTACAAAAAAATAATCAACACCGTCAATTTCTCCCGGTCGTTGCTTTCTTGTTGTAGCGGAGACAGAGAAAGTAACATTTTTCAAAAAGGGCAAAATTCTTTTAATGATTGTAGTTTTCCCCGTACCGCTTGGCGCAGTAATTACAAGTATCTTTCCGCGTTTCATATTTATTCTATGTTCTGAACCTGTTCGCGGATTTTCTCTATGTCTTCACGCATTGAAACGCTTTGATGAATTACTTCCGGTGAAATCGATTTTGACGAGATAGTGTTTGCTTCGCGGTGTAATTCCTGACAAATGAAATTTAATTTTCTTCCGACTTCATTACCGTTTTTTAATGTATCATGAAAATATTTAATGTGGCTTTCGAGGCGCACTATTTCCTCGCTGATATCAGATTTTTCCGTTAACAATGCAAGTTCTTCTTCAAGTCTTTCGTTTTTTATAGAAATATTTTGCAACAATTCATTTGCTCTCGTTCTGAAGCGGTCCAAATACTCCGTTAAGTTTTCTTTGTGGAGTCTTTTAATTTCCATAATAGAATTTTCTATAGAAGCGAGTTTTTCCTTTATATCCCTTTTTAATTCGGCACCTTCTTTGGAGCGCATAACTATCATCGCATCCAATGCTGTGTGAATTCCGTTCTTAAGTTGGGTAAATTGTTCTTCAGATAATTCTTCGGCTTCTTTGTAAAAAATTTCTTTGAACATGAGCAGATGAGAAAGTTTAATATCCTCTTCAATTTTAAGATGGGATTTCAACTGTAGAATAGAATTATAAATTCCGTCCGCCGTTTTAAGATCGAGATTTTGCGAAGAGTTTTCGGTAAAATTATTCTTTAAAGAAATGAAGAGATAAATTTTTCCGCGATGAATTTTGCTTCTGATGATTTCTCTAATTTCATATTCCAAATTTTGCAAAGCGATTGGAAGTTTAGGGGAAATTTCAAGAAATCGGTGATTAACACTTTTAATTTCAATTTCAAAAATACTGCCGGAAACAGCCGCAACGCTCTTTCCGAAGCCGGTCATACTATTTATCATAAATTTTATTTTTTTGGTTGCTTAAAATAAGGAATTCAAGTTGGGCATAAAAATTAAAATGCTTCGCCAATTCCAAAATGAAATTCGAGAACATCGAGTAATTTTCTTCGCGTGAAAGGTAAATCATTTTCAGGGTCAAATGCTTTGAATCCAAAGTCAACTCTGAATGCGGCAAAAGGGGTGTAAAATCTTAAACCAAATCCAGATGCAACTCCGAACTGTTTGAATTGCAAAACTGAAACATCATCCCATGTATTTCCAATATCGAGGAATAGTGCCGATCCAAAATTTTCACCAAATTTGAATCTCCATTCGAGAGAGGATTCAAGTAAAAAAGTACCTCCGCGCACTTTGGTTGAGTCGGAAGTATTGCTCAATTCTCGCGCACGCCAACCGCGCACGGAATTACTTCCTCCCGCGTAAAAGGTTCTGTTGATTGGAATATCGATTGCATCACCGCGATAAGTATGAATGTAACCGATACGTATTTTTTCTGCGATGATGCTTGTGTTAAGTCTATTCACAGAAAAATAATTTGAAAAGCTAACTTGCGTTTTATAAAAAAGCGGACGCTTTGAATTATTTCTAAAAATTTCATCGCTTAAATAAGGGAGTAAATTTGCTTCTTCAAAAAGAAGGGAAAGATTGTATCCGCGTGTTGGAAAAATAAAATCATTAACTTTAAGCGAACGGGTTTCAACTCCAATAACAGAAATCAGATTCGATATTACCGAATCGTTTCGCAAGTAAGATTCACGCGTATATTCAAGGTTGTAATATGTATTCAGAAAATTCATGAATGTGTAGCTGGGAAGTTCGAATTCAAGCCCGACTAACGAACCGAAACGTGAACTGTTCACTAATTTTTGCTTTTCAACTTTTTGATAAACTATAAGATTTCCGAAAATGGGACGATTAAAAACATACGGCTGTTCAATCCTAATTCGCGCATCATAATAGCCAAGTATAGTTGAATCATTCAAAGTGAAATTAGTAAAAATTTTCGCATAATTAATTGCAAGAATGTTTTGCAAACCAAATGAACCCGAAACATTCAACTTGCGTGCATTCCCTAAAAAATTTTTTCGAGCGTAATTTCCACCCAGACCAAGATTGAAAGCATTCTGCTGGTTGTTCATAATTATTTCTGGAGCGAATTCGTTCATCAATCCGATTGCGCCATTAACTTCAATAGGTACTGTGCTGTGGGAAGTGTCAGAATATTTTGGTGAAACAACCACGTTGGTGAATAACCCTGTCCGATATAGTCTTACCTGACTTTGACGAATTTTTTCGAGACTATAAATGTCTCCTTCTGTTATTCCGACAATATCTTTTACAAGTTCAGTTTCAACGTAATCACTCCCTTCCCCCGATTTTATAACTTCCAAACTTGATATTATGTGTTTAGTTCCCGTAAAAAAATTTAACGAAACACCCGTCCGTTTTTTTAGTGTATCAATTTCAACTACAGTGCTATCCAGTTTTGCGAAAAGGTAACCGTTATTAAAAAGTTGAATTGTCGATTTGTCTGTATTTTCTTTGATAAAAGATTGTGCGAATCGTTTAGTAGAATCCACCGAAAATAAGTCGATAATATTATTTAATAAATCGCTTTCGAGTTTGGTAAGACCGTTCAATCTTAAATAATCGAAAGTGTAAGGAACACCTTCGTCAATAATGAATGAAAGAAATACTTCCTTGTTGTTAAAGTCGATTGAATAATAATATGAAAATTTTGAATCGAAAAAACCGTTCGAATAATAGAAATCTCTCAAAGCAGTTAAATCATCCTCAATTGAAAGACTATCGAAATAAACCGGTTCTTTGCCGAAGTTAGTAAAGCTATTTAAAAATTTCCAAAACCAGAAAGGAGTTTCTTCCGAATAAACAATTTCTTTAAGAAACGAACCGGAAAAAGATTTGTTACCCTGAAAAAGTATTTCCGCTAATTCATATTTTTCTTCTTGCTGTGCATCTGTAAAATTAAAACCGCCAAGAAGAAATAAAAACAGAAAGAAAGATTTTATAACTCGAAAGTTCTTATTGATTTCTCTGTTCATTCTTCGCTTCGGAATTATTAGTTATGATACTCAATTCCGGATATTCTTTTTTATAAAAAGTAATAAAATAATTTTCAATAGTTTCTTCCTGACCATCGGTTAGTATTTGTAATTTTGCTTCGCCGCTTCTTTCGACGAATAATTTTGCCGCATGAACTTTCTTGTCAACATAATCAATCACATAAGTAAAAATTTCGCCGCCACCTGAGCCAAGAAAAAAATCTCCGCTGTTGTAATAGAGAAGTTGATGATCCTTACCGGCAACTTTCATCGGCATAACAGAAGCACCGTTGAACGATCCCTCTAAAAGAATTGTAGTATAAACTTCTTGTCGATTTTGCTTTGTTGAATAAAAAGAAAATTTTATTCCCCATTCATCTTCGGTTTCAATTTCGCGCCCGATAACAATTTCTTTAATCGTGTCGGAATCAAAATTTTCGTAAGTCGCATATTTAAATTGATCGCCGGCGATATTCTTTGCAAAATGTTTCAATTGGTTTGCATCACTGAAATCGATCTGTTTAATGTCATCTTTTTTATCCGAACAGGATATCAGAGCGAATAAAATCAGTGCGACAAAAATTGTAATAAAAAAATTATTCTTGAATGACAATTTTAGTTCCTTTCGATACACAGGTTAAAAGTTCATCTAAATCTTCGTTGCTCATTCCAATCGAGCCGTTAGTCCAATTCACTGAAAACGGGAGATATTTAAATATGAAATTCAACTTCCCGAAGCCATGAATACCAATCGGTTCGGAAATTGCCGGATTGTTTTTTGGGCACTCGCCTGTCGTAGATACTTCAACAAAATTACTGTACACTTCTTCCGAGATTAATTTATTTCGAAATGCTTCATTTGCGTATTCAATATTTGGGAAATTAAATTTTATGAACTTATAATAATTTTGTGAAGAATCAATACCGCAAATCTCAAAAGAACCGCGTGGAGTTGCGAGATCTCCTTTTTTTGTTTTGGAATTTCCGTTGCGTCCAAAAATTACAGTGTATTGTTTAATAAAAGTTGTGTCTGAATAAAGCATCAAAATTTGAGATTGCCTTCGAATGACAATATTTACGTTTGAAAGTTTTGAAATACTATTTTGCGCCATCGCTTCATCTAACGATGGCTTTCCGCTCTGAATTATCATGCCGTAAATTATACAGCCGATAAAAAAGAAAATCACACTTCCGATAAAAATTAATATTTCTCTGACCAAAAGATTACCAATGAAAAATCATCTCATTTGCAAATTTACGAAACGAATTTACTGAAAAGTATTCTTCAATTCCTATTCCAAATATTATTAATTTTATTTTAACAAAAGGATTTTTTTTTGAATGAAAAACATAATTTTATTTTTACTTGTAGCACAAAGTGTAATCTCGCAAACCATACCCTTTCAATATGGCTGGCCCCGACAGGCGAGCGGTGATTGGGGGCTTTATAGCAATTCTCCGACAATTGCTGACATTGACAACGACGGGATACTGAATATTTCTGTTACAAAAAGTTTTGCAACTCCGGAACTTTTCGTTTGGAAAGCCAACGGTGCTTATCAAAGCGGATTCCCGGTTGCAATTGCCACCGGTAATTTGCAAAACTCCGGCTCAATTGAAATCAGTGCTTTTGGCGATGTTGACGGTGATGGGAAATTGAATATAGTTTTCGGAGATGAGAACGGACAAATTTTTATTTACAATCATGACGGAACATTACTCGGCGGCGCACCAATAAATGTTGGCTCAATTAAGGAATCGACAACACCTGCTTTAGTAGATTTGGATGGGGATTCAACAACAGAAATTATTATCACGTCTTTCGATCGCGAATCCCCTTACGGAAATGCACAACTACATGTTTTTAAATGGAACGGACAAGCATTCGTGAACTTCCCGAACTTCCCGATTCAATTCACTTACGGATGCGATAGCGCGCCTGTTGTCGGCGATATTGATAATGACGGCAGTTATGAGATCGTTTATCTTTCGGGAGGAAGAGTTTCCGACTCAACTGTTGCGCAAATTAATGTAATCAAACTTAACGGATTATCGTTAAGTGGTTTTCCCATCGATAATTCTTATTCATCCACCGGAGCCACGCCAACACTTTATGATCTTGATAATGACGGAACACTTGAAATAATAATTAAGATCAAACCGATCTCCACAAATGTGAATGGAATTTATGCATACAATTTTCGGGGTGCGTTATTGAATAATTTTCCATTTCCGGTTGATGGCGGGCATCCTTACGCATGTGTTGCAATTGCAGATATGGATGGCGATTCAATTCCCGAACTTGCGTACGGCACAGGCGTTGCAGTTGATAG
The DNA here is from genome assembly GCA_964393605.1 of uncultured Ignavibacteriaceae bacterium. Taxonomy (GTDB): domain Bacteria; phylum Bacteroidota; class Ignavibacteria; order Ignavibacteriales; family Ignavibacteriaceae; genus CAYMUL01. The sequence goes on along the minus strand of CAYMUL010000008.1, from coordinate 34,744 downwards.
CGGAAAAGTTTGGGTTTATAAATTGGACGGAACTTTGTTCTCAAATTTTCCTCAAAAAGTTTTTGCAACATGGGTTGACGGCGCAGTTTGTATGGCTGATGTCAGCGGCGATAGTTTGCCCGATGTAATCGCTCCAACTAATAAAGGAAATATTTATGCGTTCGATAAAAATGGAAATCTTGTTCAGAGTTTTCCACTTATCGCAGAAAATGTTCACGTCGTAACCGGATTTGAAACTTCTCCAACCGTTGCAGATATTGACGGTGACGGAGATACAGAAATTTTTGCTGGTTCACTAAACAGAAGAGTTTATGGTTACGATACTCCGGGAATTTGGAAACCGGAAAATGTTTGGTTGACTTATAAAGGAAATGCCCAACGCACCGGAGGACAATTGAAAGGATATTCTCCTCCAACTTCACAAAAAGATTTTTCTCATGAATTAAATTTTAGTTTAGAGCAAAATTATCCGAATCCTTTTAACCCGAGTACAAAAATTAGTTGGCACTCTGCGGTAAGTAGTTGGCAAACACTAAAAATTTATGATGTACTTGGAAATGAAGTTGCTACTCTCGTTGATGAATATCGAACTTCGGGGAGATATGAAATTACATTCACTGCAACATCTGAATTATCGAGCGGAATTTATTTTTACAAATTGCACGTCGGCGAGTTTGTGCAAACTAAAAAAATGTTACTAGTGAAATAAGAATTGGAATCTTTTTCTTTTGTACTTCTCAGTTAATTTCATGAACAATTCTGCAAAATATTTTTCCCGTATCAGAATACCCTTGTCAGATAGGGTTAAAACAACAATTTGAAAATTGTTCAAATTTTGGTTTTGTTGAAGAAGTAATGGAAGATAGAAAAGTAAATTTTGTCATCCCGAAAGCTTTCGGGATGAAATATTTTTTTCTGTTTTTGAATGCGCTCATTACGAAAGTAAGAACAACAACTTGATAAATTTTTAACTTCGGTTCTGGCTTATCCAGGTTAGGATTAGGATTTGTGAAAACGTAGACTAAAGCTACACTTCCATAATTTCTTTTTCTTTATGTTTTAAGATTTCATCAACTTTGTGGATATGATCATCGGTTAACTTTTGAACTTTTGATTCATATTCTTTCAGACTGTCTTCGGAAAGTTTATCCTCCTTTTGTTTCCTTTTAAGATGTTCGTTAGCATCGCGACGAACATTTCTAACAGCCACTTTTGAATCTTCACCAAATTTTTTAACAAGTTTAACCAAATCTTTTCTACGTTCTTCATTGAGAGGTGGAATTGGAATTTTCAAGTTCGTTCCGTCGCTCACAGGATTTAACCCAAGATCGGCAGAGAGAATTGCTTTATCGATGAGATTTACCATGCTTTTATCCCATGGAGTCATTGAAAGTGTATGCGGATCGAGAACAGATAAATTGCCAACCTGGCTAAGCGGCGTCATCGTTCCGTAATAATCCACTTTAATGCCGTCAAGCAGTGCTGTTGTTGCCTTACCCGATCTTATTTTTGCGAGTTCTTCGCGAAGTGCGACAAGAGTTTTATCCATTCTTTGACTGGCGTCTTTAAATATCTTTTCCACAGTTGATCCTCAAAAATTAATGATTAACCATTGTTCCAATTTGCTTCCCCAAAACGAGAGAGAGTAAATTCCCCGGTTTATCCATATTGAACACTATCATCGGTAAATTATTTTCCTGGCAGAGCGTAATTGAAGTCATGTCCATCACTCTTAAATTTTTTGTAAGCACATCGTTGTAAGTAATATTTTCAAATTTCATTGCTTCGGGATTTTTCTCGGGGTCAGAATCAAAAATTCCGTCAACGCGAGTGCCCTTCACAATTACATCCGCTTCAATTTCTACGGCGCGAAGTGATGCGGCTGTATCCGTACTAAAATATGGATGCCCTGTGCCTGCTCCGAGAATTACAACTCTCCCCTTTTCAAGATGGCGAATTGCTCTTCTTCTAATATAAGGTTCTGCAATTTCATTCATTTCTATGGAAGACATTAGTCTTGTAAAAACTCCCTGATGTTCGATGGCATTTTGCAGTGCCAACGAGTTGATCATCGTTGCAAGCATTCCCATCTGATCGCCGGTAACTCTATCGATACCTTGATCTGCGGCACTGAGCCCGCGAAAGATATTTCCGCCCCCGATTACAATTCCGACTTGCGCACCAACATCATGTGCAGATTTAATTTCTTTTGCAAAAAAAGTTAATACATCGGGATCGATGCCGAAACCTTTTGCGCCCATCAGCGACTCGCCGCTGAGTTTTAGTAATATTCTTTTGTACTTTAATTGTTTCATTTCTTACGGCAAAAATAAAAAAAAAGGTCTTAAATATTTAAGACCTTTAACGAATTACTTCTTTTCATCTCCAAGATGAAATCTATAAAAAGATTTAATTTTCACTTCAGATTTATTTGCTGAGTTAAAATCTTTTACGAGTTGCCCGACACTCTTTGAATTATCTTTAATATATGCTTGTTCAAAGAGGCAGTTGTCCTGAAAAAATTTAGTCAATTTTCCTTGAGCAATTGTTTCTAAAATCTTTTCGGGTTTACCTTCTTTGCGGGCGAGTTCTTTATAGATTTCAATTTCTTTTTCGATTACACTATTGTCAACTTCTTCACGATAAACTGATATCGGTTTCATAGCGGCAACTTGCATTGCAATATCTTTTGCAATTGTTTCGAATCCGTTTTTCGCTGCGGCATTTTCGAATGAAACCATTACGCCAAGCTTCGAGCCAGGATGAATGTAATCAATCAAATAACCGTTCGTTAATTCAACATATGCTAATCGGGAAAGATTTACCTTCTCTCCGACTTTTCCAATAACTTCAGTCAATTCTGCTTCAAGTTCAGGATGTTTTTCCGTCAACTCTGAAACTGAATTCGATTTGGAATTAAAAACTTTCGAAGAAATGTCATTCGCAATCTTTACAAAATCTTCCGAGCGAGCAACGAAATCGGTTTCGCAATTAAGTTCGATAATAGTACCGCGAGTTGAATCGTCTGAAATTTTTGTAATTACCAAACCTTCATTAGCAGAACGCTCGGCTCTTTTGGCGGCAACTGCGGCGCCTTTCTTTCTTAATATCTCAATCGCTTTTTCGATATTACCTTCAGCTTCTGTCAACGCCTTTTTGCAATCCATCATTCCTGCACCCGATTTCTGGCGCAGTTCATTAACCATCGAGGCTGTAATATTCATTTTAAGTTCTCCTGTCAATTCATTTGTGAGAAGTGAAATTAATCTTTCTTCTCTTTTTCTTTCTTTGTTCTTTCTCTACTTGCTGATTCTTCAGCTCTTATTTCTTTTGCCTTCTCATTTCCTTCGATGATTGCATCGGCAAAAGTGCGAGTAAAAATTTCAATAGTTTTTACTGCATCATCGTTGCCGGGAACGACGTAATCAATCAAATCGGGGTCGCAGTTCGTATCTACCAATGCGAAGACCGGAATATTTAATCGTTTCGCTTCCTGAACGGCGATATCTTCCTTCTTCACATCAACAACAATTACTGCCGAAGGAAGTTTTCCCATGTGTTCAATACCTTCAAGAATTTTTTTGAGTTTATCTTTTTCACGAGTAAGAAATAATCTTTCCTTCTTTGTAATTTTTTCGAATGTACCGTCGGTTTCCTGTCGAACTATATTCTGAAGGCGCTTAATGCTCTTTCTAATAGTAGTATAGTTTGTTAGCATTCCACCGAGCCAACGTTCTGTAACCCAGAAACTATCGCAACGGCGTGCTTCAGTTTCGAGCACATTCTTAGCTTGTTTTTTAGTTCCCACAAATAAAACTTTATTTCCATCGGAGACAATTTTGCTGATTGCTTCGGCGGCTTCATTAAGTAAAGCTAAAGTTTTTTTGAGATCAATTATGTGTATTCCGTTTTTCTCCATGAAGATAAAAGGTTTCATCTTCGGATTCCAACGGCGTGTGAGATGCCCAAAATGAGCACCGGCTTCCACTAATGTGGTGAGATCGAGTTTTTGCATATTTCCTTTCCTGTTTTGCTTCTACTTTTTTCAACTTCACCTTTCATCTCGCTTTTGCGAAACACAGGAGGTAAATCAAAAAGTATGAATGTTGTTATTAAATAAGTATTAAAATTATCTCTTCGAGAATTGGAATCTCTTACGGGCTTTTCGCTGTCCGTATTTTTTTCTTTCAACCATTCTCGGGTCTCTTGTTAAAAGAGAACCAACCTTAAGTTTTGCTCGAAGTTCTGGATCCGAAGAGACGAGACTTCTTGCAATTCCTAATTTAACTGCTTGAGCTTGACCGGTTAAACCACCTCCTTCAACATTGGCGGTAACATCATAACTGCCTGTTGCTTCAATTGCATTAAAAGGCGCCATGACTTCCCCTTGATGTGTTGATTGGGGGAAATAATCGTTTAATGATTTTCCATTAATAGTAATTTGACCGCTACCATTTTTAACAATTACACGGGCAACAGAAGTCTTTCTTCGTCCAACAAATATCTGATCGTTCATCAATTCTCCATTATAACGTAATCAATTCGGGTTTTTGAGCTACGTGTGGATGCTCAACACCTTTATAAACTTTCAATTTTTTAATTAATTTTTTTCCTAATTTTGTTTTTGGCAACATACCACTAACGGCAGATTGAATAACAAATTCAGGTTTCTTCTCCATCATTTCGCGATAAGAACGGGTCTTCAATCCACCGGGATAACCTGAGTAGTGATGGTATTGTTTCATCTGCTCTCTTTTATCTGCAATTTTAACTTGTTCAGCATTCACAATAATAACAAAATCACCCGTATCTGTGTTCGGAGTGAAAATGGGTTTATTTTTGCCACGAATAATTCGAGCTACTTGACTTGCTAATCTTCCCAAAATCTGATCTTTTGCATCAACAATAAACCACTTTGCGTTAGCATCTTCGCTTTTAATAAATCGTGTCATTCTTTCCTGTTTCATTACCTATCCTTTTTTCGCAATAATTTTTCAAATCAAGAGTGTAAAGATAATTTCCAAAGTGCGAAAAATCAAAAAAATTAAAGAGGAAAATTCCAACCCGAAATTTGTAAGGTTCAGATTAACAATATTCTCTTTTTCGTGCGAAAAATCAGAATAACCCGCCAAATTTGAAAGTTTTAACCATCGAAAAGAAAACTTTCTGATATTCGTAGAATCTTTCCCTTCCGTTCACAATCAATTTTATTGAATAATCTTCATCCGTATCTGTTCGAAGATACAAGACTTGCGAGTATTGGTCTTCCAAAACTGTGGGTTCGTTGAAATGCGCAACGAAGTCGTTCATCTTTACATTAAATAAAAATCTTTTCGGATTGAACAGATATTTTTCTTTTACTTCGATATGAATATACGGCGGCGGCGCGGATGAATTCCCCGATCCGAAAAATGTAATTCCATCCAGTTTTTTTTTAACGTTTTGATCAACATACTGCCAACCGAGAGGATATCTCACCCGCACATTCCGAGTACTTTCAGAATAAACTTGCAGAAGTGCAGATGTGTCGGCATTCAAAATGTTCGATGAAAAAGTTGCGGCAAAGTCGTTTGATATTTCTTTCTCTCCCCCAACATCTTTTTTAGGTTCGATTGGAATTTCCTTTTTCTCTTCCAATTCCTCCGTATCAATTTTCTTCGACTGCGCTTGCAATTTTTCAACCTCAAACTGTAAAGATTGAAAGTTCGCTGGTAATTGCGTTGTGAACTGTTCAGTCAAAATAAATGAAATGACTAATATTAAAATATGGGATAGAGCCGACGCGCCGAAACTAAACTTGTAAAAAGATTCTTCTCGTAAATCAATTGGCTCGTCCTCAATAATATTATTATTCGATAACATTATCCTCGTCCGTGAAGTTCAACTTCGAATTTTCTTTTTGAACGCTTCTGCTCTCGTTAAATTGCGAATTCATTTTTCAAAATTATTAAATTATTAATGAAATTTTTAGTTACCGGCGGTGCCGGATTTTTAGGTATAAATCTGATTCGATTTCTTTTACAAAAAGATCATCAGATTGTTTCACTTGATATTCAAGATTTTAATTATAAAGATAAACATTCGAATCTTAAAATTTTAAAAGGAGATATTAGAGAGAGAAAGATAGTTTCGCAAGCAGTTCAAGAAGTAGATATTGTTATACATTGTGCCGCCGCTTTACCTCTTTACACTCCGGAGGAAATTTTCACTACCGATGTGGAAGGCACTAAAATTCTTTTGGAAGAAAGTTTTCGCACAAACGTGAAAAGATTTATTCATATCTCCTCAACTGCGGTTTATGGAATTCCTGATCATCACCCAATTTATGAAGATGATAAACTAATCGGAGTAGGTCCTTACGGTGAAGCAAAAATTCTTGCAGAAAATGAATGTTTAATTTTTAGAGAAAAAGGATTTTGCGTGCCGATTATCAGACCAAAATCTTTTATCGGACCGGAAAGACTTGGAGTCTTTGATCTCCTTTACGATTGGGCGAAAGATGGAAAAAATTTTCCGATGATTGGCAACGGAAAGAATCGTTATCAACTTTTAGATGTTTATGATCTTTGTGATGCAATATATTTGAACGCAACTCTCGACGAAAAAATTGTGAACGATACATTCAACATTGGCGCGAAAATTTTTGCAACCATGCGGGAAGATTATCAATCTGTGCTGGAGAAAGCCGGATTCGGTAAAAAGATTATCGGGCTTCCCGAAAAACCAATTATCTTTACGCTCAAGTTTTTAGAAATGTTAAAACTTTCACCATTGTATAAATGGGTTTATGAAACTGCATCGAAGGATTCATTTGTATCGATAGAAAAAGCGGAAAAGATTTTGGGCTATAATCCCAAATACTCCAATAAAGATGCACTGATTCGCAACTTTGAATGGTACCTTGAAAACTTTGAACAATTCAAAAACCAATCCGGTGTTTCGCACCGCGTACCTTGGAAACAGGGTATTTTAAGATTAGCGAAAATATTTTTTTAGTAATTTAATATTCAGTCGAGATGTCCACGGCGATTATTCATTTTATTTTTGAATCTAAATATGGTTAACAAAAAATCTGCAGTAAAAACTGTGAAAGAATTTCTGAATGAATGCCGGAATGCCGGAATCACGTTTGATAAAGTGTTCTTATTCGGTTCATTCACAAAAGGGAAAGTCGATGAGTGGTCTGATATTGATGTAATGCTCTTCTCAAATAAATTTGATGATAATGTATTTGATAACCTGAAATTGTATTCTAAAATTAATATCAAGTATCCTAACATTGAGACGCATCCTTTCCCATTAAGATATCTTGATGAAGAAGATAGCGTGATTTTCGAAATGCTTCAAGATAGTATTCCAATTTCATAACTGAAATTTCGAGCAAATTTTTTTTTATTTTATAATTATTACAAAACGGAGAATTGAATGTCCAACAAAAAAGATTATCTAAAAGAAATTATTCAACACATCGACATTAAAGAGCATAATGTTGTTCCTCTAGTCGATGCAATGGAAAAAATGGCTTTCACAGCAAGAGACTTAAATCGCGCCGCAAAAATTTTTGATATGATGGTGAGCGATAAAGATGCCGCAGTTATTTTAACTTTAGCCGGAAGTCTCTTCAGCGCGGGTTTAAAAAAGGTTGTTCATGATCTTGTTGCCAACAATATGATTGATGCAATCGTTTCAACCGGCGCAATTATGGTCGATCAAGATTTTTTTGAAGCACTCGGTTTTAAGCATTACATCGGTAATCAGTTTGCCGATGATAATGAATTGCGCGATTTACACATCGACAGAATTTACGATACCTACATCGACGAAGATGAATTACGGGTCTGTGATGACACAACCGCAACAATCTTTAATAGTCTTGAACCGCGCCCCTATTCATCGCGTGAATTGTTGTGGCACTTTGGAAAATATCTTGACGAAAACGGCGGACCGAAGGTTGACGATTCTGTTGTCTTTGCGGCATATAAAAATGATGTTCCGATTTTCGTTCCGGCGTTTTCCGATTGCTCTGCCGGTTTCGGAATTGTTATGCATCAACATGCTAATCCAGAGAATCACGTCTCGTTCGATTCCGGAAAAGATTTTTACGAACTGACTCAAGTAAAACTTAAACATAAAGAAACAGGCATATTCATGATTGGAGGCGGAGTTCCGAAAAATTTTACACAAGATATTGTTGTTGCCGCAGATATTCTTACCGAAGAATCACCGATGCATAAATACGCCGTGCAGATTACAGTTGCCGATGTTCGCGACGGAGCGTTGTCAAGTTCGACACTCAAAGAAGCATCCTCGTGGGGAAAAGTTTCTCAAACTTTTGAACAGATGGTTTATTCTGAAGCAACATTAGCACTACCCCTGATTGCAGGATATGCATACCACAAAAAGAATTGGAAGAATAGAATTCCGCGTAAATTGAATAATCTTTTTACACGAGTTAAAATGTCCGTCTAAATATTCTTTTTTCCATCTGACATTTTGAATGCCCGTGCGTCGCGGGCATTATTTATTTTTGCGCCGGCTTTTTAATTAATAAAGGATTTAATGATGCGTTTGTTACTATTAGTTTTATCGATTTTTATTCTACTTGGATTAAACAATGTGTCGGCTCAACAAAATTATCTATCGGGAAAAGTTGTTGATGCTTCGACGGAAGAAGAATTAATCGGCGTGAACATTGTTGTGCTCGAGCTCGAGAACGTCGGTGCCGCAACAGATATTGAAGGAAAATTCAGAATCAAAGTTCCGCTCGGAACATTTTCGTTAAAGGCTTCTCTTGTCGGCTACTCGCCTGTTGTAAAAACTGATTTAGTTGTTACTTCGGGCAGAGAAACTTTCATTCTTATAAAATTGAGTTCGTCATCGATTGAATTGAACGAAGTTACCGTCAAAGCAGATTATTTCGACAAATCAATTCAATTAAATAATTTAAGTACTGTTGTGCTTTCACAGCAGGAAGTAAGACGCTCTCCCGGATCAATGCAAGACTTCCAAAGAATATTACAAGCAATGCCGGGTGTAGCAAATTCAAACGATCAAACAAATGAGTTGCTCGTGCGTGGCGGTGCTCCTTATGAAAATTTAGTGATCATCGATGATATTGAACTTCGCTCGTTAAATCACTATCCGAACCAATATAATTCCGGCGGACCGATAAATATGGTGAACATAGATTTGATTGAAGATATCCAATTCTCAACGGGTGGATTCACATCGCAGTACGGCGATAAAATTTCTTCCATCATGGTTGTCAAAACGAGAGAAGGGAGAAGAAATTCTTCGTTCAACGGAAATATGCAGATCCACTTTGCCGGCGCAGGAGGTGTTTTTGAAGGCGGCTTCGCAAATCAGAAAGGAAGCTGGCTAATCTCTTTCAGAAAAAGTTATCTCGATTTCCTTCTCGGCGCATTACAACTTACTGCCGTACCGCGTTATTACGATACCCAATTCAAAATTGCTTATGATCTCACGACGGATCACAAACTGACATTTACGGGCATTCACGGAAATGATATGATTGATATTGAGGGCGCGCCGGATGAAACGATTCCTTCTCTCGCTTCTTCAAAAGATAGTTTGAGCGTTGAGCGAGTTGACTTAAAACAGCAACAATATGCAAGCGGAATTTCCTTGAAAAGTTTGTGGAGTAAGAATTTCTTTTCAACTTTTACCGTTTCTACAAGCGAGTATAATTATAATGTTAAAGTGAACAACGATTTCACCGAAAGAATTTTTGATTCGAAAGGAAAGATGATCAATTCAAATCCGATTTCTTCCCGTTTAATTTTTGAGGACAACACAAGAGAAGGTGAATCATCGCTTCGTTCAGATTTTGTTTGGATTTTAAATCCCACTTCTGAATTAAGTTTCGGCGCCGCGTATAAAACCGGTATCTATCTCGGTAGCATAAATCTTGGTGCAGATACGGTTCGTTACGATTTAAACCAAGATGGCTTTTTCGATACAACTATAACCGTAAATGGTACTACTATTACAAATAAAGTTGGAAGATTTGATGAATCCAAAATTTCTCTTTACATAAACAGCAAATGGAAATTTTTTGATGAGAGATTTTTAGTAAATGCCGGCGTGCGTTACGATAAATTTTCTTATAGCGGTTCTTCAAGCATCAGCCCAAGATTTTCTTTTACATATTATTTGATACCGCAAATTAGCAGTGTCAATGCTTCTGCGGGTGTGTATTATCAAACTCTTCCCTATCCGATTTACGGCGATAGATTTCAAACCGGAATAAATCAAAATCTTGAAGACACAAAATCAATTAACTACATTTTAGGATATGAACACATACTCGGCGACGGATTGAAATTCAATATCGAAACATACATTAAAAATTATTCGCAGATTCCATTCTCCGAAGAGTTTATAAATTTTAACAACAGAACTTTCAGAAGCGAAAAAAATCTTAGCGTCGGAAAACAAAAATCTTACGGGCTGGATTTTGTTCTTCAGCAAAAGATGGTCGATGATCTTTTCGGAACGGTCAGTTTTTCTTACATGCAAAGTAAGATCGATGATCCCCGCATCGGCTATGAAGGAAAAACATATAGTTCGGAATTTGAGTATCCATACATTTTCACAATCATTGTCGGTAAAAGATTTTTAAACATTCGAACAGATCTCGACAATTCTAATTTCGTTTTGAAATATTTATCCTACGCACTCCCCTTCTCAGACGATATGGAGATGAGTTTAAGATGGAGATATTCTTCAGGCTCTCCATACACACCGAGAGTATATTCAAAGTACGAACAACACCGCGAAGGAGAAATTGCCTGGAGCGGCGGAAGCTGGGTTCGATCATCCGAAATTTTTTCCGAACGCTACCCCGATTATCATCGTCTCGATTTTGCAATGTACAGCCGCTTCAATTACGAGAAATGGAATATCGCTTTCTATTTTGCAATTCAGAACTTGTACAATAGAAAAAACATTGCCGCATTCTCTTATAATTCAAACGGAACGAAGGATGAGATTTATCAATTCTCCACGATGCCAATAATTGGTTTTGAAGTAGAGTTTTAGTTCTGAGTTCGCCCCAAATGGTTATAAATCTAATTTTGGAAAAGAATTGTAGACCGTTCCCAGAGGGACAGGTGAAACGGTTAGAAGTTCATTAAGTTATTATTAACCAACGGCTTAAACCGTTGGTTAAAGGATATACATACTGGATAGTAAAACGGTTTCAACCGTTTCTAACATTATTGTAGCAGATTCAGTTCTTTTTCTTTTCAAACGGGAAGAATCAAAAAGCAATTGATTTAATTGACGAATTCTTTTTCTAAATAACAAATCAATTAATTTTTTTGCGATTAAGAAAATATTCTCACCATTTCTTATTTTAGCAGTGAAATATTGTTTAATTAAGAGTTTATGAGAATAATAATCGCCGGTTTGGGCGATGTCGGATTTCATCTTGCAAAAGAACTTTCGGAAGAAAATCATGATATCATTGCGATCGATACTGATTCTTCACGATTAAAGTATGTTGAATCGCTGAGCGATATCATGACAATTAACGGAAGTTCAACATCAATTTCTTTGCTGGAAGAGGCAAGAGTCAGCGAAACGGATATACTGCTTGCGGTTACTTCGAAAGAAGAAGTTAATATTTTTACGGCGATGTTGGGTAAAAAACTTGGCGCGAAAAAAACTGTTGCGCGTGTCGGCAATGGCGAATTTGTCTCTAAAGATTGTAAAATAAATTTTAATGAACTCGGAATCGATTTCTTAATTTATCCTGAAGAAATAGCCGCTCGAGAAATGGTGAAATTAATTAAAAGAACTGCGGCAACAGATGTACTCGAATTCGAAGGGGGCAAATTATTACTCCTCGGTTTGCGTCTCGAAAAAGATTCTCCCATCATAAACAAAACTCTTGCCGAAGTTACGAAGGAATTTAGCATTCACGATTACAGAGTTACGGCAATTCATCGCGCGCAACGAACAATCATTCCTTCCGGTAAAGATAAATTTCTCGCTAACGATCAAATCTTTGTAATCACACGACATGAAGAAGTTGAGAGCATGTTGGAACTTGTCGGAAAAAAAAGCAAAAAGTTTGATCAACTTATGATTCTTGGCGGCGGGAAGATTGGAATGATGACTGCAAAACTTCTTGAAGATGAAATGACTATTAAACTCATCGAACCAAACAAAGAAAAAAGTTATGAACTCGCCGACTATCTTCATAACACACTGGTTATCAATGCTGATGGGCGCGATCTCGATCTGCTCGCACAAGAAGGTATTATCGATATGGATGCCTTCCTTGCTGTTACTGACGATGCCGAAACAAATATCATCTCTTGCTTAATGGCGAAACATCTTGGAGTGAAAAAAGTAATTGCCGTTATCGATAAAGCCGAATACATTCCCTTGACGCAGACAATCGGGCTCGATTCTTTAATCAATAAAAAATTAATCGCCGCAAATAATATTTATCGCTTCTTAAAAAGAGGAAAACTTCTCGCTGTAGAATCTCTCTTCGGAATTGATGCTGAAGTTTATGAGTTTATTGTGAAGGCAGACTCGAAAGTAACGAAACATAAAATTAAAGATTTGAAATTTCCAAAAAGCGGATTGATCGGCGGTTATATCAGAAGCGGCGAAGGTGTTATCGCTGTTGGAGAATCTCAGCTTCGTTCCGGCGATAAAGTTGTTGTGTTCGGATTTCCCGAGTCATATGAAACTCTCGAATCATTTTTCAGTTAATCATAATTTTTTTCCCCGATGCTAAACTTTAGAGCAATAATAAACATCATCGCTTTTTTAGTAATGCTCGAAGGCGCATTTATGTTAACGGGAATTCCTTTCTCTCTATTCCACGGAGATGATGATGTTTTGGTTTTGATTGGATGCGGGCTATCAATTTCACTTTTCGGTTTTTTATTCTGGTTCTTTACAAAAAGCAAAGAACAAATAGAATTGAAAAAACGGGAGGGATACATAATTGTCTCATTAAGTTGGATTGCATTTTCACTCTTCGGCGCAATCCCGTTTGTTGTTCATGGTTCTATTCCCTCCTATACAGATGCATTCTTCGAAACAATGTCCGGCTTCACAACAACAGGAGCAACTATTCTAACAGATATTGAAGCACTTCCACACGGTATTTTATTTTGGAGAAGTTTAACACACTGGCTCGGTGGAATGGGAATCATTGTTCTTTCAATTGCAATTCTTCCGTTACTTGGAATTGGCGGCATGCAGTTGTATCAAGCGGAAGTTGCAGGACCGAGTAAAGATAAAATACATCCACGGGTGCAAGAAACGGCTAAAAGACTTTGGGCGATTTATGTTTTATTTACCTTTGCCGAAACTCTGTTACTTATGTTCGGTGGCATGTCTCTCTTTGATGCCTTAACTCATTCCTTCGGAACATTAGCTTCGGGTGGATTTTCTACTAAGAATCAAAGCATTGCATATTATAATTCTCGTTACATAGAATATGTTGTCATTCTTTTTATGTTTATTGCGGGAACTAATTTTTCATTGCATTACCTGGCACTCAAGGGAAAAGTGTTTCATTATTTTAAGGAAAGTGAATTTAAGTTTTACCTTTATTTCATAATTATTGTTGTTACTTCTATTACTTTATTTTTAACGTTGAATAATGAACAAACTATCGAATCAGCTTTTAGAGATGCGGCATTCAGCGTTATCTCGGTTTTAAGTTCAACAGGATTTGCAACTGTAGACTACGAAAGTTGGTCGCCGTTTTTCTCAATTGTTTTTTTAATACTTCTTTTATTTGGTGCGTGTGCAGGCTCAACAAGCGGGGGTGTGAAAATGGTTAGATATCAGTTGTTACTTAAAAACAGTTTATTGGAGATCAAGAGACTGCTCCATCCGCAGGCAATAATTCCCGTGAGACAAAATGATAAAATTGTACATTACGAAATAGTGGCGAAGGTAGGTGCCTTTGTTCTGATTTATTTGGTTGTGTTTGGAATTGCGGCAACTCTGTTAAATATTTTAGGAATGGATATTCTTTCTGCACTCGGTGCCTCTGCAGCTTGTTTGGGAAACATCGGTCCCGGTTTAAATCAAACCGGACCTGTTACTAACTATAGCTCCGTTCCTTTTCTCGGCAAATGGATTTTGAGTTTTGTTATGCTTCTTGGGCGACTTGAAATTTATACGATTATAATACTTTTCTCAAAAGCATTTTGGAAGAGTTGAGAATTTTGCTTTACAGTAGCAAAATGTTTTTTAAGAAATGCATAATGATTCAAGCGCAAACAGATAGCGCATACTCAACACATCAGAAGAGATAATCTTTTAACAATCCTCATCCACCCTTACACTTACACCTACACTTACTCTCAATCTTTATCTTTCTCTTTATCTTTATCTTCTCCCCCCCACGGTATCTCATGCGATAAACAATGCAGCGTTCCGAGTCCCCATACTAAATCAACCGCGTGAATTCCAACGACAAATCGTTCCGGAAACAACTCGCTCAAAATTCCAAGAGCAGTAATGTCATTCGGATCGTTAAAAGTCGGGACGAGAACAATATCATTTGCGATGTAAAAATTAGCATAGCTTGCCGGAAGTTGCATCCCATCAAACCAAAGCGGAGAAGGCATTGGGAGAGTGATCACTTCGGGATTGCTTCCGTTCTCAAGTGTCGCGCTTTGTAATCGCTCGATGTTTTCTTTCAGCGGAGAATAATTTTTATCGGAAGGATTATTCTCATCGCAAATGACGAGAGTGGTTTCATTCACAAATCTGCACAAGTCATCAACATGCCCGTGAGTGTCGTCTCCCGCAATTCCATTTCCCAACCAAATTACATTTTTTATTCCGAGATATTCCGAAAAAATTTGTTCATAATCATTTTTTGTAAAACCGGGATTTCGAACTTGAACAGAAGGATGAAGCAAACATTCTTCGGTTGTAATTAAAGTACCTGTGCCGTTAATATCAATTGCCCCTCCTTCAAGTACAACATGTCTGCCATTGTACAGAACTTTACTCAACGGAGAATTTATTTTTTTTGAGATGACATTCGGAACAAGTTTATCTTTTTTCCAATTATCGTATTTTGCCCAACCGTTGAAAAGGAAATGCACAGCTTCCCTATTTTCATTTTTATAAACAAAGAAAGGAGACGAATCGCGCATCCAACCTCTATCAGTTTGCTGCACAATAAATTCAACGTTGGAAAGATTTGCATTCACTTTTTTTAACACAGATAAAACTTTCTCTTTCATTTGAGAAGATTGAATAATGATTCTTACTTTTTCAAACACAGAAAGTTTGCGAACGATTTCTCCATAAACCCAAATAATCGGGACAAATTTTCCTGGCCAATCTTCCTTTTGATGAGGCCAGCAGATCAGAGTTGAATCATGCGGCTCCCATTCGGCAGGCATTCTAATTTTTTCTTTTTTCATTTTAAGTTTCAATCAATAAATCTTTTTGAAATATCGGAGTAGGCATCAATTCGTCTGTCGCGCATAAAGGGCCAATTGCGCCGGATGTATTCAATCCGTTCGAGATTAACTTCAGCCAAAAGAATTTCTTCTTTATCTTCAGATGCTTGCGCAAGCATAATACCTTGCGGATCGCAGATGAACGATGAACCCCAAAACTGAATTCCCGCTTGTTCTGGAACAGGTTGCTCAAATCCGATACGATTGACAGATGCAACATAACAGCCATTTGCAATTGCATGACTGCGCTGAATCGTAATCCATGAATCGCGCTGCGGAGTTCCATGTTCTTCCTTCTCGTATGGATGCCAGCCAATTGCAGTCGGATAAAATAAAACTGATGCGCCCTGCAATGCGGTCAATCGCGCTCCTTCGGGGTACCATTGATCCCAACAAATCAGCGTTCCGATTTTTCCAAACTTCGTTTGAAAATTTTTGAAACCGAGATCGCCCGGAATGAAATAATATTTCTCGTAATATGCGGGATCGTCCGGGATGTGCATTTTGCGATAGATGCCGAGCAACGAGCCATCGGCATCAATAACCGCCGCACTGTTGTGATAAATTCCCGCCGCTCTCTTTTCAAAAAAAGGAACGACAACGGCTACATTAATTTTTTTTGCAAGTTCTCTGAAAGCGGTAATTGACTCCCCTTCTATTGGTTCTGCCAATTCGAAATAATCGATATCCTGTTTCTGACAAAAATATTGCGAACGAAAAAGTTCGGGAAGGCAAACAACCTGCGCGCCTTCTTTAGCGGCTTTCTCAGTCCAATCAAGTGCTTTCTTTAAATTGTCTTTTGTGTGTTCGGAAAATGAAAGTTGGGTTAATCCGATAGTAAATTTTTTATTCATGACTTTATCTTTTGTTTATAAAAATTAGTTAAAGACTTCATATGAAATGAGATTCCCGGTTTCATCATATTCTTTTGCGGTAAGGATTTTATCATCGCTGTAAAATTCTTCCCGTTTGATTTTAGATGAAGAAAAAAATTCACGAGTGTAACCATCCTTCTTTCCGTGATAAAAATATTCTTCTTTCTGAATATTTCCGTTTCGAAAAAATGTTAGTTTCGTGCCGCTAACATTTCCTTCACGATAATTTGCTTCCGATAGTAACAATCCATCGGGATAATATTCTTTGTACAAACCTTCAATCATATTTTCTGAATATGAATAAGAGGCAAGTAAATTGCCGTTGGGGCGATACTCTAATGTAATTCCGTTCAATTTATCTGCAATGAAAATACTTTCTTTTTGGAGAAGTCCGTTATCAAAATAATATTTTGCAATTCCTTCGCGACTTCCGTTTGTGTATTCAACTTCATAATTCAAAATACCGTTTTCAAAATAAGAATAATACTTTCCGTGAATCGTATCTTTTTTAAAATTATACTCTTCCTTCACCAAACCATTATCATAGAAATATTTTTGTAGTCCGTCTTTGCGTCCATCGAGAAGATGAATAATTTCTTTAGCAGAACCGTCAGTAAAATAAGTACGATCAAATTTTTCTTCCGATTCATACTCTCCCATAAAATCAAATCTCGTGCGGGTTTGGATTAATCCGTTTTGATAAAAATCTCTGACACGAACTTCATGCGAAAGATCATAAATGAAAAGGTAGCCGTCAAGTTTATCATTTCTGTAATTCGCTTCTACTGCAATGTTCTTGTTATCGTGATAAACAAAAGTTTTACCATTCTGTTTTCCGTTCAAAAAATTTCTGACAATCTCAGCGTTTCCGTTTTGATAAAAAGTTTTAGATTCGCCGTTCAAGAATCCATCAACGTACTTCCATTCTCCTTGCAGTTCGCCGGTCTTGTAATATGTGCGTGTGATGTCTTCAAGTTTTCCGTGAAGATAATTTTGCACCGCCCAAAGTTCTCCGCTCTCATAATACCATTTTGAAATACCTTCTTTCAAACCGGCTGCATAATTCCATTCGATGCTAAGGATACCATCTTCAAAATACCAATATGAAACACCTT
The DNA here is from genome assembly GCA_964393605.1 of uncultured Ignavibacteriaceae bacterium. GTDB lineage: Bacteria > Bacteroidota > Ignavibacteria > Ignavibacteriales > Ignavibacteriaceae > CAYMUL01. Next base: position 17,275 of record CAYMUL010000008.1, on the reverse strand, counting down.
CTTCACTTCCATCGACAAAATTCCATTCTTTCCAAAGTCTGCCGTTCGGGTAATACTCAAAATATTTTCCGTGAAGCAAATCGTTCTTGTAATCGCCCTGGGTTTTAATTTTTCCGTCGGGATAAAAAGTTTGTTTTATTTCTATTTGCGAAAAAATTTGCGGCGCAGAAATAATAAATATGAGAAGAAAAAATAAGCTATTAAATTGCAATGGAATTGGTTGATGTATTTTGTAAATCACTTGTGCAAAATTATACTTAAACATTTTTTATAGAAAGGAATTTTTTCTCACTTGCATCTTCATCTTAACAAAAATACACTTGGAAAAAATTTAATCGTAGCTATTCTGCTAAATTGCGTGATTGTTGTGGCAGAGCTGATTGGAGGAATTTTGAGCAACAGTCTTGCTCTCCTTTCGGATGCATTACACAACGCGGGGGATTTGATTGCGCTGCTCGGTAGTTTGATAGCTGTGAAAATTTCTAAAAAGAAATCTCATCCCGGCAAAACTTTCGGATATGTTCGCGCAGAAATTATTGCCGCGTTTCTTAATTCGACGCTTCTGTTTTGTTTGGGAATATTTATTATTTATGAAGGCATATCACGATTCGCTAATCCCGAACCTGTCGAAGGTTTTACGATCATTATTGTCGCGGCAATCAGTTTTTTTGCGAATGCTTTCTCCTCTTTCATTCTGCACAAAAATTCTATGAATGACTTGAATGCAAAAAGTGCTTATCTCCATTTAATTTATGATGCAATTCATTCGCTCGCAGTGGTTATTGTCGGTCTGTTGATTTATTTTTTCGGATGGACAATCGCCGATTCAATTTCTTCAATTGTTATCGGAATATTTATAATCAAAAGTGCTTGGGGAATAATTCATGAATCAACAAATATACTTTCGGAAGGAACTCCAACCGAAATATCACACAAAGAAGTTGAGGAAGAAATTTTGAACGTTGAAGGAGTGCTTGAAATTCATCATCTTCATATCTGGAAATTGGCGTCGCAGTTTGTTGCTCTCACCGTTCATATTGTAGTTGAAGATCAATCAATCAGTAAAGGATTTTTAATAATTAATCGTATCGAAAAAATGTTAATGGAGAAATTCAAAATCAACCATCCGACAATTCAACTTGAAGCGAAGATAGAAACCAAGTTCACAAATGTGAAGTTATAATTTCGCAACTCGTTTTTTTTTGTTTTGATATCTCACTTTACCTAGGGTAGTAATTTGAAACTCTGATTCGATAAATTAAAGGCGATTAGAAAATAAAAGTGTAAGACGATTCAGAGAATCGTCCTACGGTGAACAACATTTTTCGTAATCAATTATTTAATTACTTTTAATTCGATCCTTCGATTGAAAGCTCTTCCTTCCACTGTATTGTTATCTGCAATTGGTTTATCTGAACCGTAGCCGATTGTACTGAGGCGTGATGCCGCAATGCCTTTTGAGATTAAAAAGTTTTTTACCATCTCCGCACGATCAAGCGAGAGTTTTTTGTTTGCATTTGCCGAACCAAAATTATCTGTGTGTCCCTGAATTTCAACTTTCAATTCAGAATTCATCAAAAGTATTTGCGCCGCATTGGCAATGATTGAATAAGATTCAGGACGAAGGTTTGCGCTTCCGAAATCAAAATTGATTCCAACAAGCACCCAATTTGCATCCTTCTCTTCAATCCTAATTTCTTTCGCATTTCTTTTTATCATCGCTTCAATTTTATCGTAATCGATTGAAACCGGTTTTGAAGCGTATTTCATAATCATCGATTCAATTTTATCATAATCAATTTTAATTTCTGATTCTGTTTTGGTTGTTCGAATTCCTTCATACATATCGCAGATAATATCTGATTTTTCCCCTCTCTCGAAGAAATAAACTAAACCGAAATCGATGCTGATGTAAGAATCGATTCCGCCGCCGAACAATCCGCCGCCGCCGGTTGCCCTAACGCCATCGAAGCGATCTGTGGAAACTGTTGTTTGGGTCAATTCTGTTTTGAACACACACGATTCATCTATGTTGTAATAACCGCCGGCAAAAACGTGCGCGCCCAATTCGCCGAACCTTGCTACGTTATCACCACTCTGCGCATTCTCCGGCGCGACAGAAATAAGTGATCCGCCAATTCCCAAATAAAGATTGAAATCACCGCAATAAATAACTTTGCGCAGATAATCAAAACCGAAAGCCATCACATTATTTTTAAAATTTCCGACTCCGGTGAACATCAGATAATTGAAACGCAATCGCATGAAATCGAATTCATTCAATTCACGTGTAACATTTAAGTGGGCACCTAAATCAAAAATTTCCGCGGGCAAATCTCCCATTAAACGCGGACTGGTGAAACCGAAACCAATTCCCCAACTTTCTTTAAATGGTTGAGAATAGTTTGTGATCGTCGTTGTAACGAATAGAATCGCTACGATAAATATTTTTTTCATTTTATCCCTCTGTTTTTTTGATAATTATTAAATTCATTTTTCACATTACGCCTAAGTCCGATGATGTTGAAACTTCATGGAAGAAAGTAATTCAGTTATGATGCACTCTTTCGTTCAGCAAGTGGAAGCAACTCCGAACAAGTTGCTTTCTCTACCATGATTTAAATTTTTACTTGTCTTTCATCTACGTTGCTAATCTCTGTAGATTTTTTGTAAAAACCATTGTTGAGTTCGCCTCAAAAAGGTGATTAATCAAAAATTGGAAAAGAATTATAAACCGTTGAAACGGTTCGCAGTTCTTTAAGTTATTATTAACCAACGGCTTAAGCCGTTGGTTAAAGGAAATGTTTACTGAATAGTAAAACGGTTTCAACCGTTTCTTACCTTATTAAGTAGACTCATTGATATAATTACTTCGCTAAAATCATCTTCTTCACTTGCACGAAGTCTCCGGCGCGAAGTTGATAGAAATATAAACCGGAAGAGAATTGATAATTGAATCCCGATGCATCGGGAGAGAATTGATAATTGTATTTTCCTGCTTCTTGCCATTCGTTATCAACTAATACAGCTACTTCATTTCCAAGAACATCATAGATTTTTAACGTTACATTGTCGGGCGTTGAAAGCTGATAACTGATAACTGTTCTCGGATTAAAAGGATTCGGATAATTCTGCTTAAGCTCGAATTTATTTGGCTGACCGAAATCCACTTCAACAATTTTGCTGTATTCGTAAGAGCCGTCTGTATCAATTTGTTTTAAGCGATAAAAATAATTTCCAGAGGAAGTAACTTTGTCATCAACGAAGGAATAAACTTTCGGTGAATTGCTATTGCCATGCCCGTTCACAAAACCAATATTTTCCCAATCTGAAAGCTGACCGCTGACCGCTGATCGCTGAATTTCGAATCCAAAATTATCCTTCTCCGTTGCCGTGTTCCAGTTGAGAGTAACTTTATTATTGAGAACATTTGCAGTGAAGGAAGTAAGTTCGACGGGAAGCGGATTGCTCGATTCCGAGCCAAGAATATATTCCGTGCCGGTTTGTCCTGTTAGTGTTAACGTGTTTGCTGTAGTGTTCAGAGTAGCATTACCTTCAGTCCAACTTGTTGTAGAATTGTTGTCTCTCTTCGCTAAGTCGAGCGAAGCTTCATTAGTTATGCCGGGATGTCCGTCATAGTTATAAGTTAATGTATATGTCGGGCTAGTTCCTCCTGCAATAAAAACTCCAAAATAATTTACCTGAGATAACTGTGTGATACTACCGGGAGGAGTCGTAACGTTTGGAGCTTCATCAACTCGATAAATTTGAACACCGCTTGGCGAGCCGGTAATCGAATTAACCGTAAGATCATCGCCATTTCCAGAAGCTAAATTAACGCTTGAAGGCGAACTATAATTGGAAATACTCGCATCACCGATTGCCGCTCCCGAAGTAATCCAATCGCTATCATCCATATAGGTTAAAGTTCCAGTTCTACCGCTCGATGAATTATCAGTTAGTGTTGTGCCGGAACCATCTGTCATCTTATAATATGCAATTAATCCTGCTTCATCTCCCACCAAACTTTTGCACATATTCTCTTGAATTTCTGATAGAGATCTCTGATCATTCCAAATTCGTACTTCATCAATTTTTCCTGGATAACGTTCTGAAGTCCAGCTATCTGATTCGTGTAGACCGATTGTTAATGGTACACCAGTATAACTTGAGGCAAATCCGTATAGGGTGGCGCCCCTATAGGTTCCATTTACATAAACGGAACAACTAGCAGTATTTAGATAAATTGCGATATGTATCCATTTGCCAGCTGTGATACCTTCAGTTACTGATACTGTTCGATACGGCGTTGTCGAACTTGCAATTCCGATCCAATTGCTGGACTCATTGATATGTGCGCTCCATCTTGCACCACCGCTCGCAGTTCGCATCGCTAAAAACACTTCATTATCTGATGAGGCGGTTGGACATAGCCAAGCTTCTATTGTGCCTGCACTGAAATCAAAACTTGAATGATACGGTATAAGGACATAATCGTCCGAACCGTCCAATTCCAGCGCTTTGCCGGATCCCTGCGGATAAATCTGGATTACTCCGAAGAATAAAAATAAAAGTTGAGTGTAAATTTTGCTCATAAGTATCTCCTATAATTGATAAGAACTATTTAGTTGTTTGTCAAATGTGGTTTATAAAATGCAGAGATTTCTAAAATATCAATCATTTCGTCTACGCAACTGCTAATCATTTTCGAGTCTCCTCTCTTCTATAATCATATATTAATTTGTGAAAAAATTTCATTTCCAATTCATTAATTCCCTTAGTGTTTCTTCGTGAACTAAGTGTCTGAGTGGTTTTCTTTTCACCAACTTGACACTAAGCTCACTTAGATTCACTAAGATTTTACTTCGCTAAAATCATCTTTTTCACTTGCACGAAGTCTCCGGCGCGTAGTTGATAGAAAAATAAACCGGAGGCGAATTGAGAATTGAGTCCCGATGCATCGGGAGAGAATTGATAATTGTATTTTCCTGCTTCTTGCCATTCGTTATCAACTAATACAGCTACTTCATTTCCAAGAACATCATAGATTTTTAACGTTACATTGTCGGGCGTTGAAAGCTGATAACTGATAACTGTTCTCGGATTAAAAGGATTCGGATAATTCTGCTTAAGCTCGAATTTATTTGGCTGACCGAAATCCACTTCAACAATTTTGCTGTATTCGTAAGAGCCGTCGGTATCAATTTGTTTTAAGCGATAAAAATATTTTCCAACCGAAGAAACTTTGTCGTCGACGAACGAATAATCTTTAGGAGAATTGCTGTTGCCGTGTCCATGCAAAAAACCGATAGTTTCCCAATCTGAAAACTGACCGCTGAGAACCGACCGCTGAACATCAAATCCATAATTATCAACTTCAGTTGCAGTTTGCCAGTTGAGTGAGATTTTATTATTGAGAGCGTTGGCTGTGAAGGAAGTTAATTCAACTGGGAGAGGGCTGGAAGCTGAAAAGACCATAACTCGATTGTTATTTTCATCAGTAACGAGCAGCTTATTATTTGTTGGATCCACCGTAACCGGACCGACTTTCCATACATCGGAATCATAATAATAATTACTTGAGCCACCGTTAGTAGTTGCGGTTGTTGTAAAATTAGTTTGCCCTAATACATTGTCTGCATCACCGCCATTGGTCTTATTTGCTGCATCGTTGAAAATCATAATTCTGCCATTCGGATAATCGCTCACATATAATCTACCTGCGGCATCAATCGTAACATCATATGGACCAGCAAACGCTGAAATAGTCAACCCAGATGTATTAGAAGTATAGCTAGTTTGACCTAACACTCCGCTCGCATTTGCGCCGTTCGATGTGGGATTGTCATATCTTAACACGCGATTATTGTCATAATCCGCCACCCAAACCGTTGTTCCTAAAACTGTAACTCCGTTTGGAGAATACATGCCTGATTGTGTTGTCGCTCCAGAACCACTTGTAAAATTTGACTGTCCCAAAACAAGATCCGCATTGGCTCCGTTAGATTTACTGTTGACATTATTAAATTTAAGCACACGATGACTAGAATTATCGGCAACCCACATATTCCCATTATCATCTATAACTATATCTGTAGGCCACATGAAGGTTGATTGAGTAGTGGAATAGGTCATATTTGTGAAATTTGTTTGTCCCAATACTACATCTGCGTTAGGACCATCGCTTGAGACAGAATGAGCGTTAATGAATTTTGTGATTCTGCGGTCATTCACAACCCACAATGCACCGTCATAGACTGCAACACTCGAAGGATACGGCAGAGTATTTCGTGCTGGAGTTGAACTTCCCGTGCCAAAGACTCTTTCAGGAGTGGGCTGATTTCCGCTAATTGGATAAGAGAAACGTAAAACCCTGTGATTGTAAATGTCAGCTATATACAATTTGTTATTTGTATAATCAATTGCAACTCCACCAGGTTGATGAAATTTATTAGTTGCACTACCTGATGTGTAGGTTGTAAAATCCGGTTGCCCTAGTACATATTCGGCACTCTGTCCATTCGTCCATTGTGCAAATATATTTTGTGTTAAAAAGAAAGAAATTAAATAAAGAAACAGAGTTTTCATATTTCTCCTAATTTGTTAATTGTATTTCGCTGGACTGTTTCTACATTAAAAAATTTGCAGTTTAACGCCAATTTCGATTTTTCAAAATGCATGACTTTAGAACTTTATTAGTTATAAATATTTTTCGCGATGCAAATGAAATTAAAAAATTTATCAAAATCAGTTTTCACTTGTAAAGATTTGTAATTCTTTACAAGATTTTTTCTTCCGAAATATCAATTTGTTTTACAAATAAAAATGATTAATTTTTGGTAAGATTTTCAACTTTTATTCAGTGAAAATTTTGAGATTGGTTTGTTAAGAATCGTAAATTTTTACAATTCGTAACAAATTGATTCTCGATCGAGTTGACGAATTAACTATTTCCATAAAAATTTTATTAAGTGTGAGAGAAAAAATATTTTTTTGGAAGATGATGAGAAATTTTTCTATCCTCTTCCTCTGCCTTTTGACAACCAACTTCTCCTTTTCTGCGGAACAAGAAAAGGATATTGATTCACTTATCAATAATTTTGCTCTTTCTAAAGCGGATGCACAAGAAGATCTGCTGGAAGAAATTATTTCCATACTACTGCTTAAAGACACATCCTACGCACGAGTCAAGATTGATAAACTCGTAGAAATCACTTCCCCCTATTCAACTCCGAATCGAATACTTGTTAAAGCATTGTGTTTGATTTATTCATCCTACTATGGCGCATCTCAAGAAAAAATTATTAAACTTAAAACAGCTTTTGATTTGGCAAAAAGCCAAAAACTTTTTAAAGTTATGGGCATTGCAAAATCCGATCTCAGCGATGTTTATCGCAGACTCATTCAATATGATTCCGCAATGGTTTGTCTCTGGGACGCTAAACAATATTTCGAAGCCGCAAATTCTGATGGAGACGTTCTATCTGTTTATCAAAAGATTGGCGACTACTATTTTGATGCCGACTTAACCGATAACGCGGAAAAAGTTTATAAAGATATTCTCGCCACCGGCGGCAAAGGTGCTGAAGAAGCATGGAATACTTACATGTACATTGTGTTGAATAACAATCTCGGTTTGATTGAAATTAAAAGACAAAATTATAGGAAAGCCGAAAGCTATTTTTTATTAACAATGAATTACAAACTTTCTGCGATGAAAGGAGAATTAAATAAACATGACTCCACGCAACTCGCCTATATTTATATGCAATTAGCCAAAGTTAATTATTTATTAAATCGGTTTGACGCAGCGGAAAAATATTATCACAAAGCTCTCCCGATGTCCAAGCATGTCAAATGGTTTGGGAATCTGAGTTATCTCTATATTCTTAAAGCGAAGTTGCTGATGAAAGAAAGAAATTTTGATTCTTCACTCACATACATCAAACAAGCTGATGAATTGAATAGAACATATAATTTTCAGGGCAGGACTCTCGAAATTTATAATACTTACGCGAAAATTTTTGAGGAGCTGAAAGATTATAAAAATTCATTATTGTGGTTTCAAAAGTATCAAGCATTGAGCGACTCTATCGCAATTCACAAAAGAGCGGCGGCGTTCTTACACATTAGGGCTGAAAAGGAGAATGAACTTAACCGCCAGGAAATCTTTAACTTAGAAAGAGAACGAATGATAATATTAATTTCTGCACTCGTGACAATTGTTGGTATAATCGGAACGGTTATCATTATCATTAAAAAACAGAATGCAGATCGATTATTAGTTAATAAAAATATCGAAATAATTCAGAGTGAAGAAACTTTGCAACAATTAGGCGCAAGCGATGTATCAAAGGCAACTGCCGCCGCCATAGCAGAAGCTACTTCGAACATTCAAAACGGAAAAACTGATGCCGAACCCCAAATCAAATACGCTAAAATTATTGCACTTATCGAGAAAACGATTATTGAAGATAAGTTATACCTCTCACACGAATTAAATTTAGAAAACCTCGCAGAAAAATTAGGCGTGAACAGATCCTATCTCTCCAAAGCTGTCAACCAGGTTTATAAAGAAAATTTTAACGGTTTTATAAATGAGTTGAGAGTTAAAGAATCTATAAAATTAATGACGCTAAAAGAGAGCGATAAACTTTCAATTGAAGGTATTGCGATGAGTGTCGGTTTCAATAATAGAACTTCTTTCATTAATGCGTTTAAAAAATATACCGGTGTTACACCATCCTACTTTATTCGGAAAATTAGTGATGTTGCTTAAACTAATATTCGAATTTCATTAAGGCTACGTTTCGGATAGTAGAATGAGATTCCCTAAATATTTTTTGAGAAGACCTATAATGTTTGAAAAATGCTCGACCTCAGAATTTTTCAACTCACTCCATCTCAAACAACTGAACGTTTTTTTCTACCGCAGCGCCTTCGGAAACAAAAATCTTTTTGATGATTCCGTCTGCGTGTGTTTTAATTTCGTTTTCCATTTTCATCGCTTCAAGTATCATTACACTTTCTCCTTTTTTTACATGCGTCCCTACTTCAACCTTTATTTTCAGTACCATGCCGGGCATCGGTGATTTCACTATATGATGTTTATGCGCCGATACACTTTTCTCCATTAGCTCCTCAGCGTACTTTTGAAGCGGACTTTGAATTTTCAAATCGACATAAACGCCATCGACTAATAATCCGTAATTTCCGTTTTCATAATTATTCACGATAACATTTTGTTCGGCATTATCAGAAATTATTTTGTAGTGATGCTTGTTAATTTTTTCAACTTTGGAAAAATATCGAAAAGTATCAATCCCTAAAATTCCATCATCGGAAATCGTGAACGAAATTTCTTTTTCACCGATCGATGCAAAATATTTATTCATTCATCAACTCCAGCCAACGATTGTTCACTTCAGATTCAATCTTGTTTAGTCCGTTTCCGTTCAAGTGGTTTTGCCAATGATGATAAGAAAAAAATATTGCGCTCGCCGCCGTCGCTTCCAACATTTTCGTTTTGTACTCGTTCGGCAAGAGAGGTACAAATTCATTTTCTAAAAAATTTATCGAATAAGAACCGTCGCAGAATTTTTCCGAATCCAAAATCCATAAGAGAGAAGTAATATTCGTTTTCACACCGGCGATAAAATAATTTTTTAATGCAAATTTCATCTTTTCGATTGCAGTGTGGCGGTCATCGGCATGTACAATTATCTTCGTCAACAATGGATCGTAAAACATATTTACTTCGGAGAGAGCGTCTATTCCTTCATCGCAGCGAATACAGCTACCGTGCGGCAACTGATGATATTTTATTTTTCCAGTAGTCGGTAAAAAATTTGTTTCAGGGTCTTCAGCATAAATTCTACATTCGATCGAATGTCCGGAAATCCTCAAATCATTCTGCGCGAATGAAAGTTTCATCCCTTCCGCAATATTAATTTGTTCTTGTACAAGGTCAACTCCGGTAATCATTTCAGTAACCGGATGTTCAACTTGCAAGCGAGTGTTCATCTCAAGAAAATAAAAATTCTTTTTCTCATCCATCAAGAACTCGATTGTACCGGCATTATGATAACCACATGCTTTAGCCGCATTAACAGCGGCTTCGGTCAGCTTTGCGCGTGTAGCTTCATCGACAACAATTGAAGGTGCTTCTTCAATTATTTTTTGATGCCGTCTCTGAGTGGAACATTCTCGTTCAAAAAGATGAGCATAGTTTCCATGTTTATCGCCAATTATTTGCACTTCAATGTGCTTCGGATTTTCAATCAACTTTTCGATATACACTGCATCATCGCCAAACGCTTTCAGTGCTTCACGCTGCGCGGAAGTGAAAGCATTTTCAAATTCAGATTCCGAAAAAACTTTTTTCATTCCTTTTCCACCGCCGCCCGCAGAAGCTTTCAGCAGAACCGGGAAACCAATTTTCTTTGCTTCATCCAATCCATTAGTTATTGATTTTATCGGTGTCGTTGTGCCGGGAACTATCGGAACATTATTTTTTTTCATCAATTCTCTTGCCGCAGTTTTGCTTCCCATCATTTCCACAGATTTTGCAGATGGACCAATAAATATTATTCCCGCATTTTCAACTTCAGAAATAAATTTTGAATTTTCAGAAAGGAAGCCGTAACCGGGATGAATTGCATCGGCATTACATTGCTTTGCGGTGGAAATTATTTTTGTCATATCAAGATATGACTGTGAAGCGGCGGCTTCACCGATTAAAATTTTTTCGTCCGCTAATCTTGTGTGCAAAGCAGATTCATCAACTTCCGAATAGACGGCGACACTTTTAATTCCGAGTTTTTTACATGCACGAATAATTCGCACTGCAATCTCACCTCTATTCGCAATCAATATTTTTCTAATTTTTCTTTTCACTTTTAACGAGTCACTTTTCACTTTTATTGCAGTTCCACAACTGTGATTCCTTCGCCGCCGGCTTCAACGGGAGCGAAATAAAAATTTTTTATACCGGGTTGATCTGTCAAAATATCCTTCACCATTTTTTTTAATGCGCCTGTTCCTTTGCCGTGCAAAATTTCCACCCGATCCATTCCATTGGAATATGCCGTATCTAAAAATTTTTGTACTTGCAATAATATTTGATCCGGCTTTTCCCCGCGAATATCAATGCGATACTGCATTTCACTCGAGCTATCATAATATTTTTTGGAAGGTTTTTGTTTTGGCTTTTCGGCAGAAGAAAGCTCATCGAGAAAAATTTGCATTTTCAAAGAACCGGTAAGAATCGTCGCTGTTTTTTTTGATTGATTAATTTCAAGAATCTCGCCTCGCGTTTCACTTTCGCCGACTTTAACAAAATCACCAATTTTGTAATCGCCGCTATGAACATTACTTTTTAAATCCCGAAGCTGTCGTTGATTATCATTGTAAAGATTATCAATCATTTCCTTTGCGGCTTTGATTGATTCTTTCGCCGCTTTTTCTTCTCTAATTTCTCTAACGACGGTTTCAATTTTTCTTCTCATTTCTGAAAGATAGAGCGATGACTCTTTTTTTGTTTTGAGTAGAATTTCTTTTTTCTCTTTTTCGAAATTCCCAATTTTCGTTTCGTACAAATTTTTTAGTTCGAGCAGGCGAGAATTTTCCTTTGATAGCCAATCAGATTTCTCTTTAATTTTTTGCGAACGTTCTTCAAGTTCGATCAACAATTTTTCTATACTTCGATCATTCTCTTTCAAATACGAATTTGCAATTCGGATAAATTCTTTGTCAAATCCGATACGCTCAGCAATTTCAAAAGCATAGCTTGAACCGGGCACGCCTTGAATAAAGCGATACGCCGGTTTGAGTTGTTCATAATTAAATTCCATCGCGGCATTTTCAAAACCCCTTTCCGATGTTGCTAAAGTTTTCAGCTCGCCGAGATGTGTTGTAGCAAGCACGACCGACTCGCTGTTACGCAATATCATTAACACTGCCGAAGCCAGCGAACTTCCGGCAACCGGATCGGTGCCGGTGCCGATTTCATCGAGCAGAACAAGCGAATCTTTATCTGCAATCGTAATGATGTTTTTAATATTCAAAAGGTGCGAGGAGAACGTGCTCAAATCTTCTTCAATCGATTGTTGATCGCCGATATCAACCAAAATATTTTTAAAGAAATGAAAATTTGAATCTGCGGAAACAGGAACGTGCATCCCGCATTGAATCATCAGTGAAATTAATCCTATTGTTTTTAGCACCACAGTTTTACCGCCTGCATTCGGTCCGGTAATTATGATTACGCGCTTGTTATCTATCTCGCAATTCAACGGAATAGTTTGTTCTTTTCCAAGTTTTGAAAACAGAAGCGGATGCCGTGCGTTAAAAATGCGGATTGGATTTGAATTTTCTATCGCCGGGAATTCCCCCATCAATTCGATAGAATATTTTGCCTTTGCAAAAACAATATCGAGATACGTTATCGTATCGAAAGTCAATATCAAATCGTTCGCAACTTTGCCGATTTCGGCGGTAAGATTTTTCAGAAGTCTTTCAATTTCTCTCTTCTCCGCGAAAGTTAAAGAAACAATTTCGTTGTTGAGATTTAAAGATTCTTCCGGTTCGATATAAACAGTTTGCCCGGTTAAAGATTCGGAATGAATGAACCCGCGAATCTGCCGCTTGTGTTCGGCTTTAATCGGTATTACCATTCTGCCATCGCGAAGCGTTGTGTATTCTTCGCGCACGAGTGCATCGTCAGAATATTTTTTCATCAATCGTTCTACAAGTTTTCGCAAGTCATCGCGCTTGCCGTCAATATCTTTCCGAATATTTTTTAATTCGCGGCTCGCGTTATCTTTAACGATTCCGTCTTCATCGAGAATATCGGTAATTTTTTTTTCAAGAAGTTTATCCACAAAAAGAACGGAAGCATAATCAAAAAGTTCAAAAGCAATTTCTTTATTGTCTTTTAAAAATTGAAAAATTAGCCGGCTCATTTGAATCATTTTATAAACCGAAACGATGGCTTTTGAAGAGAGAACCGCCCCTTCAATTCTGCTTGAATAAATGCTATCTTTAACATTTGGAAGGAAGTCGAGCGGAGGCTCATTAATTAAGGTTAGAAGTGATTTTGCTTCCGTTACTTTTCTTCCCTCTTCAAGCGCAAGAGCAACCGATTTGAACGGAATAATTTGAAGTGACGAAATTTTTCCCGCGTCGGTTTGACAATATTTTGCTACTTGCTGAACTATTTTTGGAAACTCGAGAACCGAAAGGACAGATTCGGAAATTTTCATAGCGAATCTTTTTCGATGATAATATTCTTCAGCGTGTCTTTTGTTTCAGGTGAGAATTGTGTAATGTAATTTATCGTTGACGGAAGTACCGATGAGATCCAACCATACATGAAGGAATTATTTTTTGTTTCCTCCGAAGGCAGATCAAAAATGTTGATGATGAAAAATAATGCGCTGAGAAAGAAGACAAATTGAATTACACCGACTGCCCCGCCAACAATGCGGTTGATCATGTTATTCACTTTATCGAATGGATGTATCACTCTTTTTAATATTGATGTGAGAACAATTATCAAAATGAAGATTAAAAAACCCGCGACCATTTGAGAGAAATAAACTTCTTCTCCGAAGATTGAATTCATATATGTTCCGCCTGTTGCAGAAAAATAAATGGCAACAAAAATAGCAATGAAAAATCCGACTGTTCCAATCAGCTTTCGGATGAATCCATCCTTGAAGCCGAGGATAAAAGCAATTCCCAGCGCAATCAGAACAATGACATCGAGAATATTCAATTACGCGCCAAGAATTTTTTCAACAATCGATTTGACAACTTTGCCGTCCGCTTTTCCCTTCAGTTCTTTGATTGATGCGGGCATTAGTTTTGAAAAATCGGCTTTAGAAACCGCGCCGATATCTGTAGCAATTTTGCGAACGACTTCTTCAATTTCCTGTTCATTCAGTTGTTTCGGCAAATATTCGAGAAGAATGTTCAATTCGCTTTCTTCTTTTTCCGCGAGATCATTTCTCGCGGCATTTCGATATTGCTCTATCGATTCTTTCCGTTTCTTCACAGCGGTAGTCAACATTTGAATTTCAATTTCGGGAGTTAATTCTTTATTGGCACCCGACTTCTCGAACTCCAAAATTAATGCGCGGATTGAACGGATGGTTTCAAGTCTTAATTTATCTCCGCTCTTCATAGCGGCTTTCATGTCTTCGTTAATTTTTTCTTTCAAGCCCATAGGATTCTCCATAAATTAAAAAGGCAGGTCAAAAATCAAACCTGCCTTAAAAGTGAATAAATAATTTTAATTTAGATTTTAACGTTTGCCGAATAATTTATTCTTAAGCAAAACGCTTTGCGTAACTCTTGTTGAACGTCTGTAACTACGCCCATGTCAATTCCTCTATCGATGCGGAGAGAAACAATTACGTTTGGCAGCACTTGACGTTTGCCGTACATAATTGGTTGCACATCTTTGAGCAAAATTACTGCATCATTAATCTGCATTCTTCCATCTTTACCGATCCAGAGATAAGAGATGAGTCTTTTGTTTTCAATCTTCTCAATGGCAACTGCATCGGGGAGTTTAAAATCGACGAGCACATCAACTTCCCTCAATGTGGTTGTAACCATAAAGAAAAGCAAAAGCATAAATACAATATCGGGCATAGAAGCAGTTGGAATTTCCTGCTTAACATCTGCTCTTTTTTTACTGAATTTCATAAAACATTCTACCTATTTTTTAACTTGTTCAGGTTCGGCGATTGAAATGATAATAGGAACTTTTTCCTTAATTTCATCCTGCTGGTCTTTAGTCAAGTCATTAAACTTATTTCCAAAACGTTCTTTAGAATGATCGTCTCTAACTTCGAAAAAAGAAATTTTAATTTGATCGAGTGTTTGAATATACTTGTTGTAATTAGTTTTCCTGTCAGTCTTTAAAGAAACGATAAGTTTCTTCGAAGCAGGCAACTCGATCTTAGATATAATTCTTGGTTTCAAAGCATTTTTAATTTGAGGAATGGAGATAAGATTTCCGTCCAATAGAACATCGCCGTTTTCATTAATTAACACAGCGGCCATTCTATCTTTTGGCACTTCAACTGTTTCGGGGTTTTCGATAAACTCAGGCAGAGATAAACCTAAACCGGTATCGACATCGATAACAGTTGCGACTAAAAAGAAAAGGAGCAGAAGAAATGCAATATCAGCCATGGAACTGGTTGGTATTTCGGCACCGCCGATTTTTCTTTTCTTAATAAAAGCCATTTAAAAACCTTTACTTCTTACCTTTTAATTCGTAAAGAGCATCAATCAATTCGATTGAACTTTCTTCCATATCGCCAACTAATCTATCGATACGTGAAACGAAATAATTATAAAAGACTTGAAGCACCATTGCGACTACAAGCCCGAAGAGAGTAGTTAATAATGCAACCGAAATACCTTCGGCAACAATAGCCGGAGAAATTTGTGCGGCTTCTTTGATTGCATCGAATGCTTCAATCATACCTTGAACCGTTCCTGTAAATCCAAGCATCGGTGCAATTGTAATAAAAGTAGAAATCCAGATTAATCCTTTTTCGAGGAAACCCATTTCAATTCCTCCGTAAGCGATGATTGCCTTTTCGGCGGCATCTAGTCCTTCGTCAGCTCTTAACAAACCGGCATAAAACACTGAAGCTACAGGACCTCTTGTTTTCATGCAAACTTCCTTGGCAGCTTCAACACCGCCGGAAACGAGTGCTTCTTTAACTTGAACTACGAATTGTTTTGTATTTACTTTTGCGCGCGTTAAAGTCCATAACCTTTCAATTGAAAAAGCAAGACCGATAACCAGTGAAGCTAAAATCGGATGCATGAAACCGCCGCCGGCTTCATATTTCTCTACTAACCAATTTAATACTCCACCCTGTTGTGCTTGTGCAAGCAAATGTAGCGCCGATGCGAAGATACTACTCAATATCATAAATTATTTTCCTCCTGTGGGATAGTTATTTAATGTTAATGTTTTTTTATTAATTTTATAATTCGAAATGATTAATGGTGATTGATAAAAATATTCGAAAAATTGTTGGACTACATTAAGCAAATACGATTAAAAATGCAATAAAGTTATAAAAATTATATCCTCTATTTTTTGTTAATTATTCATTACCAAAATGGAATTCTCAGTACCTTACAATTAAAATCATGACCAATTCGGGCAAAATATTTTTTCAGTCTCTGAGTACCCTTGTCAACTTTGGCTAAAACAACCATTTGTAAAATGTTCAACTTTGGGTTTTGGCGCAAGAAATTGAGGGAGATAAGAATAGTTGATTGTGTCATCCCTACGGGATTTAGTATTACGTTCATGATTTTTTGTTACCAACATGTTTTCCCTAACGGGAAAAATCATTTTATTATTGACATCCCGAAATCTTTCGGGGATGAAATATTTTTTTCACCGTTGGAATAACCTCATTACCAAAGTAGGAACTACAACTTGATGAATATACAACTTTGGTTCTGGCTTGTCTGTGTTAGATTTAAATATTTGCAAATCGATGCGGAAGTTCAATTACGTTACCCGATACGAATCTGAAATTTGTAAAGAGTGAAAAAATTAGCTCACCGACTTCTTCAGGTTTAATTAACTCATCAAAATTTACATTTTGCATCCAGCTTCTATTTGCCGGCGTATCGATTATGTAAGGGGCAATGCCGTTCATACTTAAATTTATTTTCCTTCCATCCAGTGCGGCAGAAGAAATAAAATGAATGAGAGCCGCTTTGCTGGAGCCATACGCGGCATGTAGTTCTGTGGCTTTTAGTCCGGTCATCGCCGCTGTAAAACAAGCCGAACCGCCTCTGCATTGAGTAACAAGCTTTGCGAATTCACGAAGTATTAAAAAATTAATCGAAAGATTCATCGTGAACATTTTGTTCCACTCTTCAAAGGATGTTTCCCAAAAATTTTTTCCGCCGAAATATCCACCAATCGTGGAGTACAAAAACAAGTGTGAATCCTTTTCTATTTTTAGAGAAGAAAAAGCGGCGGAAACATTTTCTTCTTTGCTTAAATCATCAACTTTGATGTATGAATATTTTTTTTCTGATTGAATTTCTCCTTCCGAAAAATCAAAAAGCGTTACTTCATCAAAATCTTTTTTAAGTAAGGAAGTTGTAACTCCTTTACCCAATGCGCCGAAAGCTCCGAAAATAAATAATTTCCTTGCAGTCATTTTTCAATTAAGAATTTTGCATTGACGGAAAAATGATCGGAGTAGCCGCCAAGATAGCG
>CAYMUL010000007.1:70927-144571 GCA_964393605.1 uncultured Ignavibacteriaceae bacterium | reverse complement strand
ACCGCTACGGTTAGTCATAAATATTCTTCTTTCTTCTCATACGCTTATCTGATAATTTACTTGAAATTTTTTTTAACTTTTGACAGACTTATCAAATTTCATGACATCAACTACTCTAAAAAATTTCTGCTTAATTATACTTTTTGTTACTACAATTTATCCTCAAAGTAAACAGAATTTTTACAAAGAAACATTAAACGATAACTACAATTTCATCTCCGCCAACCGCTTGAAAATGTGGATTTCCAATAACGGTTTGACTGCACCACAAGGCTTTGATGAAGGAGGGTTGATGTGGCCCGGAGGTATTCGAGCAACCCGCACAATGATCTACTCTGACGGTTTAGTTTTTACAGGCAAAGTTGATGGACAAATTCGAGCGATTGGCTCATCTTATCGCGCCGCGTTACAAGCGGGTAATATTTCAATTACCGGAAAACCATCCGACGCGAGAAGCAGTCTGCACAAGATTTATAAAATCTACAAAAAGTGGTCTGAACTACCGCCTGGACAACAACGCGACGGATATGAAGAAGATTACTTAAAATGGCCAATGGAAATCGGCGCACCTTACATTGATAACGATAATAACGGAATGTTCGATCTCGGAGTTGATGAACCAAATCTTCTCGGCGATGAAGTTTTGTGGTTTGTCGCAAATGATTTTGATTCAACGCGCGCATACCGTTCATATCGTTCTTTACCGCTCGGTCTGGAAATTCAAACTACTGTATTCGCATTCGATCAACCCGGTCCGCTCGGCGATATGGTTTTCAAAAAAATAAAATTCATTAACAAAAGCGGAAGGACAATTGAAGATATGTACATCTCTCAATTTTCCGATCCCGATATCGGTACTTCGTGGGATGATTACTCCGGTTGTGATACTACTCTTGATTTGGCTTACACTTACAATTCAGAAAATTATGATTTCACTTTCCGTGAAAATGGAACTCCTGCAGTCGGTTATGCAATACTTCAAGGACCGATTGTTAATAGCATCTCATCTGATACAGCAAATTTCGATGGAAGAAAAATTCCCGGCAAAAAAAATCTTGGAATGAGTGCATTCACTTTTCACGTCAACTCTTCAGCGTTCCCTGAGTTTTATTCTCCCGACACAACTTCGGAAATTTATAACACTGTGCGTGGGTTGTCAATTCAAGGGAATGAATTTATTAATCCGATTACAAACCAACCGACAAAATTCATCTTTTCCGGCGATCCGATAAATTCAACAGGATGGTATCAAGGAGATGGTTGGCCTGCCGGTCCGCAGTGGGGAGATGTTCGACACTATCAATCAAGCGGACCTTTCACAATGTCCGCTGGCGATACTCAAGAAGTTGTCATTGCAATTTTTATCGGCAAAGGTGCATCGCATCTCGCAAGTCTTGAAGAAGTAAAGAAGAAAGCGTTAGTTGCGCGTCGGGCATACAACAACAATTTTAAGCCGATCGCACTCCCTCCTGCACCGGAATTATCTGCATACGAAAATGATCAGAACATTACTTTATGGTGGAAAAGTAATGCAGAAAAATTTGATGAATATGATTCACTCCTGATCACTCCGATACGATTAAATATAAATGGAAGAGATACGCTGATTCACGTCTCCGATAATTCATACACCTTCGAGGGCTATCGCTTATGGCAATTCAAAGATTTAGAAGGCACTTCTCCCCTGCTGCTCGGAGTGTTCGATAAAAAAAATAGTGTCAAAGATATTTATCATTACGTAGAAGATTATATTTATGTGAACGGACAATCGAGCTATACCCCAATGCTTCTCGGCAATGATTCGGGGCTTGTTCGCTCAATCAACATTTTGCAGGATGGTTACACAAAAGAAATTTTGTACAACGGCACATCATATTATTTTGGAGTTACTGCATATGCATATTCTCGATATAGCGATCCGCCGTTTGTTGAAAGTGAACCGAAAATAATTGAAGTTCGCCCCGGACTTCCGCCCATTGACAAATCTTATTCTTATCTTCAAGGTGAAATAATTATTTCGGAAAAGACTTTCGGGCTTGGCGACGGTTTCGCTTCATTTCAAATTTTAGATCCCGATTTTATTAAAGATAAAGAATATGAAATTGTTATGTCCGGTCCATTCGATACACTCACATATTCTATAATTGACATTGCTACCGGAGACACTATTGCGAAGGGTTTGAGCGACTTTGATAAAAATTATTCGAACAACATTATCATCGATGGTTTTCTTGTCGAAGTGTTGAACGTCGGCGCAGATTCTTTAAAACGAATCAACAAAAAAAGTTATGTAAAAGATATCTTTGAAGTAAAGAAAGCGAACGGAGATTTAGTTTCTCCCCCAAAAAATGTTTTGAATGAATTCAACTCGAACGGCGCATGGAAATTGTTTTCTGTGAATCCTTACAATCAAAACAAAGTTGAAATGAAATTTGACGTGAATTGGCGCGAAGAAATGGGGCATAACGATTTTGAAATCCGCTTCACCCCCGAAGGAAGCGAATATTATTCAACAGGTTATTCCTCTATTAATCCTTCACTCAAAAATGATCCGAAGGGAAAAGGAAAACTTCCATTCGAAGTTTGGCAAATTGATAGATACGGAGTGCAGAAGCGTTTGTTCATAAAAGTTGAAGATAATTTTTTGCGCGATTCAAGTTGGACAAAGGATGATACGTCTCAAACTTTTGAAAGCATTTATGTTTATGATGCGCTGCGCGATTATGCCGAACCTCTTTCTCCAACAAGCGGAAGTTCAAACAATACTCAACATAAAATGCGTTTCTCTTTTGAGGGAAGTGTACCTGATGAAGGAACTGTTATTTCAATTTCAACATGGAAGCCGCTTGCCGCCGGAGATAAGTTTAAAATAAAATTGAGCGCACCCACTCGCAACGATGCAAATCTTGCAAAACAAAATCTTGACAAAATAAGTGTCTATCCAAATCCATATCTCGGCGCGCATACTTTGGAATCGAACTCAACCGAGAAATTTGTTACGTTCACAAATTTGCCGACAAAAACTATCATCAGAATTTTTTCGATTGCAGGAATTTTTATACAGAAGATAGAAAAAGATAACGCCGATCAATATTTAAAGTGGGATTTGCGAAATGACGCCGGCAAATTTGTCGGTAGCGGAATTTATATCGCTCACATTGAACTGCCCGGTATCGGCACAAGAATTATGAAGCTCGCAATCATTCCCGAACAACAATTCAATACAGGAAGACAATAACTATTTTTTTAGTTTTCTTTTTCTAAGAATATCCTTATCAAATAAGGCGCAAACTATAATTTGTAAATCTTCAACTTTCTAAGTTCAGCTCGATTCGTCAAGTATTTATCAAAAATATTTTTCTTTTGGTGGAGTCCGGTTATGTTATGAGTTTAGAAACGGATTTTGAATTTTTTCATAAGCGATAGTGGAAGGTTCTCCGTGCCCTGGATAAATTTTTGTTTCGTCCGGCAACGTTATCAGCATCGATTTTATTGAATGAATTAAAGTATCGTAATCACCCCCCGGTAGATCGCTTCTTCCGATGCTTTCTTTAAAAAGCACATCGCCGGTAAAACAAATTTTTTCTGTTTCGTTGTAGAGACAAAACTCTCCCGGTGTGTGCCCTGGCGTGATTAATAATTTGAATTGAAAATTACCGATTGAAACAAATTTCAAATCGTCAAGAAAACCATCGGGTTCGGGTGAATCATTCATTTCAATGCCGTAGAATGCGGCTTGCTTCGATGCGTTGTCCAGCAAAAATTTATCTTCGCGCGGGATTAAAAGCGGCGCATTAAATTTTTCTTTTGCAAATTTATTTCCGAAAACATGATCGAGATGGCAATGAGTATTTATGATTGCATTCACCTTCAATTCATTTTTTTCAATGAAAATTTGAATCGCAGATTCTTCGATCTCGTTCAAACATCCGGGATCTATTATCAGACACTCTTTAGATATTTCGTCAAAGACAACATAAGTATTTTCGAAAAATGGATTGATTGGGAAAGTTTTAATTTTCATCTGTTACTTGAATCGTTTTGAAATTTTTTGTGTAAGATTTTTTGCGTAACCGGAAAAATTATTTTTTGTTTCTTCGATAGAATCGCCGCCGAATTTTTGGAGAAAGAAATCGGCAACAACCCATGCAGTCATCGCTTCGGCAATTACAGCGCATGCGGGAACTGCAACAAAATCACTTCTCTCTCTTCGCGCTGAAATTTTCTTCATCGTTTTCAGATTGATCGTTTCAATCGGACTCATCAAAGTTGCAATCGGTTTCATTGCGCCGCGGATCAGTAAAGGTAAGCCAGTCGTAATTCCACCTTCAACACCGCCGGCACGATTACTCTTTCGCCAGAATTTATTTTCGCGAATAATAATTTCATCATGCGCAAATGATCCAAAATTTTCTGCATTCGAATATGCATTTCCGATTTCAACTCCCTTTACGGCATTAATCGAAAGCATTGCCGAGGCGAGCGCGGCATCAATTCTTTTATCGTAATGCATGAATGAACCCAGCCCAGCGGGAAGCCCGGAGACCGCTACAATAAAGGTTCCGCCGAGTGTGTCCCCTTTTTTCTTTGCAAGTTTGATTCTGTTAATAATTTTTTCTTCGTGTACTTTTTCAAAAACTCGAACACAACTTTTATCTGCTTTTAAGGAAAGTGAAAAGGCATTAAAATTAATTTTCGGATGTTGAATTAATTCTTCAAAATAATTTTTCGAGCCGTACACACCGCCAATTGATTCGACAAAACTCCCGATGCGAATTCCAAACACATCCAAAAATTTTCTTGCAATCGAACATGCCGCAACTCGCGCGGCTGTTTCCCGTGCAGATGATCTTTCGATCGAGTTGCGAATGTCATCGAAATTATATTTTGTTGTGCCGGTTAAATCAGCATGCCCGGGACGCGGAACAGAAATTTTTTCAATCGTTCCCATATCGCCATCGGCACTCATCAAGTCAATCCAATTTTCCCAATCTTTATTTTGTATCAACATTCCGATCGGCGAACCAAGAGTTAAACCGAACCGCACTCCGCTTTGAATCTCAACGCGGTCGTTTTCAATTTTCATTCTTCCGCCGCGCCCGTAGCCCATCTGTCTGCGCGCAAGTTGCGCATCGATGTATTCTGCATTAATCGGAATGTTCGCAGGAAAACCTTCGACGATAGTCATCAAAGATTTGCCGTGAGATTCCCCGGCTGTTAAAAATCTAATCACGCTCAATTCGAATTTGCGATGTCAGATAAAATTGCTTTGAGCAAATTATAAAATTTCTCTACCGTTTCGATGTTCACTTGTTCATCTGGAGAATGCGCGCCGGTGATCGTCGGTCCGAATGAGAGCATATCAAGTCCGGGATTTTTATCGCCGAGAATTCCACACTCCAAACCCGCATGGATGGCTTTGATTTCTGGTTCTTTGTTAAAAAGTTTTTTAAATACTTTTTTCGAAGTTGCAAGAATCGGCGAGTTCATATTTGGTTTCCAACCGGGATAACCATCTCCGGTTTTTACTGAAGCATTTGCTAATTCAAAAACGGAACGAACACTTTGCGCAATGTATTGATTTGCAGTCTCAATCGAACTGCGTTGACTTGTACCGATGATTACTTCATCTTCTGTTGTTTGAATCGTTGCAAGGTTTGTTGATGTTTCAACGAGTTCCTTAATATCGGGAGACATTTGTATAACGCCGGTTGGAAGCGCAAGAAGAGTGTTGATTAAATTGTTCGTGAATTCTTTTTTGAAAACAAACATCGGTTTATTATCGGATAACTCGAATGAAATTTTCACACTGTTATCGGCAGATGCAAATTCATTTTTGAATTTCGATTCTTCCCGAGAAAGAATTTTTTTAATCTCCTCAGCGGTTGCATTTGTACAAAAAACTTCCGCTTCGGCTTCGCGTGGAATAGCATTTCGTTTACTTCCTCCATTGATTGCAGAAAGATAAAAATCATTTTCCGAAATCGCGCTTAAAGTTCTTGCGAGCAGTTTGATTGCATTTGCTCTGCCTGTGTTGATATCAAGACCTGAATGCCCTCCCTTCAATCCTGAAATTGAAAGCATATATCCTTTTAAATTTTCATTGCGCGCTTCAGCATCAATGTTAAAAGAGCCAACAGTATCAAGCCCGCCGGAACATCCGACATAAAATGCACCGTCCTCTTCCGAATCTAAATTCAACAACATTTTGCCGGAAACAAATCCCGGTTGAAGATTGCTCGCGCCGGTCAAACCGGTTTCTTCATCAATCGTGAGAAGAATTTCGAGCGGACCGTGTTGGAAAGAAGTATCGGTAATTGTTGCGAGAGCGGCGGCTACACCAATTCCGTTATCGCTTCCGAGAGTTGTGCCATCGGCTTTTATCCATCCGTTTTCATTTATCAATTTAATCGGGTCGTTATCAAAATCATGTTGCGTCGATTTATTTTTTTCGCAAACCATATCGACATGCGCTTGCAGAACAACGACGGGCTTATTCTCAAATCCTTTTGTCGCGGGAACGGAGAGAAGCAAATTTCCGACTGCATCTTCTTTGTAACTCACATTTAATTCATTACAAAGTTTGCGCAGATGAGTAAGAATTTTTTCTTCTTTTTTTGAAGGGCGCGGCACTTGAGAAATTTCATAAAACCTTTGCCAAAGAATTTCCGGTTTTAAGTTTTTAATTGCATTTGATGACATGATTTTCCTTTCTTGATTTTAAACTTCGACTAACTCGGCTTGCTTTTGTGCGAGGCGCGCGTTCTTTCTGTCCATTTCCGTTAAATATTTTTTTCTGATGCGAATAAAGTTTGGAGTGATTTCGACATACTCGTCGTCGGTAATCCATTCTATTGCCTGTTCGAGTGTGAATATTGTCGGCGGTTCGAGACGAATAGCTTCATCGGCACCGGATGCACGCATGTTCGTTAGTTGTTTTGTTTTCGTAACGTTGACGAACATATCATTGCTTCGTGAATTTTCTCCGACGACCATACCTTCATAAACTTCAGTTCCCGGCTCGACAAAAAATACTGCACGCTCTTGCAACTTAAACATTGCATAACCGGAAGCAACGCCTCGTTCCATCGCAACCAACGCACCGCGCTGTCGTTGAACTATATCTCCTTTATATGGTTCATAAGCATGAAAATTATGATGAAGAATTCCCTCCCCTTTTGTATCAGTCATGAATTCCGAACGGAAGCCAATCAGTCCGCGGCTCGGAATAAAAAACTCCACGCGGGTTGAACTGTTAAGCGTGATCATATTTTTCATTTCACCTTTTCTCTTCCCCATTCTTTCGATAACAGTTCCGACAAACATTTCAGGCACATCAATTATCACGTGTTCAATCGGTTCGCAAATTACATCGTCAATCTTTTTTAAGATAACTTGCGGTTTGCTCACTTGCATTTCGTAACCTTCTCTTCTCATGTTTTCAATTAAGATTGAAAGATGAAGTTCGCCGCGACCGCTTACTTTGAAGGAATCGGTAGAGTCTGTCATTTCAACTCGCAAGCCAACGTTCGCTTTTAATTCTTTGGAGAGACGTTCGCTCAAATTTCTGGTTGTAACATATTTTCCATCTTTACCTGCAAAAGGAGAATTGTTGACGATAAAATTCATGGAGATGCGCGGCTCTTCAATTGCAATGCTCTCAAGTGCTTCCTGTTTTTCCTGCGAGCAAAGTGTGTCGCTGATATCAACATCTTCCAATCCTGCAAGCGCAATGATATCGCCGGCTTCGGCTTCTTCAATTTCCGTGCGTTTAATGTTTTCGAATGCGTAAAGTTTTGTAACCTTTGCATTTTGTTTTTCACCTTCGCGCGGTATGATGACAATGGAATCGCCTACTTTAATTTTCCCGAAATGAATTTTGCCGATGCCGATTCTGCCGAGATATTCGTTATAATCTATCGCACTGATAAGCATTTGAAACGGTTGGGTTGAATCAACTTTCGGGTGTGGAATTTTTTCAATGATTGTATCGAGGAGTGGAATGAGATCGTTGTTTTCTTCTTCCAAAGATTTTTTTGCGATGCCTTGTTTTGCAATCGTATAAATGAAGGGGAAATCAAGTTGCTCGTCATTTGCTTGCAATGACATAAATAGCTCAAACACTTCATCGAGCACAACATTTGGGCGCGCATCTTTTCTATCGATTTTATTTATCACGACAACCGGTTTCAATCCGAGTTCGAGAGATTTTTTTAACACGAATTTAGTTTGCGGAAGCGGTCCTTCAGCGGCATCAACTAAAAGCAGAACGCCGTCAACCATTCGCAAAGTTCTTTCAACTTCGCCGCCGAAATCTGCGTGTCCCGGTGTATCGACAATATTAATTTTATAATCTTTGTAACGAACGCTCAAGTTTTTTGCGAGGATAGTGATACCTCTTTCTCGTTCGAGATCGTTGGAATCCATAACGCGCTTTGCGATGTGCTGGTTATCGCGAAATGCGCCGGTTTGTTTTAGGATGTGATCGACGAGCGTAGTTTTGCCGTGATCGACGTGTGCAATAATTGCAATGTTTCTAATTTTTTGTAGATGGTTCAAAATTTACCTTTTCGTAATTATCATAGCTGTGAATATTCATCGTTTCAATTCGTGGGGAAAAGAGAATTGTAAAAACGCACTGCAAATATACCGCTCACGGCAGGGTATTCAAAGGATTGAAAATTGTGATTTTATAAAGAATTTTAAGAAGCGCCGCGGAGAACAAATCGCTTTGTATCTCCGCAGGCTTAAAGGAGAATGATCAGAATTTTGGAATCGCATATCCAACTATGAAACTATATCTGTTCCCATCCGGATTTGTTGCGATAGCAAGATTTAGAGGAATACTAACACCGCCGTAATCAATTGTCTTTCCAACGGCGATAACTAATGCGGATGTAACTAATTTAGCACCGCCCAAAAGTAAATTGGGACCTAAACCGAATTCATATCCTTCGGGAAATCGAATGCCGAGTGCGAGTGAGGCGGATGGAATAAACGTTCCATACTCTACTCCTGCAATCAATGGCAGAAATTCCACAACGAATTGGGGACCGCCCCCTGCCGGAATTACCTGATATTCAAGATGCCAACCGAATTGACTTATGAACATGCCAATCTTATTTTCTTTCAACTTCTTTGCGATTGTAGATTTCCCCGGTACCAAAGTGAAACCTAATCGAGGACCTCCAAGATTTCTTTCAAAGAATTTCGTTGGTTGACTAAAACTTTGAGCTGATAATTCACCCATTCCAATCATAATAATAAGAACCACAGCGAAGTGAATTTTTAACTTTTTCATTTGATATCCTTTCAGTTGTGTTGATAATTTTGTATTCGATAAAAATTAAAATAAAATTCCAATTCCAACTCCCAAACCGCGCCATTCAAAAGTGTTTATCGTTGCTACATGATAAGTATTCCCTGAGGAGGTAGTGGTACTGAGTTCCTTCGGAGATAGATTTACTTGTAATCCGCTGTTCAGATTTAGTGTAAAATTATTCCAAACAATCTGATATCCGGTATCAAATCCCAAAGCAAAGCCTGACGCAGATGCATAAATTTTTTCTTCATTATTCCCCGAAGAAAAGATATGTAAAATTGTAGCGGAGTATTTGAGAGAGGAGAATTGAAATACAGGTGCTATATAAAAACCTTCGAAATTTTTATTTCTTTCTTCGGGACCGGCGAGTAAAAACCGGTTAGCTATTTCGATTTCAAATCCTTCTAAACTTTCGCCAATCACTTCAAATCCCCCCAAGTATGCGCCAAGATGAAATATGAAGTTTCCATTACCATATCCAAACTGTAAATCAGTACTCAATTTGGTGAGTAACAAACTTAAAGGATAAACTACGATTGCAAAATTTTTCGAATCACTTCCACTCTTCAATTTATTTAAAGAATGATATTCGGGGAGCGAGAATCTATTTGTGTGGTTATAATTCTTATAAACTTCGGCAGAGTTATTTGTGGAAAGATTAAATTTATTTTCCGATGAATATGGAAAATATTTTTTAGTGAATTCCTGCGCGGATGTATCTCTCAATCCAAAGAATGAGGAGAGAAATATTGCGATTAAAATCAAATGGTTTTTCATTTTACATTCTTTCAAATTTATTTTAACAATAACATTTTAATGATTGACGAATAGTGTTCAGTTTTCATTTTACAGAAATAAACACCGGAAGAAAGTTCGCGTGCATCGAATTTAAGTCTGTACGATCCTGCATACAATTCTTCATTCAATAGCGAAACAATTTTTTCGCCGGTAACAGAATAAATCGAAAGTTCCACAAAAGAATTTTTAGGAAGATAAAATTCAATTGTTGTTTCCGGGTTGAATGGGTTGGGATAATTCTGCTTCAATTCAAAGACAGATGGAATAGCGAATTCATTTCTCTGCAACCATGTTACGCGGTTTTCATACTTGGGTGTGAGTACGCCGTTCAATGAAATTGCATAATCTACAAGCACCTGAAACTCGGATGAATCGTTATACACATAAACATCCGAATAAGTGATTCCAAACAAATCCATTGCGGCTATAAGAAATTCATTCGTGGCAACAGAATAAACCTGAAGTGGATTCAGTGGAATTCCATTCACTAATGGATTCCTCAACCTCATTACTGTATCACCAATATCGTAGCTATAACTCATCCCTGAGACCTGTGGAAGTAATTCATCATTAATTTGAATTTGGGATAAACCGATTTCTAAGCCCATCATTAGTGCCTCTCCGGTCATTTTAATTTTACACAGACGATAACCCAAACCATTTACTTCATTGAAACCATACCCGACAACTCTAAACAAATCCGCCGGAACGATTGGACCCTGATGAATCGGCTGACAAGTTGAACCGCCAACTTGAATTGCAATATCGGCACCGGTTTTCCAACGATATGCATCAGCTACAAAATTTCCTACTGCAGTTTCATGATTGCCCGATATAAAAAGTGAATCGGCAACTTCATCGAAATAATCTGTTGCAATACCTATTTGTTGTGAATAAACCGCTCCATAAGTATTTTCTATTTGTGCGATGAGAGTATCAATAATTGTTTTCACCGTTGGCTCTTGAGGAATTGATAGATCGAGTGGCGTGTTTTCATATGAAAGCAAATTCACAGACTGATTTTGCACAGCCAATTTAATTTTGCCAACGGAGTGATACGTTCCTTCAGTCTGAACAATCCATGTTGGTTTGCCTGCGGGATTTGTTACTGTAATCGGTTCTTCAAAATTATAATGGTCGTGTCCACCGACGATAACATTGATGCCGGTTAGCATTTGCGCGAGCACCCAATCGTAATACACGCCAAGATGTGAAAGCAAAATAATTACGTTGCAGTTCTGCGAGACTAAAGTATCAATATATTGTGCCGCTATGGTAACAAAATCTTCTTCAATAATTGCCGGATACGGCAATGAAAATAGATTTGTTTCTGGAGTTGTTAAACCGAGTATCCCAACTTTAATACTTCCAAATTGTTTGATGAAGTAAGGTTTAATGAATTGCCTTAAGCCCGCAACGGTATCATTGCTCAGATTTAAATTAGCCGAGAGAAGTGGAATACCATTAGTTGGGAATGCGGTAGTTAGCGCGGTTTCCAAAGTTGCCGGAGTTAGATCGAATTCATGATTGCCCACAGTCATGGCATCGATTCCTAAATCTTTTAGGATACTTAACTCGGCAACACCGAAAGTTGTGTTGAAAAAAATATCTCCGACGAAGAAATCACCGGCATGAAGAGTGAGAACATTCGGTTCAGACAATTTATTCATGCCGATGAAAGATGCGGCTCTGGCGATTCCTCCGCGAGTTCCCTGCAAGTTCACATCGCGGGGGGCAAGAGGCGCAAGCATTGAATGCGTATCATTCAAGTGAAGAATTGTTAGTGTATCCTGTGCGTAATTAATTACGGATACAGCAAGAACAAGAAGTGTGAGAAAAGTTTTCATTTTATAATTCCTTATTTTTTTTACGGCTGCAACTTAACCGCCTGTAAAAATACAGTTGTCAACGAGATGTCAGGAATTTGTAAAAGTTAATTTCTTTTTGAAGTGGATTTTAAAATGAATGTTTAGTCAATTTTAAAGTGAGAGAGAAAAATTAATGACGGGGAAATTTACTATGTATTAGATTAGAGGACAAACTTATATCCGCCGCGATGCGCCGTTATAATATGTTTTGGATTTGAAAAATCTTTTTCAATTTTTTTTCGGAGAGAAAGAATGAAGTTATCGACAGTTCGTGTAGTAGGGAATGATTCATAACCCCAAACTTCGTTCAGAATTTTTTCGCGCGAAAGAACCATATTTTCATGATCACAAAAAAATTTGAGAAGTTTTAATTCAGTGTTCGTTATTTCGAGATCTCTGCCGTTACGTTTTAGAGTGTGCGCACCGAAATTAATTTCTATATTTTCGAACGCAACAAGTCCTTGTGCGCCATTAAATTCAGTTGCCCTCCTAAATATTGCTCTCATTCTTGCAAGTAATTCTCTGATGCTGAAAGGTTTAGTGATGTAATCATCCGCGCCCAATTCCAAACCGATGACTCTATCTACTTCCTCTTTCTTGCTCGTAATAATAATTATGGGAGTGAACACGCCCGATTTTCTTAAGTTACTGCAAATATCAAATCCACTTATTGAAGGAAGAATAACATCTAAAAGAATGAGATCAAATTTTCCTTCAGAAGCTAAAGAAAAACCTTCCGCCCCGTCATCAGCAGATACATGAGCGTAGCCTTCGTCTTTCAAAGCAGTTTCGAGACCAAGTCTTATTGCAGGATCATCTTCAAGAATTAATATTTTTTTCATGTGCTAATTTAATAATGGAAATTGAATAGTGAATTTTGTACCAATCCCGACTTTGCTTTCGACAAATATTTTGCCGTCGTGATGTTCGATAATAAATTTAACAATAGCCAGCCCCAAGCCGATTCCGCGCACCCTGCTCTTAATATCTTTTACTCCCCTTTCAAACGGCATAAATATTTTATGCAGATCACTTTTATCAATTCCCTTTCCCGAATCTTCAAAAATGATTTTGGCGAATGAATTTTCTTTTTGAATTTTTATCGCGATAGCTTTTTTGTTATCGCTATATTTGATTGAATTAGAAATAAGATTTAAGAATACCTCAAGTATGGCATCGGCGTCCGCGTTAATAATGACAGGCGAAGTATCATATACATTGTTGCACTCAAAGGAATTCAATTCCAATTGATACTGCATCTTTGCAACTGCATCTTCAATTAATTTATTTAGATCGATACTCTCTCTTTGAAAATCAATCATATTATTTTCAATCTTTGCAAAATTAAGAATGTTATTAATTAACGAAGATAAGCGGTTACATTCGCCGTCAATCAGACTCAAAAATTTTTTATTTCGTTCGGAGCTCGTAAGAGAATCTTTTGCAATCAATTCGGAAAATATTTTTATAGATGTTAAAGGCGTTTGCAGTTCATGACTTGCAATTGAAACAAAATAAGATTTAAGTTCATTCAATTCTTTCAGCTTTTCAATTTCTTGCAAGTCCGAAAATAGTTTTTGCTTCATGAAGAATTGCTCGATAGACGTTTTACCCAGCAACAACATGGTTTGAATGAGATCCAAATCTTCATAACTAAATTTGAAACCCGATTTCTTTCGTCCGAAAAATGCAGCTAAAACTTTGTCGGAATCAAGGGCAACAACAGAATAGAGTACAAAATTTTTCTCCCTGCATATTTCGGGATCCGCATCACCAAAATTTACACCGGATTCAATCCATTCAGTTTCACCAAAATGCAATGCGTTCCAATTTGTTGCGGTAATCAATTTGTTGATTAATTCTTCGTTTGGTTTAAAATTATTTTCACTATACCACAGCGCATTCTTCTTTTCGTTCCTGTCTAAAAGAAGTATAACAGATTTTTCCGTGGGTATGTTAAAATTCAATTCCGTAACAAATAGTTTCATAATTCGGTCAGGTAAAAATTCCTCAAAAACTTTTTCGTTGAATTTTGTAGCGACTTTTCGAAACTCGTATCTTTTTTGAAAAAAAATTTTATCAACACCCTTTTGAGTAATATTTTTAAGCGGCTGGAAAAGGAGTGCTACAAATATCGAAACAATTATTGAAATCCAAATTGTGGAAGTTGCCGTAAGCGAGCCGACAATGAAAGTAGTTGATGCAATTGCAGAAACATAAACTAAAAAAAGAAATACGAATATCACCGAATAAACTGTACCGCGATTGATAAGTTTATCAATATTCATTATATGATATTTCATTATTGAAATTGCAAAAGTAATTGGAACGGCAATCATTAAAAGTAAAATATATTCTTCTGCAATTAAGCCGCTTCCGGTGATTGCTTGAGGCACAACCCATAGCGCAATAAAACTAAGCGGACCAACAACAAAGCCAAGCAACAACCAGCGCAATTTTCTTCTTTGCGACTCCTCTTTCAGATTTTTATAAGAATAACCAAAAATCACTATTGATGAGAGTATGCAACCGGAAAGAAAAAATCTTGCACCGTCAAACGCGAGCAAATAATTTTTGATGTGTTCAATTTGCTGTGTCGATGCGGCTCTGAGGAATGTAATCGCCATCGCGATGAACAGCACTGCAGCTATGAATGAAAGCGCGGCAAGAATTTTCGTCCGATGTTCTGTAACGGATTCGGGAAATGAAAGTGTAAAATCAAGAAACAGGAGCGGCGCAACTAAGTATGCCGCAGAGAATAAAATTCTTGATGTATATCCGATTCCGAAAAGTTCTATCTTATAATTTCCCCAAGTTAAAAGCATAATTATAGATGCAAAAATCATCAGTACATAAAAAATTTTTGCTTCCATTAATTCACGTTTTTTTTGAAAGACAAACCAACCGATTAGTAAAAACGAAATTCCGGCAATCAATTGAATTACAAGATATTCGTCGTTGTAAAAAGGGATGAGAATCAGTTTTTGCACTACTTCTGCATTGCGCCGTGATAAAGCCACATTGACTGTGTCCCCGATTTTTCTGCCGTCTATGATAAATTCCACTTCATCTAAATTGTGGACATGAATATCATCAATCGTTTTTAAGTAAGTGTTCGGAATTTCATTTTGGTTTAAAGGGGAGGTGATGATTTGAAGATTTGAGGCGGAGTGCAAGAGTTTAAGCGGCAGGGCGGCTTTTTCTTTTACTTGAATTGTGCCGGCTGTTATTATCCCTAACGCGAGCAACAATTGTAACGAGTTAAAAATGTTCCTGGGTTTCACTTCATAACTTCAAAATTATTTCTAATTAGTTGAGAATTTTTTTGCAGAGAACTGCACGAAATTAATATAATCTTTATTAATGACAAGAAGTTTTTTACGAGTTACTATTTTTATTCCGGTTTGAATTGAATCCGCAAAGGTCAACTAAAATTTTTTATACATTCTTAACACCGAAAACTTTATTTCAATATTTCTGTTTATTATATTGAATTAAGTAAAAGAAAGAAAACAATAAAAACGGAATTACTATGGCTTTTCAAGGTTCATCAATAATAAGAGATACCATTACAATGATACTCGCCGGCGGGCAGGGTGAACGGTTGCATCCCCTAACTGCGTTCAGAAGCAAACCTTCTGTTCCGTTCGGCGGAAAATATAGAATCATCGACATTAGTCTCTCTAACTGTCTAAACTCCGGGCTAAGAAAAATTTATGTACTCGTTCAGTACAAATCAGAATCTCTTAATCAACATCTTTACGAAGCGTGGAATATTTTTAATGCAGAACTCGGTGAATTTATTTACGCTGTTCCGCCTCAGAAAAAAGTGAATGGCGATTGGTATCTCGGCACTGCGAACGCTATTTATCAAAACTTAAATCTCATAACAGATAAGCGATGCAAATGGGTTTTGCTATTGAGCGGCGATCATATTTATAAAATGGATTATCAAAAGATGATTCAATATCATGTTGA
Source organism: uncultured Ignavibacteriaceae bacterium (assembly GCA_964393605.1). Lineage (GTDB taxonomy): Bacteria > Bacteroidota > Ignavibacteria > Ignavibacteriales > Ignavibacteriaceae > CAYMUL01. The sequence continues at coordinate 128,605 of CAYMUL010000007.1, read as the reverse complement.
TATGAAATCCGATTTAACACTTTCGTGCATCGATGTCAATGCCGATGAAGCAAGCCGCTTCGGAATTGTAGGAGTGGATGATGCAAACCACATTACAGAATTTATTGAGAAACCGGATACTCCACCAGAAATTCCTTCCAAGCCAGGATTCTCTTATGTTAATATGGGAATTTATGTTTTCAACGCCGATGTTTTACGTGAATGTTTGGTTGAGATGCAGAGCAAAAAAATTCGTAACCATGATTTTGGACAGGACATAATTCCCTACTTAATTAAATCTGAAAAAAATGTTTTTGCATATCCGTTCGTCGATGAGAATAAAAAAAGTAAACCGTACTGGAAAGATATCGGAACAATCGAAAGCTATTACTCGACAAGTATGGATTTGATAAGCGTTGTTCCCGAATTCAATTTATATGATAATGATTGGCCTCTGCGAACATATCAACTTCAATTTCCGCCGGCGAAAACTCTTTCGCACGAAGGAGAAAGAATCGGACGCACTTTGAATTCTATGATTTGCGATGGAACAATTGTTTCCGGAGGTTTGGTGGAAAGATCAATACTCGGTGCTAACGTTCGGGTCAATAGTTACGCGGCAATTTCCGATTCAATTATTATGAACCATTGCAACATCGGAAGGAAAGCAAGAATTCGAAGAGCGATCATCGATAAGAATGTTCATGTGCCTCAAGGCTACGAAATTGGATATGATCCGATTGAAGATTCTAAAAAATTTCATGTAACCGAGAGCGGCATCGTTGTTATTCCTAAAAATTATGTTTTCAGAGATTAAAAATTCGCGAACAAAATTTTGTATTCATGATGAACCAGATTCTTGAAACAAAATTAAACAATCTTCCTGCTTCCCCCGGAGTTTATCAATTTCTTAACGAAAAGAAAAAAATTATTTATGTCGGGAAGGCAAAAAACCTACGCAACAGAGTTAAAAGCTACTTTCACTCCGGCATAACTTCTCCCAAAATTCTCGCAATGGTAAAGAAGATTGATGACTTCGAACTCATTATTACCTCGACCGAAATTGAAGCGCTCATTCTTGAGAATACTTTAATTAAAGAATTCAAACCGCGCTACAACATCAATCTCAAAGATGATAAGTCATTCCCCTACATTCGCGTAACGAATGAAATGTTTCCAAGAATTTTTCCAACGCGCAGAATTGTTCGCGACGGTTCAAAATATTTCGGTCCCTTCACCGAAGTGCGAAGCATGAAAAATTCTTTACGAATGATAAATCAGATTTTCAAAATCAGAAGTTGCAGACTTGATATCGATCAAAAAAGTATTGATAAGAAAAAATTCAAAGTTTGCCTCGATTACCATATAAAAAAATGTGATGGTCCGTGCGAAGGATTAATTTCCGAAACTGAATACAAAGAGATGGTTGGCGAAGTTGTAAAACTTCTTCACGGTAAAACCGATGAACTGATTAAAGACTTAAAAATAAAAATGAACGTTGCTTCCTCCGAATTAAATTTTGAAGAAGCGGCTTCAATCAGAAATAAAATTGCGCAGTTGAGTTCCCTTTCTGAAAGGCAGGTTGTCGTTTCGGAAGATTTGAAAGACCGTGATATTATTGCAATTGCAAAAGAAGAGAAGGATGCGGCATGCTCGATTCTAAATGTTCGCCAAGGAAAACTTGTTGGTAAAAAACAACTGAAACTCAGCGTTGATGAAAATGAAGAACTCGCGGAAATTTATTCTTCAGTTATAAAAATGTATTACAATGAACTCGTAGAAATCCCCAATGAAATTGCGCTCGAAGTCGAGATTGAAGATGCGGAGATTGTACTCGATTGGTTGAGAACCATCTCAAAGAAAAATGTAAAATTTCATATTCCGAAAAAAGGATTGCTTCATACATTTTTGAAAATGAGCAAAGAGAATGCATCGTTGCAGTTAAAGGAAATTCAATTGCAAAGAATGAAGCGCGAAGGCGCGGTAAGTTATACTCTATCCGCACTCAAACGAGACTTGCGATTAAAAAACATTCCGAACAAAATTGAGTGCTTTGATATTTCAAATCTTCAAGGCACAGATACCGTTGCAAGTATGGTTGTTTTCGAAAACGGAAAACCGAAGAGAAGTTTGTATAGAAAATTTATTATAAAATCTGTCAACGGTCCCGATGATTTTGAAAGTATGAATGAAGTGATAACTCGCAGGTATAAAAGACTTCTTGAAGAAAAAGAAACTCTTCCCGAATTGATAATGGTCGATGGCGGTAAGGGGCAACTTTCAAGTGCTGTGTTTGCGCTCCGAAAATTAGAGATACAGAATTATGATATTATCGGACTTGCAAAACGGCTTGAAGAAATTTTTCTTCCGAACGAATCGGACGCAATTCTTCTTCCTAAAACTTCTTCGTCTTTAAAATTGCTTCAACAAATCAGAGATGAAGCGCACCGGTTCGCAATAGAGTTTCATCGCTTGAGAAGATCGAAACGCACGCTAACTTCCGAACTGACTGAAATAAACGGCATCGGCGAAGAACTTGCAAATAAACTGTTGCGGGAACTTGGAAGTGTTGAAGAAATTAAAAATGCCGATCATGAAAAATTGAAAAGCGTTGTGGGAAAATCGAAAGCAGAAAAAATTCTCAAACATTTCGCACAGAACTGAATTAGTACCAATGATTATCGTAGCTTCGTATTCAAACTAAATTAAATAGTGCGGTGGCTAATTCAAAAGGATACTTACGAGTCAAAAATTCTCGCGAAAAATTTACTTAAGTTCGGTTATAAATTTCCAAAAATTTTCTTCGAGAAATGAAGAAAGATATTCAAAACATTCGCCTCAAATTCTTAACTTTGCTACACAAAAAATGACTGATATAAAGAAGTATTTACTAATTCTATTCGCTTCAATTATTCTTTTCGGCTGTTCCGAAGAAGATGAAGGGAAAAAAATAAATATCGGATTCCGCGAGTTCCGCAGTGCCGTATTTAGAGCAATTGAAGGACACACAACCGCAAATGATTCACTCAAAGGTCTAATCGATCCTGCATTTCCACTCGCAACATCAATAAACCAGATTGTCATCGATAGCATTGTAAATAAAGACCGCGTTAGATTTTATTACTGTCTGCTCGAGTATCCGAATCCTATTTACAATCGCTTTGCAATTTATGACAGCAGTTTGAACCTCTATTTAATGGACAAATCGTTAAATGGAAATTTAACAATCCAAACTGCGTTTGCCGATAGTTTGCAATATCTCGAAGTATTTGAAGACTATATTTCAAACGATAAAATACATTTGAAGAGATGGAATATTTATGTCGTGATGGACTATTCCGCATCGCTCGCATTAAGAACTTTTTTGAAATACAATGATAGCGTTAAGTCTATGAAGCAAAATGTATCTTTTATAAGTAGAGGAGTCATCGCAACAAAACTTGACGTCCCGAAAAGTGTTACTTCAAATTACATCGAAGATGAATTTATCTTCAACCGCTCTCTACTAAAATTTGAGAGTTTGAAAAATGAATTTGATAGAATCGTCTTTGATGAAGTTGATAACTTTAAATCGAATTTTATCCGTCACCAAATTGTAGACCAACGTTCCGCATTAGTTTCTGCCGGAGTTATAACACAAGTTGATTCGACACTTACAACAGAAAAAACAAAAATCAGTTACGATGGTTTCTACATAAAAATTCCCGAAGATTGGAAAATTATTCGCAACGTTGCTATCACAAAACAGATTACACGTCCTGTTCGCGGCACATATTTTTTGAATACAAGTCTCGGCGCAAGTTTCAGCGTAATAAAAATCGGCAGCTCGGATTTAGTATCATTCAAAACAGAACCAAATTTCAAATCTCGAATTAACCGCGATTATACTATAAAAGAATCGGACTTGATGGAAGTGCGAAAAAACTACATTCAATTTTTTGAAATCAGTTGCGGTTATTCAAGTTACGTAGTAATTTTTGAAGTACCGATCTACACATACCGCGAACAGAGAGGTTTGTTCGAGAGTATTATTAATTCATTCGGAGTTGATTGTTAGGAGAGAATATGATTATTTATTTGATAAGACACGGCGAAGCGGAAGAGCATAAAATCGGGAGAGCAGATTCAGAAAGAAAACTTACCGATGAAGGAAAAAAGAAAATGCACCGTGCGGCTGAAGCGTGGAAAAATCTTATCGGCGGATTTGATTATTTAGTATCCTCGCCATTGATTCGCGCAAAGGAAACTGCCGAAATAGCTAAAGAAGTTTTTGAATTTAAAGACGATATTTTAATTGATTCCCGTTTGGCATTCGGTAACAATACTGATGACATAATCGCACTTGCAAACGAACTTGGTGGCAGCGTAGCAATGTTCGGGCATGAACCTGATTTTTCAGCGCATGTTTCAAATCTTATTTCATACGGCGGCGCCTTAATCGATTTCAAAAAAGGAATGATTGCAAAAATTTCATTCAACGGGAAAGCTAAATTGGGTGCAGGCACACTTGAATTTCTTATTCCTACGAAAGCATTTAAATAATTTTTAACTCAGATAAATTTTCATTTCTTCATTTCGTGGTGTTGCTCTTCTCTCTTTTTAACTGCGATGTCGATTCATATTTTCCCCTCACAATTTTTTAAGTTATGTCAGAAAAAGAATCAATAAAAATTATAACGTCAAACCGCAAAGCGAGATTTGAATATCATATACTTCAAACTTTTGAAGCCGGAATTGCTTTGGTCGGAACTGAAGTTAAATCTCTGCGTGCGGGAAAAGCAAATCTTGTCGATAGCTATGCAACAGTCAACAACGGCGAAGTCTATTTGCTCAGTCTTCACATCAACGAATATGAACAGGGAAATATCAATAATCATGAACCGACGCGCGCACGGAAACTTCTTCTTAACAAAAATGAGATTCGGAAAATAAATTCGCAACTGAATGAAAAAGGATTGACGTTGATTCCCCTTTCACTCTATTTCAAAAAAGGAAAAGTGAAAGTTGAACTCGGATTGTGTAAAGGAAAAAAACTTTACGATAAAAGAGAATCGATTGCAAAAAGAGATTTTGAACGAGATCAGGAAAGAAAAATTAAATATTGAGTTCACTTCTTTTTTTTATAACTTTGCGCCGAATTAAATAATTTTTTTATGCCATCACCCGATTACTAAGGAGAAACACAGAAATATTGAAGAACTCGTTCCCGCCGATTAACGAGCAAATGGACCTAATTAAAAGAGGGGCTTCCGAAATCATTCCCGAAGATGAACTCATCAAAAAACTTGAACGTTCTCTCAAAGAAAATAAACCGCTAAATATCAAACTTGGTTGCGATCCCAGCCGACCTGATTTGCACATCGGGCATTCTGTTGTTCTTAGAAAACTTGCGCAGTTTCAATCCATCGGGCATCAAGCTATTTTAATCATCGGCGATTTTACCGGAATGATTGGCGATCCGAGCGGCAGAAACGCAACTCGTCCCGCACTTTCCATCGATGAAACAAGGAAGAACGGAAAATCTTATTTCGAACAGGCTTCTAAAATTCTCGACTCACAAAAAACAAAAATAGTGTACAACAGCGAGTGGCTCGGCAAAATGAATTTTGAAGATGTAATCCGATTGGCTTCACACTACACCGTTGCGCGAATGTTGGAGCGCGATGATTTCACAAAAAGATTTAGAGCGAATGAACCGATAAGCATGCATGAATTGCTTTATCCGCTTGCTCAAGCGATGGATTCAGTCGCAATCAAAAGCGATGTTGAACTTGGCGGCACCGACCAAAAATTTAATTTGCTCGTTGGAAGAGATATTCAACGTGAGTTCGGAGTTGAGCCGCAAGTTATACTAACGATGCCGTTAATTGTGGGAACGGACGGCGTTGAGAAGATGAGCAAATCTTACGATAATTATATCGGCATTTCAGAATCGCCGAAAGAAATTTATGGTAAAACACTTTCAATTCCCGATTCAATTATTTTTAATTATTATGAACTCACAACCGATATCAGCAACGAAAAACTTCGTGAGATAAAAACACAACTCACCGATGCGAATGTTAATCCCCGAAACATAAAAAGAGAATTGGCGCGGACTTTAGTGAGAATGTATCATGATGAGCAATCTGCAATTGCCGCGGAAGAAGAGTTCGACAAAATTTTTATAAAGAAAGAAATTCCCGATGAAATTCCGGAATTCATTTTCAATAAAGATTCAAACGAAATTAATGTTGTGGAATTAATAACGCTCGTTAAATTTGCCGAATCGAAATCGGAGGCGCGGAGATTAATTCAACAGGGCGGCGTTCAATTTAACGGAGAAAAAATTTCTGATATGAATGTTTCTGTTCGAATTGTGAATGATGCAATTTTAAAAGTCGGTAAACGAAAATTTATAAAACTGAAAACAAAAAACTCGTAGAAAGGAGATGATAAATTGTATGTACCAACAAAAATATTTTTCACGAAAGGTGTCGGAAGATCGAAGGAGTATTTAACTTCATTCGAGTTAGCATTGCGCAGTGCAGGAATTGAAAAATGCAACCTCGTTACTGTCAGCAGTATCTATCCTATCGGTTGCAAACGAATTACGAAGGAAGAAGGATTAAAAATTCTTCAAGCGGGACAAATTACTTTTTGCGTAATGGCAAGAAACAGCACGAACGAACCGAACAGATTAATCGCTTCTTCAATAGGTGTAGCACTTCCGGCGGATGCGGAGATGTACGGTTATCTTTCCGAACATCATCCGTTCGGTGAAACGGAAAAAAATGCCGGCGAGTATGCGGAAGATTTAGCCGCTACAATGCTTGCAACAACGCTCGGTGTGGAATTCAACCCCGGAACCGATTGGAGCGAACGGGAAAACATTTATAAAATGTCGGGAAAGATTGTACGTTCATTTAATATTACGCAGTCCGCCGAAGGCGATAAAAACGGTTTGTGGACTACCGTTATTTCTGTCGCAGTTCTTCTTCCATAATTTATTTTTTGAGACTCATTCCATTTCGAAATTAGGAGTGAGTCTCTTTCTTTTTTAATCTTGATCCAAACAAAAGATAAAGAAGAAGTCCGCAAATAATTCCCACAATCATCGGCTCGATTGAATTTAATGACGACGTTAATATTTTTTCTTCCTTCAAATAGAACCAAACAAAGCTGAAGAGTGGAGAAAAAATCAGGATACGATTTGCATTTTTTGTATCGCATTTTAAAATTGGGTAGTATGCGTGAAAGATCAATATTATCAACCCCGGAATGCAGATTGAACCGATTACATACCATATCTCAACAATCGATTCAAATTGAATTGCGATGAGGAATGAAACGACTGACGCGATGACCAAACCAATCCGCGTTGAGAGAACAATCCGGTTCTCAAAATTTTTTATGAAGAAAGGAAGTATATCTTTTCCGAGTGTTGTTCCGCTCAAAAAGAAGACGCTGTTCGATGTTGAAATTATTGTAGCGAACAAACCCGCGAAGAATAATCCTCGTATTCCTTCGACTAAAAAATTATCTGCCAAAGCGGGATAGGCAAAGACAGCATTATCAAGTTTTGGAACAAGCGCACGAGAATAAAGCCCCACTGATGTTGTTAAAAAATCAAATGCGAACCAAAGTATAACTGAAAACAAAATTCCTTTTACCGCCACAGAGCTATCTTTAGCCGCATTCGTACGTTGATGAAATCCCGGATCGGCAATTGTCCAGAGCGCAATCAAATACCAAACAAAAACTTGAAACCAACTTAAGTTTCCGCGAAGTTCAAAATGTTTTTCGGGAAGGTTCGCGGCAAGAAGAGCTGTGCCGCCAAAATTTTTGTAGAGAAAGAAAAGCGTAATGGCGAATCCGATAAACATAACGAAAAAAAGAAATACGTCTGTTATAATATCCGAACGATACCCTCCCTTTAACAAGTATGAAATTGAAATCAGCAGAGCTACAATCAATCCCAACCAAATAGGAACAGCGAAAAGATATTTTAAAATTACTGCAATCATTAAAATGTATGGAGCCGGAGAAACGAGAAACATAATTAAAACAGCGCCAAGCATCGCCGTCGATTCCCCAAATGTATTTTTAAGTTTATCGGGAATAGTAACCAAAGCCGCCTCACGTATTTTTTTTGCAAAGAAAAACGCGAAGATTATCGCGAACAAATAATAGGGTAAGCCCTGCGTGAACCAACTTGCAATGCCATATCGATAAGAAAATTCGCCGACGCCAAGTATGCCGCCGTACCAAGTGGAGACACTTGTGAAGATGAAAAGTGGTAGCGATAAATTTCTTCCCGATAATAAATAATTTTCAGAATCAGTTTCATTTACGCGCTTAACATACAATCCGATTATCAGAAGTGCGGCAAAAAAACCGATGAGAATTATAAAATCTAAAAGCTCAAATGAATGCATGTTTCAAAACAAATTTTGCATTACGAATCATCATTGCAAAACCACCTTCAACTTTAATCTCAAATTTTTGTCCGCGCGATTCATTGCTGATACTTTCTTTATATCCGAAAGAAAGATTGAGATTGTTCATTTCATATTTCAATCCGTAAGAAGTAAAAGTTACATTTTTATCGAATGCAATAAACGAAATAGTTTCTCCTTTTTGAGAAGCGAACGAAGTGCGACCGTGAATAATTTGGAGAAAAGAGTAGTTGGAAAGAATAGCAATCTCAATCTCACCCGCATATTTCAAGGGGATGGCGAGGTTTCCGAGAGTATGATCTATTCTCATTCCTGTTGCCGCGAGCAAAATTATTTTTTCAAATTTATTTTTAACTGCAAATTTCACAGCTTTCTCCATATCAGTATCATTCTGCCGGGAAAGTTTGATAAATTTTGTCGAAGCGTTTTTCTTTTCTTTATTAAAGATGATCGAATCAAAATCGCCAATTACAACATTCGGTTGCAAATTTAGTTTGACAAGCGAATTATAACCGCCGTCCGCGGCAATGATGAAGTCATACCCGAACGACTTCAATTTTGTTATGAATGATTTTAACGGCGGTTTTCCGTTTCCGACAATCAATGCTTTTTTCAAAAACTAAACTCCGCACCGAATAAAAAGTTTCGCTCTGCCGCGGGAAAAAATTCTCCGCCGATTGCGTACGCCGAATAGAGTGCGTCAAATATGTTTCTTACTTGAAGATATATTTTATTCTCGTTCATTGATTCATATACTTTGAAATTATAATTGACCAAAAAATCAGCAGTAAAATAAGAGTTATTTTTATTATCAGGGTAAAAGACAAAATTCGGATAGAGTAACAAAAGTGAATTAAAATTTTCACCGAAATTATCTGAATAAAAATCATCGACGTACTTGAATTTCAACTGCGCAAATAAATTTTTTGCTCGATAATTAAAGATCAAATTTCCCATCAATTGCGGAAAACCGGCAATCTCGGTATTCGCCAAATTAATTTCATGCACAACATTTGAACCTGCGGAGGAATAACTTATAAATGTTTTTCCTTCCGATATTTTGTTTTTGCTAAACGTAAAATTGAGTATAGTTTCAAATTCATCGATGGGTTGTGCGATCGCATTGAACTCAATACCTTGATGTAATGTTCGCTTCATGTTTCCGGTAATCGGTTGACCAAATCGATCAACCTGTCCCCTGCTCACAATCTCATCATTAAACATCATAAAATAATAATTGAGAGAGAAAGAATAATTTACAATGTCGAATGAATAACCGAGTTCAAAATTATTCATCGTTTCGGGGTGAACGAGCGGAGAATTGAAATCGTAAGTTCCGTCGCTATTTAAATTGAATTTTGGAATTTCACCGCCGCTTGATTCGGCGGCATCATAATAATTTTTCAAACGTGGTTCACGCTTAACCCGCGCGGCGGCAAATGATACTTGATGTGCTTCGTTAAATTTATAGCCCAAAATAATTCGCGGATTTAAAAATAAATTTGAAATTGAAAAATTGTTTCCAGCATATTTTTCATTCTTGATTTTGTATTGATGATACGCCGCCTGCACTTCGGCGACAACAGAAAATTTTTCGTCGAAATAATATTTTTCATTCACAAATAAATTGAAAATGATTTTCTCCACTTCGTACTGATAGTAGCGATAATCCGCAGGAACATTTGGAGGGATGTTTTCGGCAAAGTTGATTCTTCCCCAATGCATAGAATTGTGAAAACGAATTTCCGCGCCGACTGTCAACTCTCCTTTATCATGAACAACATTCGCACGTGGAATTATTCCCCATTGTTTATTTTCAACCATCGCACGAATAATTGCATTTTGAGGAACGAAGTTGGTATCGTAACCGTTCGCGCGCAAACGGAAATAATCATCATAATAGATAGACCACGAGCCGTCGTAATCAAAAAAGCCATTACCGAAAACAAGGAACAATGCATTGTTGATTGTAATATTTTCTGTCGGTTTGTACTCCGTTAAAATTTCATAATGAGGTTGAGAAAAATTTTCAATCTCAACAGGTTTTCGGTCAACCGCAAAAGTTATCGCGCCGTTTGCCTCTTCAAAGTATGAAAAATTTTTTCTACGAAGTGTTCGATCTTTCACGGCAAACTTCGGTAGTCCGGTATAAACAAGACCGTCGCTAATCGGACCGCCGTAAGCATTTAATTGTGTCGTAAATTTTTCATCATATCGAATCACAGAAAAAAAGTAGGAATTAAAATCAACCCAAGATAAATCACGATAACCGGAGGATTTTATTTTTCCGAGTTTCGCATAGATTGAATATTTGTTGTCGATCAAACCGCTCGAAGCCGCGAGATTAAATCTTCTCGTGTTAAAACTTCCGAAGAATGATGAAAAATTTATTTTAGCTTTATCGGAAAAATTTGAAGTGATGATATTGATAGCACCGCCGATTGCGGGATAGCCGTTAATTCCGCCGCCGCTCCCTCGTTGCACTTGAATCATCTCCGCATTCGAAATTAAATCGCTCATATCAACCCAATAAACATTATGATCTTCGGGATCGTTTTGCGGAATTCCGTTGACAGCAATAGAAATTCTTCTCTGATCGAAGCCGCGTATTTGCAAATATGAGTAACCGATAGCACCGCCGTTTTCAGTATAAAATGTTGTCGAAGGCAGTGAACTCAAATAATCCGGCGCATCATCTATCGTTCGTTCTGTTTCAATTTTACTCCTTCCTATTTCGATGAATGAACTGTTTTCACCGGAATAATTTTTTCTGAAAGCATTTACCAAAACCGATTGAGAAGGAAGGATTGCACGAATTAATTCAACAACAATCTCCGTTTGAGATTGGCTACCGTCGAGAGTTAAATAAAAATTTTCGTAACCGAGATATGAAACTTTTAATTTTTCATTTTGTTGGAAAGAAGGGAAGGAAAAATCCCCGTCGTTGTCGGAAGTAGTAAAAAGTTTGGAAGAAGTGAGTTCAATATTTGCGGAAGATAGCGGAAGTTTTGTTTCCGCATCGATGATCTTTCCCGAAATTTTTTGAGAAAGAAGTGCGCCTGAAAAAACGCACAATAAAAAGAAAAGAAATTTTGTAATGTAATTCAAAGTGTCTCCTTTGTTTATTGATGATTATAAACAACGGCTTGAAATACAAAACGGGAGTCAAGCCGTTTCCCTACGCTGGCATTATCCAGATCAGGTTAAAGGGTATTATCTCAGTTACAACTTGATGGTGTAACACCCCTAACGTTAAAAAAATTTTTTAAAGAGCTTTAATTATTCACAACTAATTTTTGTCCGACAACAATTTTAGTCGAGTTCAAATTATTGAGTGATTTTAATTTCGCGGTGGAAGTCTTAAATTTTTCGGCGATCGTTCCTAATGTATCTCCCGCGCGAACAGTGTAATAAGAGTCATCTTCTTCAAACTTTTTATCATTGATTGAAGTATCGGAATAGATTTTTAATTTTTGACCGACTATAATTTTGTTGTTCTTCAGTTTATTCCATTTGCGGATTTGCGATGCGTTAGTTTTATATTTTTCTGCAATTTCTCCAATCGTATCGCCTGTTTTGACTACATAAATGTTGGTTGTTGCGGGAGTTTTAACAACGTTATCGCCAAGTGAGTTTGAACTTTCTTTACTATAAATTCTTAAAACAGAACCTGCAAGAATTTTATTCGAAGAGAGATTATTCCATGAACGAATATCTCTGACTTTAACTCTATATTCCTCTGCAATCTCTCCAATAGTTTCACCTCGTTTTACACGATGCCTCAAAACTTTATTTCTAATCTCTTCATCATCTTTTTTCTCTTCAACGAATGAAGTACCATCCGAACCCGAATGGATTTTCAGTTTCATTCCATACTTAATTTTTGTGGAAGCGAGAGAATTCCAACTCATCAATTTATTGATGGTAACTTTATATTTGTTCGCGATGGAACCTAAAGATTCCCCTTTCCGAACTGTATGGTACACAAGTGAAGGCGTATTCTTCGGTTCATTCTGAACAGTAGTAATTTTTTCTTGAGTTGATTGATTATCTAAACTAGCATAAAAATCTTTCTTCTCTTCAGGAACATAAATTGTAAGTTGCTGCCCGACTCGTATTGCTTGAGTATAAGAAATGTTATTCCAATTTCTCAAATCACTCACGCGCACGCTGAACAGATCGGCAATTCCGAGCAAACTTTCTCTTTTCTTTACATGATATGTAACGGAAGCGAAGCCGGTAGGAATCGGAATCGTTAATTCAGATTTTTCAACTTCCTCGATAACTTCTGCGGTTACAATTTCATCATTCGTTACAACTTGTTCAGTTTCGCTTCCGTCAGTTTCATCTTCCACTAATGAAGCGTAAGGAGAAACATAGTTTTCGGTTAACGTCGTATCTGAAGTAGTTGAAGTTTCACTATTTTCTTGAGCAACTTCGCTATTTGCATTAACAACAAATTCTTGATCAAACGTTGAAGGTTTGAATGGAATTTTTAATTTCACACCGGATTTTAATCGTGCCTTTGATGAAATATTATTTGCGTCTGCTAATTCATTTTTTGAAACACCAAATTTTGCGGCAATCTTAGCAAGCGTTTCACCTCTTTTAACTGTGTGAAATACAAAATTTCTTTTCGCGTGTTCGGGAATATTTTTCAAATTTTCCGCAAAAAGATTTACGCTTCCTTTTGGAATTCGTAAATCATAACCACCATAGTAATTTGCGGGAGTACAGTACTGCGTAAGTTCGGGATTCATCTCCGTTAATATTTCCGCAGAAACTCCGGCACTGGCGGCAATGTAGCCCAAATCGATTGCATCAAAAATTTTGTAGGTATCGTAGTCGTAAGGTTTTTCATAATTGATATTGGTGAAACCATATTTTTCCGGTTCCATTGCAATTAAACAAGCGGCAATATATTGCGGAACGTAGCTTCTTGTTTCTCTCGGAAGATATCTTTGAATATCCCAAAAGTTTCTTGATTTTCCTCTTTTGATTGCTCTGACGATTCTTCCTTCGCCCGCATTATACGCGCCTAAAGCGAGATACCAATCGCCCAATGAATTATGCAAATCGCGAAGATGTTGTGCCGCGGCGCGGGTTGCTTTTTCTGGATTTCTTCTTTCATCGTAATAAAAATCTGTTCGTAAGCCGTATAATTTTCCCGTGCCTTTGATAAACTGCCAGAGACCAACTGCGGAAGCCCATGATCTTGCGGAAGGATTCAATCCGCTTTCAATCATACTTAAATAAATTAATTGCTGGGGCACTCCTTCTTCCGCAAAAGTTCTGCTCATCATCGGGAAATATTTTCCTGAACGTTCGAGCCAGAGCGTCATATATTTTCTCCCCTTGCCTGTAAAATATTCAACCCATTGTTCAACGATAGAATTTACTTCGAGCGGAACATCAGCAGGAACAACGAAACGGGTTACCGTTGGAGTTTCAACAATTTGAAAATCTATTTCGGGGGAAGATTTTACCATCCATTCTTCCAAAGCCGCGAATGAAGCGTTATCGGGAAGTTCCGGCAATCCATCGATATAATTTTTATAATCTTCGAGAATAGCCGCGCTCAATTCTTTATACGCTTCGTTCTCCTCTATGCCGGGGTAATAACTTAAATTATTAATGATTCGAAGAGAGTTTTCGTAATTATGGATTGCTTCAGAAGAACTGTTAATTTGTTGCTTCTGTAATGCGAGAAGGTAGGATTGGCGGGCTTGTTCGAGAAGTTCCGATACAATTTCACCGGTTTGTACGACAGGCTGCACAGTTGTTTCACCGTCGTTTTTAACCGCCTCTTTATTAACACCGCATGACATCAAAAACGATGCTAATAAAGAAACGATTAATAGTCGTATCCGTTTGGTAGTCATTTATTCTCCATTGATGAGTTAATTAGCGTTTGCAATATAGTTTTATCTTTTTTTCAAATCAAGCATTTTTTTAACAAAATTCTGTAACTCCATGAAATTACTTACGCTTAACTTAAAAAAAATTATAAAGGAATGTTTGAATGTTTCTTGTGGGGATTTTTATCGACTTTAGTTTTCAAGAGTTGAAGCGCGGAATATATTTTCTTCTTTGTTTCGCGGGGAAAGATTACATCGTCGATATAACCTCTTTCAGCGGCAATATATGGATTCGCAAATTTTTCTGTGTACTCGTTCGTTTTATTTGTTAAAACTTCGGTTGGATTTTCTGAGGACGAAATTTCTTTTTTGAAAATAATTTCAACCGCACCTTTCGGTCCCATTACTGCAATTTCGGCAGTTGGCCAGGCGTAGTTAAAATCTCCCCTTACATGCTTTGAATTCATTACATCGTACGCACCGCCGTATGCTTTTCTTGTAATGATTGTAATCTTTGGAACAGTTGCTTCGCAGAACGCAAATAACAATTTTGCACCGTGTCGAATTATTCCGTTCCATTCCTGATCTGTTCCGGGAAGAAAACCGGGAACATCTTCTAAAACTAATAAAGGAATATTAAACGCATCGCAAAACCTGACGAACCTCGCTCCTTTTACTGATGCATTGATATCAAGTACTCCAGCCAATACTGCAGGTTGGTTTGCAACAACACCAGCAGCGATTCCGCCGATTCTTCCGAATCCGATAATTAAATTTTCCGCAAAGTCTGCATGTACTTCAAGAAAATTTCCATCATCCATCAATGCATGAATAATCTCCTTCATGTCGTATGGTTTATTCGGATTATCGGGGATAATCAAATCTAATTTCGGTTCGTCGGAAAGTTGCGAAACATCGAATTCGATATCAGCAGTATGATCCATAAAATTTTGAGGAAGATATTGCATCAGTTCTCGCACGCGATTTAAAGTTTCGAGTTCATTCTCTTCGGCGAAATGTGCGATACCACTTTTTGATGCATGAGTATCGGCACCGCCCAATTCTTCGAAAGTTATTTCTTCGTGCGTAACAGTTTTTACAACGTTCGGTCCGGTAACAAACATGTAACTTGAATTTTTTGTCATGAAAACAAAATCAGTTATTGCCGGAGAATAAACTGCGCCGCCTGCACAAGGACCAAGTATCACCGATATTTGCGGAATAACTCCCGAGGCAAGTGTGTTCAACAAAAAAATATCTGCGTATCCGCCAAGACTAACAACGCCTTCCTGGATTCTTGCGCCACCCGAATCATTCAATCCAATAACGGGAATTCCAATTTTCATGGCAGTCTTCATAATCTTACAAATTTTTTCTGCGTTCGCTTCCGAAAGAGAACCGCCGAGAACTGTAAAATCCTGGCTGAAAATTGCAACAGATTTCCCAAAAATTTTTCCGTAACCAGTAATAACACCGTCGCCGGGATAAGATATTTTATCCAACCCAAAATCATACGAGCGATGTTTGACGTAAAGATCAATTTCTTCGAAGGAGTTTTCGTCAACTAATAATTCAATTCTTTCGCGCGCACTGAGGATTCCTTTTTTATGTCGCTGATCTATTTTTTCTTTACCTCCGCCAATTCGTGCGGCTTCTCTTCGTTCGCTAAGCTCCTGAAATTTTTCTTTTTTAGATTTCATCAGATAAGAATTCCCTTTTCGTCGGGAAAAGATTTTCTAATCATCTCTAAAACATTTTCTTGGTCTATTTGAAAATCACCCGACAATTTCATTTCGCCAAGAATGTGTGCCGGACTACTGCCGAGTAAAATTATCCTATCGCAAATTGAAATTACTTCACTAACATTTGAGGAGCCATAGAGAACCGAAAAAAAATTTTCAGTTTTTATTTTTTGAAGTAGACCGATTATTTCTGACTTTGTTTGAGAATTCATCTCGGAAAGAATTTCATCGAGCGCGAGCAAATCCGGTTGTAATAAAATCGCCCGTGCAAGACTAATACGAAATCTAAAACCTTTACTCATACTTTGCGGAAAATGGTCTTCGTATCCTTCCAAACCAACTTGAGCGATAACATTTTGAAGTCGCTCATCTGTAAAAGCAGTTGTAAATTTTTTAGCGAGACGTAAATTCTCCTTCACACTCAGCCATTGGAATGATGTTGGCTGCGATGGGATGTAAATCGTTTTAATTTTTTCAGAACCATTGAACTCAAGTTGACCTTCATGTTCGTAAATATTTGCAATAGTTTTAAGCAGTGCGGATTTGCCGACTCCGTACGGGGCAAGCACGCCAACCCATTCATTCGCTTCAATGGAAAAGTTTAGGTTTGAAAAAATCTTCTTTGAAGGTCCGTTTTCGGAAGAATAGCTAAAAGTAAAATCATTTATTTTAATCATCACTTAAACAACTCCTCCTGATCTTCTATAAAAAATCTTTTGGAGAGAAACGAAATCGTAACATCAGTAAGAAAAATTGTAAAAGTAATCGAAATACTCGCGGCAAAAAGCATCGGAACATTCCAATATTCGAATGCGAGGCGAATGATCGTTCCGATTCCGCTTCCGAAGTTCTTTATAAATTCAAAGACGAGAAGATAAATCCAAATTATTCTGTTCAATTTTTTCATGAACGAAAATGAGAGAGGCAGAGAAAGTGAACGAAGAAAAATTTGCACACTTTTCTTTTTATCGCTGCCGAAAGTAGAAACTGTTTCAATAAAATGATTTGGAATCTTCCGAACCGCTTTCGAAATAAATAGAGTCTGCAGCGCGGAAGCGACAATCATTCCGAACAAAATATTTATGAACGGTGAAGTTGGCGCAATTAAAATCAAATACACTCCGAATAGAAACGGAGGCATCAGCGAGCCAAGTTTTTTAAAAAATTTCGCAATGTTGTTACCGGTTTTATTTTCAACATTAAAAAAAGGCGTAACACTTACGCTGACAAGAAATGCGGCGAGTAATGAAAGTAAAACAACGGATAAAGTGAACAGAAGATTGGCGAATAAAGAATACTCCTGCGTGAGTATCATGAGCGCGTTAATAGTCTGCCACAAATTTGGCAGGTAATTATTTGAGGGAATGATGGCGAAGAGAATAATCAATCCCACAAAAAATAAATTTTGTTTATTTTTATAAATCATGTATGGAAAAAGAGTTCTTTCAATTTTAACATCAATATAGAAAATGAAGAATCATCTTTCAACGAATCTTTTAAAACTAAAAAGCCGCACGAGGCGGCTCTTTAGTCAACATTTTTTTCTATTAGAAATAAAAACTTAAACCACCGCTTACGGTGTTGTACTTAGCAAGGCTATAGTCAACATTAATATTGACAATCAAAATCTTGATTGATGCGCCGACTGTAATTCTTGTTGAGTTATCTCCCTCAACTTCAAATTTGACGGGGACAACCTGATTTGTGCCAGGAGTAGGTGTATCTTCAATAACGAAATCATAACCGACTTCAATTTTTGAGGACTCCATCCAGAAACCGGCATAAGGAGTAATACTTAGCGCACCGGGTCCGAATTGTCTACTTGCGAAAACACCGAATGTAGTGGCACTACTCTTGAAGATAGTTCCGACTTCCATTGATTGGGTGAAGAATCCTACTGCAACTTCGAGAGGAAGCGGGTTCGGAAACCAAACGCCCGGGTTGTGTTGAATTCCAAATCCTGAATATTTGAATTTACCAAGGTCTTTATCGATTTCAACATCCGGTAAATATCTCAATGATAACTGAGTTCCATAAACCGTTCCCAAGGTTAATTGTGGTGCGGCAAGCGGAAGAGCAGGAATATCTTCCAAGAACCCTCCAATAGGAAGAACTATATTTTTGCCGGGAACGTCAAAGCTACCAACAGAAGTTGTAAAAGTTTTCTGCTGAAATGCAACTTTAATTGAATCAGTTTTTGAACCGACAATAGTCGCTCCACTTATACCAAGATTGAAACTTTGAGCTGTAATTTGATTGACTACTTGATCTCTTGCAATAGCATTTGCGGCAAGCAGTGGATTTTGATTTGCTAATTCAGTTGCCTGCGCCTGGCTGAATTTGAATGAACCTGTTGATGAAAAAGTTTTATTATCATCTCCGAAAAGTGTTCCCATTACAACTAAACCAAACTCCAAATCAAATCCAAGGAATTTAGCTTTCGGTGCTCTATGAACCCATCCAGAATTTAAGTTCGCACCAAAACCTGATACGATTGGTGATACATATGCTTTTGCGGCATCCGCCGAAAGGGATCCGAGTGTTTCTTCCAATGTTTGAGCTTGTAATATCCCAAAGCTAAAGAAGAATGTTATTACTATTAAAGAAAGTCTACGCATTTTTTCTCCGTTTTTTTTATTAGTGAATTAATTTTTTTACAACACGCGGCAAAGTTAATGCCAAAAATTTACAATTCAATGTTTTAGTTTTAACTAATTTTTGAATACTTTTTTTCCCTCACAAATATTTGTCGCAATTGTGCAACAATGAGACTTTTTTCAGTTGCAGTTGTGCGACACACACATCTTTAAGCACCTAAAGATGCGAGTGCATTTTTTATTCGGCGCACACCTTCTTCTAAATCTTTGACCGAACAAGCATAAGACATCCGTACGCAATTATCATCACCGAAAGCGATTCCCGGTACGAGCCCGACATTTGCGGTTTTTAAAAGAAAATTGCAAAAACTTGTCGAGTCTGTAATTTTTTCTCCCTCAAAATTTTTACCGAAAGTTGTACTAACGTCAAAGAAAACATAGAACGCGCCGGCAGGATTCGGGCAAAGTATGCCATCAATCTCATTTAATTTTTTCACGAGAAAATTTCTTCGAGAAGAAAACTCTTTAACCATTTTTTCAACTTCATCATTCACAATAGTGAGAGCCGCGACCGAAGCCGCCTGTGATATTGAAACAGCATTCGAAGTGGAATGGCTTTGCAGATTGCGAGCAAGTTTTATTACATCAGCCGGACCGCCGGCATAACCGATCCGCCAGCCCGTCATCGAGTACGCTTTGCTCAGTCCGTTGACGGTAATTGTTCTCTCTCGTAAATAATCTATCGCACCAATTGAAAAATGTTTTGCATCATCATAAAGAATTTTTTCATAAATCTCATCGGAGATGATAAAACATTTACTTTCTTTTAATACATCAGCAAGCGCGAGAATTTCATCCTTGCTGTACACTGCGCCGGTTGGGTTTGAAGGTGAATTGAATATGAACACTTTTGTTCGATCACTTAAAACATTTCGTAATTGAGACGGAGTGATTTTGAAATTACTTTTCGCATCTGAATTGATGATTACAGATTTTGCCTGCGCAAGTTTTACCATTTCGGGATAGCTTACCCAATACGGCGATTGAAAGATAACTTCATCCGCGGGATTGCAAAGTGCCATCAGAATGTTATAGATGGAGTGTTTTGCACCGCTTGAAACTAAAATATTTTTTGCTTCGAAGTTAAGATCATTTTCGTTTTTGAATTTATTCACGATTGCATTTATTAATGCGGGTGAACCTTCGTTTGGCGTATAGTATGTATAATTTTCATTAATCGCTTTTATCGCCGCTTGTTTAATGAAATCGGGTGTAGGAAAATCGGGTTCGCCTGCGGAAAAACTGATAACATCTTTCCCTTCTGCCGTTAATTTTTTTATTAATCCCGTTACGGATAAAGTTCTGCTTTCTTCAACAGATGAAATTAAATTTGATAAACTCAAACTACTCCTAATTATTTTTTCTTTCCAAATTTTTTCTTTAACATTTTTCTGACAATATCCGGGACGAATTCACGCACGTCGGCATCAAAGCCGGCAAGCCCTCGTATTATTGTAGAATTTAAGTAAGTATATTTTTCGTTCGGCATGAGAAAAACAGTCGTTATATCGCTTGCAAGTTTTCTGTTCATCAACGCCATTTGAAATTCATATTCAAAATCACTCACCGCTCTCAAACCTCTGATAATTGCCGATGCACCGACTTCGTGAGCATGATCGACAATCAAACCATAGAAAGAATCTACCGAAACTTTAGGATAATCTTTCAAGCTGTCTCTCAACATTTCCAATCTTTCATCCAAAGTGAACATTGGCGACTTGCCTGGATTTTTTGCAACAGTTACAATCACTTTATCAAACATTTCGATTGCCCTATCGACAATATCGATGTGTCCGTTTGTAACCGGATCAAATGTTCCCGGATATATTGCTATTTTTTTCATGTCAATTATTCAACCAAAAAATTTATGGGAAATAAATAAGAAATATTTTTTTGCGCATCTTCAATTAATAGTGAATATAATTTGCGCGTCAAAGTTAGAAAATAAATTGTGAATCATAAAAATTATCGAATATGAATTTTAAATTATTCAACCTATTTTAAGTTTGTGAAGAAAATAAAATTTATAGGATTATCGCTCGGGCTTTTGCTGTTTGTCCTGTTCTACATTTCAGCACCGCAAGAAACGGAAAAAATTTATTACATGTCCGCCATTGCCGCATTGATGGCAGTATGGTGGATTACCGAGGCGATTCCTCTTGCGGCAACAGCACTTCTCCCAATTGTCCTCTTTCCCCTCTTCGGAATTTCTTCCGGAGAAAAAATTTCGCAATCATACATTAACTCAACCATATTTCTTTTCCTCGGCGGATTTCTTCTCGCCTTAGCGATGGAAAAATGGAATCTTCACAAACGTATTGCCCTAAAAATTATTTTACTTCTCGGCGTTAATCCACAAAAAATAATATTGGGATTTATGTGCGCCTCGGGATTTCTTTCGATGTGGATTTCCAATACAGCAACAGCAGTGATGATGTTACCGATCGGTTTAGCCATTATTCATCACCTCGAAAAAGAATTTTCATCCGAGAAGATTTCAAAATTCTCTACTGCAATCATGCTCGGCATTGCTTATTCATGCTCTATTGGCGGGGTTGCAACGCTCATCGGAACGCCGCCGAATTTATCGTATCAAAGAATTTTTCATATCATGTTTCCCGATTCACCCGAGATAACTTTTGCGCAGTGGTTAATTATTTTTTTTCCATTCGCAATAATTTTGATGGTTGTTGCGTGGAAAATTCTTGTCAATCTTTACTTAAAAAAGAATGAAAATTTTTCGCTGGATAAAAATTTAATCCAGCAACAATATCACGCACTTGGCAAAAAAAGTTTTGAAGAAAAAGTTGTACAGATATTTTTCATAACTGCGGCTTTGCTGTGGATTTTTAGAAGTGAAATTAATTTGGGATTTTTTACAATTCCCGGTTGGGGAAATTTGCTTTTAAATTCAAAATTTGTGAACGACGGTACCGTAGCAATTTTCATTGCGATTTTACTCTTCGTCTTTCCGGCTAAAAAAGAAAATCAAAAATTACTCGATGTTCACGTGTTTCAAAAAATTCCGTGGGATGTGATACTACTCTTCGGCGGAGGATTTGCGCTTGCAAACGGATTTGTCGAAAGCGGTTTATCAGAATTCATCGGAAAAAAATTTGAAGACTTGAGAGGCGTTTCATCTTTCGCTTCGATTTTCTCTGTTACAACGGTGATTACTTTTTTAACCGAGTTAACAAGTAACACTGCAACATCCGAAATGGTGCTGCCGATACTCGGTTCAATCGCCCAAGCAATTGAAGTTGATCCCGTATTGATGATGCTACCCGCAACAATAGCCGCATCAATGGCGTTTATGATGCCTGTTGCAACTCCCCCGAACGCAATCGTTTTCGGTAGCCAACGAGTTAAGATTTCAGACATGATAAAAACGGGAATCTGGTTAAATTTCTCCGCAATTATTTTGATCACGTTATTCACTTACTTCATTGTACCATTAGTGCTTTGAGCTACTCAAAGATTTTTTTTTACATAAATTTTTCCCAACGCACAATAATATTTTATTTTGCGAGCCAATAATATTTTTTTCAAAGAGGTGCTAAATGTCATTAAAACAAATTTTGTTCGGATTATTTCTTCTTGCAACTGTTTCTTTCACTCAAACGGACACAGTTTCATTTCTGAACGAACAAACGCGAGATTACGATCAAATTCATGCACGATTAAATTTAGATTTCGATTTTGAAAACGAAACCGTTTTCGGAAATCTTGATCTTACTTTCGCTCCCTTGAAAAATAATTTTTCGAAACTGACGCTGCATTCCAAATCAACAGAAGTAAAAAAAGTTCTCTACAAAAATCAACCGCTCAGTTTTTCGTCCGACCAAAATCATCTTTACATCAATTTTGAAAAATCAATCTCGAAGAATGATACAACCACAATTACAATTGAGTATCAATCCCAACCAAAACAAGGGTTGTATTTTTTCAAACCGACAAGCGCGATTCCCGAAATTCTTTATCAAATATGGACGCAAGGGCAAGATATTCACAACCGCAATTGGATTCCCTTTTATGATCTTCCCGATGACAAAATTACTGCGGAAGTTTTTGTTACTGTTCCGAAGGAGTTGGTTGCAATTTCAAACGGTGAATTAATCGGTAAAAAAAATCAAAATGATAAACAAGTTTTTCATTGGCAGATGAAAAAATCTTTCGCGCCATATTTGCTTTCTGTTGTCGTCGGAGATTTTGCAACTATCACAGAAGCTACGGAATTCACAACGCTTGAATACAACATTCCGAAGGAGTGGGCACCGAACTACAAATATTTTTTTGGAAAAACTTCTAACATGATGAAATTCTTTTCTAAAAAACTTCTCCCCTATCCTTACAAACGATACGCGCAAACGACAGTACAAGATTTCGAATGGGGCGGAATGGAAAATGTTACAACCACTACTTTGAACAGAAGAATTTTGCATGATGAAAATGCAATTCCAAATTATTCCGCAGAACCTTTGATTGCTCACGAGATGGCGCATCAGTGGTTTGGCGATTTAGTTACTTGCAAAACTTGGGATCATATCTGGCTGAACGAAGGCATTACAACTTTTTATGAATTGCTTTGGTACCGTGATGAATACGGCGATGACGAATATTTTTACTCAATGTTACAAACTCAGGATAGTTACTTTGCCGAATCGAATGGTAAGATTGATAGTACTAAACTAAATAAAAACATTCCGATTGAAATGCTTGATGGCAAAGCTTATGATAAAGGTGCTTCGATTTTAAATTTGCTTCGTTATGAATTAGGGGAATCTAATTTTGATTTTGCGATGAAGAATTATCTTCAAGAATTTCAAAACAAAAATGTAGTAACAGAAGACTTGAGAAAAAGTTTTGAAAAAACCTTGAGTGTTGATTTGAAATTATTTTTTGAACAGTGGGTTTATGAGTTCGGTTATCCTCACTTAGAAATCGAATACATCATGGAAGATTTTGGAAAAATTGAGATGAACGTAAAGCAAATTCAAAACGAAAAAAAGATGAGAGAAGCATTTCAATTTAATTTGCCAATCAGAATTATCGGTTACGAAGTTGACACTACTTTAATTATTAAGATTAGCCGGCAAGAAGAAAAATTTTTACTGCCGATTACTTCCCTATTCGATGCAATTGAGATTAATTCAGGCGGGGTTGTACCGTGCAAAATCCTCACGCCCACCGTTGGAATGAATTATCATCTCAGTAATTTTAATTTGAGTAATGACATCTACACGCAGATTAATTCTTTACGAAACATAAAAAATTATAACGATGCAACCGAACTATTCTCTGTACTCGAAAAACTTTCGGATGATTCCTTTGACAATATTTTTTGGGGAGTTAAAATAGAAATTGTTAGTTTGGCATCCACTCACTTGAAAACCGAAGCGGCTGTTTTTTGCAAAAAAATTATTTTACAGCTTATGAATGATCAAGATGCGCGAGTGCGGGAAGCGGCTATCCGTGCGATTGGTGATTTCCCCGATAAAACAATCTTCAATGAATTAAAACTCTTATACTCAAAAGAAAAAAATCATTATATCAGATCAGCATGTATGGAGGCGATTGGCAAAATGAATTTTGAAGAATCGTTCGATATACTCGTAAAAGAATTGAAAACAAATTCACACCGAAATATTATTCGACGAGGAATTTTTGAAGGTTTCAAAGCAATGAAAAATCCCAAAGCACTTGATTTGGCAACTGAATACTTGAGATACAAATACAGCAACGGTGATATGCACCTTCAAGATATTGTAATTCTTGACTTTGTAAAAATGTTTGTCGAAACAGAGCGACAAAAAGTTTTAAGCATAATTGCAGGGGCTCTTGAAAATCCATATTTCAGAACACGCATCAAAGCCGCAGAATTATTGGCTGAACTCGATGCGAAACAATTTCTGCCACAATTAGAAAAAATTTATAAAGAAGATCGAAGAAACGTTGTGAGAAATCAACTTGCGCAGGCAATTCGAAAATTGAAAGACATCAACTGAAATTAAATTCAAATTGATTTTCCTATTTGAAGAATGAATTGTTCAAATTCAGAAATATTTTCGAGATAGCTGTATAATTTTTTTGGATCGATTGTTCCATATTCATGAACCAAAAGATTTCGCAAACCAATCATTTTCAATAAACTCTTTCCGAGTTCCGGTGCTATGTAAGAATTTGATACGAGCAACTTTATACACTCGTTATATCTTTTAGGATATTTTAATTTATATCATGACCAACTCTGGCAAAATATTTTTTTAGTTTATGCGTACCCTTGTCAATTATGGCTAAAACAACAATTTGTAAAATGTTCAACTTGTGGTTTTGGTGCAAGAAATTAAGGAAGATAAGAACAATAAATAATGTCATCCCTACGGGATTTAGATTTATCTTCGTGACTTTTGTTACCAACATATTTTCCCTAACGGGAAAAATGACTTGCTAATTTCAATTACTGTTCTACATCCCGTAGGGATGAAATATTGGTAAAAAACAATGACGCAACCAAAACTAAATCCCGTGAGGGATGAAATATTTTATTCACTGTTGGAATGCACCTGTTGCTCAAGTTGGAACTACAACTTTGTGAACGTTTAACCTCGGCTCTGTTTAGCCAAGGTTAGGATTTCCAAGATTTCTATCCGAAACGAATGCACAAGAAACATCAATCATAATTTGGATTGACTCAAATAATCCATAACGCAATGCCCATTCATCAAATTTGTTTTTCGCCAAATCTTCCACCGAAAAATTTTCATTTATTCTTTTCAACGCAGAAATATTCTCTTCCAATCTTTTCAGTTTATCTACAATCATAAATTTTGCCTGACTTTCATTTCTGTTCTCTCCAAAAATTTTTTGTGAAATAATTCCATATAGGGTTGGAAATCCATATAGAAAAGATAAGTTTCATGCTTGAATTTCACATACGCATCCCGATTTTTGCAGAAAAGCAAAATTCCTTCATCTAAAATTCTCATTGCGAGTTCAGGGTTTTCCCTCGGCAGATTATTTATTTCAACAAGATCAATATCATATTCAATATTCTCTTCAAGCCCCGCAACTATTCCGCCGATCTCAAGTAGATCCAGAGAATTTTGCACAAAAATGGCGATGTCAATATCGCTGGCAAAGTGCATCTTTCCGCGCGCCGCCGAACCAAAAATAAATGCAAACAGGACATCTTCCCGTTCTTCCAAAAATTTTTTTATTTCGTTTTTGATACTGTCGTCAAGCATTCGTGTTATGATTTCATAGATTAAAATTTCCGTAAAGAAAATTAAGGAGTTTTCATTTAATAATGATGATGAAATTCCGCAAAAGTAACTTTTCAATTTTTGGTGTGTCGTTTCAACTCACAAATTAAATTCTTTACAAATAAAACTATTGAGAAATCGGGAGTGCTTCCTTATTTTTGTTTCGAATTGATATGAAAGATTTGAAGTTTAAATTTTTGATACTTGTGATGCTTATTTTTTCGGCGTGTCGCGAAGAAATAATTGCACCCGAAAATACATCGGGGCTATTGAATACGCCTTATGCGAATAAGTTCTCAAGTTTTTATGATTTCCAGATCAACGCACAAAAATTAAATTTATTTTTTGCGGACAACTTGCCGGGTAATCCAAATGTTAATCGAATCAATATTTTAACGAGTGAAGTTGGTGAAGGTAAATTGGTGTTGCGTTTATTGGATAACTACTCGCGAATAGTATTAATAGATACTTTGGTTGGCGATGTTGCAGTTGCGCGGCAAACGGAACTCGGGTTACATCCATCAAAATTAGAATTTGAGTTTCTAAATTTTTCAGGTCGCTTCAAATTTCAAATGTATTCAAACAACTAATACAATAGAAAGTCTACAACAAACAGCAATGAAAAAAATAATTCTTTTCCTTTTTATTATAGCGCGTCTCATCGCCGCACAAAGTTATTTTCCCGATTCACTCGGCACAAAATGGTTCTTCAAAAATATTCCACTCGATTCATTAAATAATGAAATAGATTCGCTCGTAACTTTTCAAATAGATTCATTCGCAGTCATTGATACATTTAAAGGAAGAACGACAAATTTTGTTCTTTCGAAATCTGGAATAGATAGTTTTGTTGTGCTACAACATTTTGTGGATACAGGATACGTCAACGCAAGTTCAAGCATTGGCGCGACGTATATCAAGTTACCGGAGATTGACGAACTTCAAGAGTTACTCGATTCGCTTGGGATTGATTCATCGTTTATTAACACCGGAACTCTGCTCACGCTAAAATCTTTTGAGAAATGGTATGATGTTTTCAAGTTCAATCAAAGTACAGGAAGCGAGTACCAAATTTTCAGATACGACACGACGATAACGATTGATACGCTTATCGTTCCGCTTCGATTCGAAGTTCTCGGGAAAAGATTATCGGATCAATCGCTCACAACTTTGGTCGGAACGTTTAATTGCAAAAAATTTATTTTAAGTTATCGAGTAAGTTATGTTCTGCAAATCGGTCCCATCCCCGTACCGTTTCCTTTAATAACAGTGAGAGATACAACTTACATCGCACCGAATAAATGGATTGTTCAAAGCACAATACCTTCATCGTATCTTGATTTATCGTTGCTCAATCTGCCATCTTTTTCCGTTCCGGGAAGGAAGAAAATTTCTATTCCTGAATTTGAAGCACCGATCATTTTAAATGTGAACGATAGAAAAGAAGAATACTCGTTTCAATTGTTACAGAATTATCCGAACCCGTTTAATCCTGGCACATTGATTTCATGGAAGATGTTGAATGCAGGATTTGTAACCATAAAAATTCATAATGTTCTCGGAAGAGAGATAGCAACATTATTAAATAACGATTGGCGGGAAAGCGGAATCCACAATATTCAATTCTCTCCCGATTTATCGGAACTCAATTCTCAATTTTCCTCCGGAATTTATTTTTATACTCTTTCGATTAATGATGGACTGAATAAAAATTCGTTGACGCGCAAAATGATTTTCATGAAATAATTTTGTGGAAAATTGTCAGCAATAAAAGTACAAGCAGAGAAATTAATTCTACAAAAAGTCGAGCAATTACAACCACTCGGCTTCACTACAACTTCGCCAATCGAAACACAATTTGCATTTGAAATCTCCGTCAAAAAAGAGAAAGAAAAATTTAAACTCTTAACCTACTTTGGAAAGAAAGGAATAAAATTAGTCCTTCAAGGAAATCAAGAATTAGAAGAATACAAATCTCTTTCGGAAATTATTTTCGGCGAACAATTATTTCTTAATACCGTTGAGAATGAACCCGAAGAATATATCGGCATCGATGAATCGGGTAAAGGCGATTACTTCGGTCCCCTTGTCATTTGCGGAGTTGCAATTGATAACAAAACAAGAAATCAGTTGAGCAAATTGAATGTCGTTGATAGTAAACAATTATCAAACGGCGAAATAAAAAAAGTTAGTGTATCGCTACAAAATATACTCTCCGGTAAGTTTGATGTTATTCAAATTAATCCTGAAAAGTACAATCAACTTTATGATACATTCAAAAACTTAAACAGATTGTTAGCGTGGGGACATGCAAAGGTGATAGAAAATTTGCTCACGAAAATTAAAGTCGGAACTGCCATCAGTGATAAATTCGGAAACGAAAAAACGCTTATAAATTCGCTTCAAAAATTGGGAAGAGAAATTCAACTAAGACAGGAAACTAAAGCGGAAAAATATTTAGCTGTTGCCGCCGCTTCCATAATTGCGCGCGCGAAATTTCTTGAGTGGTTTGACAAAACAAATGCTTCGCATAAATTAAATTTGAAACAAGGTTCTTCACTTGAGATACAGAAATATTTTTTGCAATTAAAGAAGGAAGTACCATCGCTTATTCCATCGATTGCAAAATTGCATTTTAAAATTTCGGAAAAATTGCAATAGACAAAAAATTCATTGTATAAGTGGAGTCGTAAGAATATATTTGACCGCTCAATTTGAAAAATTAAGCAAGTCGAGATGTTCTTTTCGGTGTCGTTGTTCAGTTTATCTAACTTTAGGTAGATGGTTAGAACACCTAATATTTTTTAGGGGTCGTAGTTTGTTTATCTACCGTTAGGTAGACCGTCTAAAGCCAGGTAAATTGGTTAGAACGCCTGATTTTTTTTAGGGGTCGTAGTTCAGTTTATCTAACTTTAGGTAGATGGTCAGAACGCCTGATTTTTTTAGGGGTCGTAGTTTGTTTATCTACCGCTAGGTAGACCGTCTAAAGCCAGGTAAATTGGTTAGAACGCCTAATATTTTTTAGGGGTCGTAGTTTGTTTATCTACCGTTAGGTAGACCGTCTAAAGCCAGGTAAATTGGTTAGAACGCCTGATTTTTGTAGGGGTCGTAGTTCAGTTTATCTAACTTTAGGTAGATGGTTAGAACTCCTGATTTTTTTTAGGGGTCGTAGTTCGCCTGTCTAAAGCCAGGTAAATTGGTTAGAACGCCTGATTTTTTTTAGGGGTCGTAGTTCAGTTGGTTAGAACGCCTGCCTGTCACGCAGGAGGTCGCGAGTTCGAGTCTCGTCGGCCCCGCAAAAAAAAGCCTCACAGATTTCTGTGGGGCTTTTTATTTTGTATCAGATTGTGTGAATTTCAACATTTTCGTCTTTCAAATAGGTCGAATGCCAATTCTCAATTTTTGGGTGAATTTGATGGATTTACTTGAAATAAGAGTTTGGTTAATTTTAAGTAAATGGGTTAAATTAAAATAAGGACCAAACTAATTTTAAGTGAACGTATTTAATTAAAATAAACAGAAATTCATTTTCTAATCGCTGAATTTATTTTTAAGTGATAA
Source organism: uncultured Ignavibacteriaceae bacterium (assembly GCA_964393605.1). GTDB lineage: Bacteria > Bacteroidota > Ignavibacteria > Ignavibacteriales > Ignavibacteriaceae > CAYMUL01. Next base: position 99,108 of record CAYMUL010000007.1, on the reverse strand, counting down.
ATCCACATTATCCTCATAATTTTTTTTTTACATCTGCCCGAATATATCTAAAAAGCAACTTTGGGGATGATGGGAACATGAGTAGTCAATCAGAGTTGATAGTTAAGAGGATCACTTTAAATAATAGTGAGTCGCTCGCCATCATCCCTCCCCTGCTTTCCGTTCGTAAAATTTCTAAATTTTTCTTTGCGTAACTAATTTGAAATTCTTAATCTTGAATAAACAAAATGAGAAATAATATGTTCAAATTTTTTCTGTATCCGATGCTCGTTGCATCGTTTCTTTCCGCACAAGATTTACCAAAGGTGAGCGAAATTTTCAAAAGTTACATTTTGAAAAATGTGTACATCAATGGTTTTGAAAATGAGTCGCCAAAACTCGTGCATATCACTGTAACCAACGGCGTTATCGCAAACATTTCGGATGCGCTGCCGAATGATAATTCAAGTTTCATTTATGATTGCGATTCTGCTTTCATCTATCCCGCATTTTTTGATGGCGGTTTGTTAATGAAATTTTCACAACAAAAAGATTCCGCAAAATTTCCTCCGGGCAATCCGCCAAACTCAGCGGCAGGAATTCAACCCGAACTTAACGCCGCAGATTTTTTGAAAGATAATTCTAAATCATTTTCAAAAATGACAAAGCTCGGTTTTCTGAAAGCGAATATTTTTTTGGACGGCGGACTAATTTCCGGCGGTAATGTGCTTTCAAATTTAAACGGCAAAGAAAATTTAATTCAGAATTCTACCGGAATTTTCTTCCGTTTTAAATCTGCACGCGGCGTTTATCCTTCGAGCATAATCGGGATGATGGCAAAATTGCGTCAACTCTTTTTCGATGCGGAAGATTACAAGCGTAGAAAAGAAGCATTCATCTCAACCAATAGTGATGCGGCTTTCACGGCGATTGATCCCGCATATGAAGAATTGAATAATGTTTTAAGCGGAAAGAAAAAAATCTTTTTTGAGGCGAACTCTGAGTCGGAAATTTTGCGTGTTCTTAAACTCAAAGATGAATTTAAGTTCAACTGCGTAATTATCGGCGCGAGAGAAGTTCATAAAGTTTTGGATAAAGTTAAAGCCGCAAACATTAGTATAATTTATTCATTAAACTTGCCCGGAGAAATTTCAGAAGTGAAAAATGATTCCGCGAAACCGAAGGACGTTGTTTCCCTTTATCTCAGCAAAGAAGAGGATGATGATTTGAAAAAACGTTACAAAGAAACTTACGATAATCTTTGGCGCGGAGTGAAATTCTTGAAGGAAAACAAAATTCCTTTTACAATTGCAACAATGGATGTGCAAAGCGATTCGATAAAACCTTTCCTTTCCAAACTGAAAAACTATGGTGTTACCGAAAAAGAAATTTTAGAAATTCTATCTTTTAACTCCGCAAAAATTTTAGGCTTCGAGAAGAAATTCGGAAAGATTGAAAAAGGTTTCTCCGCAGATTTCTTTTTAACAGATAAAAAATATTTCGATAAAAAATCCAAACTGAAATTTTTCTTCATCAACGGAGAAAAGTTTGATCTCGAAAGCGAGGAAAGAAAATGAAAAAGTTTTTGATTATTAATTTGTTGTTCCTCTTAGCTAACCTTTCATTCACACAGAATGAAACTTTGATTAAAGGCGGAACTCTACTCACAGTTACAAATGATGATCTTGCCGAAACAGATATTTTAATTCGTAACGGAAAGATCGCACAGATCGGAAAAAATCTCTCCGCGCCAAATGCTAAAGTGATTGATGCAAAAGGATTATTCGTAATGCCGGGAATCATTGATGCACACTCTCACATGGCGGTTGAAGGCGGCGTCAATGAATATACTAATCCCGTCTCTGCCGAAGTTAGAATTAAAGATGCGATCGAGTACGACGACATTTTTCTGTATCGCGCACTTGCGGGAGGAGTAACGACAATCAACGCAATGCACGGTAGCGCAAATGTTATCGGCGGACAAAATGCAACTTTGAAACTTCGATATGGTAAAAATGCCGATGATTTGATTTTCAAAAATGCACCGCAGACTTTAAAGTTTGCACTCGGCGAAAATCCGACGCGCGTTCACGGCAAAACTAACAGCGTGATTCCCCGAACCCGCATGGGTGTTGAGCAAATTATTCGCGAACATTTTACTAAAGCGTTGCAATACAAACAACAATGGGCAGATTATAATAGTAAGAAAACAAAAATTCCTCCCCGACGCGATTTGCGAATGGAAACTCTCGCGAAAATTCTTGACGGAGAAATTTTAGTTCACTGCCATTCATATCGCGCAGATGAAATTGTTATGTTGCTTCGTGTGTTTAAAGAATTCAACATCAAAACGATAACATTTCAACATGTGCTTGAAGGTTACAAAGTCGCAAAAGAATTAAAAGAGTTCGGAGCGATGGCTTCAACTTTCAGCGATTGGTGGGCGTACAAATTCGAAGTTTATTATGCAACTGCATACAACGCATCGATAATGAATGAACATGCAATCGTAACCTCGATAAATTCCGATAGCCCTGAACTCGTCAGACACTTGAATTTAGAGGCGGCAAAGTCTATTCGTTACGGAGGAATGAGCGTGAACGATGCGATGAAAATGATAACGATCAATCCGGCGAAACAACTTGGAATTGATAAGTGGGTCGGAAGTCTGGAAGTTGGAAAAGATGCAGACATTGCAATTTTTGCAAATCATCCGATGAGCGCATTCTCGCGTTGCGAGATGACATTAGTTGACGGCGAAATTTATTTCGACAGAAAAAATGATCCCGACGATAAGCGCTTAAATGTTAGCCCGTATGAAGTTCCGGGCTTCGATTCTTTCACGAATACTTCGAATGACAAATATTACGATTCATGTTTAGAAGGTAAAGAAGAATGAAAAAATTATTTCTGATTGGATTACTATTTATCTCATCAAATCTATTCGCGCAAAAATTTGCATTAGTCAACGGCACTATTCACACGATAACAAACGGCATAATCGATAACGGTTTGTTGCTGATTGATGGAAATAATATTTCTTTCGTCGGAAAGAAAAAAGAATTCTCCACTGAATACAAAGTAGTTGACTGCGCCGGTTTGCAAATTTATCCCGGATTAATAGATGCAGGAAGCACATTGGGCACTGCTGAAATCGGCTCGATTCCCGAGACAAATGATTTCTCTGAACTTGGCGAATTCGCAACGAACATGCACACACTAACCGCGGTAAATCCGAACAGCGAAATTATCCCGACTATTCGAGTTGAAGGAATTACAACAGCACTATCAGAGCCGGTCGGCAGTTTGTTCAACGGCATGAGCACGTTGATTAATCTTCACGGCTACACGCCCGAACAAATGGCTGTGAAAAAAATTACCGGACTTCATTTAACTTTTCCGACAAAAGGAAGATTCTCTTCTTTCGATAAAAACTCTCTTAAGCAAAGAGAAAAAAGATTTGAAGATCAGATGAAAAAATTAAATGAACTTTGGGAGATAGCGGAAAATTATTCCCGCAACTTTAAGAGTGCGGCTTCTTCAAATTCTTTAAATGAATTTAAAAGAGATATTCGGTTTGATCCGTTCATAGATTTGTTCGAGAAAAAATATCCATTGATTATTAACGTCAATCGTGATGTTGATATTCTTCGCGCAATTGAATGGGTGAAGAATAAAAATGTAGAAGTGATTTTTTCGGGAGTGAGCGAAGGTTGGCGCGTTGCCGATTATCTTAAAGAAGCAAACATTCCTTGCCTCGTTGGTCCGGTTTTAAATTTACCAACAAGAAGCGAAGACAGATACGATCGTCAATATGTGAATGCGACAATTTTGCATGACGCGGGAGTGAAAGTAGCACTTCGCAGCGGTTCGGATACTGATTCGCGTAATCTTCCCTTTCACGCCGCAACCCTTGTCGCTTATGGTTTAAGCGAAGATGCCGCGTTGAAAATGTTGACTCAATTTCCAGCGGAGATTTTTAAAGTCGATAATCTTCTCGGTTCATTGAGCGAGGGAAAACTCGCCAACATAGTCGTGTGCAACGGTAACATACTTGAAGTCTCGACAAAAATTCATAAAGTTTTTATAAGCGGTTTTGATGTATCGCTTGAAAGCAGACAAACAAAATTGTACGATGAATTCAGAAAGAGAAAGCCGTGAGTATAAATAAAATTTTCTTCTTCATTTTATTTTTGAGTTCGCTCGCAACAAATCTTCTTTCTCAATCAAATAAGAATTTGCAACAATACAACTCTATCGCCGATACTATTATTAAAACTGCGATGGGAGAATGGAAAGGTTACAAAATACTTGATGAGCTTTGTAAAATCGGTCCGCGCTTAAGCGGCTCTGAAAATTCTTACAAAGCAATTTATTGGGCGGAGAAAAAAATGAAAGAACTCGGCTTCGATTCTGTTTGGCTTCAACCGGTAATGGTGCCGCATTGGGTGCGTGGAAATGAAGAATCTGCCGTAATAAATTCTTCAAAATTTTTTAAAGGAAGAAAACTTAACATCTCCGCATACGGCGGAAGTATCGGTACTGAAAATAAGAATGGCATCAGCGCGGAAATTATTGAAGTAAAATCTTACAAAGAACTTCATGAACGAAAAGATGAAGTGAAAGGAAAGATTGTTTTTTATAATGAACCATTCGATCAAACTTTGACGAACGCATTCGCCGGATACGGAAAGAATGTTGTGTATCGATCCGGCGGTGCAATTGAAGCGGCTAAATACGGTGCTGTCGCAGTTTTGGTTCGTTCGGTTACTTCGAAAAATGATAACATCACTCATGTTGGAATGATGCGTTACAATGATTCAATTCCAAAAATTCCTTCTGCGGCAGTAGGTATTCAAGATGCAATTTTTCTTTCGGATGCATTGAAAAAAGAAAGCGGATTAAAAATTAATTTGAAACTTTCATGCAAAACTTTTCCCGATACTCTTTCTTACAATGTGATCGGAGAAATTCGGGGAACAGAATTCCCGAACGAAATTGTTGTTGTCGGCGGTCATTTTGATAGTTGGGATAAAGGTGTGGGTGCGCACGATGATGCGACAGGCTGCATTCATGCACTCGAGACGGTCGATCTCTTCAAGCGCTTGAACATAAAACCGTCGCGAACGATTCGATGTGTATTTTTTATTAATGAAGAAAACGGTGTGCGCGGCGGAATTGATTATGGCAAGTGGGCTGATTCTTCTGCAACAGAAAAGCATGTTGCACTTATTGAATCTGATGCGGGCGGCTTTACTCCGCGTGGATTCACGGCGGAATGTGATTCATCAGTTTTGAAAAAAATAAATTCATGGCTTCCAATTTTGAATAAAGCATCAATCTATTTTGTTAATGCCGGAGGAAGCGGTGTTGATGTTTCGAGAACTCGAAGTGCGAAAGCTCGGCTCGGGTTTATCCCCGATAGCCAGAGATACATGGATGTACATCATTCCGACAATGACGTTTTTGAAGCGGTTCATCCGCGGGAGTTTGAACTCGGCACTGCCGCAATTGCAATATTAGCGTATTTGATTTGTGAGGAAGGATTATAAAATCGGAAAGAGGAGAAGACCCAACTCTCCCCTCCTTCCGCTACGAGGTATCAGATGAATTTTTTCGAAAGTGATTTATTCTTTCGTTATAAATTTTTTAGAATTAATATTCAACGGAACCGTTTAAGTGTGCCGTATAAAATTGTTTGCACATCTGACGAACAAACGGCGAGGGATCATGAACGATTCTTTGTTTGACGGCGAACAATCCTTTTTCATTTCCTAATTTGATTAGAGAAAGTGCGGCGATAATTCTCTCCCCTTCCGTTCCGCCGGTTTTAAGCATTGACATCAATGAGAGGAGTGCTTTCTCACTTTTCATTTCGCCGAGGAAATATGCAGAACTTATTTTTAATCCGGTATTATCGGAATTAATTCCTTCCAAAAGATTTTCGATAAACATCTTTTCTTTTTCTAAACTCATCCTCATCGGTGTTGATGAGAAAAGATAAGTTGTGAATGTTGATGCAATAATCAGAGCGATAAATAATGTCTTTTTCATTTTGCAATTCCTTCAAAATAGTTTTTTAAAATCACGGACGAAATTTGTTGGATTGGTTCTGAACTTTCTCGCAAAGTTTTTTAAGAGGTATTGCGAAGTGATAAATTCATTCTTAACGGAGATGAGCGGAATAATTTTTATAACGGAATATTTTCTCCGAAAAATTTTTGTTAGTACCTTTCAATTATAATCATAACCAATTATGGTAAAATATTTTTCCCCGTTTTAGAATACCCTTATCAGATATGGTTAAAACAACAATTTGAAAAATGTTCAACTTTTGGTTTTGGTTCAAGAAGTAAAGAAAGATGAGAATAGTAAATTGTGTCATCCCTACGGGATTAAGTATTACGTTCGTGATTTTACTTACCAACATATTTTCCCTAACGGGAAAAGTGATTGAAAAATATAAAAATCCCGTTGGGATGAAATGTTAGTAAAATGCAATGACGCAAAAAAAAATCAAATCCCCGAAAGCGTTCGGGGATGAAATATTTTTTTCTGTTTTGGAATACTCTCATTACTAAAGTAAGAACAACAATTTGGCGAACATTTAACTTTGGTTCTGACTTGTCCAGGTTAGGGATGAAATATTTTTTCACTTTTGGAATGCTCTCATTACGAAAGTAAGAGCAACAACTTGATGAACATTTAACTTTGGCTGTGTCTTGTCTAAATTAGGGTTTGAATTAAGAAACTATATTAGATAATTTTGTAACAACAAAAATGAAAAAACTATGAACAGAATTTCTTTAACATTTATCATCACTGCCTTCACCTTTTTGAATTTTGCAACCGCGCAAACTATCCCTCCGAAAAGAGAATTCAGAGCTGTGTGGGTCGCCTCAGTTTCCAATATAGATTGGCCTACAAGTAAAAATTTAACTCCTACCCAACAGAGAAACGAAATAGTAGCACTTCTCGACAAACAAAAACTGAATGGAATGAATGCCGTTGTAGTTCAGATTCGTCCGAGTTGCGATGCATTTTACGGGAATGCGATGGAGCCCTGGTCGGAATGGTTAACGGGTACGCAAGGCACTCCGCCCAATCCCCTTTATGATCCGCTTGCATTCATCGTTGAAGAAACAAAGAAACGAGGAATGGAACTTCACGCGTGGTTCAATCCTTATCGCGCTGTTGTAAATAAAAATTCGAGCAGTGTACATTCAAGCCACGTAAGTAACACTCATCCACAATGGATACAAGTTTATGACGTGTTAAAAGTTTTAGATCCCGGTATTCCCGCAGTGCGCGAATATGTTATTAAAGTAATAGTTGATGTTGTTAAGCGATATGATATTCAAGGCGTTCACTTCGATGATTATTTTTATCCTTACCCAAAGAGCGGTGTTCCTTTTTTAGATTCGCTAACTTTCGTTCAATATCCAAATGGATTTACAGATAGAGAGGATTGGAGAAGAAATAATATTAATCTTTTAGTGAAAATGCTAAGCGATAGCATTAAAGCATATAAACCTTGGGTGAAATTTGGAATCAGTCCTTTCGGCATCTGGAAAAATAATACATCCGATCCGCTTGGTTCTGCTACAACCGGATTCGAATCTTACTTTGGAATTTATGCCGACTCGCGCAAATGGATGGAAGAAGGGTGGCTTGATTATATCAATCCGCAAATTTATTGGAGCATCGGATTCAATGCCGCACGATACGAAGTTCTTGTTCCATGGTGGGTGAATAATTCTTTCGGAAGACATTTGTATATCGGGCAGGCGGCTTATAAGATCGGCTCCACTTCAGATCCGAATTGGCAAAACTTATCGATGATGCCAAATGAAATCAGATTAAATAGAGCATATCCGAATGTGCACGGAAGCGTCTTCTTTAGTTCCAAATCTATTACAAATAACCTGGGAGGTTTTCAGGATTCGCTTCGAAATAATTTGTACAAATATCCCGCACTAATTCCAACTATGCCGTGGAAAGATTCAGTGCCACCAAATCCTCCTCAAAATTTTTCAGGGTTAGGAGATTCAATGTCTCTCACATTAAATTGGGAGAGACCAACACCTGCGAGCGATAATGATTCAGCAAAATACTTTGTGCTGTATCGTTTCAATCATCCCGATTCAATTAATCTTAACGACCCGAGAAAAATTTTATTCATTTCTGCAAAGGATACAACTTCATATGTCGATCATTTTAGCGGAGTAGGAACTCCACAATATATTTATGCTTTGTCTTCATTCGATAAGCTGCACAACGAAAGTAGTCCGGTATTTTATTACTTCAATACAACTGCGGTAAAACGGCTCGCAATCAATCCAACCGAATATGGTTTGGAACAGAATTTTCCGAATCCTTTTAACCCAATAACGACGATTCGATTCACTCTTCCCGAGAATAGTTTTGTTACATTAAAAATTTATGATGTAACGGGAAAAGAAATTTTCACATTAGTTAATGAAGAGCTTAAACAAGGAAAGCACGAGATTGAATTCAATGCAGATTCACTCTCGAGCGGAACATATATTTATCAACTACGAACGGAGAGTTTCGTTCAATCGCGAAAGATGTTGATACTCAAATAGCTGCAGAAAATATTTATCCGATTGTCGTTGGATAATCGGCGGTGAAAACTGTTCCCTTACGTTCATCGGAAACAAAATTTATAGTTCCCTTTAAATATTTTTCGGTGAAAAGTTTGATGCTGTACGTGCCAAGCCCACGTTCAACACCCTTGGTTGAAAAACTTCTCTGAAAAATTTGAAGTTGAACATCTTTCGGCATAAAACTTTGGTTGTGAACTGTAAATGAGATAAGTCCATCGACGTGCATTGCACATAATTCAACCACCTGCCCCTCCGAACTCGCTTCAAGGGCGTTTTCGTAAGATTGACCAACACTTTTCTTAACAGAGTTTTATCGGTACTTATAATTTTATCAGCAGTCTCTTCCGAAATTAAAATATTTTTTCCAACCGCAACTTCATGATTTTTAAATATCATTTGAATCTCCTCTAAAATTTCCAGAGTAGAAAAGGAGGTGATGTTCAAAATTAGTTCTTCATTTTCAGCCGCTAAAAGAACTCTTTGCGTACGAATTTCATCAATTAATTTGTCCGAAAGTTTGAGCGTGGTATTCAAAAGTTCATCAAGATTGCTAACCGATGCCAACACTTTATCTCCCGGAAATTGCGAAGAAAGTTTATCCTTCATTTGCAATGACTCTTTGATAAGCTCGTCCAACTTATTCACCTCATCTATTGTTGCTAACTCAAGATAACCTCGCAAGCCGCCTGCTGTGTTAAGAATATCATGAAAGAAAAGTTTTTCCAAAATCTTTCTTCTCTTTTCATTACCAATATCAGTGAAAGCAAAAATTACAAATTTTTCGTTGTCGAGAGAAATAGAATTTGTCCAGACAAGTAAATCAAGGGCTCTGTTACCTTCGATTGCAATTCGACATTCTTCAACGCCTTTTTTCCCTTTTTGGCTTTGGAGGATAGCTTGAATATTTCCGCACATTCTGCAATACTCGGTTGTACCGCAACCGCCTTCTGTCTCGCTGGAATGGATACACTGAATTGCTTCACCTGTTCGTTTCCCAATTAACTCATCGGGATTTTTTGCATTTATAAACTCATTGAAAGTAGAATTCGAATAAACGATTTGGCGATTCTGATTTAGGATTAAAATATAAACCGGAATGGATTCGAGAACTTTTGCCGTTAATGGTTGATTTTTAATTACCGCGACTTGTTTTGCAAGTTCTGATTCATCGCTTCTTTCGGCAGGCGCGAATTGAGTAGGAAGTTTTTTTGTTGTTTGATTCATTATCTCTTTGCTTTCATTATCATTTTTTGAAAGGAAAATAGATAATTTATTACATGAAAAGCAAGATTATAAAATGTGAAATTTAGACCAATTAATTCCTAATCAGAAAATTTAAGGATAAAGAATTTTAGTTCGCCTGAACTATTCAAATTCATACTACTTTTTCCAAACTATTTGAAACGACCAGAATGTAAAAAAAAAGGTCGAGCAAAATGCTCGACCTAATTATTAATTATTAACTAATTTTACTTCATCATAATCATCTTTTTCGTCTCGACGAACTTACCCGCCGTGAGTCTGTAGATGTACATTCCTGAAGCAACCGGAATTCCATAATTATTCTTTCCGTTCCATTCAACAGAATAATAACCCGGCTTCAATTCATCCTTCAACAAAGTTACAACTTCTCTTCCGAGAATGTCATAAACTTTCAACTCAGTTCTGCTATCCTGTGGAATTGCAAAACGGATTTGTGTTGTCGGGTTAAACGGATTGGGGAAATTCTGACTTAATTCATATTCAAATGGAATCAAGTTCGGATCGAAAATTCCGAGCGGAGCGCCAGCCTGTTCGAGGATAAGCGCATCGGCGCGAAGAACGAATGAATCGCGGCGCGCAGTATTGACAATGCTATCCTGATAATAGCGGCTAACAGCGGCAGTATCGTTTTGAAGTTCGATTGAACCGAAGACAGTTCCGCTACCCGGAAAATCATATCCGCCGCGTAAGAATTGGAATCTGCCAAGATAAACTTTTCCTGAACTTGGAACTTGTCCGCCCTGTGCAGTGCCGTTCTGATTCAAATAAATAGTATCAGGTCCGCCTGCGGCAACATGTTTAACAATGTACTTTGCATTTGGCGAAGAAATTGCTGAACTCGGCGCGCTCATAACGAACACATCAAAGCTATCAATTTCATTTGCCGGTCCACCGGGACGCGAAGGGAATAGCGGGAACCATTCAACTTTTTCTAAATTAGTCGGAGGATTAAAATAGATGTAAGTGAATAAGCGGTTGGAATTAATTCCGGAACCGAGTACGTTATACCATTTATCCATATTCAATGGATCAGGTGTACCTGCCCAAACAACCGGATTCGGCGGGAAGATATATGTAGTCGGGTCTGTATCGTCAATCGTAATTCCTGTTCCAACACCTTGACCTGAAAGTCTTACACGTATAAGAGTATCAACCGGATCGTTTGATTTAATCCAAACTGTATCTCTGTAAGCGACAATAGAATCGGGTAAGAATGCAAGATGTAAAACATATTCACCGTCGATTGCAGGTAGAGTAATCGGGAACTGCGGTAAGTTATCGATAAAGAAATTACTTCCTACTGAGAGCCACATAGAATCGATACGCAACGGAGTTTCACCGTTTGAACCGATAACAAAATTTCTTCTGAAATTTCCTTGTTGCTGACGAATAGAATCGTAAATCGAAACTGAACCGTAAGTCAATAATCTTGCAGGATCAAGATTAGTGCTGACAGTTGGCGCAATCGGAACCATACGAACGCGCAACAAATCTGCTCTTAAAAGGTCAACGCCCTGTTGAGGATTAGTGTAACGTACCGATGTTTGCCCACCGCCGTTTAATTGAAATACCTGGTTTCCACCGATTCGTGCCCACAAATTAAGTGATGTAACAGCACGGGAATTGAAATTGGTTACACGCTGTGTGTCACCAAGTGCCGGATTGGGATTGGAATAAAACGGTGTAACGACATCAACGGTTACATTTTGTGCCGCGTTTGATGAACCCGCTGGACCAGAATATTCGAGGAAATAACTTCCCGAAAGCGTATCAGGAACGTTGAATTTGTAAATTACTGCAATGTTAGGATCAGAACCGGTATTAACGATGCTTCCTATGTTTCCACCAGGAATTGGATATGGCCATGGAGTTGCCGTCGAATTTAGGAATGTTCCGATTAATTCTTGTTGCCCACCGGGAGGAGGTACATTCCAATGTGGTTCGCTACCGGTAACGCTTGCATTAAGAATAAAATTGTAATTGATACCGGTACCGATTACTGGCAAACCTGCTTCCGGTTCCATCGGATCATTACTCAATATTCTAATTGTGTCTCGTGTAGTTTCTTCCCCTTTGGGAGAGAATCTGATGACGATATCTTTTTTACCGCCGGGTTGAATTGTGAAAGGTACCGGAGTTGTTACCGAAAATCTATTCGTATTCGTTGTGAATCCGGTTACAGTGAGCGGCGCGCTTCCGAGGTTGTACAACACTTCGGTTCGGTCGGTATAAGAATCCCATTTGAAAGTTGTTTCGGAAAATCCGAATGGGGATCTGTCGCGATAAAAATTATCGTTTATCAAAGTATCGCCTGTAACAGGATCGACTGAAAATCTTGTGAATCTTCTGTTACCGAATTCGAGATCGGGACCTGCAGATCTGCTTCGCACGAGTGCGACTCCATCAACGCGAAGTGTGTTTGCGCCAAGAGAATCAAGTCCCAATTCAACTGTCAGTGAACTATCAGCCGCAAAGAGTTGAATGATACCGAGTGGTTTCCATGAACCTCTTCCGTCGGGTGTGTTGTTATATTGCATATTGTAACGAAAGCTATCAGCTGCAGTGCCTTCGCCGAATCGCCAAAAGCGCACATAACAATTTGCTGTAGCGTTGGCTGAATTCATGTGGTGATAGACTACATAGTAATCTGAACTATCAATTCTAACATAAAGTTCAGCTTTACCGCCTGTATTGTTACCAGAGCCGTAGCGGCTAAGTCTTCTATGATTACCTCCAAGATAAATCGAACTTGTATTCTCCCACCACCCATCTGCGTTCGGCAGTGGATTTGTGGGGGGCCACTCGCGATATTGTGGGTCATTCATCATTGTGCCGACTGTGCCGTTAGTGTTACCATCGGACGTATTGTTGGTGTAAATAACGTCAATAGTATCGAGAATTTGCTGAGCATTAACGGGCATCATAAATAGCACCGAAAAAATCAAAGCAAAAAGTAATTGTTGTTTTCTTCTCATCATTACTCCTTAAGTTAGTTTATTTAGTTAATGGAACATATAAAATTTCAGAACTCTCCCCCACGAATCTATCTTGCCCGATGCCGACAATGTAGTAGTACATTTTCAAAGTATCAACAATGCTATATGCAAATGAATCTACTATCGATGTTGTAGTTGCTGTGTTAGGTAAAGGGAAGAAAGTGAGCGGCTTATTTACAGCTTTATAAATTTCAAAATTTTTTAAGTTTGAAGTTGAAGAAGCATTCCACGAAATAGTTACTGCATGTAGCCCTGTTGCAGTTGTATCATAGGTGAAACTGAGATTGGATGCCTTTGGAACGCGAGTGTAATGTGTCGCGCTGATAATTTCCTTCGGGTCATCGCATGCGAAAAAAAATAGGCAACAAGCCGTAAAAAGTAGAGTTAGTTTATTTTTCATTAAAAAGTATTTCATTGGTTCAAACTTATGGAAGATTTAGTTTAAGTGCAATTCCCGTAAAATCACCCGTGATCTGCGTTGAAATTTGTATTGGCGAATTATCTTTCAAAGCGAATGATGTATCGCCTTGATCATCGGTGAAGTAAATAAGATCGACAATACCATAAACCCAAATAGCCGCGGCAGTTATTGTAAAGAGAGTACGATTTCTTTCATTAATTTCTCGGTTATTAATTTCTGTTTGAATGTCGTTCCAAATTTTTTCGGCAGTGGAAAATTTATCTGCTTTGAGATAATCTTGAGTTAAAATTTCAATTCTTTCTTCTCTTGCTTTAAAATTATTGTTAGCAAGAATTGCCGTAACAACCGAGCCAAAATAAGAAATAGAAATTGCCGCTCCTTTAATTTCATGCCCGAAATAAGTTTGCCCGGCACCGGGAAGTAGAATCGAAAATATCATCGAGTTCGAATGTCGGCTTCCGAAATCAAAGTAATCGATACTCCTTTGGCTTTCTTTTTTTAGTAAAGAATTTGAATGCTGTTCGAGCAAAAGATTTTGTGCTTGTATGTTTGTAAAAATTGAGAGAAGAAGTAATAACGATAAACTCTTCATAAAACTAAAACTATTTTTCATAAAACTAAAACTATTTTTTGATTGCATAATTTATAACATTCATCCCAAAATTAATTTGATGTTCATTATCATAACTTGAAGACTCCGACCAGAAAAGCGGATATCCTTTGCTGGAAAGAATCGCAACTAATTTTCCTTCGATGAATAATCCTTTCAAATGATCGGTTGATTCGACGTTTGTTTGAAAATCGTCAAATCCCTTTGGCAAATCTGTAAATTTATTCGGAGTTTCAAAAATCGGATGATCAAGATTTATTCTTTTAAATTCAGTTTTCTTTGGAATAGACTTCTGCACTTCTCTCAACATCTTTTCGAACGATTGCGAAAAAGGATATTCGCTGCTGAAGTGCATGTTATCGATGTATATGAAACCACCTTCACTCAAATATTGCGCGCAGTTGGAAATGAAAGTGTTTGAAAACTCCGGTATTGCGCCGCCCCCGAAAATAAAGGCGATTCTCGATTGAAACACATCCGCTTGATCGAGTGATCCGCTTACATTTTTTATTATGTAAGGGAATTGTCGCTGAGCATAATTTAGAATGAATGGAAGATTTTTCGGGAAAGGATTCCACGGCTGGCTATACACAACCGGCCCCGGTTGAGTTGTATATTGAATTTGCGCGACCGAAAAAGATACGCGGTTCGTATCTTTTACCTCTTCGACAAATTGTTGCTCGCTCTGAAAATTTTTGACATCAAAGGGAATTTGCTTGAAGTAAAAAACAAAATCTTTGTACGCGCTTGGTTCATTGTTCTCGTCATATTCGAGAATAAAATCTTTCACGGAAATTTTTAAACTAGAAACGCTTTCCTCGACGGGATCAAAAACGACGAGACCATCGCGGCTATCGCCTTTATAAATCGGTTTGCCATAGTAAAGCATGTGCCGACGTGCAATTCCCATTCTCGTTTCAAAAATTTCATCGTCCACACCGGAAGTTCCTTTTCGTCTCTGAAAATATTCTTCGATACTTTGGAACTTAGAATTTTTTTGTTCTCTTCCGTATGCATTAAATCTATCTCCCCTATCAGTCTCGAGTAAAGAAATTTCAGGATCAAAGTTCAATTTCGAATTTGTGTAATTGAAAATCGTTACTTTGAAAACAGAAAATCTTCTCGGAGAATAACCGAGTTTAGGATCAATCCAATTTCCGTAAGTGAAAGGATTTCCCGAAAATTCTCCTTGAGAGGATTCATTCTTAAATTCAAAATTATTGAGTTGATAATCGGACATGTAACGAATTTCAATCTTCCAACTTTTAGCGTTGTACCCGACAACAGAACCGTCTTTACTGACAAAGTATGATGTATCTTCCTGTTGCGAAGTTTTATCCTGGTCGGGAACTAAAGTATATTCTTGTTTTTCCGGTGGAAGAAAAACATATCGATAAACGGAATCGCATCCGAAAAAAGTTAAAACTATGAATAAGAGAGTAAAATATTTTTTCATGTTCATCTATTCTTGTTCGGCGGCAAGTTTGCGCCAGTTTTGTTCATTAATACTTCCCTTCTGTGTGTTTGCAAAAACCACGACATTCAAACCGAATTGCAATTGACGTGTGTTATCAAGCGGACCTCCGTTTGATGAAGGATTGCGAGGCCATGCGCCCCACGCTTTGCAATATCCTTTACTACTTAAAAGCACAGCAAGTCTTCCGTTCAGAAAAATTCCTTCGAGATAGCGATAGCGTTCTTTAACGGGATGATTATTGTTCGGGCGAACCTCATCTTCGCCGGGGGGCGGTCCGGCAAAATCTTCCCAACAATGAAAGAGCCAATGGCTTTCGGGAATTTTTTCCCACTCGGCATCGTAGCCAAGTGCTTCTTCAATCATCTGTCTTGTTTTCTGATTGAACGATGCCCACTTTGCCGCGTATCCGTCATCGATGAAAATAAATCCGCCGGCGCGTAAATATCTTTCAAGATTGCGCACTTCTTCTTTTGTGTAAAGCGGTTCGGTTTGAGAACCCATCATGTAAATCAAACCGACATCCATCAACTCTTTAGAGTCGAGACGAATAGCACCTTTGAGCGTAATGTTCAATTTGGTTTTTGATTCGGCGTACTCTTCGAGCGCGGGCAATGCTTGCGGCACAACATTCCAACCAGGTTCGCCATTCTCATCCATTTTGCTTCCGCGATATTGCAACTGATAAAAATTTAAGTTTCCGGAAATATCTTTTTTGTTGGCGCCTTGTTTTAATAGCACTTCAAAACGATCGCGATAGTTTGTGTAGTCAATCAAATTATCAGTTAGATTACCTCCTGCTTGCGATGCGCCTCTTGTATTGACAATCTCCGCATTTATGTTCGGACCATAAAATTGTTGTTGCGAAGAAAAAGTTCTGTCGACAAATTCACCCGGTTTGGCGAGCGAGCCGAGCGTAGTTCCGCCGTGGGTTGAAGAAGTTGTCATCGTGCGCGGCATTGTGCTCATGCGTTGCGGAGTGCTTCTTCTCTGCATTGTGCGCTCTACAATTTTAGGTGTCTTTTGCAGGTCAAGATTTTTTTGAAGTCTCGGTGCACGTTGAATAAATTTTACGGTAGTCGGTGGGCGTTTCTTTTCTTCAACAACTTTTTCAAATTTCAAATTGGAGATAATCGGAATTACATGAACCAGCAAACTAATCCCCAAAAAAATAAGCAACTGTTTTCTTATCCCATAAATGAGAGAAGAAATGTAAGTTGATAATTCGTAACCGGGAATAGTAATTACTTGTTTATTCATCGCTACTCTTTTTTCGGTTCCTCTTCGTCGGTGGCAATTGCAAGTTGATCGATTCCGACAACTTTAGCCGCATCCATCACATCAACAACAATTCCGTGCAATGATTTTTTATCGGCTTTAATAATTAAAACTTTACTTCCGAAAATATCTTTCTGCACACGAAGTTGTTCTTCAAGATTATCGAGAGTAACGGGAGTTCCGTTCAAATCCATTTCCCCCTTCTCGCTTATTGAAATACTCAAATCTTTTTCAGGCGGTGCATCGGAAGTTGCGGCTTGAGGTAAATCGACTTTCAATCCGCTTTGAACTGCGAATACTGTCGTTACCATAAAAAATATTAGCAACTGGAAAACAACGTCAATCATCGGCGTCATATCCATCTGTACTTCCGCCATTTTACTCCCTTTTTTAGACATTGTTATTCTCCGACTTTCTCCAGATTAACTTTAACTCCGAGTTCCTTCTGAATTTCTTCCGAGATTTTATTGAATTCGTCTTCGGAGATGTTTAACTCGATTCTTTTTTCTTTTAGAAATTTTTGCTCATCGATATTTAATATTCCATCGCGATAAGCTGTTTTCAACATCTCTCTAAAAGTTGACATTCTTGCAAGATCTCTCAAAATAAAATTAATGAAATGATTGAAGAACGGCTCTAATCGTGCATTAACTTTTTCTACTCTTCTTTTAAGAAAGGAAAAAGAAAGCACTGCGGGAATAGCGACAATCAGTCCTCCTGCAGTTGTGAGCAGCGCAACGGAAATACCGCCGGCAACCACTGCGGGATCTCCCTTTCCTCCCTTCGCAATTTCATCGAAGGAGGAGATCATTCCCATAATCGTTCCAAGCAAACCGAGCAAAGTTGCAACGGAAGAAATTGTATTTATTACGGGAAGAAATTCTTCGAGATATTCTCTCGTCGAATCTTCTGCAGTGGAGAGCAACTCATTTCTCATATCAAGTATCGGTCGTTTTTCGACGACTAAAAATTTATAGCGCATTACAATTTTTAACATCACAAAAGATAAAATCGTTTTTACGCCTTTAAGTTTTTCGATGACTTTCTCTATGTCGCCGTAAGTTTTGATATTTTCATCAATCTCACCGAGGAACGCATCCGCTTTTTCATCTTTAGGAATTGTGAAAAATTTATAAAGTCTTTCAATCAAAATTCCGAAGACTATTATACTGAAGACAAAAAGCGGACCCATGATTTCGATTCCACCTTTGAATAAAATGGAAACGAGCCAATTATCCATCAGCCAATTGCTTGTAACTTCAGTTGTTTGTTGTAAAAATATAAGAGTTGATAACAATCTATCCTCCGAAAAAATTAATAATTGCTTTCAATCCATTCGAGATGCTCGCGCGCAAAATTAACTGCGGCGCGTTCGTTGTCATCTTCGCTGGAACTGTATTTATCGATCACTTTTTTATACCATTCTGCCGCAAGTTTAAACTCATCTATCATTTCATAAGAAGATGCGATGTTAACCTGGCAGCCGACCGCGATACTCGCGTCGGGAAATTTTTCATATAATTTTGTCAATTCTTCAATCGCCTTCGCCCAATTCTTTCCGTCAAAATGCTTCATTGCTTTTTCATATTCAAGATAAGAATTTATCTGCGCCAAATCATAAACTAAAGCTTCGGCTTCGTTTCGCTTTTCATATTCGGGAAATTTAGTTATCAACTCGGTATAAGATTCCGATGCTTTAACATAATCTTTCGTGTTGTAGTAATAATCGCCAACCGTGAAAAGAGCATCTGCGGCGTAAGTTGTATTTGGAAAGCGAGATGCAAGCCGTTTGAAAATTTCAATCATCTTTTCCGGTTGCTGCAATTCATAATAACACCATCCTTCGTTGTACATTGCAGTAGCGGCGAGTGTGTGCGTTCCGAATCTTGAATAAACTTTTCTGTATTCGGCAATTGCAGTGTTAAATTCTTTCCCATTGAACATTGCCTCAGCGGCGTAAAATTGCATTTCGACTGACGAAGGATCTTCGGGATAATTTGCAAGATATTGTTTTAAAGAATTGAAAGCAGATTTCCATTCGCCTGCTTCATAATATGCGTAACCTCTGAAGTATCGGGCTTCTTTTACAAGTTGATGCGAAGGATATTTTTCTAAAAATTTGGAAAAGATTTCCGCCGCTTGCAAATATTCTTGAGAATCGTAATAGAGAGCACCGAGCGAATAAAGCACGTTGGGAATGTCAGGCGAGTTCGGGAATTTTTCACTCGCTTCGAGCAATATTGAAGCGGCTTTGGCGATGTTCTCCTGCTTTTGATATGCAGAGGAAATAGTCAAATATGCTTTGATTTTAATTTCATCATCGAGCGTTTCGGCTTTTAATACATCGCTTGCTTTTGTGATTGCATTTTTGTAATCGCCTGCCTCAAAATAAATTCCTGCAATGAGTGAATTTACCAAACCTTTCGCTTCATCAGTTGAAGCATTTTGCATCAATGTTTCTGCGAGACTTAATGCTTTTGCCTTGTTGCCGGCTTTTGAATATGCGAGAGCGAGTTTTTCATTTGCATTATAAACAAAGTTCGAAAACTCATTCATAAAATTTTGGTCGGTTAAAATATTTTCGAGATCGGAAATCGATTTGGAAAAATCTTCAACTTGATAATACAACACGCCGCGAGCGTATTGCGCTTGCAGTTTCAACAATGCGCGGTTCGCCGGGATTAGTGAATCTGTAATAACTTTTGAAAGATGAGTGATTGCTGTTTTGTATTCATTTTTGGAAATATAAATATCCGCGAGCGCGAAGTTTATGTCCGCAGAATAATAAACGGAGTCAACCATTGAATCGGCTTTTTCAATTTCGTTAAGGAAGGAAATTCCGTTGTCGTACTCGCTTCGCAAAGCATAAATTTTTGCAACTCTTCCAAATGCGGGAGCGTAATATTGCGAACCGAATTTTATTGAAGAGAATGAAGCGATTGCTTCATCGTAACGTTTTAATTCGTAATAAACATTTAACAGATCGAAATAGACTTGAGCACTATCGAATTCTCCCGCATATTTATCAATGACTTCCCTGTACGAAGTCAGTGCATCTTCATATTTTGCTTCTTTATAAAAAGTGTACCCGATCTGAATTTTAGCGCCGATAAAATCAGCCGATTGTTTGAAGTCGTTCGTAATTCTTGCGAATGCATCGCGTGCTTCGGAATATCTTCCCAAATCGGAAAGCGAAAGTCCACGTATAAATAATCCGGCAGGAACAACATCGCTGAATGGATAATTATTCAGAAGTGTGTCGCTCTCATCCACAGCTTTTTGAAACATGCGAGCATTGTAATACATAGCGACAACCGAGTACTGCGCTTTATCGACATCAAACTCTATCGCTTGGGCAACATCGGGATAAGCGCGAATATAGAATGAAAACTCCCGCGCCGATTTTTCATACAAGCCATTAACTTGATACAACTCGGCAATTTTGTATTGCATCTTTGCCTGCAATTCCGCGTTTGCAAAATTTTCATCAATCGCTTCCTGATAAATATCGACGGTTTGCTCAATTCCTTTTTCGACGAAAGTGTAGTCCGCCATTTTTATATATGCAACTTCAATCAAGATGGGAAGGAGTGTATAGGTTGTAACAATTTTTCTGTAATTGAACATCGCATTTTTGTAATCCCCTTTTTGTCTGTAAGCATCGCCAATCTTCACCTGCGCTTTAGCGACAAGCTCGAGCGTCATCTCATTCGTTTCTCTTCCGGCAGTCGCTTCAAAAATTTGTCTTTCTTTTACAGATTTAAGTTGAATCTTTTCCCAATCTTGATTTTTAAAAGATTCCGGTTTGAATTTTTCATTCAACTCTGCCCAATATTTTATCGCATCGTCAAAATTTTTCAAATCATAATTATTCTGCCCGAGTTGATAAATTGCGCGGGCTTGATATTCTGTGTTAGGATATTTTTGGATGAGTTCGCTCAACGCTTTGTTCGAAAGTTCAAGTTTGTTTTGTTCGCGATACGCCCAACCAATGTCGTATAAAGCCGCTTCCGCTTTTGGATGCGAAGGATATTTATCGACAAGTTTTCGCGCATTGACGATTGCCGAATCGTAATTCCCTAAGCGATAGTTGATATCATAAATTTGAAATTGTGAAAGTGCAGCAAGAATCGGCTCATCTTTTCGCGTTTCAACTTTTCTGAAATAGACAATTGACGAATCGGGTTGCTTTAAATTTTTCAGTGCATTTGCTTTTTGATAAGTAGCCGCGGCGATGACACTAACAGTTAACTCACCATCGAAGAGTGTAACTTTAACGCTGTCTTCATCCAAAAAATCGCTTCTTGTAGAAATGATAAGATCATACTGCTCGATAGCTTTCGGAAAATTGCCCGAAGCAAAAATAGTTTGCGCACCTGCAAAAGTTGATTGCAACTCAAGTGGAGTCGGAATAAAATAACTCGCAACTGCGGCAAAAAGCGTTATGACAATTTCCCAAATAAACATTTGGATTAATTAAACTCTCTAAAATTGTAAGTGAAAAACAAAATCATGCACTCAAGAAAAATGAAACGAAAAATATTTTTTAGAATCCGGCAAAGACAGTAAAAAATATAGTTGACTCTTCGCTTCCTTTGGTTGAATCTTCAATCCTTTTAAAGTCGATGGTTGTGAACTTATAACCGAAATCTACAACCACATTGTAGCCGGAGTATTGCGTAGCGTTACTTAAAGAGAATGCAACGGTGGCGCGGTCCTGGCTATCAATATTATCCTTAAAATTTCTGATCTTATACTTGAAATAATCCAGCCCGGCAAGCCCGAATCCTTGCAACCCGAATCTTAAATTTGTGTTGTCGGTCAGTCTATAATCGGCTCTGAAAATCGGAATAATTTCTTGCTGATGCTTATCGATTTTAATCGTTCTGTTTCGCTGTTGATCTTCGGTGAACTTGATAATTTTTTCTGTGCGAATTTTTAACTGTGGACTTAATTTTAGAATTCCATCGAAGAGATAAAAGGTATAATCTATTTTATTGACTAATCCCCAGAACAATAATTGTCCCGGCACCTGATCGCCGATAAGTTTTGCTTCGGCAAGAAAAGAATTATCATGGCTTCCGATTTTAAATTGGTTATTGTACTCAATTCTCAAATTATTTTCGATGTTCACATTTTTAATTTGAGTGTACTTTGTTCCGATGTAAAATGAATTGACGAGAGAGTTCCTATAATTCAACGGATCGATAACATAATCGGGAATCGGATCAGCCGCAGTAATTACGCCTCTGAACTGATATGTGTTGTTCATGATATCATCTTGAACCTGCTTTAATACATAATACAACCGCAGAGAACCAAACTTCGGAGTAGCAGTTAAGTATGAACTTTTTAAATAATTCACATCATTAACTCCGCCTCGTGCAATTCCCTCTTCATTAATTTTTCCAAGACCGAAATACCAACCGTCAAGCAGTTGCAAGTTCGCAAAAACATGATAGCCGTCAATATCGGGCTCGTAGGGGTAGTCGGGTAAAATATCATTTTCCTGTTCATCGATGACGCTGTTGTTGTTCCAATCATCGCCAAATTCGAGCGAAGGAGGATCGGCGTAGAAAGTAAGAAAATCCTGAGCGAAATCGGGAATACCATCGGCATTTCTGTCATCATCGGGAATGCCGTCGTTGTCTTTATCTTTTCCCGGGAAAATTCCTGCATCGGGTTGACGAATAATTGAACTTAAACTTCTCAATTCATTTACGCTTTGTCTGTAACCAAGTTTGAAGAAGTCATAATTTTTATTTAATACATCAGAGTTTCTTCTGTTCACGTCGGTTGGCAAAACATTATAAAAATAGAAACCGTCTTCCCACCGATCGTCGTCGTCGTTATCATCGACGAGAGGATAAAAAACACCGCCGGGGAAAATGATTCTACGTTGCACAGTGTAGCTCGCATCGTAGCCAAGAAAATCGGGCGCGGTTGTTGCCGAAGGAATCGGTGTTGCAGGAATGGCGAGATCGCTGTTTTGAATGAAGTAACTATTTTCAAGAACATATGTATTAAGCCAAGTTACATACTTTGGTTCGATGCGATATCTTTCTCCGCCGAGAGTTAATCTTCCCAATTTTTTCTTTCCGCGCAAAAACCATGCTTTACCTTTGCTTTCATGACGACCGCCGCTTATTAACGGATAACGCATGAACTCAACGCTTTCATTGAACTCACCCTGAATTTCAAATCCTTTCCATTTGAAATCGAAGTTCAAACCATAAACAGACATTCCCGAAGTCAATCCGTAATTGATTGTAACAACCTGTTTATTACTTGCATCGCGGACGTTACCGGTTGCGCGTTCGCGAACAAAAAATGGCGTCGGAGTTCCGATTAATGAATCCTGCGCATGACTTGCAAATCGCGCGTCGCCCGTGTACTCATCTAATATGTTGATGTAATCTTGCGCGGTTTCAACTTTAAAATCATTTGCAAGAATTAACTGAACAGAAAAAGCTTCAACGCCTTCGGGCATAATGAAACCGAATGTAATATTCTCATCCTCTTTTCCGGGAATTAAAACGGGATAATTCGGAGGTGGAACGGAATATCTGTTTTTGTTGCCGTAAAAAGTATAGAAAGTAAAACTTGTAGTATCGGCGCCGCCGAATAATCTTTGATCAATTGAGAAACCTCTGTTACGTTCAATATCTCTCATAACATAATATTGAATCGGTTTGGTTTTGTTCGCTAAATCTAAAACAGTGTTATCCGATGTCGGTTTTGTAGAATGAATATTCACAACGGGATATGCTTGTCCGTTGACAAAAACTTTTGGAGGAGCGTAAAGTATCGGACCGCTATTATCATCGGGAGAATCGTCGCTAATTCTTACAAAAACCATTCTCGGAATTGCGCTTGTAACAACACCTTCGAGTGAAGATTCTTTACTATCAATACTGCTTCTGCGCTGATGTTGATTCACATAAGTTAAACCAAGTGTAAGTACATCTCCGATGTCAGTTTCAAAATGTCCGCCAAAAAGATATTGAGTCCAATCGCGAATTCTTCTCACCCCTTCCGAATAAATACCGGCATCAAAACGAAAGCGGATAGGATCGGAAACTCTTGATGCAATAACACTTGCGCGATATTTAGAAGTTCCTGCATCCCAACGAATGCCGTTAAATCTTGAACGGTTCAAAGTGAGGTCGGTGAACTTTGTTCTGATTGCATCGCCGACCATCAATCGTGTTTGAAATCCGCTGTAGGAATCCATGCCGATGACAAGATTATTAAAGTAGTTTTGGTAGTAACGTGATTTTATAATGTCACTTGTTCCTCCGGTTAGTTCAGATGTTGGAACAGCTTTTTGAACTTCGCTCAGTTCATAAACCGTTGTTCCTTCAACCAAAAAATTTCCGAAGTTATCAAAGAATTTTTTACGAATGAAAGTCGAACTGTAATTTTCATAATTTCTTCCCGCGTAATTAATGTAGTTAGTGCCGCTCTTTCCTTTGTTCGAAATGAATTGAGGAAAAATTGTTTCGGCAATAATGAGAAGAAAGAAAAAAAGTAGAAACGATTTTCTCACAAATAACCTCCGGTAAGAGAATCGATTAGAATGCATAAGTCAATGAAATTTTATGATCCCCTCCGGCATTGGAGAGAACGAGTGGAAAAAGATAAGCGTAATCAATAGTTAATTGTTCAACGGATAACCCAAATCCTGCGCTCAAGCCGCGCTGTTCTGTGAAATCCGATTGTAGTACAGAATTATATCCTGTGCGCAAAGTGAAGGAAGTTCCGTAGCCGAAAAATTCTTCATTCAATCCAAGAAATTCAGCGCCTGTTTTAATTGCGAGTTCATCATCTTGCTTTACAAGATCGCAAGCGATTAGATAATTGTAGTTTCTGGAAATGAAAGAAAACCCGGCGGCGATTTGCATCGGGAGTTTTGCGTCATCACTTCCGCTGCTCGATATACTCGGCTGCGTAATATTTCGGACGCTCAAACCGAGATTCAAATCCTCCCCTTCAAAAATATTATTTAAAGAATAGTGTGCGCCAACATCAAACGTAAAACCGAAATATGAAAGCGCCGCTTCTCCCGGTGCGGCTTCGGCAGACCATCCGAGAACTTTTATCGATGCGCCTGCGGAAAAATCATTAAATAATTCCCGCGCATAAACTCCGTGAAATGTGTATTCGGTCCACAACTCAGAATTAAAAAATGTAGCACCAATACCAACATTGCCGATAACGCTAATCGGAATTGTACTCGAAAAAGAAATGAAATTTAAATTGTCATCTTCAACGCCGGGTAAAATTCTCGAATAAGTGGAAGAGACAATTAATCTATCCAAACTTGCAATGCCCGCGGGATTGTAAAATAAATTGTAGGGTTGACCGGAAAGAGAAACCATCGCTCCTCCCAATGAAACCGCTCGTGCACTGTTTCCCAAATCGTCAAAACCGCCTGCAAAGTTTGCATCGGTAAAAAGTAAAATTGAAATTATAGTTATAAAAATTATTTTCTTCACTTCATCCTCAAAATCAATAAGAGACTACAACAGTTTTAGAAACAAACTCACCGCCGTTATCGGAATCCACTTTAATTTGAAAAACATAAAGTCCGGGGCGAACAATTTTCCCGTTATCATCTCTGCCGTCCCACGCAATTGCATTATCGGAAATGTACGCGAATGCGCGCGAGTTTGCCGAGTATAATTCACGAACTAATCTTCCCGTTAAATCAAAAATGTTGATTTGTATTTGTCTCTGTTGCGGGCCAAGAAGGTCAATCGGTTCGGCAATGTTTCCTAAAAAGAATTCAAACTTTGTTACATCGTTTATTCCATCTCCGTTTGGAGTAAAAGGATTCGGAACAGCTTTTGCTCGGATGATTAATTTATCGGGAACGCCTGTAGTGATGATACTCCACCCTTCTACGTTGCTTGTGATTTTTGAATCAACTCTTTGCGGATTGTAGGCAAGCTGATTGCTGCTAACGTAAGAGACAAAAGGATTGATACCCTTGAATGGTGTTGCAATAAATTTTACTTCAACCTTTGCATTCGAGTTTATAGTGGTATTAAAAATGATCGTGATCATATTTGCATTAACGGAAGTTGCAACCGAAGCAGGCGCGGAATTGATTAACACATTCCTTAAGGTCGCCGGTGTAGAAGTTAAGATGAATAACGAATCGATTCCTCTATCGCCGGGTTGAAAAGTAAAATCGTAAGTAAGTGTGAATTCTGTTTCTTTTAAGATTTGTGATTCCTGCGGTGAAATTTTTGCATCTGTAGAACTCGCAAGAAGAAGCGTATCATAATTTATCTTTATGGCATCAACTTGTGGCGAGGAGAGATTTGATGTTGTTAATCTTATACGATATTGAAAAAATTTTCGCGGCTCAAACACTTGTATTAAAGCATTGTTGGTCGTGGTTTCGGTTGACCATGGACTCCAGAGAGAATCGACAGTTGTTGTGCTTCCCGATCGAAAACTGAAGTATGCTTCAGTTCCCGACGGCTTAATTGCGTTAAATTCAAAAGTTGCAAAGTTCACATCTTTATTAATATTTCTAACGGACGAAACGAAAGCACCTTCGGGAAGAAATCCTTCGCCGAACACTTCAATTTCAGAAACAACCGTGCTATTGTTTTGTGCAATCACATCAAAAGTAATTTTTACGAACCGTGCAACTATCGGTGTAAAATTGGAGACGGGATTCGCAACTTGATTATCGTTATTCTGAAAAACTTTGTCCATTCCAACGGTATCAACACCGGCGTAAATAGTAAAAGCGCGTGCGCGGATATTCGCATTGCCGCCGAGAGTGTACATCTTAACTCGTTTGATTGTACGCAAGGCTTGCAAATCAATTACAACATACGAGCCGGGCTCACCATTTAAATTAAGCGGAGGAAATTCAATGAATGATGGAGAACTTAAAATTCCGTCGATTAGTCGCATCGCATTTCTTCTGCCGGTATCTGCGGGGAGAGCGCCTTCATAAACGATGTAAGCGAATTTATTCTTTGCAAGATTTTCATTCTCCCCGGTTTCAAGTTGAAGCATTCCGGGAACCGATTTATAATCTACCGAAAAACTGAGAGAAGTATCTACCAGTCCGGGGAGATTAAAAGTAGTATCGGTAAAAGATTGTGCAAATGAATGAGCGGAAATGAGAAGAAAGAAAGAAAGTATAAATATTTTTATTCGGGATAAGATCATTTTGGTTTAGTGCTTTTGGTTATCGATGCCGATAAAAAACTTGTTCAAATTTTTTAGTTAGTTAGTAATTGAAGTATTAATTATTTGAAAGCAAAATTAGAATTAGCAGAGGAATTAAACAAGAAGAAATTCTGAAAGAGTTTTTAAAAATATTTTTTTTTTGATGAAAGTTCTTGAGAAATGTCAAATATTATTTTGGGGAGATGATGCGCAGAGAATGGATTCTCGGATAAAAATTCTCCTCTCGTTAAACTATTATTCAAATGATAATGAACATTTTGACTATCAAAAAGCTTTTCGTGGCAGATTAGTATGCACCATCAAGTGAGAATACTTGAAAGGGTTGAATGTCAAAGTAACTTTTGCATTTCGCTCATAATACCCTCAACCGATTTCGCTTCCAATTTTGAAAATGCGAACCATTTTTTACCCAAATCTTTTAGAGATGCACCCAAATGATAAACTTCATTGTTGTCGACAATCAAAAAGCGGTCGTGGCTCTGTGTAAATGATTTTACTTCAAAATTTCCATACTGTTCGTTCGCTTTTTGCACATCCAATGATCGTTGTTTATTGATAGCTTTCGTAAGCAAAAGTACTTTTACGCTTTTTTTCTTTTTGGATAAATGCGTGAGTGTTCTTTCGTCAATGTAGTTGTCAATTAAGACAATGTTTTCTTTTGCAGAACGGATAATTTGCGAAGCGAGTTCGTAAGCATCAAACACTTGTCCGTTAAAAAACACGCCTTGCGTGGGAATGAGATGCGTGTTTATTTGAAGGTCTATTTCATTCACTTTATCTGATAAATTTTCAACTGTGTTCTCAATTCGGTTCATTCGCTGATTGAGAGCATAACCTTTCAGTAGATAATCTTTCAAAATCTTTGTTGCCCAAATTCGAAATTGAGTTGCACGAATCGAATTTACTCTATAGCCAACCGATATAACAGCGTCTATATTGTAATATTTTACTTTTTTAGTTTGTGTTTTGCTTTTAATTGCGCCGTGGTGAGTGGTTAGTTCCAAAATGGAACTAACCACTTTTTCATCGAGCTCGCCTGAGTTAAAAATATTTCTTAGATGCTTGGTTATAGCTGGACGTTGAGTGCCAAACAATTTTGCTATTTGTTGTTGAGTAAGCCAAATAGTCTCTTTATGATCGTCAATTCTTACCTCAATATGTTCAGCAAGTTCATCTGGTCGGTATAGTATAATTTCATTTTTCATTTCAGTTCAAATCCGTGATTGATAAACAGAAAAAAAATAATAATCAATTAGAACACCCATCCACATTGCATTTACTTTATAAGTAGCTCTCCTTCGTTCATGATTTTTTT
>CAYMUL010000007.1:33023-70827 GCA_964393605.1 uncultured Ignavibacteriaceae bacterium | reverse complement strand
GTTTATCTGGTCGGTATAGAATAATTTCATTTTTCATATCAGTTCAAATCCGTGATTGATAAATAGAAAACAAAATAATAATAGATTAAGAGCACCCACCCACATTGCATTTACTTTATAAGCAGAATTCCTTCGTTCATGATTTTTTTGCCGTCCATGAAAACCGTCGGAAATTTTACAACGCCGTCGAGATGAAGCGGCACGCCGACGCTTCCTCCCATTGATTTATTATTCCCGAGTGCGATGTGAATTGTGCCCATTACTTTTTCATCTTCGAGGAGAACGCCGCTTAAACGTGCAGTATCATTCGTGCCGATTCCAAACTCTGCAATGTTGCGAGCATCTTTTCCATGTTTATTTAAAATTGATTCTAATTTTTTAGCCGCATCACTGCCATAAATTTTTGTGGCGAATCCATCTTTAACTTCGATAAAAATATTTGCATTCTTCATTAAACCCAAACCAGCCATTGAACCATCAACAATAAAAATTCCGTTTGTAGTTCCTTCAACAGGAGCGAGAAAAGTTTCGCCGGTCGGAAGATTTCCGCTCTCCCCTTTTTTGTGGAATAATCCTTTCGATGCAAACGAAGTTCTTCCTTCGATGCTAAATGAAATATCCGTTCCTTTCTTAGTTACGACTTTAATCTCTTTCCCTTTTTCTAAAATTATTTTTAGTTTAATGGAAAGTTTTGCAATCTTGTTATAGTCAGCATTCATTCCGCGAACCATAACATCTTTAGTGATGCCCGGGAAAGTGGCAATGCGGGAACCCAATGCCGATGCGGCTCTGCGGGCATCTGTGTGCGTCAATGATTTTAGAGTAGGACAGAAAACTACATCAAATTTTTTCATTAATTCCGCAATTTCGGAGGAAGGTTCTTCACCGTTATTTTTTTGAGGAATCATTTCAGTGTAAAGAGATTTGTAACCGAGTGCAACAGCATTCCGGTGAATTGCATAACCAATTTCGCGAGCGTATGAATCGGATACGACTAAAATTTTTTCGCTCTTTTTTACTTTCATACAAACTTGAATAGCGATTCTACATGCATTATCTAATTTTGAAATCATTAATACTCCTTAAAAAGGGAAACCGATGTTGAGTTGAAGAATTACATTTAATCCTCCCTTCGCGACTGTCTCTTCAATCACCGCGCCATTTGAAAGGAGTGAGAAAAAAGTGCCGTCATCGAACTGTAATCGTTTAACAAGATTTTGCGTGTATGCAAGAGTTGTCTCAAAAGTGATATAGCCAGGCACAATTCCTAAAATAAATCCCGTACCGGCTGAGTAGCCGTAAATGTTATCTACCGAGTTTGCTTGCGTTAATGAAGAGAGTGAACCGGGGATGCTCGAAGTTTTTGTTAATCTTATGTTTGTGAATAGAATTGAAACGTCAAGAATTTTCCAATCGATCATGCGTGAAATCGGAGTGCCAATATCTGCACCGAAAGCGAATGACGTGCTTCGATAATCCAATGTATAAATAGAAGAACCGGAACTACTTAAAATCTTTGCTTCGTTTTTTTGGGAAAGAGAACGATAAAAAGTTTTAAAAGTTAAAATCATTCCGCCGACATCTCTGCGGAATAGATTTAACCCTATGCGGAAACCTCGCGTATCGCCAAAAGATCGGAATGGCGCATCGATAGAATCTTTATAAAGTAAATTGAAATCGTTCACATAATTATTCAAACCTTCCGGTTGAAAGTCTTGTATTTCATAACCCGCAAAACCGCCCACAAGCCCGAGGCACCCGAAGCCGAGAGTGCCTTGTGCATTCAAATAGTTATTAGCATAAAGAATGAAAGAAGTGATTAAAAAAAAATTTTTCATTTAAAAATATTTTCAAGCCCGAGCGCAAATTTGATGCCGGCGTTTAAAAAAATTCCACCGCCGTTTATGAAATTATCCATTGCGATATTCGTATTTTCATCTTGTTGTAAGAGTGCACCATTTGAAAATTTTATTTTTCGAATTTCAAACAAAGAATAACCTGCATTTGCTTCAACGGCTAAATAGTCTCCGAGAGGATAAAATGCGGCACCGACTCCGAGCAATATTCCAAAATAAGATTCATCAGATTTCAATTTCTCTTCAGTATTTCCGAGCGATGCTGAAGTGAGTTTATTCGTCAGCGTTGCATTGCTGTAAAGTAATTGGATATCTGCTAACTTTATTTCTATAATTTCCATAAAGCGCATTCGAGTATCGAAACCAACACAAATTGAATTCACCATGAGATTATATTCACGCTTCCCAATCGAACCGGCTTCGGAGAAATTATTTTCCCACATGACACTGTAAGAACCCTTCAATCCGAACCGGAATTCTTCTACGGGCAAATCGACTAAGTAAAGCGTTCCGGTAATAACATTTCCCGAACCAAATTTTGGCATCTGTTTTGTTAATGTTGAAGTGTGTCTCTGATTATAAACATCGATATAATGATTGAAACCCTCTGCAGAATATTGCTGTACTCCGTAAGAAATACCAACTCCCGAAAAGAGAAAGTATTGGATACACATTGCGGTGCATTCAAGATCGGGACCGCAACATTGCGCTTTCACAGGCGCAGAAGTAAAAAGAAATCCACAAATAATTAAAACAAATTTCTTCATAATAAACTCCTATTTAATTTTTCGAGCCTGTTGGATTTTCCAAACCATGTCCGCCCGGACCGGTTTCGGTTTTTCTTAACATGAAAGAAAAAAACAAACCGAAGAAACCGAGAATAGAAAATATCCACATTCCAAGTTGATAACCGTCGGGATTTGTGGCGCTTGCTTTCGAGTAATCATTTGCCCAACCGATAAGCCAATTGAATCCGGCTAAACCGACTTGTTGAATTAGCGTCATGAGTGCATAAGCGGTACCTAATTTTTTTTCTTCGACAATGTATGCAACCGAGGGCCACATTACTGCAGGAATTAATGAAAAAGAAATTCCCATTAATGCAATCGGTACATAAAGACTCACATCGGAATAAACCATCATTAAATAAACGGGCAAAAGGAGAATCGATCCAACCATCATCAACAAAGCGCGCTTCCCAACTTTATCAACGAACAATCCGAAAAGCGGAGTTGCAATCATAGCCGATAGCGGAAGAATGCTATTTAGAAATCCCGCGAATTCTCTGCTTGCACCATGCCCTTCAATAAAAAATTTAATTGCAAAACTTCTGAACGGAAAAACTGCTGAATAAAAAGTAACGCAAAGCGCAACAATGAACCAAAAAGATTTACTGTATTTAAACATCCCTTTAAAATCGAGTTTGTCCGTTTCACCTGCTTTGCCGAGCGAATATTTTTTTTCAGCACTGCTTTCGAGCATGTAATAAACTACTCCTCCAATTACACAGAATAGAGAAATTATAACAGCGAGTTGAAGTGGTCCTTGCCATGAACCGTACCAACCGCTTGCCCAGGTTGGAGAATTATCTGCGGCAACAGAACCAAGCCGCGCAATTGTTAAATTTATTCCGAATGCAAAACTGAGTTCTTTACCTTTAAACCATTTTGCAAGAGCAGTTGTAATTGCAACAATTAACGGTTCCGCGCCAAGCCCGAGCAACACACGACCAAAAAGCATTACGTACACATCGGAAGATGATGCAGTAACGATTGCCGCTACCGCGCAAAGTATTCCGAAGGCAAGCGTAGTTTTCTTTGTTCCATAACGATCGATTATCACTCCGCCGACCAATAAAATTACTATCGCCGCAACACTATAAACAGAATACATCGAACCGATTATCTCATCGGAAATGTTTAAGTTTGCTTTGAGGAGATCGGCGATCGGGGCAATGCTATCGTACACATAATAATTTCCGAACATTGCAAGACTAATAAAAATAAGAACCATCCACCTGTAAAAGGGGGATGGTTTTCTTCCTTCTAAAATTGTTGTTTCGCTCATATTATACTTTCTCTTCTTTACTCATTGCAAATTTGTAAAGAACAAAAGCGAGCGCGGCAAAACAGATGAGTGAAACCAAATCTCCGGTTGTTCCCATGTGTTCGCCAATTTGAGTATTCATCATATCCATCAATGAAACAGATTTTCCGTTATCGTCAACACCGACGGAAGTTCCAATCATAATTGCGATGATGATTCCGGTTATTGCGCCTCCCGCAATTAAACCTGAACTGAATAATGCACCAGGACCAATTTCAGATTCTTCGGTTGCACTTTTCTTTCTCTTATCGACAAACCATTTTACTAATCCGCCAATGTAAATCGGTGCTGTTGTTGATAATGGAAGATACGCTCCGACAGCAAACGGAAGTGAACGAACTCCGCAAAGTTCAACCACTGCGGCAATTCCCATTCCGATTATTACTAATCCCCATGGAAGATTTTGGCTGAGCAAACCTTTAATCACTGTTGCCATTAATGTTGCCTGCGGTGCAGGAAGCGGGTTCGGATGATTTTCCGATACAACTCCGATACCGAGTGTGTCGTTCAATAATAGTAAAGTAAATCCGATTACCACAACCGAAGCAAGCACACCGATGATTAAACCTATCTGCTGCTTAACGGGTGTGGCACCTACGATGTACCCGGTTTTTAAATCTTGAGATGTTGCACCTGCATTTGCCGCGGCAATACAGACAATTGAACCGACAACAAGTGCTATCGGTTGGTAAAGATCGCCGGTCCATCCAATGCCGACAAAAATTAAAGATGTTGCCATCAATGTGGCAATCGTCATTCCTGAAATCGGGTTTGATGATGAACCGATTAACCCAACAATGCGCGATGAGACTGTAACAAAGAAAAATCCGAAAATCACTATCATCAAAGCGGATAAAAAGTTTGTTGGGATTGAAGGAATCAGTGCCATAAAAATTACAAGCGCAACACTGCCAATCAAGACGAAGACCAATGGAATATCTTTTTCAGTTCTTGATTGAACAATTTTTTCACCGCTTCTTCTCTGCTTCAAATCTGCGAAAGAATCTTTGAATGCATTTACAATTGTCGGGAAAGATTTTATGAGTGTAATTATTCCGCCGAAAGTAACAGCACCTGCGCCAATATAACGAATGTAATAATTCCAAATTTCACGGGCGGACATTTCGCTGATTAGTTTTGTTCCCGGCGCGAATACGGTTGTCATTTGATCGCCGAGCAGTGTAATAAGTGGAATCAACACAATCCATGAAAGAACACCGCCGCCAACCATAATTCCTGCTATCTTCGGACCGATGATGTAACCGACACCGAGAAGTTCAGGTGTAATTTCCGCATTCACGGTTCCGTTTGGTAAAGAAGATGTTCTTGAGAAAACGTAACTCGGAACTTCTTTCCACAAACCAAAAATTGACATCAAAAGTTTATAAAGAAATGCGAGCCCGAGTCCGTAATAAACTTTCTTCGCGAGGTTACCACCTTTTTCACCGGCAACAAGTACATCGGCGCAGGCAGTTCCTTCGGGATACGGGAGCGTTCCATGTTCTTTTACAATTAAAGAACGGCGAAGCGGAATCATGAATAGTACGCCGAGAATTCCTCCCGCGAGTGCAAGCACAAAAATTTGAAAGTACTTAAAGTAATCACTGCCTCCGGGTAGGAATAATAATGCAGGAATAGTGAAGACAACACCTGCGGCAACTGATTCACCGGCGGAGCCGATTGTTTGCACAATGTTGTTTTCGAGAATGGTTGAGTTTCCGATTTTTTTGAATACTGCAATTGCAAGTACTGCAATTGGAATGGAAGCTGAAACAGTTAATCCTACTTTTAAACCAAGATAGACGGTAGCCGCTCCGAAGATGATACCGAAGATTGCGCCAAGTAGTATCGCTTTCGGTGTGAACTCCGCTATGTTTGATGATGCTTCAATATAGGGTTTGAAGTGTGAAGAGGTGGAATTATTTTCCGCCATAAAATCTCCTCGTGATTTGTTAGTTGAAAATCATGTTGATTAGTTAGAGTAAATTATTAGTTAGTTAAAACTTGAAGACTAATATTTCGATAAACATTGTCATATGCAAAAGGAAAAAGAAAAATTTTCTACCGGAAAAAAGCTAAACAAAAAAATGTTTGGATAAATAAAGATGTTCGAAGAATAGAGTAAATCAACCTCGTTGCATCTCCACCGAAATGGAGAGAATTTTTATATGCGCGATCCGATTATTAACATGTGAAAAAAAAGGACGAGCATCCGCCCGAGCTATTATTCAATTCTCAATTCTTGTCATCTTCTTTCTCCTTCTCTTAATCTTTATCTCCTTCGACAGTACAACCAATCTTCTTTTTTCACAAAAGACAACCCAGAGGAACACAGAGGAATTTTTGATTGTCAATGTTCAAACTTCATTATCAATTCTCAATTGTCCATTGTCAATTCCCTTTCTCCGCTCATACAACAATTTCTTTTTTAACCGTGAGGTTCGCAAAACAACGCAAAGGTTAATTTGTAATTATTAATTCGTCCCATGCGATTCTCCTCAGTGTAACTTAGTGCGCTTAGTGCCTCAGTGGTAAAAAAGGAAACTAAACCACTAAGTTCACTTAGAAACACGAAGCCAATTCTCTCCCGATGGAGCGGGACTCAATTCACAATTCTCATCATTGATTTTTAATTTGTAATTTTTAATTCTTCAAAAGAATGCCACAAAGGCACAAAGGATTTTATTCTTCTCCATTATCCATTCTTCTTCATACACTTATTTATCTCCCGAAAGGAGACACTTACACTTACACTTACACTTAATCTTTATCTTAATCTTTATCTTAATCTTTATCTTCCTCAGCTTCGCTCTTACAACCAATCTTCTTTTTTTACCACAGAAGCACGAAGATGAGTCAATTCGCTAAAAAAGTAGATAATATCACTGCACAACTCGTGCCCGAAAGGGGACTCGAACCCCTACGGATTTACATCCACTAGCTCCTGAAACTAGCGCGTCTACCAATTCCGCCATCCGGGCAATTATTATTTTTTTTCGTTACAAAATTAATCATTGCAGATTGATTTTTACCAACCGCTTCCTGTATTTCCTTGATAGCGCAACTCGCCGGAATGAATATCGCATGCACGCGGCATTTTACTGCTGATTACATAATCCGTGCGGGTATTCGGGCATCCGCTCGTTGCTAACTTCGATTCTCCTCGTAAAATTGTATCGAGGCAAAATTCTACCTGAACAATTTCATCGGAGAGTTCAAAATATTCAAGTGGGATTTTCAACTCTTCATAAACTTCCGCCATGAATTTCGCCCAGATTGGCATTGCGGCTCGTGCGCCCTGCCCGTACCAACCGTTGAATTTAATGCGATGATCATCAAATCCTACCCAAACACCGCCGGCTAACTGCGGTGTAAATCCGGCAAACCATGCATCGGAAAAATCTTGCGTTGTTCCGGTTTTTCCTGCCGCGGGGCGATGAAAATATCTTCTCGCTCCCGCACCCGTTCCGTAGTTCATTACATCTTGCATCATGTTGATTAACAATTGTGCAGTCGCTTTCGGAATTGCTTCGCGGACTTCAGGTTTGAATTCTTCAAGTAAAATTCCATTCGCATCTTCAACTTTTAAAATAGAGATCGGACTTGTATAAACTCCATAGTTCGCTAAAGTCGCGTAAGCGGTAGAAAGTTCAAGCGGAGAGACTTCAAAAGTTCCCAACGCAATTGAAGGGTACGCATGAAGATTCGAATTTATTCCCATACTTTTTGCATAACGAATCACTTGCGAAGGAGGGGCGATTTCGGACGTTGTCAATCTCCCTGCAATAACGTTGACGGATTTTGCAAGACCTTCGCGTAAAGTCATGAAATCACTATATTCATTATCGCTGTTTGATGGCGACCACCCCTCATGATCAAATTTTTGATTCAACAGAGAATACGCGGGAGGATAACCATTATCGAGCGCAACGGCATAAACAAAGGGCTTGAACGCCGAACCCGGCTGTCGTTTAATTTGAGTAACGCGGTTCAAACCATGCGCAATATTTTGATCTTCGCCTCCAACCATCGCTTTTATTTGTCCGGTTTTCGGATCGATAATTACAAATCCGGATTCAACTTTTGTTGCGGCTTTCTTCACCGAATCAATGAACGGAATATGATTTGAAAGCTCATCAACAATAAAACTTTTTTCAGTGTTTGAGCCTGCATTCTTGTAACGATCGGAATTCTTAATAGCGCGGAGTACCAAACTTTTTAATAACGTCGCATTATTTTTAGTATCCCACTTCCATGTTTTTTCGAACAACTGTTGATATTCTTTCAAGTGTTCTTGAGTTGCTTTCACTGCAATTTTCTGCATGCGAAAATCGAGCGATGTATAAATATTCAAACCATCTTGATACAAATTATATCCATGTTTCTCTGCAATCTTCACAACTTGTTGTCTCACAAACTCCATGAAGTGAGGCGCGATAGAAGAAAGATTTACCTGCTTCCCTTTTGCGAGAATAATTGGTTCTTCTTTAAATTTTTGATACAAACTTTCATCAAGATAATCGGCATCAACCATACTGAACATCACAACATTTCTGCGGCGGAAAGCATTGTCGTATCGTCGTTCGGGGTCATAATAGACAGATGATTTCAAAAGGGCGACGAGCATTGCCGCTTCGGGGATTGTAAGTTCGCTTGCACTTTTATCGAAATAAACTTTTGCCGCAGATTCAACTCCGAACGCGCTCTTCCCGAAATAAGAAACATTCAAATAGAGTTCAAGAATCTCCCGCTTCGTATAAGTTTTTTCAATTTGAATCGAAGTAATCCATTCCCTAATTTTTCTTATACCGACATCGATGAAAGTTTCTCTATCTCCTTTAAACTTGTAAAGATTTTTTGAAAGCTGTTGAGTTAACGTGCTTGCGCCTTCGGGTCTTCCAAGTATCACAGTCTTTATCAAACCCTTGATAAATCTTTCCACATCTACTCCCCAATGGGAATAGAATTTTCTGTCTTCGGTTGCAATAAGAGCATCGATTAAATGTTGAGGAACGCTGTCGAGATCCGTTTCAATTCTGTTTTCAAAAAAGAATTGCCCGAGCAGTTCGCCATCTGCGCTAAAGACTTTGCTCGCAAGCTGCGGTTTAGGATTTTCCAATTCTTCAAGCGATGGAAGTCCTTGCACAACATAGATCATCATCGCAATAAAAAGAACCGTAACGATAGCTACGGTTGTCCAAATAATTTTTTTAAACTTTGAATTAGGTTGTTTTTTCATTCTGAGTTCCAATCATGAATTTCAAATTTTCCGTTTGAGAAGAGACCATAGCAAGGAAAATCGAGCCATGAACCGAGGTTGTAGTAAAATCCATTTTTGTAGTTAGTTTTAATTCGTTGGTGAAGATGTCCGAAGATTACAAAATCACAACCAAGATCAATTTTGTTTTTTGCGGATTCGAGAAGTCCATCTTCCTCGCCGTAATTTTTTGATGCGGTATAGTTTCTGCTTGTCTTGCTTGTTTTACTTGCAATCCAAATGCCGAGATCGGGATGAATCAGAGAATATAAAAATTGGATAAACTTATTTCTTAAAATCATTTTCAAAATATTATAACCGAGATCGTTCTTAACCAAACCATCTCCGTGTGCGATAAAAAATCTTTTTCCGTCAAGTTCAATTTCAATTGAATCATGTACGAGCGTAACGCCAATTTCCTTTTCGAAAAAATCACGATGCAAAAAATCATGGTTGCCGATGAAATAATGTACTTTAACACCCGCATCCACCAAGGCTTTGAGTGCGGTTAAAGTTTTGAAAAAACCTTTTTGATAAACGCGGCGATATTCAAACCAATAATCGAAAAGATCGCCGACAATAAAAAGTTCATCTCCTTCTTTTTTTATTTTTTCAAGAAGTGAAATCAACAAGTTCTCCTTTTTCAATTCTTTTTCTTTCTCTTCGAGTCCGAGATGCAAATCGGAGATGAAAAAATATTTTTTAGAATTACTCATCGCGCTCATTTCAATTCGAATCGTGTTAACAAATTATTGTCGGGATCAAAATTGAGCGATAAAAATTTGCCTTCGAGCGGAAAAGAAAAAAGAGTGCTTTCACTTTCCAATAAAATTTTTTCGCGAACGGATTTTTTATCCGCAGTAACAATTTCCAATTCAATCGGCAGGTGATAAATCAAATTGTTTTCTTCTTGTGTTAGAAGAACGTCGAGATACTTTGTTCCGTTTCTTTTAACAGATTTAAAAGTGTATTTAACGCGGGGAATTCCTTCTCCTTCATAAATCCATTGCTTGAAGAATTGAGTTAAATCAACATCCGAAAATTCTTCGCAAAAATCGATGAACTCTTCGGTTGAAATGTTTTTGTATTTATACTCTTCAAAATATTTTTTTAAGAGAGGAAAAAATATTTCATCGCTCAGTTCATTTCTAAGCATGTGTAAAACCCATGCGCCCTTATTATAGACCGTGGCATTGAATAGATCATCGGGAGAATAAACCGTGCCGGCGAAATCAAATTCAATTTTATCTTCCATCGTTGAAACTAACGCATCATGCCCGGAAACTTCTTCGAAGTAAAGTGCTTCGGAATAAGTTGCAAATGCTTCATTCAGCCAGATATCATCCCACGAACTCGGGGTTACTGCATTCCCCCACCAATGATGCGCTACTTCGTGAATCAGCACATCGGAGAATAATTTTTTTCCCGTAACAAGTTTAGAACCGATACCGGTTATTGTTTGATGTTCCATCGCGCCGAGTTGCCATAAAAACTGTGCGACGCCATACTTTTCTTTTTTAAAAGGATATTCTCCGAAAAGTTTTTCGAATACTTTTAGATATACGGGGTGATCTTCAAAATCAATTTTCGCTTCGTTCAAATCTTCGGGAAGCACAAAATAATTTAGCGGAAGCGTATCATTATTGTTATCGATATATTTATCGTTGTATTGCTCGTAAGGACCGCTGTAAAAACAAATCAAGTAAGTTGCAATCGGATAAAAAGTTTTCCACGTAAAAGATTTTCTATCTTTTAATTTCTTTTCTTCGATCAAAATTCCATTTGAAACGGAAACAAATTCATCATCATTTTCGATGCGAATGGTCATCAATGATTTGTCGGTCGGAATGTCGTTACACGGAATCCATGTTGAAGCATTGTTCGGTTCGTTCAAAGTATAGACGAGAGAACGCCCGTTAATTTTTCCGAAGGAGAATGAGGAAAGCCCTATTTTTAGCGGCGTTCCGCTGTATTTAATTTTTATATCAACTGTATCGTTTTTTTCAACTTTGATATTTTTCAACGAGAGTTTTGATCCCTTATGAGAAAATTCAACTCGTTTCTCATTCAAAAATATTGAAGCTACTTTCAAATTATCATGCAAGTTCAAATCAATCTGCGAAAGATTTTTTTCAAAAGGAGTGGCAGTGATGGTTACTTCGCTTTCGAGATGTTTCCGATCGGGAAAGAGTTTTAAATCAATGTAATAATGCAGAACATCGAGTTCGTATTGTATCTCTGAAGTGTAAGAAGTGAATCGCGTTTCCCGTCCGTGAAGATTTTTTTTACCGGGAAGATCAGAATTCTCCCCCGCTAATTTCATCCCCAAAAAGAATGAAAGAAGTATTATTAAAATTGGCTTTAGCGTATGCGTGTACAAATGATTATTGTGTGATTTTTTTATTTGCAAAGATAAGAAAACTTTTTTCGCTCTTCGGATGATTTTTATTTCTTCTTTACCGATCAATAACTCAAAAGTTGTTGCAATTTGTCTCTAACTCTTGCAACCGGTAAAAAATTATTTTCGAGAATCGGGGCAAGCGGGACAGCCGTATCGAGACTTGCGGCGCGCATTATCGGCGCATCGAGATGCTCGAAGAGATGTTCGGTAATCCATGCAGAAATTTCTCCGCCGATTCCTCCCGTCAATATATCTTCATGCACGATTAAAACTTTTCCGGTTTTCTTTACTGATTCTTCAACTAATTTTTTATCCCACGGAATCAAAGTGCGCAGATCAATAATTTCAATTGAACTCGCTTCAAATAATCTATCGCGAACAATATTTTTACACCATTCAACTCCCATTCCGTAAGTGATGATCGTTGCATCATGTCCATATTGAACATACTTCCCTTTTCCAATTTCGATCGTGTAGTAATCTCCCGGAATCGATTCACTCAAAGATCTATAAAGAGCTTTATGTTCAAAGAATAAAATCGGATTTGGATCTTCGATAGACGCGAGCAGTAAGCCTTTCGCATCCCACGGCGAAGAAGGATAAACAACTTTTAAACCGGGGACGTGAGTGAACCATGCTTCATTCGATTGAGAATGAAACGGACCCGCAGAAACTCCGGCACCCGTAGGCATGCGAACGACAACATCTGCATTTTGTCCCCATCGATAAAATACTTTTGCAAGATTATTCACAATAGGATTGAAGCCGGAAGAAACAAAATCTGCAAATTGCATTTCGACAATAGCTTTCCCGCCCTGAATTGAATAGCCCAAAGCAGAACCGAGAATCGCTGATTCACAGATCGGAGTATTTCGAATTCTACCCTTTCCAAATTTTTCTGCGAAGCCCTCCGTAATTTTGAAAACGCCGCCATACTCGGCAATGTCCTGCCCCATAATTATTAGATCGCCAAATTTTTGTAGAGCCAAATTCAATGCATCGGAAACGGCATCGACAAAACGTTTGTTACTTGAAGATTCAATGTTCGCTTCAACCGCAACAAACTTGTACGGCGCGTACATTTCAATTTCTTCAACTGCGCTATCGGCTTTCGGTTCAGGTTCTTTTTCCGCTTCGAGCCAATCCTCTTCAATAACATTTCGAAAATCATTTTTAATCTTTTCAATTTTCTCCAGAGTGATTAATCCTTCTTCGCGAAGAAAATTTTCAAAGTTCAGAATCGGATCTTTCCTTCCCCACTCTTCGAATAATTTTTTGGGAACGTACTTTGTTCCGCTTGCTTCTTCATGTCCGCGCATCCGGAAAGTTACGGCTTCAATTAGAACGGGTTCGGGATGCACGCGCATTTTTTCCGCTAACTTAGAAATTGTTTCGTGAACTTCAAGAATATTATTTCCATCGATGCGATAACCCTTGATACCGTAGGCGATGGCGCGATCAACCAGATGTTTGCAGTTGTACTGCTCTTGCGGAGTTGTGCTTAAACCATAACCATTATTTTCAATTATAAAAATCACCGGCAATTTCCAAACGGATGCAATGTTGAGCGATTCGTGAAAATCTCCTTCGCTTGTACCTCCGTCGCCCGTGAAAACTGCTGTAACTTTTTTTCGAGAATGAATTTTATCATAGAGCGCAATTCCGTCAGCAACAGCAAGTTGCGGACCGAGATGAGAAATCATTCCAACAATGTGATGTTCTTTTGTTCCGAAATGAAATGTACGATCACGCCCTTTAGTGAAGCCGGTTTGCTTTCCTAAAAATTGCGCGAACAATTTTTTTAAAGAAATATTTCGCGATGTGAACACTCCAAGATTCCGCATCAACGGGAGGATGTATTCATCGTTGTTAAGAGCAGAGGCAACTCCAACAGAAATTGCTTCCTGTCCGATTCCTGAAAACCATTTCGAAATTATCCCGAGTCGGAGAAGGTTTAACATTTTCTCTTCTATTA
This sequence comes from uncultured Ignavibacteriaceae bacterium, assembly GCA_964393605.1. Taxonomy (GTDB): domain Bacteria; phylum Bacteroidota; class Ignavibacteria; order Ignavibacteriales; family Ignavibacteriaceae; genus CAYMUL01. The sequence goes on along the minus strand of CAYMUL010000007.1, from coordinate 57,232 downwards.
ATCTCGGGAGAACGAGCGAACGATGAAGTTGTAGTAATCTATCGTCTGAAAAATTTTTTCGATTAAATTCCATTTATATTTTTTTTGCTAAAAAAGTATTGAGTAAATAAGTATACTTGATGCAGTGAGTGCGATTCCGCCAAAACCTTTGAGTACGATTTTTCTTAGTTGTTCCGAACCAATGAAAAATACGATTGAAGCTTTGAAGATGATGTTTGACAAAGTTGCGAAGATGATTGAGTTCGCCGCAATCTCATGAGAAATTTCTTTGCCTGCTAATTGTGCCATAGAGAGTGTAATAGCATCAATATTGGTTAAACCGGCGATGATGCTCAACAAATAACTTCCTCCTTCACCCAAATAATATTGCGATAGTTTTGAAAGAAAAAGTATTACACCGAAAATTAAACCGAACAACAAAGCCGATTTCAATTCGAAAGGATTCTTCAAAGTAATTTCGCCGACCGTATTCGTTTTTGATTTATTCCAAAAAATTCTACTGATGATAAGTCCGCTGAGCATCAACAATAAAAGTTGTATCCAGATAAACGAAATCAAATTTTTGTTCACAACCAAAATCTCCAAAAAGACTTTTGGAAAAACGATAGTTGAGGCGATGATAATTCCCGCCGCAAGATTGGATGAAACCATTTCTGAAACTTTACTTCTTTTCGAAAAAGAATATGCAAGCGCAGTGCTCGATACTAATCCCCCAAATAGTGATGTGAGTGAAATACCTCTTTTAACTCCGACGTACTTTGTTAATATGTAACCGACAAAACTTAGCGCGGCGACAAAAATTACCATATACCACAACACGCGCAAATTAAATGTTTGGAACGGACCGAAATATCGATCCGGCAACAACGGTAAAATTATTATTGTTACAATTCCGAGTTTTAAAACAGCAGTTATATCTTCATCGGAAACAGTTTCGACAAATGTATGAAGTTTTATTTTCAGCGAGAGGAAGAGTGCAAGCACAATGGCTATTATCGCGGCTATCCTGATGTAATTCCAATAAACCAACGAGCCGCAAATAAACACAAGCATCGATGAAACTTCGGTGGTTATACCAATTTTCCCCTCCTTCGAAGTTTGAACGTACGAAGTAATTACAAGCACGCTAAAGACAATAAAGAAAGTTAGATACGCAGAGTAATGTGTGAATGAAGAAATGAAAGCACCAAGAAATCCGAAAAGAGCGACAAACGGAAAAGTTCTAATTCCCGCGAAAGATTTTTGTTGTTCCGAAAAAGTTCGCTCTCGCTCAATTCCGATTAGCACACCGATAAGAATTGCAATTCCGATTTTTTGAATCATGAAAAACAATTCTTCGTAACTGAGTTGTGAATCGAACTGTTGGAAAAAATCGGGAAGAAGTTTTAATGAATCGCTCATATCACTTCACGAAAACAGATTTAATATTTACAAACTCGCGAATACCGAAAAGAGATAACTCGCGCCCGAAACCGGATTCGTTCACACCGCCGAAAGGTAGTCGCGGATCAGATTTTACAAAAGTATTTACGAAACAATTTCCTGCATTCAATTTTTTCTTCGCAAGGAATTCTCCTCTTTCGAGATCGGTTGTGAACAGCGCTGCGCCAAGCCCAAAGTGAGAATCATTTGCAAATGCGATCGCTTCATTTTCATCTTTAACTTTTATTAAAGGTGCAACGGGACCAAACAACTCTTCTCGGAATGCAACATTATTTTTACTCACATTCGTTAGCACAGTTGGTGGATAATATGCCCCTTCACTATCGGGAATGAATCCGCCAAGTTTCAATTCCGCGCCGCCATTTATCGATGCCAACACTTGCGCATGAAGTTCGTCTCTGAGTTTTACACTTGCCATCGGACCTAAGTCATTCGTTTCATCCATCGGATTGCCGAATTTTTTCAGCGACATTTTAGAAATAAATTTTTGTTCAAACTCATCATATATTTTTTCACAGATGATGAAACGCTTTGCGGCAATACAACTTTGTCCGCCATTTATCAACCGCGCCGTAACACATGAATCAACTGCGGAATCAATATCGGCATCTTCCAAAATTAGATAAGGATCGCTACCGCCGAGCTCGAGCACGCATTTTTTCAGATGCCTGCCGGCAAGTTCTGCAACAGATTTTCCCGCTTCTGTACTGCCCGTGAGTGAAATTGCTTTCACCCGAAAATCGGAAACAATATTTTGAACTAATGATGAGCCGATGATTAATGTTTGAAAAACATTTTTTGGAAAACCGGAATCGTCAAATAATTTTTCAATCTCAACTGCGCAACCCATAACATTTGAGGAATGTTTTAAAAGTGCTGTATTCCCCGCCATCAATGCGGGAACGGCAAAACGAAAGACTTGCCAGAACGGAAAATTCCAGGGCATCACCGCAAGCACAATTCCCAATGGTTCAAATGCTACAAAACTTTTGGATGCATCTGTTTTCACAATTTGCTCAGTTAAAAATGATTCTCCGTTTTCGACATAATAATCACAAACCCAGGCGCACTTTTCAACTTCGGCGCGGGATTGTGCAATCGGTTTTCCCATTTCGTTCGTCATCAAAATTGAAAGCGATTCTTTTCTTTCGCGAAGAAGAATTGCCAATCTCTGCAAACAATTTTTTCTGAAAGAGAAATCTGTGAAAGAATATTCTTTGAACATTTCATTGCTTGCCGAAATTTTTGTTTTAATTTCGTCAGGTGTCAATTCGATGTAATCGGCAATCTTAAAATTATTTTTTGGATTGACCGTTGTAATAATTTTTGTCACTTCGATTTTTTCTTAATAACAATAACAGTTTTATCATCATTATATTTTCCGTTGGAGGAAAATTTGATAACGGCATCGAGAATATCGACGGTAATTTTCTTTGCCGATTCTTTTCTAAATTTTTTCAAAAGTTGTTCGAGCCGCTTTTCACCGAACTCATGATAATGCTCGTTTGTTGATTCGGTTATTCCATCGGAATAAATTAGCAGTATGTCGCCCGGATTGAAATTAATATTTTCGACTGTGTAATGCGCTTTCGGCGAGGGTCCGAGAACTGTTCCGGTTGGATTTAATTTTTTAATCTGTCCGGTTGCAGAATCTAAAAAAATCGGTGGATTGTGTCCCGCATTTGCAAAAAGAAACAAGCCATTCTTATCCGCCGAAAGTTCACCGTAAAAAAGAGAAGCGAATTTATCGTCCGTAAAAATTTTATTGACGAGTTCGTTAATTCTTTTCATGAATGGTGCAATCTTAATTTCGAAAGTGCTTGCCATTCGTAGCGCGCCGGAAATGTACATCGCTTCCGCGGCAGCACCAACGCCTTTACTTGCGGCATCGCCAAGTACAACTGCAAGGCGGTCTTTATCTGCGCCGCTTTCGATGTAATCAAAAAAATCGCCGCCGACAATTTCTGCCGGAAAAGTTATTCCGTAAAGATCATAATCATGAAATTGAAATTCATGTTGGGGAAGAATACTTCTTTGGAGTTGCCGCGCTTTATCAATATCGGCTTTCAAATTTTTTTCCACAGAAGCGGAACGCCACTGCTTTAATTTCGAAGTAAGTACAGTTGCAATAATATCGAGAGAATATTTGAAATTGCTATCAAGTTTTAAAGAGTTGAATGCGAGTAGATATTCGTAATAATAATTATTATCAATTTTGATTTTATTACCGGCACCGGTAGCAAAAAACTTGTCGATACCTCGTGCAATTAATTCGGGATTTGTTTCGGTATCAATAATAGTTCTTTCGCTTGCATATCTTTTAAAATTAGGATAATCATAAATCTTGATGATAAAATTTTTTTCAATTTTCCTAACTCTCCCGCTTTGATAAATTAATTTGTACTCCTTCTTCTCATAATCGAGTACCCACAAACGTCCGCCGTTAAAGCGAACTTTCCGATCTGTAACGAGTTCATCGATTACAGTTGTCAGCAATTTTACTTCAGTCGGGAAGTAACGAGATGCAATAGTGTCAATTGTTTTGTAAAGATTTTGATAAATCATTCTGTTCTAATTTTTTCTTTTCAAAAAGTTATTAATTTTTTTTTGAACGCTCTATTCGCTGTAATGATTAATAATTTGTTGAATCGCTTTTTTACAAACGGGACAAAAATTATCAACGGAGATTGATTTCATACTGCAATCGTATTTGGGGCGATAGATATTTTTATCAACGTAGCCACCGCCTTCAAATGCGCCGACAACATTGCGGTACTTCGAATCATCGGGCGTAGGTATCGGCGTGTCTTCTTGCACCATATCTTTCCACTTCGATGCAAAATCTACAAGAGTCGTTAAGTTCGCTTCAAGTGGTTCAACATCGAGCGGATAAAAATCTTGATACGATGTACCGCTTTCATAGTATTCATCTGCAAGCGATGCAAAACCGTGTCCGAACTCATGAACAAAAACATATTCGCTCGCATTATTTTTATTAACACAAACAGAATAGTGATTATAAATTGCTCCGCCGCCGTACTTGTTCGAATTCACTAAAATATAAATCTGATCGTAAGGCGCATTAGCGGCAAGATCGCGCACGGATTTATTGTCCGAAGTCATCAAATATCTTTCGCTATCAAAAGTAAAGAAGTTCGAATTCAAAATAGTTTTCTTCCAAACATCCTTCGCCGGAATATCTGTTCCGCTTTCTTGAGAAGGTGCTTCAACTCCCCAAATGTTAAATTTATTTTTATTTTCTTTAAATGGAGAAGCGTTAAATAAATATCCGGCAAAACGATTGCAATCATTCTTGAATAACTCCATCTCATCTTGCGTGTATCCTTCGGGAAGAATTACAATATCAACTTTGGAATCCGGTTCACCATTATTCACAACATGGAATGAAGCGAACTTCAATCGATTTTCTTTTTTGATAAAATAATTTTTAGGGTTGATATAAAACGAAAATTTTTCGTGCAGTAAATTCTTTCTGTCGCGAGAAAAGAATTTTACATTCACACTTGCTTTCGGAAAAGGAATTTGTACCGATTCGGAAAAACTTTTTGTTACATGTTTTGCTTCTTCGGTTGTTTGCCATTCGCTAAATAGAGTTGCAAAATATTTTGAAAAAATTAATTGACCGGAAGCGGAATCGGAAACTTCGACTTTGTACTTTCCATAGTTAAAAGGATCGAGCAAATGTTTTTTTGAACCGCCGTAAAATTGTTCCTCAATAAGTTCATCAAGAGAATAACTATCTTCACTTTTATTTCCGGTGTGGAAGTAATCAATTCGAAGAGCTTTCTCCTCAAAATAATCTTCAAATTTTATTTGCGAAAAGAGACTGATTGAGATGACGATAACAAACAAAAATATTTTCTGCATTAATTTTCTTTCTTTAAATGAACCACCCTTTGCGGGAACGGAATTTCGATCTTGTGTTGTAAAAATAATTTATTGATAGATTCGCGAAGTTCGCAACCGATATTGAATGCATCGCGGTATTCATCTGTTCTTGCGGCGAGGCGGAAATTTAATGAAGAATCGCCGAAGTTCATAAAAAATACTTCCGGTAAAATTTCTTTGGAAACTTTTGGATGTTCATTCGCCGCTTGTAGCAACAAACTTTTTACAAGTTCAACATCCGATCCGTAAGCCACGCCGAGATCAACAACCACGCGGGTCAGATGCGTTGGGTATGAAATATTTACTATTCTCGATTTTATAATTTCATTGTTAGGAATGATTATAAGGTTGGAATCGAAATCTAAAATTTTTGTACTGCGAATTCCAATTTCTGTAATGTCGCCGACGAGATCATTTCCAATCCTGATTCTATCACCGATACGAAATGGTCGATCGGTCATAATGATAAATCCTGCAATCATATTTGAAATTGTTTCTTGTGCGGCGAGTGCGATTGCAAGCGAACCTACTCCCAGCGAAACAATTAATCCGCTAATATCAACATCAAATTTTGCGAGAAGAATGACAATTGCTAATGCCGCGAGTAAAAACTTCGAAACTTTTTGAAGCAGAGGAAAGAGACTACCGCTCAAATCTTTATTCTCGTCAGCATTTATTTTTTCAGCGTACCATTCAAATAAAACATTGATGACTTTGAAACTCAAAGTAACCATCATCAAAACTGCAATCACGAATAATATTGCATCGGCAATTACAACCACATCGGCGAGAAAATCATACTCGTCAATTAATTTTCTACCGGAACTGTGTGAGATGAGTTTAAATCCTGCTTTGAAAACAGATAACGCGGTATAAAGTCCGACAATAATCACTCCCCTGTATGCGGCTGATCCGAACAATGGAATGAGTTGATCGTCAAGCGTTGTCTTTGTTTTTTTAGTTAATGGAATCGCAATTTTTTTTACAAAATATCGCACAAGTCTTGCAAGCAAAAATGAGACGACCAAAATTAGTGCAACAAGTATTAGTTCGTAAGCAAAATCGTTGCCGATCCATTTTCTTAATTTGGGGAGAAGCCGGAATAGTTCCATTAGTTAACCTTTCGAGAACCAGGTTTGATTAATGGAATATTAGTTTTGCAGATGGGACATTCCTCCGGCAAATAGGAAACAACATTCATTTCAACGCAACTTTTTTGTTCGCAACCAAATTTTACTTTTCCGGAACTTCGATCGACAATGAAGCCGACACCGACCAATTCGCCGCCAGCCTGCTGAACAATATCAATCGTCTCGAAAACCGAACCGCCGGTTGTAACAACATCTTCACAAACTAAAATTCGCTCCCCTTTTTGAATTTCAAAACCGCGACGAAGAATTAATTTTTTCTCTTCACGTTCGGCAAAGATTGCACGCGTGTTTAATTGCCGCGCAACTTCCTGTCCCACAATAATTCCTCCCATTGCAGGAGAAAGCACCGCATCAATTTGCAAATTCCTAAAACGATCGGCGATAATTGCACACAATTGAGTTGTATAATGCGGATATTGAAGCACTTTAGCGCATTGAAAATATTGGTCGGAATGCCTGCCGGAAGTGAGCAAGAAATGTCCGGTGAGAAGCGCGCTACTATCTATAAATATTTTTAATACTTCTTCTTTAGTCATCAGGGTTGAAATAAACTTTGAATTTTATTCGCGAGAGAAAAATCCAATTCAGTAACTCCGCCTTCGGAGTGAGTTGAAATTGAGAATTTAATTTTATTCCAACCATATACATAAAAATCGGGGTGATGATTAATCTTCTCTGCGAAGTTTGCAAAACGGGTAATGAAAGAAATTACGGAGACAAAATCTTTTAATTGAAATTCTTTTTCCAAACGGTTTTCGGTAAAAATCCAGCCGGGAAGATTTTTCAATTTTTCATGGATAATATCGTCGGATAAAACTTTCATATCAGTAACCAAAAATAAAAAAAGCGTAGAAAAAAATTCTACGCTTTCTGCTTTAAAAAGAAAAATATCTTTTACTCATTTTTTTCTGAATCGGTAATAACTTCTTCTTCAGAATCTTCAGAAATAAAAATTAGGTGATCGAGATTTTCGACATGTTTAGCAATGATTTTGCTACCTTCTTTAAATGAGCCGCGTAAAATTTCTTCGGCAAGCGGATCTTCAACGAGTTGTTGAAGTGCTCTTCTCAAAGGTCGCGCACCAAATTTCGGATCGTATCCTTTATCAGCGATGAAATTTTTTGCAGAATCTTCAAGTATCAAAGTCATCTTGTTTTCATTCACATTCTTCATCAGATCATTCACTTCGATATCAATTATTTTAAGAATATCTTCTTTATCCAAACCTCTGAAGACAATTGCTTCATCAAGCCGGTTAAGGAATTCGGGCGAGAATAATTTCTTCATCGCATCTTCCACTGTATCTTTCATGGAGGAATATTTGTCATTCAAGTTCTGAGATTGCGCAAAGCCATACGAACCTATGCTCTTTATGTCGCGCGTTCCGATGTTTGAAGTCATGATGATTATTGTATTTTTGAAATCAACTTTTCTTCCGAGACTATCGGTTAGGATACCTTCATCCAATACTTGCAGCAAAATATTAAAGATATCGGGATGAGCTTTTTCAATTTCATCGAACAAAACAACGGAATAAGGTTTCCGTCGAACTTTCTCGGTGAGTTGCCCTCCTTCTTCATAACCAACATAACCGGGAGGTGCTCCGACCAATCTTGATACTGCAAACTTTTCCATGTATTCGCTCATATCAATTTTAATCAGTGCGTTGTCACTATCGAAGAGATAGCGGGCAAGAACTTTGCATAGTTCGGTTTTTCCAACTCCTGTTGGACCTAAGAAAATAAAACTGCCAATCGGGCGGTTTGGATTTTTTAATCCAGCTCTCGTTCGTCTAATCGCGCGTGTAAGTTTTTTAATGGCTTCATCTTGTCCGACGATTTTTCCTTTCAAAGAATCTTCCATCTTCAGAAGTTTTTCAGATTCAGTTTGTGCGACCCGATTAACCGGAATTCCGGTCATCATAGCAACAACGGTAGCAATATCATCTTCGGTAACATCATAAACGATGTCTTTAGTTTTTGCATCCCATTCACGTTTGGCAATTTCAAGATCGGATTGCAATCTTCTTTCGTTATCGCGCAGCCGGGCGGCTTCTTCGTAATCTTGTTTTTTAACAACTTCGGCTTTGCGCATTCTAACATTTTCAATCTCACCTTCAAGCGAAATTATTTCGGGAGAAACTTCAAAATTTCCCAGATGAACGCGCGAGCCTGCTTCATCAAGAACATCAATTGCTTTGTCGGGTAAATATCTATCTGTAATATATCGAACGCTCAATTTTACTGCGGAATCGATTGCATCTTGTGTGTAGCGAACTCTGTGATGTTCTTCGTATTTAATTTTAATGTTGTTAAGAATTTGTAAAGTCTCATCATAGCTTGGTGGTTCAATCATCACTCTCTGAAATCTTCTATCGAGTGCGCCGTCGGTTTCCACATATTTTCGGTACTCATCAAGCGTTGTTGCGCCAATGCACTGAATATCGCCGCGCGCCAAGGCAGGCTTAAACATATTGGAAGCATCGAGCGAACCTGAAGCACCGCCTGCTCCTACGATAGTATGAAGTTCATCAATGAATAGAATGATATCTTTTGCTTTCTCAAGTTCGTTCATGAGAGCTTTCATACGCTCTTCAAATTGACCGCGATATTTTGTACCGGCTACTAAACCGGCAAGGTCTAAAGTTACTACACGTTTTTCTTGTAAAATACGCGGAACTTTTTTATGAACAATTCGAATTGCAAGCCCTTCAGCAATAGCAGTTTTGCCAACTCCCGGCTCCCCAATCAGAACAGGATTGTTCTTTTTTCTTCGGCTAAGAATTTGAGCGACTCTTTCAATTTCTTTTTCTCTACCGACAACGGGATCAAGCTTATCATCGATTGCAAGTTTTGTTAAATCTCTTCCGAAATTATCGAGTACGGGAGTTTTTGTTTTTTCTTGCTTTCTTTCCGAAGTGAGAGGGGTACCGCGTGGTGAATCTTTCGGATCTTTACTTCCCAACATTGCGTTGAGTTCATTTCTTGCAATTTCGTAAGTAACATTTGCCTGCGTTAATATCTGAGTTGCGAGGCAATCTTCTTCCCTTAAAATGGAAAGAAGAAGATGTTCGGTTCCCATAACATCTGTCTTGTAAATTTTTGCTTCAATTTGAGTAATCTTTAAGATTTTTTCTGCTTGTTTTGTCAGAGGAATATTTCCAATTGTAAGAGTTCCACCTGAGGTGCGAACCAAATCCTCAATCGATTTTTTAAGCCGGACTATATCGCAGTCAAGATTTCGAAGAATACGAACAGCAACGCCCTGCCCTTCTCTAATAATCCCAAGAAGTAGATGCTCTGTGCCGATGTAATCGTGTCCAAGTCTCAAAGCTTCTTCGCGGCTTAAGCGAATTACATCTTGCAAACGATCGGAAAAATTTCCTTCCATTAACGAATTTCCTAATTATTTAAAGTGAAAAGTTCTTAGCTATAAATTGTAGCAAAACCGGAGTTAATATATTGATTGAAGTAAATATTCGCAAGTCATTATAATTAAACAATCTTCAACAGTGAGGAAGATATTTTCAATTCATAACTAAAAATTTTTACAGATTTTAGATATATTGTAGCCCAATAAAGTTGCAATTTTTATTTAATAATAATGGATAAATCATGGAAGCATTAGCAGGCTTATCAATAGTAATAATTTTTATAGTCTTCATTTTTCTACTTATTCTCCTCTATTTTGTACCGGTAGGACTATTCATCACCGCGTATTTTTCGGGAGTTAAAGTAAAGATTTTTAAAGACCTCGTTGGAATGAGGTTGAGAAAAATTCAACCTCACATAATTGTGAGAAGTTTAATCACTTCATCAAAGGCAGGCATTCACGTTGAAACCGGAAAACTTGAAGCGCACCTTCTTGCCGGTGGAAATGTAGAAAAAGTTGTGAACGCTTTAGTCTCGGCTGACAAAGCAAATCTCGGTTTAACTTTTGAAAGAGCAACCGCAATTGACCTTGCTGGTAGGGATGTTCTCGAAGCAGTGAAGATGTCAGTAATTCCAAAAGTAATTGAAACACCGCTCGTAGCCGCAATGGCAAAGGATGGAATTCAACTTAAAGCGGTTGCAAGAATAACAGTTCGCGCAAACATCGATCGTTTAGTTGGCGGTGCCGGAGAAGCAACGATTTTAGCCAGAGTTGGCGAAGGAATTGTAAGTACCATCGGTTCCAGCGAAACTCATAAACTTGTGTTAGAAAATCCCGATTCAATATCCAAAGTTGTTCTTGCGAAAGGATTGGATGCCGGAACTGCATTCGAAATATTATCGATTGATATTGCAGACGTTGATGTTGGTGAAAACATCGGCGCAAAATTACAAGCAGATCAGGCACAAGCAGATTTACAAATAGCCCGCGCAAGAGCAGAAGAAAGACGCGCCGCGGCTGTTGCTCTCGATCAGGAAATGATTGCAGAAGTATCTCGTCAACGCGCAAAAGTAATTGAAGCCGAAGCTGAAATTCCTCGCGCTATTTCTGAAGCTTTCCGAAGCGGCAACCTTGGAATAATGGACTACTACAACTTAAAAAATGTTCAAGCCGATACGCAAATGCGTGAATCAATTTCTAAACCGGATGATAAAAAGCAGAAGTAATTTTAATGGATAATATCTTCGATCTCATTATCGGGTTTATAATTGTTTATAGCTTGCTGAGTCCTTTGTTCAAAAAGAAGAAGAAGGATGAACCGGTTATAATTGAACCATATCCGGACGAGGATAAAACTATTTACTACGATGATGAGCAAAGTATCGCCGATGAAATTGGTGCTATGTTTGGCAACAAACCGGCGAAGCCAAAAGTTGAGCAATCATCTGCAACTACATATTCTCCCGAAAACTATTCGGTTACACATCAACAGAAAAAACATGAAAAGAAACGTTACTCCGAAGATGAGAAAATTTCCAGTCATGTAGAAAAAATTAAACGAGTTATTTCTGCTGATGAACAACAAAGGGTAAATGAATTAGCAGATAAATTTTTATCACATCAGAATGTTCCGGGGCACGAAGTGGAAACGAACGAGAAGAGAGATAAAATTAGAAGCATATTTCATTCATCTGAAAATTTGAAAGATTATATTCTGTTTGCGGAAATCTTCGGCAAGCCAAAAGCTTTGCGGAGATGATGCAAAAAAAATATCAGTTAAAAAGATTAGACGGAACGGGTGAATTCTCCCTTCAAGTTGATGAAGCCCGTTTCAAAATCAATTATAAAAATCACCTCAACGCCGCGCAATATGAGGCAGTATCTTCCGTCGAAGGAGCATATCTCATTATTGCCGGTGCAGGAACGGGAAAAACACAAACTCTCGTTTTCCGCGTTGCACGTTTGATTGAAATGGGATATGAGCCATCATCAATATTACTTTTAACCTTCACACGCAAAGCGGCGCGACAGATGATGAGCCGTGCTTCACTACTGCTTGATGACCGTTGCGGAAAAATTTCGGGCGGCACTTTTCATTCATACGCTAATTTAGTTTTAAGAAAATATGCAAAAGCGATTTCTCTCGATCCGCAATTTACAATTCTCGATCAGGGGGATAGTGAAGACGCAATCAACCTCATCAGAAATCAATCAGGTTTAGTTGCGAAGGAAAAAAGATTTCCTAACAAACAAACTTTAAATAAAATTTATAGTTTAGCGGTGAACACAGGAAAAGAGTTGGAAGAAATCGTCAGCGATAATTATCCCCATTTCCTGTACGAGTTTGATGCAATAAAAAAAATTCACCAAATTTTCCAGAACTACAAACGCAGAAACAATCTTCTCGATTACGATGATCTTCTAATTTATTTTAGAGAATTTTTAAATAGCGGTTCTGCGGCAACGCATAGTTTCCTCAACACTATAAATTTTATAATGGTTGATGAATATCAGGACACGAATAAATTGCAAGCAGATCTCGTCCTCGGCTTAACTTCAAAAAAGCAAAACATAATGGTTGTCGGAGATGACGCGCAATCCATCTATTCTTTCCGCGGTGCTAATTTCAAAAATATTATGGAGTTTCCGAAACTTTTTCCCGGCACAAAAATTATTAAGATCGAAGAAAATTACCGCAGCACACAAAGTATTCTTGACTTTGCAAACCGCGTGCATCAGCAGGCGATTGAGAAGTATGAAAAAATTCTTTACACAAAAAGAAAAAGCGGAGTTTTGCCGAACATTGTTGCCGCTTCAAATGAAAAATTACAGAGCAAGTTCATCGTAGAAAAAATTCTTGATTTAAGAGAAGAAGGAAAAAATTTGCGCGACATCGCCGTCCTTTTCCGCTCCTCTTTTTTCTCTTTCGATCTGGAACTTGAACTGACGAAAGCAAATATTCCTTTCGTAAAATTTGGAGGGATGAAGTTCGTTGAAGCCGCTCATATCAAGGATGTGCTGGCTTTTTTAAGAATTACTTCCAACCCGAAAGATTTCGTGAGCTGGTACAGAGTTTTATTGTTGCACGAAGGTGTGGGACCGAAATCCGCACAAAAAATTATCGATCTGATTACTGAATCGAAGATTAGTACTGATGTCAATCCCGAAAAATTTTCTGCGATGAAGTTTAACGATATTATCTTCAATTTATTTTCTGTACTCCACAAATTGAGGACGAGCAAACTTACGCCGACCGAAGCCCTCGAATTAATTATAAACTATTACTCCCCTATTTTTAAAATCACTTACGATGACTTCAATAAACGTTCAAAAGATCTTGATATATTCATGAACATCTCTGCAAATTATAGAAGTCTCGATAGTTTGCTCGCGGATATGGCGATAGAGCCGCCGATGGATAGCGTTGTAGATATTGGCGCAGAAGATAAACAGGATGAATATGTTACTCTCTCAACGATTCATTCGGCAAAGGGACTTGAGTGGGATTCTGTTTTTATTATTCACGCACTCGATGGATTTTTCCCTTCGCTGCGCAGCGCAGATTCGGATGAATCACTCGAAGAAGAAAGACGATTAATGTACGTTGCCGTTACACGCGCAAAGAACAATCTATTTGTAACATACCCGATGAACATTTACGAAAGAGAATCAGGGCGAACACTTTCTAAACCTTCACGCTTTATTTCGAACATAACTCCCAACCTCGCAGAAGGTTGGTTGTTGGACGAATAAAAGTTCAGAAAAAATTTAATACATCCTTTTACATCTCCCCAAATTAAAACAGAATCTCATCATCAGTATTTTCACTGAATAAATTCCGGGTTACACCACAATCAATTCATTAAAATAAAAAAGGTCGAGCTTTCGCCCGACCTAATTATTAATTATTAATTTTCATTATTAATTTATTTCAAGAGCATCATCTTCTTGACGGAGTTGAAAGTTTTATCGTTGACGAGTGACTGTGCGCTCATGCGATAAATATACATTCCGGTTGCGAAGCGTGAAGCATTCCAATCGAATTGATGATAACCAACTCCCAACTGTCCGTTGTAAATTGTTTCAACCAATTCACCCGTAACTGCAAATACTTGCACCGTAACTTTGCTTTCGAAAGGAAGAGCAAATTTTACAGTTGTGCTTGGATTGAACGGGTTCGGATAGTTTTGACTTAAATTAAATAGTTGGGGTACTCCAACTTCAACTTCAATTTCGCTTGAATAATTGAATGTTCCGTCTAAATCTATCATTCTCAATCTATAAGAATATTTACCAGAATTGAGATTTCTGTCTGTGAAAGAGTAAGATTTAATGTCGGTAGATGTACCGGCAGAATTTACTTTTCCAACAAAAGACCAGTTGTCCTGATCAACATTTTTTCTTTCAACCTGGAATTCTTGACTATTAGCTTCAGTAGCCGTGCTCCATTTGATGATAACATCATTACCATCCGCAGTTGCGGATAATGAGAGTAATTCAACAGGAATAGAGCCGGTTGTTCTGTAACAACCTAAACCATTGTTGGTTCCCAAGACGAAAATATCAACTTTAAGATCAGGATAGAAACGATATGATACGTCTCCGGCACCGTTAGTATTCGTGGCGTTACCAAGTTGAGGAGTCATGAAATAAGTTGTTGCACCTGGAATGTTATCGTTAGGAATCTCAAGAATTCTTGCATTTTCAGTAGTAGTTCCGTACTGATAAACTGCAACATATTCATTGTTTCCAATACCACCAATGTAGCGGACGGCATTAGCACCGCTTGCTACTGTTGTGGTTGGAACGATACCTAATAGAGTTCCGTCTGCATGATATTTATGCAATCCGAATCCCGTGGCTTTCCAATAAAAGTCACCATTTGGCAGTGGACTGAGTGATGCACTTGACGGTGTACCTGCTGTAATACCGCTTAGTGCAATTGTTTGTGGTGCTTGATTGAATGCCCCACCGGTCATTGTCCATTTATAGACTTTGTATTGACTTGCAGTTGCACTTCCGGCATAAAGTACTGCCGAACCGGCTGAGTAATCTCCGACAACTGTAAATTTGTCACCTAATCTAACCGCGTCAGCACCAATCCACTTAATTACAGTAACGGGGGCAGCAGCTTCATTATTCCACATATACACTCTGAATGTATCTGTGGAGGCATTGAGAGTAAGATTAGTTACGAATATTTTTCCGTCAGATGAAACTTCAACATCGTTTAATGCGTAAGTACCACCTGCAATACCAGCCGTATTCAAATCGCCAACATCAGCACCGGTATTTGCATCGAGAATCTTTACGAAAGAGCCTGCATTGCGGCTTGCGACAAATACTCTCGGGTTCACATCTGTTGGACTAGTGGAACCAAAAGCTAAACCTCTTTCAGTATGAGTACCGAACCAAGAGGGCAAACTGGATGTAGCTTGTGAACGTTGCCATACTGTGGTGAAGAGTGGTGGCACGTAAGAAGTACCAACAACACGAAGTAACCATGCACGTTCCGTTGTAACGATTAATTGTGCCCAGGTAGCTCCATCATTTCCTGAAATATAACTTCTTCCAGGAGTAGTTAGCGGAGAATTGTGAGCTCCCATAGGGTATTGGATGGTTGAAACAAATGATATGCTCACCCAGAAATCTGAACCAGCCATGAAGATTGGCGCATCACCGCCTAAAGGTAATGTAACATAATCTCCACCCGTTCCTAAATTAATGTAATTCACGCCGGCAAAAGTTTTGCTAAAGAGCATAGTTCCCGGTGCAGAAGTATCGGCACCTGCAGCCCATACTCTGACAAGAATAGAATCTGGCGAAGTTTCATTTCTGAAAAATGCATCGACATTTGTTAATTTGATATTTTCGGAAGCAGTAAATCTTACTCCGGCTGTAAGAGGAAGATTATTGGCACCATAACCGATGAATGTATTTGGAGTGTGCTGTCCGTTATCGTATTTAATTCTTAACATCGGATCTGGATAAACTAAGGTTTTAAAATTCCTCAGCGTATCATTGTGGTTAAAGGAGTCATTAGCAGCAGTAACATAACCCAAGGTAGTAAATGTTCCTAATGCGGTTGGTGTTGCTGCAAAATCAATCGTATCGGTCGTTGCAAAAGGAACTCCCGGTCTGTTTATTGGCGTACCGGCAACTCCGTTGAAGTTGAAACCAAATTGATACGGAATGTTTTGGACACCTTGATTCTTCACTAATGCTCTCATATTAACAGCAGTAAATCCTTCGATTCCTTCGAAAGGATTTGAATTAGTAAAAGTTTTTAATCCATAGTCTGAATTGGGATCAAAAATTAATTTACTATTATTCATGTTACTTGCCGGTGTTCCACTGAATGATTTATCATCAATCAAAGTTTCGATAGGTACATTTTTGCTAAATGTAGGTTCGTCCGGGTTTAAATTGAATGGAGTTGGAATTCTATCAACCTGCATTACGCCCGTCAAAGCATAATCAATATCCGGTACTACATTAATTTCGATATCGTCGACTACAATGTTCCATTTATCCGGAAGACTGTAGGCATGGAATCCAATAAAAAATAGCCCTGTTGATGCAGGAGAAAAATAAACTGTATTTGATTGATATGTTGTATTAATCAAATTCGGGTGGTCTGCAAGTATGGTATCAACACCTGCCGCATTTTGCGTCGAACCTAATGTTATCTTGAGGTTCTCCGCATAGCTAGCAGATTGAACAGCATACCAATATGTAATTGCATAGGTCTTTCCTTGCTGGAAAGTCATAGCAGGTGTGAATAAATAATCATCACCCGGTAAAGTAGTACTGTAACTATATTGCGCATGACCAACACCCGTACGTGGTTTTCCGGTTGCACGTGTCCAGGTCGTTCCGCCATTCAAGTTTTCAACTGACCAACCAAGTGGAGGAAAAACAGTTTCTTCAAATCCTTGAATGAAAGGATAATTTGTTACAGTAATGGGATTAACTGTTAACACCCCTGAAGGATGTGCTGTACTATCCCAGAAACCATTATTTAGACCACCATATTTAAATGGACCAGCTAAGTATTGCCATCTACTTGCGTAATAGTAAGTTCCGGCTGGTAAGTTAAATCCTACTTGCGCCATGAACTCATCATTATTTCCAACATCAGCGTTGAAAACTGCTGGAACCCAAGTACTCCATGTTGCAGGATTCGTGTTAGTTGAACTAATACCTATCCAAGCATCAAGCCCTGGTGTAGCACCGGTCAAATTCGTAACTCCATTAATCCATGCTTGCGAATAAACAGTTAATGTGTCTCCAACAGTCATTGTATGATTTGGAGGCCATTGTAAATTACACCAATCAACTGCAAATTCAGGAATTTGTTCAATTACCAAACTATCGATGAAAATATTATTACCAAAAGCACTAACACCTTTAAGAATAATATGTTTTCCATTTCCCATAGAGTTTGCAGGGAAGTTGAAAGTGTACTGATACCAGCCTGGTGTAGCTACAACTGGTTCGAGATTAATTGAACGGAAGACGTTTCCTAATGAATCTGCACCGGTTAAGTCGGGTTGATTATTGAAGAATACTGATATTCTGTCTCCGTTTGTTAAATAACCGCCGTCCCTGTTCATCCAGAATTTTACTCTGTAGTTATTAGCAGGTACGTTAATAGGAGGAGTAACCAAAATTGCAGTAGTGCCGCTTGAGAAGCTATAGCATCTAAATTGTGCCATACCGACACCTGAATAAGGTACCGTAGTCGGGTTTGTACCTGCAGTAGTTCTTTCAAATAAACCTGTACCGGTAATCTGAACATTTTCCCAACCCTGTGGCGGGAATAAAGTATTTTCAAATCCTTCTGCATATGGGAATGCGGTTATTGTAGGATCGAAACCGGTTCCGCTTAAGTTGACTTCATGTAAAACTTCAGTCAGGTTGTCTGAGACTTGTAGCGTTGCAGTTTTTAATCCAACGCTCGTCGGGGAGAATGTAACCGTTAAGGATAAACTTTCATTTGCACCGAGTGATTTCGGATAAGTATTTGTATCAATTAATGCAAACTGGGTTACATCTGTTCCAATTAATGCTGAGGAATTGATAATAAGGGTACCAACTCCCGTATTAGTAACTGCAAATACCTGAGAAGATGATAAACCTACTCTTACTTGACCATAATCTTTAACATCCGGGGAAATAGCGAATACAGGTCCAGTAGGACGAACTCCATTGAACTCATCGGCACCAATATCCGGCGTGGTTGCGTTTCTTACATCCCCATCGTAATCGGTTGTGATTCCGGTGATCGGAGTACCACCAGCTTCAAGGAAAGTTGGTACAGATGAATTTATATGTAAGTTGTAAGGAGCTGTATTTGCGACAAACGTGGGATTTTCAGAGATACTATTCACTTCTCTTGGTCCGCCTAATCCACCTGTAGCAACTGCTGCCTGATAGTCGGCTAAAGTAGCAAACGCTGTTGCACCGTCATATGCAGTCGGACGGTTTGCACTTGCAATTCCAGTATTATAAGCATTATAATCTGTTTCGGGAGCTAAACGAAGTAGATTCGAATTAGCACTTGCAAATATATTTTGTGCCCTACCGGTTTCTGCTGTACCGGCAGACATTAGATTAACAAATATATTATTTCTTAAATCTAATGAAGCAGTTCCAAAATTCGCCATAAATAAATTTGTAGAATAGTGAGAAGCAACTGACGGAGGTACTGCATTATCTATTAATACAGTATTGTAATATACTTTGAAGGTATTCAGAGTTCCTCCCGCAACCGCTTGGAGATTAAGTCCCATTACCCCAGAACCAGTTGTTGTTGTAGATGCTGTACTTCTTGGTGCTCTAATATCATAAATGTAATTGTTATAGATATTAGCAGTTGTACTAAAACCTGTACCGGCAGCTAAATTTGCATAAATACCGATTGCTCTTCCGGTTGAGTTGCAATTTGTATAAATATCATAGATCTTGGTTTTAGCAATAGACAAAGATGAACCATCATCCATCCTATTTGCTTCTATACCGCAAGCCCAACCTGTTGTTGTACCTGCACCGGAATTTTCAAGATTGTAGATGTTTACATCATTTATAACAACCGTACCTGAAACATAATCAATAGAGGAGTTAGCAGGATTTAACCTGATGCCCCAGATACCGTTGGTAGTATGCACGGTACTTGAAACATCATAAATATCCGTTTTTTCAATGGTGACATCTCTTTGAGCATTCATTTCAATTACTCGGATATCACTGCTGCTGCCTGAAGTAATGTTCACATTTCTGAGAGCATTTCTTCCGGTTACTGCTGTGATACGATTCCCTCTGTCAGGATTAACATTACCTGTGAATCCATACATGAATATAGCAGCACGCCAAAATCCTTCAATGGTAACATCTTGAATAGTATTGTAACTATTAGCGAAATTTGTATCGGTTGTTGCAGTTCCTGCAGTTCCAAAACGAATTCCAATAGCACCTGCATTGACAGGTAATTGATCCGATTTTAGATTCATATAAAGATTCTTTAATGTATTGAACCTTGAACCGCTATAAACAGAACCACCGGCAGTTGTTACTACGGAATTACATAATATTACTCCCATATTAAATTTTTGGGTAGTGGTAGTATTAGCATCATTTTCAACAAATCTTAAGCCATCAATAGTAGTATATTGAGTTCCTTCCAGCCGAATCATCGCATCTCCGAGTATTGCAGAAGGTGCAGTTGTAGATGCTCTACCGAATTTGGGAGAAAAAGTAACCGTAGCTCCGGTTGCATTCTTAACAGTTATTGTATTTGTAGAAGAAGTGCCTGCTACATTTATCAGATGAAAGATATCGTCGTAAGTTCCGTCACGGATTTCCAAAACAACAGGTCCAGCAATACCGTTCATATTTAATGCGGTTGCCGCCTGGCTTGGATATGCATAAGTCGGGCTTGTTCCTCCAATAGTATAAGTTCCGGTTGCAATTGGTGCCGGGGTCATCGGGGTGAATGAAAAGACTGTATTTGCATCAGGTGCTACAGTTCCTCCTGTCAATTCGTAACCCATCGATTGCTGATAGATACGATTAGCGACATCGCCGGCAACAACAATACTTAAGAATGTACCTACCGAACGACCGGCAGTGCTTATGGCTGTTCCATCAGATAATCCTATTGAAGCTGTTGCAACGTTCGGGGTACCAAATGTTCCATAAATAAATTCGATTTTATTTGTTGTTTCATACAGGTTCACCTGAAAATTTGCATTCGGTGCTGCTGCATTATAATTCCAATAAACGTCCTTCCATTCAACCGTTAAAACTCTATTTGGTTCAGTTCCGGTTAGTTTATATGTAATGGAAGTTGTTGCATCAACTTTATGATCATCCCATAAGGGGGCAATTATGTTTCTTAAGGTACCGGCAAGTGCATTTGATGCTGTTGCACTAGTTAACCCGGAACCGAATCTTAAGAATCCATTTGTTGAAACCTGGAATTGAGTAAACGCATTCCCGGCATAAACAAAGGAGAAACCGATATCAGTAGCATTTGTATATCCGTCATCAGCTGTACCAGTCCATGTTGTAAATTGATTACTCTCGGTTAATGGAGTGTACGTTCCTGCAGTTGCAGTATACTGGTATGTTAATGGTTGGGAATATAGAGAGCTACTAAACACAAAAAGAGCGGCAAACATAGTCATAAAATACATACTAAGCTTGCTACTCTTTTTCAGAAAGATTGTTTCAAGTATTTGCATACTATCTCCTATCATATGAATAAATATAATGTTA
This sequence comes from uncultured Ignavibacteriaceae bacterium, assembly GCA_964393605.1. GTDB lineage: Bacteria > Bacteroidota > Ignavibacteria > Ignavibacteriales > Ignavibacteriaceae > CAYMUL01. Next base: position 36,578 of record CAYMUL010000007.1, on the reverse strand, counting down.
ATTAGTCTGTTACAAATTAAAGATTTTTTTTTTTAGATGCAATTTATTTTAGTCTTTGCACCGCATAACAGAATTGAGCATCCACAATAATTTACACGCGTTTATGAATGTTTGAAAGAACCACTCTTACTTATTTTAGATTGGCAAATAATTTTTGAAATATGGTGTAATTATGTGGAAATGAAATGTCAAAAAAAAAAAGGTCGAGCTTTCGCTCGACCTAATTATTAATTAATAACTTTTCATTATTAATTTACTTCAAGAGCATCATCTTCTTAACAGAAGAGAAACTTCCTGATTCAATTTTGTAGAAGTACAATCCACTTGTCAAGTTACTTGCATCAAAGTTGATTGAGTAATGACCTGCTTTTTGAACTTCATTAATGAGAACTTTAACTTTTTCACCGAGTGCGTTGAAGATTGTTAAAGTAACCATTCCGTCAACAGGAATAGCATAGTTGATTGCGGTTGTGGGGTTGAATGGATTCGGATAGTTCTGTGAAAGACTATAATTTTCCGGTGAACCGATTTCAACTTCGCCGCTGAGTTCGTAGTAACTAAATGTTCCATCGAAATCAAGTTGTTTGATTCTGTAGTTGTATTTACCAACAGCAAGTTTCGAATCGGTGAAAATATATTCGCTTACTTTTGTGGAAGTTCCATTTCCGTTGACGAAACCAATCTTGTTCCATTCTTCGCCAATTGTTCTTCTTTCAACATCAAAACCGAAGTTATTTTTTTCGGTCGATGTACTCCAATTGAGTGTTACATTATTATCGCTAATGTTTGATGTGAAACTAGCAAGTTCAACAGGAACAACAAGTGAACTGTATTTGAAGATCTGTGAACTGGACGCTCCAACGTAGACAGCCGAAGTATCACCGGATGTTGGTTGAGCAATATAAACTGCGTAGTTCACTGCACCACCATTAGTATTTTCTAAAGTCCAGGTATTTCCACCGTCATTCGTACGAAGCAAAGTGCCTGCAGAACCGGCAACATAACCGACAGAAGGATTAATAAAATGAAGTGCATAGCGAGTTCCGGTTTTAAATGGAAGTGCCGCAATAGTATCCCACAAGGCACCGCCATTTGTGGTTTTATACATTCTACCAGTGCCTGCGGCAATGAAACCGACAGAATCACTCACCATCTGAATGTCATACATTGTACCGGCATAAGCGTCGCTTATTGCTTGCTCGGTCCATGTTGCCCCACCATCTGTAGTAATCATCGGGCGGGGGATATAGTTAACAAGATAACCTTTTGTTTCCGTCATCATGTGAGCAGAATAAACTTGTGTTGCTAATCCTGTGCCTGGAAGTATTGTTGGAGTCCATGTAGCACCTCCGTCAGTTGTTTTCCAAACTGTGCCTGTTGCTTCAGTTGTGAATGAGAAAACCCAGCCGACATTTGCGGTAACAAAGTCGATTTTATATAGTGTTTTACCTGCCGGAATCGGCGTAGCCACAGAATCCCATGTTACACCTCCGTTCGTTGTTTTATAAACAGCACTATTAGAACCGCAAGCCCATCCGTTGTTTGCATCAAGCATATCAATGCTTCTGAATGTAGCAGTTGAAGTTGGAGATTCGATTTCTCCTTTTAACAATTCATCACCGGATGGTTCAGGAATTTCAACATGATACGAAGGAGAAGTAGCTCCCTGGCTCATTGTTGTTGTAGAAATATTCCATGTACCGCCTCCATTAGTGGAGTAGAAAAATTGATCGTACACGCCGGCGACCGATGGTGCGCCAACCGTGATTACTTTGCCTGTTGAGGATTGGGCCCAAATATCATAAATAGTTCCTGCACGTTGGAAAGTCGTATAAACAGTCGCATCAGCCGATCCAACTTTTTTATTTAACAAGCCGAAAGCACCGCCGGTTAATACTGTTCCGTCTGCCATGACATCAGTGGCATAATAAGTGCTTGTCCATGGTTGAGTTGGAGTTAAATGGTTATAAACGCTCCAAGTAGTTCCTAAATCTGTGCTCAAATACATATTCATCGAATAACCGGTTAAATAAGTTTCAGTAACCTGAGCGAAAGTTCCAATTTGAACATCGTCAAGATATACACCGTTGCCATCAGTATCTTTATGTTGGAAAGCGATGAAGATATTTTGTCCGGCGAACGAACTAAGGCTCACTGATACCCTAGTCCATGTTCCCGATGCCAAAGAATTCACTTCAAGTTGATAGACAGTTGATGTGAAACTTCCAACAGCAGAATCACCGGAAGAGACTTTTACTAACAATGAATCCGGAGGATAGCTTGAACTAAATTGTCTTCTCAACCAGAATACAAGCGAATCGCCCGAAGCGGCTAAAATTTTTGGCGTTATCAACCAATCGTCTCCGCCGGTTGTCTCATAATTCATGAAAGCAGAAGCTGAACCAGAATGATACTGAGCCGTCGTACGAACCCATTCTTTTGTTCCAAGTACGCTAACCTTTTGCCAATTTGTAGGAGGAAAGGTAGCGTCTTCGAAACCTTCATTCAGTTTGAATGGAGCTAAACCGCTTCGATAATCTATATCGTAGAAACTTGCTGTTGTTGCCAGACCTGTGCTCGCATTCGTCCAAGTCAAACCTGCATCTGTGGTAACTGCTGCCTTACCCGAAGACCCAGCAACCATACCGGTTGTTGAATTCATAAATTCTAATTTATATAGGGAAGAAGTGTTGCCAACATTGACTGCTGTCCATGTTGCACCACCATCAGTTGATCGGCGCGTATTGCCTGAAGTTGTAGCTATGATAATCAAGGTATCATTTGGCGTCCAAACATCATAAAGAGAAGTTGTAACACCTGTAGCTACAACATTCCAAGTTAATCCTGCATCAGTTGTTTTAACACAAACGCCACTCGTTCCTACAGCGTATCCAATATTCGCATCCATAAAATAAACTTGATACAACGTACGATTTGTAGTACCTGATACAGCCATATAGACAGTATCCCACGTTGCGCCACCATCCGTTGTACGAATTATGCCTCTAAATCCAACAGCAACGCCGGTGGACTGATTGAAGAAGTGTGCATCGTAATTACTTGTGTAGCTTCCATCTGTATAGATTGAGCCTGCTTTATGATGAAATGACCATGTTGTACCTCCATCGGTCGTTTTCATGAATGTACCATTGAGTCCCATTGTGTACCAATTATTTGCATCCCAGATTTTTACAAATCTGTTAGCATTTCCTTGCGGAGTTTGATGCTGCCATTTCCAATCTGCACCGGTTTGACTGTACGTTAATACAGAAAATAATGCAAATAAAGAAAAGAGATTGAGTAGATTTTTTCTCATCTTTGTTCCTTTAGTTAGTTGATAGTTAATTAATAAAAAATTTTTCTAAATTTTGCAATAATTTTATTCAAATCAAACTTAAATTTTTAAAAATCTGTAAAAAAATATTTTATTGAAAGAAAAAAAATTTGGTAGTTAAAGGGTAGAGGAATAGCTTTGCATTCCCAATTTAAAAATATCATAACCGAAGTGGCGGAATTGGTAGATGAACTGGACTCAAAGTTCCGGTGTTGTTTTTT